>CACYYD010000014.1 GCA_902778585.1 uncultured Eubacteriales bacterium | reverse complement strand
TACACACCGCCGACTACTAAAGAACTTTTCGTGGATGTGATGGAACAGTATAGAGAAAAGTATTAATAGATAAAGCATGATAACTCTATGATACATAGGGTGTTATCGCACAAGATGGGATCATACTGTACCTGACCTGTCGCAAATAATACTACGCAGAAAAGATACTGAGATACTCCCACCATCTCCACCATAATTTGGGCTTGAGATTCATATGATCTCGGGCCTTTTTTTATGCCTGGAGAAGGCGACAAAAACCGACCTATACAGACCTCGTTCGGATATACGAAATGGTCGTCAATCTGGTCGGCAATTCAGAAAGCAACAGCCCGAAGTCATAGTAAAATCAAGGGAGAGAGCGGATTCGGAAAGTATATCATCTCCACCAGCTAGAAAGCCTGAAATTTCAACGATTTCAGGCTTTTTTTCGTACTCGAAATAAAATGTACCCTGTAAATCGGACAGTTAGGTTTTGAAAAATCATCAGAAACCCTTTCCAACGGACATATACGTTTTGAATCAAAAATCAGATAGAATAAAAGTGTCCGAAAAGGAGGGTAACTCATGTCATACTCAAAATTCACCGCCGAAGAAATCGAATTGCTACAGGCGCATCCATACATCATTGAGGTGACACCGCGCAAAGTGTGTTTTTCCAAAGAGTTCAAAGAACTCATTTGGAACAGGTTACAGCAAGGACAGGATATCCATCACATCTTTGATGAATTCAATATCCCTTGTGAACTTCTCGGTGAAACACGAATAAATGGCATGAAATACCAGATTCGCAAGGAAGGAAAAGCCGGTCAGGGTTTCCGAGATGTCCATACTACGGATTACCAGAACAACGGATTCAAATCCCTGGAAAAGGAAATCGAGCTGCTGAAACAGCAATTGAAATACAAGGATCAGGAGATCGAGTTTCTAAAAAAAATAGTGTCCTTGGGTCCAGAGGAATCAACCCGATGAAGATTCCTGCAAGCGCCAAATATGCCATCATAGAGCAGATGATGCAGCGTGAAGATAATATGCTCAACATCAAATGGCTTTGTGAGACCGCCGGCGTATCTCGTTCAGGATATTATCATTACCTGCAGACAGCCGATCTCAGAGAACAACGCGAGCAGCAGGATCGGGCAGACTTTGAACTAATACTGATTGCCTACAACCACAGAGGTTACAGCAAAGGTGCCCGTGGCATATACATGCGATTTCTCCATATGGATCCGCCTGTTCATATGAACATCAAGAAAATCCGTCGATTGATGAAGAAATACAGCCTGTTCTGTCCGGTGCGCAAGGCAAATCCATACAGGAGGATCGCTAAAGCACTCAAAACAGATTCTGTAGCAGACAACCTGCTGAAGCGTGAATTCGAAGAGCATGGTCCAAGAACAATACTGCTGACGGACATAACATACATCATCAATGGCAAGGCACCGCGTTGCTATATGTCTACGATAATCGATGCCTGTACAAAGGAACTGCTGGCATGGGTATTAAGTGAATCCCTTGAGATAGACTTTGTGCTTGAAACTGTCGAGATCGCTATTGCCAAACATGGCATAGAAATGAACACAGAAACCATGCTCCACTCTGATCAGGGCGCACACTACACCAGCGTTCAGTTCAGAGCTTTGCTGAAGGACAAGGAACTCAGGCAATCAATGTCCAGACGTGCAAACTGCTGGGATAATGCTCCACAGGAATCCTTCTATGGTCACATGAAGGATGAGATCGATATTTCTGAATGTGAAACCTATGAACAGATCCTGGCGGTCATAACAGATTGGGCTGATTACTACAATAATGAGCGATACCAGTGGGACCTTGCCAAACTTGCACCTGCAGAATATTACAAGTATCTCAAAACAGGAAAATACCCGCTGGAAATACCTAAATCCAACGGGCACAAGTAACAATTATTAAAAACGTATGTGTCCTTGACACAGGGTACACTTTAAAAATAACCTTTGACTATGGTACGCATACTGCTGATGTTTGCAAGGAGTTTTGCATCTTACCGGCTTAAAATGCATCTTACCGTAGAGGCTATTGAAGAGAAGCCTCTTATTTTTTTACACTCGAAACGGGCAATCACATAGAGTCAGACAGAGTAAGACATTTGAAAGGAGCCGATCATGGAAATGCTGTTGTTGCTGGTTTTGATATTGACAGAGATAGGTTTTGCAGCTTTTGCAATGTCCGGAAAGATCACTCGCGGAGAATGGGCGAAGCGCCGTCTTTGCGTTTCAGCGGTCGAATTAGTGACATTCCTGGTCATGACGCTGCTGCCGGGAATCGATTTCAGCTTCAGATTCAAAGGAGTACTGGTGATCCTTGTTCTGCAGCTTATTATTTCCGCGATCTTTTGGCTCATCAGGAGAAAGAAGGAAACTGCCAAAGGTAAACCGTCGATCGTTATAAGAACGGTGCTGGGCATTTTGATTATCTCACTGGCTATGATTCCGGCTTTTATCTTTACCGATTACCATGGACGCCCGCTGTCAGGTGAATATTCTGTAGCGGAGACTGAGGCAATTCTGATCGATTCATCAAGAGCAGATGAATTCGAAAACGACGGATCTTACCGTGAGGTACCGGTACATTTCTTCTATCCGGAAAGCACAGATGCGATAAAAGCTCATTCACTGCCGCTGGTAGTTTTCAGCCATGGCGCTTTCGGTTATTATCAGAGCAATATGTCTGCGTATATGGAACTTGCAAGCAACGGATACGTGGTCATCGCACTTGATCATCCGCATCATTCATTCTTTACGACTGATTCGGCCGGCAAGACGGTTCCGGTGGATATGGGCTTCATACAGTCCGCAATAAAAATCGAGAACAATGAATATGACGCGGAAACGACTTTTGATATCATGTCAAAAGCGATGAAGCTGCGGCTCGATGATATGAACTTTGTACTCGATACGATCAAATCAGCCGTCAAGGCAGAACCTGACGGATCATGGGCATTCAGTAGCGACGGAAGCCGCAGTGATGTCGGCCGCGCACTCTCGCTCATTGATACAGAGAAGATCGGACTCTTCGGACACTCGATGGGAGGAGCCGCTTCCGTTACCGCAGGGCGAAGAAACGACGTTTCCGCGGTCATAGATCTTGATGGCACTATGTTCGGAGAGATTACCGGCATCGAGAATGGCGAGGAGATATGCAGCACTGAGCCATATGCAACACCTGTCCTTGATGTAAGGAATCAGAATCATCAGGAAAGCTGCGAGGAAGCATACAAGCTGCAAAAGGATTATGTGAATAATGTTATAATGGACAATGCGGCCGACGGTCACACGACGTATTTCAAGGGAAGCGGTCATATGAACTTTACGGATCTGCCTCTCATCTCGCCTTTCATAGCAAATGCTCTTGGCACGGGTGAGGTCGATCCGGAAGTTTGCATCGACCAGGTAAATTCACTTGTTCTTGAGTTCTTCGATCACTACCTGAAAGGGACGGGAACACTTGAGATAGAAGAAAGTTATTGATATGGAAATAGAAGTAATCACGATTGGCGAAGACAAGAAAGAGTATATAAGAATAGGCTGTCACAGAGTGGACTCCAATATAAAGGAGATAGTACGTTTCATAGAATCGCGTCAGGGCAGGATAGACGGAAAGGACGGAGACTCACAGGTCAGCATTCCGCTTGCGGACATATTCTATGCAGAATCTGTAGATAACAAAACCTTCATTTATCTGCAGGAGGCTTGCTATGAGTCCGGGCTCAGGCTGTATGAGCTTGAGGAAGCTCTCTCCGGGAACAGATTTGTCCGCATATCGAAATCTGTGATCGTCAATCTTATGAAGGTCGAATCCATAAGACCCGCCCTGAACGGGAGATACATGTGCCGGCTGATGAATGGCGAGGATGTCATCATTTCGCGCAAGTATGTCACCGAAGTCAAGGAAAGAATCTCGAGGTAAGAAATGAAAGAAAGGATAATAGAGACAGCAAAATATTTCTTTATAAGCACGGTCCTGATCAATGTCGCGATGTATGTGACCGGTTCACTGTTCGCTCCTGATCAGAAATTCGGATACGAAGTAATGATCTATCCTCTGATCTACGGTTTTCTTGCCTGCATTCCAAGCTTCATCATGTATACTAATAGGGAACTGAGCGTAAGACAGGCGCTGATACATAAGATCATTCAGCTGATCATCATTGTGGCAATAATCGAAGCGATGGTTTTCAGAGGAAACATAAGTGGATATGCCATGCAGGCTGCTGCAGTAGCTGGCAGTGTCGTGGTGATCTATTTAGGGGTTGTGCTTATCAGATACAAGATGGATCAGATAACAGCTCAGGAGATGACAGACCAGCTTAAAGTTTTTCAGAATAAAGACATAACATAAAATCTCCGCAGCAAAAGGTCGCAATCTTGGTCGGGGGTAGAAAACCCACAATGCTCAGACTGCAGCAGTTGCAATGGCTTCACGGATTCAGAGCAAGAATTCGCAATTTGCCGGACGGAAGTCTGTGAGTGCGCAAGTCATGTCTGATAAGAAAGGTATATAAAATGCAAATAATCCATGCGGATATAGTCTATTCAGAAGACAGAGAACATCTGGCATCTCACCCTGACAGCTATATTGCTGTAGAAAACGGCAGGGTAAAGGGCATATGGGCTGTGCTGCCTGAGGAGTATGCAAATATTCCGGTCACAGACTATAAGACCGGGGTGCTTATTCCTGCATTCTCGGATCTTCATGTTCACGCACCTCAGTATCTGAACAGAGGGCTGGAAATGGATTTGCTGCTGGCGGATTGGCTTGATAAATGCACCTTTCCGATGGAAGCAAGGTATGCTGATACTGAATTTGCAAAACTGGCTTATGACGCCTTTGTAGACGACATGATCGCTAATGGTACAATGCATGCGTGCGTATATGGAACCATCCATTCCGAAGCGACATCATATCTGCTGGAAAGAATGGACCGGAAAGGTATCAAAGGATTTGTCGGAAAAGTAAACATGGATCGCAGTGCGCAGGAGGACCTTCTGGAGGATACAGCGCGATCGATCCGCGAGACCGAGGAATTCCTGGAAAAATACAGCAGCAACTGCAATACGAAGCCGATACTTACTCCGAGATTCGCACCTACGTGCACACGCGAACTTATCAATGGCCTCGGCATACTTGGCAAAAAGTATAATGTCGGAATGCAGACTCATCTTGTTGAATCAATGTGGGAGGCAGAGCAGGCAAGATCGCTGTTCCCGGAGTGTTCGTGCGATACTGAGATCTATGAGAGAGCCGGACTGATGGATAATGGACCTGTCATAGGAGGGCATTTTATTTTTCCGTCCGAAGATGATATCCGCATCATGCAGAAATACGACTGCTACGCTGTTCAGTGCCCGGATGCGACTATAAGTGTTATCGCCGGCATCATGCAGACGGGGACTCTTCTGGATAAAGGCATGAAGATAGGTTTGGGAAGTGACATCTCTGCCGGCCATCATATAGGAGTTTACACTCAGGCTGCCCGCTCGGTTCAGCTGTCAAAACTGAAAAACTTCTATGAACCGGAAGATAACCGCAAGATCACTTTCCCGGAAGCATTCTGGATGGCTACAAAGCAGAGCGGTCAGCTATTCGGCGGTACAGGATCACTGGAGCCGGGCTCAGTATTTGACGCCCTGGTCATTGACGGACTGTCCGATGCTGCCAGAAAACTCTTACCGGAGCAGACCGTTGAAAGATTTTGCTACATCGGTACAAAGCACAATATAAAAGCCCGTTATTTAAATGGCGCTAAGATCACCGACTAGAGAAGAAGGAAGGGGGACTAAGTATGTATTTGTGGGCGGAGTGATGAGACTTAAGAAAGGGAAGATCCTGTAATGATGCAGAGAGATAGATATTTGCGACAGGTGGATGCGTGATGAATGTATACGATTTTGATGGAACGATTTTTCCGACAGATTGTACCATAGGCTTTTTCCTGTGGTGTATGAGGCGCCGTCCCGGTATGTGGATCACTTTCTTCCCTAAGGTAATAAAGAATCTGATCCTGAGAAAAACAGGGCGGCTTCCGGAGTATTTGATGCAGAGGGAGTTTTTCGCTTTTCTGACTCTGATCGATGATTTCGATGAGCAGATCGAGCGCTACTGGGATAAAAATTATAATAAGATCGCCCCGTGGTATCTTGCGCAGAAGAAACCGGATGACCTGATCATAAGCGCGTCTCCCGCGTGCATAATCGGGCCTGTTGCGAACAGGCTTGGTGTAGATTACATAGCAACTGAATATGATCGTGAATATGGGGTGTTTACCAACAACTTTATGTACGCAAAGGAAAAGGCCAAATACATCTTTGACCATGGATTTCCGGTGATAGATAATTTCTACTCAGATTCTCTTTCTGACACGCCGATCGCTTTGTGTGCAGAAAAAGCTCATCTTGTATCAAACAAAGCAAGAACCGTGACTGACTGGCCTGATCTGGATGCGGAAACAATGCGCAAAGTAAAAGAGAAGATCGACACCGGCTGGGACATACATCTGGAAGATTAGGACGATCACATGAATAAGCAATCAAAGCAAACGACAATTTATAACAGAAGCAAAGGAGGGACAGGAGAGATGTACATAAGCGATGTGATGACGACTGCACCTGAAGATGAAAGGGGCGCTCTTGAGACAAAAGTCTATCAGGAACTCGAGAGACTTGGCATCAAATATGAGAGAGTCGACAACGATGCTGTCGAAGCTATGGAAGAATGCGTTGAGATATCAGAAAAACTCGGCGCAGAGATCAGAAAGACCATAATATGCTGCAACAGGCAGAAGACAGATTTCTATCTGGTGATACTTCCGGCAAACAAGCGCTTTGATTCAAAACTGTTTGCAGCAATGATGCGTACAGCCAGAGTGTCTTTCGCTTCGGCCGAAGATATGGAAGATCTTATTGGACTTACTCCGGGCGAAGCCTCTGTGATGGGCATACTCAACGATGAAGACGGGAAGATCAAAGTCGTGATAGACAAGGCGGTTGCGGATGCAGAATGGTTCGCGTGCAATCCGAGAGCAAACACCACGCACATAAGGTTCAAAACCAAACAGCTTATAAACAATTTTCTGCCTGCGGAGAAACACAAACCCGAGATAATAATGCTGTAGGCATGACACGGATAATAAAGAGACCACGGGGCATCCCGGGTCTCTTTTTCATTGACCGAAATATGATAAAGGTGCGATAATCAGAACAGAAATCTTTTCTCAGAAAGCAGAGGATATGAGACACAAAGCCGGGACGAAGAACCGCGGAGCGGGCATAATATCTTTACCTATGAGGGCGGCGGCAATTTTGTGCGCTCTGTTTTTTATTGCTTCAGGAGCCGCGTATGCTGCGGATGATTCCGGAAAACTGGTCTCGGTTGATCCTGTAGGCCGCAGCGACAACTACTCGGCGGTGCTGTATGACAACACCAGCGGACTGCCTACTTCTGAAGCCAATGCTCTTGCTGAAACAGATGAGGGCTTTATCTGGATAGGCAGCTACAGCGGACTGGTGCGATATGACGGAAACACCTTCGAGAGAGTGGATTTTACCTCGACGGGAATAGGCAGCGTGATCAGTCTGTATACCGACAGCAAGGACCGGCTGTGGATAGGCACAAATGAGAGCGGTCTCTTCATGATGGATGAGGGCGAACTCAGGCATTGGAGTGAAGACGACGGCCTTGGATCGGCAAAAGTGAATTCCATAGCCGAAGATGACAAAGGAAACATCTATGCAGGCACCACTTCCGGCATCGTGATGATTCTGCCGGATATGAGCGTGCACAGGATAACAGATTCAAGGATCGGTGAAGAATACATAGAACACCTGACTCTTGGATCGGATGGTAAGGTCTACGGTACGACCATAGAAGACGACTGCTTTATAGTTCGGAACGGCGTACTGGCGGACTATCTGGACCATAGCTGGACTGAGATAAGCGGAATAACCAGTTTTTATCCGGACCCTTCAAACCCGGGAAAGGTATATGCGGGAACAGGCGACTCTATTCTGTACTATGGAGAACCTAAGCTTGAGAAGGACAATATGGAAGCGACAGACATTTCGCCGCTCTCGGGCGTCATCGACATGAAAAAGTACGGAGACACGCTATGGATCTGCGCGCGCAATGGCATAGGCTCTGTCGACGGCAGCGGTTTCCATTACCTCAAAGAGCTGCCGATGAATAATTCGGTGGCCAATGTGATGGCAGATTATGAAGGAAACCTGTGGTTCGCATCCACCAGGCAGGGCGTTATGAAGGTAGCTGCCAACCGTTTCTCTGATGTGTTTGCGCGCTACGGAATAGACTCAACAGTCGTTAATTCCACCTGTGTGTATAACGATCTGCTCCTGGTCGCTACTGATACCGGACTTACTGCCATAAAGGAAAATGATGGGACTGTAACTGAGATGCCTCTGAACTCTGCGGTCACTGCGTCGGGTGAGGACCTCGGCACGAGGGATCTTATAGAACTCCTTGACGGATGCCGCATAAGGTCAATAATCAGAGACAGCAAAGGACGGCTTTGGATCTCTACATGGAGGGGGCCGGGCCTGCTTTGCTATGATGCCGGGGATGTGACAGCTTATACGAAGGAAGACGGACTGCTGTCCGACCATATCAGGGCGGTAAGCGAAACGAGTGACGGGACCATACTCGTTGCCAATTCAGGAGGAGTGTCCCTCATCAGCGAAGGGACCGTTAGCAGAAGCTATGAGAAAGCTGACGGCATAGAGAATCCGGAGATACTGACGGTATGCTCAGCTCCGGGGGAAGATATACTTCTTGGCTCAAACGGGGGCGGCATATATGTTATCGGAAAGGACGGCACACGCTGCATCGGAACAGGTGACGGGCTTCTCTCGGGCATCGTGATGCGTATAAAATACGATGAAGGCAACAGACTGTTCTGGATAGTCACCAGCAATTCCATCGCATACATGACGGAAGACTACAAGGTGACCACGGTAGACAGGTTCCCTTATTCCAACAACTTTGATCTGTATGAAAACAGTAAAGGCGACGTCTGGGTCATCAGCAGCAACGGCATTTATGTTGCGCCTGCAGCTGACCTCATTGATAACAAGACGATAAATGCAGTTCACTACGGCCTTGCAAACGGAATGCCTTGCACCGCGACCAGCAATTCATACAGTGAACTGACAGCCGAAGGGAATCTGTACATTGCCGGAAGCACCGGAGTAGTAAAGGTAAACATCGAAGACTCTCTTGAGGACATAAAAGATATCAAACAATCCGTGCCGTTTATTGAAGCGGACGGTGAGATGTGTTATCCGGACGGGCGAGGCAGGTTCTTCCTTCCTTCAGACGCTCAAAGGATAACTGTTTACGGGTATGTATACAATTACTCGCTGACAGATCCGCAGGTAACATATCAGCTTAAGGGCCTCGACAAAAAAGCCGTAACGGTTGCCCGCAGTGAGATGAGACCTGTGACCTATACGAATCTCAGGGGCGGGACATACGAGTTTGAGATGGTGCTCAGAGACGACATGGGGCGCGGCAGCGAGAGCATAAGTGTAACTATCTATAAAGAACCGGCGATATATGAGCAGGCCTGGTTCATTCTGCTTATGGCGTTCATCGCAGCAGCCGCTCTGTCAGTGGCTGTAGGCGCGTACGTTCGCAAAAGGGTACATGAGGCTGAAGAAAAACAGAAAGCAGAAGCCGAGAGAGACCGGATCTCGCATGAGCTTACGATGGCCAGCGATCTCCAGCGCGCCATGATGCCTAATGAGTTCCCGCCGTTCCCTGACAGACAGGAATTCGATATTTTCGCATCGATGAAACCTGCACGTGAGGTGGGAGGAGATTTCTATGACTATTACATGATCGATGACGACCATCTTTGCATAGTCATGGCCGATGTAAGCGGCAAGGGCATACCTGCAGCTCTCTTCATGATGATATCCAAGGCGATACTTAAGAGCTTCGCAAACCTTGGGATGACTCCTGCAGCAATACTGACCGAAACGAATGACTCTATCTGTTCAAATAACAGACTGGATATGTTTGTAACAGTGTGGCTGGGAATACTTGAGATCTCTACCGGCAGACTTACGGCAGGGAATGCAGGCCATGAATATCCTGCGGTCATGAAAGCCGGAGGGGCATTCGAATTGCTTAAGGACAAGCATGACATTGTCATAGGCGGAATGGAGGGCATCGATTACAGGCAGTATGAAATAGACCTTGAACCGGGAGACAGGCTGTTCCTCTATACTGACGGTGTACCGGAAGCTGCCGACTCACGCCATAACATGTTCGGAACCGACAGGATGATCAAAGCGCTCAATATCGATTCCGATGCTTCGCCGCGCGTTCTGCTTGAAAATGTCTATAAGGCTGTAAAAGGATTTGTAAAAGGCGCTGAGCAGTTTGATGACCTTACGATGCTCTGCCTTGAGTACAACGGACCATCGGGCGCCATATCAGGCTCTGACGGAGATGAAGGAACAGACGATGAGCAGGACAGTTAGGGTAGCAGCGGCAATAATGGTCAAAGAAGGCAGGATATTCGCCACACAGCGGGGTTACGGAGATTATAAGGACTGGTGGGAATTTCCGGGAGGTAAGCTCGAGGACGGAGAGACTCCCGAGGAGGCGCTGACCCGCGAGATCCGTGAAGAACTCCGGGCAGAGATATCTATCGGACGCCTCTTCGATACCGTCGAATATGATTATCCTGAGTTTCACCTTGTGATGTACTGTTTCCTTTGCGGACTTGCTTCGGATGGGGTGGAACTCGTAGAGCATGAGGCTGCATGCTGGCTTGGAAAGAAAGACATAATGGCGGTCAGATGGCTGCCGTCGGACATAGAAGTAGTCGAAAAACTTGTTGCTGAAGCCGGAATACTGGCAGACTGATCGGAGGAAAGCCATGAGGAACCACGAAGTAACAAAAAGGCAGCTCCTTCTCGATGAGAACGGAGAACTCAGGGAACCGGGCTGGTCAAGAAGCCCGGTGCAGCAATACCGCAGATCGGATATAAAGGCGCCGAAATTTCGGATCAAGGAATGGGATTATTATCTGGCGGTCAACAAGGAATTTGCCGCGGCATTCACTCTGTCGGATGACGGGTACATCGGGCTCCAGTCGGTGTCGCTGCTGGTTTTCGGAGATGAGCCGTGGGAGCACACCGAGACTGTCCTTAATGCCTTCCCTATGGGAAAGATGGATCTGCCGGGCGACTCGTCTTACGGCACCGTGAAGTACAGCGACAAACGGCTACAGATGAGCTTTGAGGTCAAATATCACAGCAGGCATATCAAGTGCCATTTTGAGGACTTCATGGACGGAAAACCGCTTGACGCCGAACTTATTCTGGATCAGCCGCCGATGGATTCAATGGTTATAGCGACTCCGTGGCCTAAGAAGCATGCCTTCTACTATAACCAGAAGATACTCACCATGAGGGTCACGGGATATATAAGCTTTGACGGCAGGAGGTATGAATTCGATTCGCGAACGGATTTTGCGACGCTGGACTGGGGCCGCGGCGTATGGACATACGACAACACCTGGTTCTGGGCAGCGGGCAATGCCGATGTGGATGGAAACAGCCTCGGCTGGAATCTGGGCTATGGCTTCGGCGACACAAGTGCGGCAACTGAGAATCTGCTCATATGGAACGGAACGGCTCACAAGCTTGATGACGTTACCTTCCATCTGCCTGAAGACGGATATATGGGCACCTGGCGCTTCACATCATCGGACGGCAGATTTGAGATGAGCTTTGAGCCGGTCCTCGACAGAGCGGCGTGCCTCGATTACAAGGTGATCGTTTCAGACCAGCATCAGGTCTTCGGAAAGATGAGCGGCAAGGCCGTGCTCGACGACGGCACAGAAGTAAGCATAAAAGATGTCATGTGCTTTGCGGAGATAGTTCACAACAGATATTGAGAAAGTTCCCGGGCACAGGAGAAGACGGAGGCGGAATGCTGTATATAATCAGACACGGAAAGACAGACCTGAATGCCAGAATGCTTATGCAGGGCAGGAGTGACCATCCGCTCAATGAGACCGGTTTTGCGCAGGCGGCAGAAGCGGCGGAAAGATTCTCCGGCATGGGCGTAAGCATAGACAAGGTATATTCGAGCCCTCTCATCAGAGCGGTGCAGACTGCAAAAACCATAGCGCCTGACGCAGAACTTGTCATAGATGAAAGACTCATTGAAATGGACTACGGACCTTATGAGGGTATGGATCTGAACCACCCTGCACCGGAGGTCATAGAGTTTTTCATGGATTTTGTCAATGTACCGGCCCCTGATGGAATGGAGCCGCTGCCGGCGATAGTGGAAAGACTCGGAGAATTTCTTGAAGAGATAAAAGATGAGGCAGCCGAGCGTAATGTGCTTATCTCTACTCATGCCATTGCCATGAAAGGGGCTCTTGAATATCTGACACCTGACTCGGGCGGAAGCTACTGGGCAAAGAACATAGGCAACTGCGATATCTACGCTGCGGATGTTACCGCCGGAAGCTATACCGTGCCGGTCCTCGTTGATGACGGAAAGGACCGCTGGGAAGGCTCTGCAGAAGACCGCCGCTGAGCAGGAATGGTCATCACATAAATGGGCAAAACACCCGGTGGAAACTGAAATCCATCGAGTGTTTTTTTGTGCATTGTGTTACAATTTAAACAGTATGTAAATATTGCGTTTTTGCGTATTGAGAGGGAGCAAGAAATGGAAACAAGACAAGACAAGCTTATCAGGCTTGCAACTGAGATGGCGAATAAGGGTGAGCTGAAGATCACTCCGGACTGCGCCGAGTATCAGCTGCTCGATTATCTGCTGACTGACGACGAACTGGCTGTTATGAGCGAGATGAAGCTCGTAATGCCGTCCACGGCAAAAGGTCTGGCAAAGAAGACGGGAATGCCGGTCGAAAAAGTAAAACACATTCTTGAGGGCTGCGCAGACAAGGCGTACTTCATGGATGTAAAGCTCGGAAAGGGCGGCGCAAAGATCTACCTGCTTGTTCCGTTCGCGCCGGGAATCTTCGAGTTCCAGCTGGCCAGAAGCAAAGAATACAATAAATCTCATCCTGAGATCTCGTATCTCTTCCAGAGACACGCTTTTGAGTCCTATGGCCAGGTGGCGGCTTCGATGCCTATGGGCGTCGGTATCATGAGAGTCGTTCCGGTAGAGAGCGCTCTGCCTGCAGGAACAAAGATCATGACGATGGAGAGACTGAGCACTCTTATCGAGACTACGGTCGGCGGAGCTTTCTGCAGAGTTCCGTGCCAGTGCCGCAGAGTTCGCCGCATCATGGGCGAAGGCACAGGCGACCTTGAAGACGGAATGTGCATCTACATGGGTCTTCTTGCTGAGTCGATGATCCGCCACGGCCGCGGAGAGAAGCTTACCAAGGAACAGGTCTATGAACATCTTGAAAGAACGGAAGCGATGGGCTGCGTCCACCAGATAACGACTCTTGAGAGCGGTATCTCGTTCGCTATCTGCAACTGCCAGCCTCAGAGCTGCATGGCCATCGGAAGCGCCACATATTACGGTGCTCCTAACATGGTTCGAAGCAACTATGTGGCAGAGGTCGACTCCTCGAAGTGCGTTGCATGCGGACAGTGCGTGGAGACATGCGCAAACAACGCCCTCAGACTCGGACAGAAGATCTGCTCGAAGACACCTATCGTACATCAGCAGGTAGAGCTTCCGGACGAGATCGAGTGGGGTCCTGAAAGATACGATGCCGACTACAGAGACCACAGAAAGAACGTGGTCGAGACAGGTACGGCACCGTGCAAGACTACATGCCCGGCTCATATCGCTATCCAGGGATATATAAGACTGGCTGCTCAGGGCAAATACATGGAGGCCCTCGAGCTCATCAAGAAAGAGAACCCGCTGCCTGCAGTCTGCGGACGCATCTGCCCGCATAACTGCGAGAACGAGTGCACAAGAGGCGAACTCGACAAGGCTGTCGCTATCGATGAGATCAAGAGATTCATCGCAGACAGAGAGATCGAGGCATCGCAGAGATTCATCCCGAGAAAGCTCTGGGATCACGACAAGAAGATCGCGGTCATCGGATCCGGCCCGGCGGGAATCTCCTGCGCTTACTATCTGGCAGCAGGCGGATATAAAGTAACTGTATTTGAAAAGGAAAAGAGACCTGGCGGAATGCTGGTAAACGGCATCCCTGCATTCAGGCTCGAGAAGGACGTAGTAGAAGCTGAGATCGACGTACTCAGAGCTCTCGGAGTAGAGTTCAAGTGCGGCATCGAGGTAGGCGTTGACGTTACCATACCGCAGCTCCGCAAAGAAGGATTTGAGGCATTCTACCTCGGCATCGGACTTCAGAACTGCGGCAAGCTCGGCATCCCTGGCGATGACGCAAAGGGAGTCATCGCAGGCGTTGAGTTCCTGAAGGACATCAACCGCGGCAATGACGTTGAGCTCTCCGGCAAAGTTGTAGTTATCGGCGGCGGAAGCATCGGAGCTGACGTTGCGCGTACGGCAAAGAGATACGGCGCAAAGCAGGTCGACCTCTACTGCCTCGAGGCATATGACGAGATGCCTATGGGTGAAGAGGACCAGGCATACTGCAAGGAAGACGGCATCAACATCCATGACGGCTGGGGACAGACAGAGATCGTCACCACAAAGGCCGGCAAGGTAAGCGGCATAAAGTTCCGCAAGTGCCTGAGCGTAAAGAACAAGGACGGAAAGTTCGATCCTAAGTTTGACGACAGCGTGACAGAAGAGGCTAAGTGCGGCACTGTTCTGTACTGCATCGGCCAGAGACCTGACTGGGGCAAGCTCCTCACAGGCGTTAACGTTGAGACGGACAAGAGGGGACTCGTTATCGCAGACCCTCTGACATATCAGACAAGCGAGCCTGATATCTTCGCAGGCGGCGACATCTATACAGGACAGAAGTTCTGCATCGATGCTATCGCAGCAGGCAAGGAGGCTTCGATCTCGATCAACCGCTTCGTATGGCCGGGACACAGCCTGACTCTCGCAAGAGACAGAAGAGAGTACAAGGCACTCGACAAGGAAGATCTCGACTGGAACCACATCAGCTGGGACAACATCAAGCGTCAGGTACCTGGTGTCGACAAGTCCAAGGTCGGCACAAAGCGCAACGAGAGCCTCACATTCACTGAAGAGCAGCTCAAGGCTGAGACAGCACGCTGCCTCGGATGCGGCGCTACACAGGTAGACCAGAACAGATGCATCGGCTGCGGTGTCTGCACCACAAGATGCAAATTCGACGCCATCCACCTGATCAAGAAGTTTGACGAGCCGGTACACTCGATCCGCTTCCGCCAGAAGTATGTCGAGAACTACCGCAAGAACCGCGAGATGAAGATCGCCGTCAAGAAGTTCAGGGAAGCCGACAACAACAGAGGCACTAAGTAGGTGGCACACGGATGCATGAATTGACGCTTCTGTACGGTGTAGTGGATAAGGTGGGAAAGGTCTGCGAGGAGAACGGCCTTGACCACGTGGACGCGATTGTTATCGAAGTGGGCGAAGCTACGTCCGTGATCCCTGAGTTCCTTCAGGACGGTTATGAGGTGATATCCGACGACTACGATTTTCTGCGTGGCTCGGAGCTCATAATCGAGAAGGTCACGGCGGTCGGCCTCTGCAGGGAATGCGGTACGGAATTCCCGATAGTCGTGAACAAGGGCTTCTGCCCTAAGTGCGGCAGCTTCGACAAAGATGTTATAGATGGCACGGACTTCTTTATAAAAGAGGTCCGTGTCAGAGAATCCTGAGGGGGACTGGGATGCTCACCATGATAGTAAAAATGTCACTTATAACATTGCTTTATGTAGGGGTGACATTTTTATTGTGGAAAGCTTTGGACGGGCGCAAGCTCGGCGTGGATGAAAAGATAGCCGCGGGATTCCTTTTTGGTATACTCTCTATCTTCTCCACGCATTTCGGTGTCGACTACGGAGACATGATGCTCAATGTGCGCGACCTCGGACCGATGACGGCGGGTCTTTTCTTCAGCCCGTTATCCGGTATTATTGCCGGAATAATCGGAGGCGTTGAGCGTTACGTTGCCGGCACATACTTTGACGTCGGGGCATATACAACGATCGCGTGCAGTATATCCACAATACTCGCGGGATTTCTGTCGGCATTTCTGAACGTCTTTCTCTTCAGGGGAAAGAAGCCTGCCATGGCCTACTCATTCTTTTTGGGGTCGGTCATCGAAGTCTTCCATATGTATGTGGTGTTCATCACGCACCGGGATGATGTTTTCAAGGCCTTTTATGTAGTAAGGGTCTGCTCGCTGCCTATGATACTTTTCAGTGCGGTGGGTCTGGCTCTTATAGCCTTTGTGATAAAGGTATATGAGGGAGAATGGAACAATCCGCTGAAAGGCATACAATGGGAGAAAGTATCTGTATCCAGCAAGTTCCAGATGTGGCTCTTCGGCGTTACGGCCATCGTGCTTATACTTAACTTCAGCCTGGCATTTGCGGTCCAGAGTGAGACCGCCATCCAGGAAGCAAAGGGCGATATGGAGGTCCTTGCGCAGGATATAGGAAACTCCGTGGAATGGATATATGAACATGGCGGCAATACGGAAAACTATACACATTCCGTCTGGAGTTCAGGCTCTTTTGCCGTGACGACTGCAGACGGAGAACTGGTAGCCGGGACACAGTACGACAAGTACTATAATCCCGAGCTGCGCAAACTGATCATGTCACACAAATCGGGAGACTACTTTACTACGAATCTGTACGGTGACAAATCACTATGCTATCTCCGCGAGACTGACAGCGGCCTGAGGGTCTTTGTCCAGCTGTATATAGATGACGTGTACGAGGAGCGTGATATCTATGCTTACGAGATACTGCTTGCAGATATCCTGATCTTTACCGCGATATACTTACTGGTCTCCTTGCTGGTACAGGGTCTCGTTGTCAACAAGCTCCAGCTTGTAAATGAGTCGCTCAACAAAATAACCGGGGGCGACCTGAATGAAAAGGTCGAAGTCTACAGCTCGCAGGAATTCGTGTCTCTGTCGAACGATATCAACCAGACTGTCGATACGTTGAAGGGATACATAGACGCGGCAGAAAAGCATATGGAGCAGGAGCTTCTTCTTGCCCATACGATCCAGGATGCCGCTCTTCCGAAGAATTTTGTTTTTACCCATAAGGGTTTTGAACTCTACGCGACTATGGATCCGGCAAAAGAGGTAGGGGGAGATTTCTACGATTTCTTCTTTGTGGGACCGGATAAGCTTGCGCTTGTCATAGCCGATGTATCCGGAAAGGGCATACCTGCAGCGCTCTTCATGATGCGAAGCAAGACGGCGATACGCAGCCTTGCCGAGACAGGCAGCGATCTTCAGGAGACCTTCAGAAAGGTCAACGCTGAGCTGTGCATTGGCAACGACGTGAACATGTTCGTTACAGTCTGGATGGGCATAGTCGATCTTGAGAGCGGAGAGGTAAGATGTATAAACGCCGGTCACGAATACCCTGCTATCAGACACAGCGGTGGAGATTTCGAGATCTTCAGAGAGAAGCACTCCCCGCCTCTTGGTGTAATGGAAGATGTAGAGTTTCATGAGTATAAACTGCAGCTTGAGCCGGGCGACTGCATCTATGTCTATACCGACGGAGTACCTGATGCCATCAATACTGCTGAAGAGCAGTACGGCACTGAGCGCATGACGGAGGCCCTCAACAAAAAGAAGGACGCCGGCATGGAAGAGCTCCTGCACGCTGTAAAGGAAGACATAGACGTGCATGTAGGCAAAGCTGACCAGTTTGACGACATCACCATGATAGGCTTCAGGTATGAAGGGGCACGCGAAGGATGGTAAAATATCATCCGTAAACATATATGAAAGCATAAAGATCAAGGAGGGTAGAAATGCTTGTAATCAATGTATTTTATAAGTGCAAACCGGGAAAGAGAGAGGAATTTCTGGAGATGGTGGAAAGAGAGGGCGTAAGAACTGGCTCGCTCGCAGAGGAGGGCAACCTCGCTTACCGCTATTACAGATCAGTCGCAGACGAGGATGAGCTCTTCCTCTACGAAGAGTGGAAGGATGTCGATGCACACGGTGTGCACCGCACCATGCCTCATTACCAGAGACTGCAGGAGTGCCAGGGAGAATTCCTCGAGAGCACGGCAGTAAACAAATACATAACCGAATAAGAACAGAAGAAAAGAGCGTATTCCGGATGAAGGGATACGCTCTTTTTATGACTTAAAAATCCTTTGGCGCTTACTTCACCTTCAGCGCATCGAGGCGGTCATGCATGTCCTGATAGATCTGCCGGACATCCCGTATGTCCTCGGAATAGATCCCGCCTATGAAGCCGTAGTGATCTTCGTCGAATACCGGAAGGATGTTCCACACACCGGGCTCAGCTGCACCGGTGCCGGAGTATTCGACGTGCTCATCATATATCCTGTTTCCGTCAGCATCCAGATGATAAGGGCAATAAGCCGACACTGTGTTGACTGTACCGTCATTTGGCTGCCACTCGGCGTTGAGATCCTGCGGCGGGACCTTGAATGTCTCTGCCGCGTCCCCGAAACCTTCGGAAAAGCCGCCGGCTGTTTTTCCGGTAAAGGATCCTATGACTGTTGCCTGATCCTTCAGGAAGCGGCACATCTTATCCGTAGGAACGCTCGCTCCGCTTCCGTCTTCGGTGGTGCGGCAGCCGTAGTAGCAGAAGTAATAGACGTCAGGCTGGAGTTCGATCTCGGCATTCATGGCGCATGCTCTGTCGACTGCCATGTCATTTGCCGCGCTGTCGTTATGGGCGTAGAAGTCCATCTCTTCCATCGCTGCGTTGGCAGCTTCCTGGGTCGTGACCTCGGCAGGATCGATGCCGAACTGGTCCAGACGCGCGTCATATGAAGACGACTGGCTGAAGCTTGCACCTGAAGTGTTGTCTCCGTCCAGACGCACATTCACGAGCGTGGCACCGTTGTGCGGAGAGGCGATCGTAGTCAGCGAGAAGACCATGCCGGAGTGTCCGCCCGTGAAGAGCGGGCTCGTGTCGTCTCCCGTCGCGGCGACTTCCTCCGGAGCACCGTCAGCAAGGAGGTCGAGCAGGACTCTTGCGGTAGTCCCGCCAAAGCTGTGGCCTATGAGGTTCACTGGATGATCATCGTTCCATTCAAAGTCCGGGATAAGCGCCTTGCCGCTGTAGTCCCTGCCGAACCTTTCGTGGCCGCACTTAGCGCTGTGCGCAGCTCCGTAATCGACCCGGGTACCCGTGATCTCTGCGTACACCTCGCAGGCTCTGTCCCAAGCGCTCGAGTGAGGACCGACGGACGGCATGTAGACATCCATGTCCCAGCGGTCAAACATCTTTCTGAAATCCGTAAGAGTCAGACCCCAGTACGGGATCTCCTCATATCTCTCATCGTACTGTCCCCAGCCGCTGTAGCCGTGGATCATCACATTCGGTATCTCTGCGCCGGTCGCCGGGCGAAGGAGAAAGAAAGCTCCTCCTGCTGCCAGGCAGATGATGACTGCTGCGATGCCTATGACTGCGGGTTTTTTCATGATGGATCCTCCTGCTTTTATACAGCATTTCTATTCAGCATTATAACATCTGAAGACGCGGACCCGCCATCTGCCGGCATCACGTTTATGCTATAAAAGCCAGTCAATGAATCCCCACGAGCAGACGAGGGAGGCGGCGGCAAGTACCGCGGCTTTCAGAACATCTAAGAGTGAAAGCCTTTTTCTGATCACGCAGTAAACTGCAAATGCGGCGAAGATGAGCGCAGCGATCACTCCCGGAATGACAGCGGCTTTTCCGTACAGGAACGAGACTGCGCAGATGAGAAGATATGAGCAAAGGTATTTGCACCAGCTGCTGCCGGTCATGATGTCCTTGTCTGTGAAAGAAGCTACGGTGGAGTCAGCTATGGCTGCGAAGATGATGCAGAATACCAGAGCATACTCATATAAAGAATATGCAGCCGGGGACTGGCGGCTGATCAGCACCGGGATGCACATGACGACAGGGAGGGCAATAAGATAAAGATATTTGTGCTCTTTGACCTGTGTCTTGCTTGAGATATACATATAGAAAGCCTGCACTGCCAGTATAAAGGCATGCAGAACAACGATCTTTATTGTACTTAACATTGATATTTTTCCTCCGTTTCATGTAGAAAACACGATCTGAACAGCATGCTGGAAAACACGCTAAAGCCGGTCTGCATGTCTGCGCAGACCGGATGATCTTTCAATGAAACGGGGTCATTTGCTTCCGTCTTTGAGGTGAATGAACCGGATGAATACCGGACAGAAAAGGGATATGCAGGCCGAGGTGCATATCAGTAAGACATAACTTCTGAAGCTGATCTAAAGCCGCCGCAGCATCTCGATCGTTTCTTTTGATGGGGGTGGCGAAGCCAGCATCGCTATCTTTCTGTGTATGGCCTGGGCATCAAACGAAGAATCACCGGAGCCAAATGTGAGAAGAAGATTTACCTCAGGAACGAATCCTAACTGTCTGAACTGATCCCATCGGTCCATCGATTCGGTCCTGTATTGCCTGCGTTTGACAAGGTCCTTGTGAAACCAGTTTCCCAAATGCTCGAATGCCTTTGATTCCATCGTGAATACATCCAGAGCCGTGAAGTCCGGTGAAAGCACATCGTTGGCTGTTTCATACGGCAATTCGAAGATGCTGGGGACATCATATAAGAAGAAAGCTTCGTAGTGTACGCATTCCGCTCTGGAGCGCATCATCGTTCCGTCAAAAGCCCTGCACGTCAGTCCGGCAGGATTAAAGACAGGATAACTATCTTTGATCTTTTGCTTCTCCTTTAGCCAGTTATCTACTTCGGGCTCGAGCGACATTCTGACGGCATCGTGAGGAAGTTTGTAGACTCGCGGAAGCAGCTCGGTGATGTTTTCCGCCCTGGTCTCTCTGTAAACGGAAAGGAAGTCCTCCATGGCCCGTATGTTGCGTTCTATTACAATGAGTGTTTCTTTATATAATCGGTTTTCTCTGATTTTCTGCACTTCAGAGGTATCGGCATTCCCGGCATAAATGTAACGTGAGTCGCCGGGCTTTTTTATAGAATAAAAAGGTTTGCCGCTCCGAGTCTTTTTCTCTTTTATGAGAAAACCATCGGTTCCCGATAATTCGTCGCACTTATCCAGATATTGCTTTTGAAGGCGGTAATGTTGCTCAAGATCATATTCAACTGCTTTTTTACTTGTATATCTCATGGTGCTCTCCTTGCTTTGACCGTCCGATCCTGCATGTTCGCCCGGCCCGGTTGTCTGCTTCTTTATGCTCATTGGGGTCCGAGGCAGTTTTAATTGTCATTGTAACGGCAATTAAAAATCTTCCAATATGGAAAACGAAAAAAGGTCAATTAATGCCGAAAATAGGTGGAAATAATTCTATTGGTAAAATGAAAGCATCGCTGAAAAGCTGATGAATGGGGTCGCGGGGTGTGCCGGCGAGCGGAAATACGCGAGGTCGCACCCATAAACTGGGGCTAGGGAGTATGCTGACGAGCGGAAATACGCAAGGTCGCACCCATAAACTGGGGTCGCGGGGTGTGCCGACGAGCGGAAATACGCAAGGTCGCACCCATAAACTGGGGCTAGGGAGTATGCTGACGAGCGGAAATACGCATGGTCGCACCCATAAACTGGGATCGCGGGGTATGTCGGCGAGCGGAAATACGCGAGGTCGCACCCAATGGAGAGGATCTTGGGCTGATGCGTGAGCGAAAGAAACCGGACAGGTGGTTTACAAAGTATAAAAAAACTGCACCGCGCGGTGCAGCCATGGTGTCCCAGAGAGGAATCGAACCTCCGACACACGGTTTAGGAAACCGTTGCTCTATCCCCTGAGCTACTGAGACATATAAAGTTTTCGTGCCCGAGTATAATAGCATAGTTTGCACGATAAGGCAAGGTTCGGCTTAACACATAATAAGGAACGGACATTATGCGAAAGAAGTAGGGTATAATTACTATGACCAAGTATTCGGAAATATGGCTGATAATCGGAAATAAGACTGAAATTCGGAAATATAACTGCGGAGGAAATAACATGAATAGAAGTATCAGGACAACGATCATTATTCTGCTTACTTGTTTTCTTATTCCTGTGCTGGCTGCATGCGGCAAGTCCGAGACCGGATCCGTTACCGGAACATTGATCAATGCGGTAGAGGGGCAGATCACGATCGAAAATGATGAAGGGCGATTTGAGATCGAGACGGAAAAGGAAACGGCTTACCGCCTCGGAGATGAGGACCGCCTTTATGAGGGAGATACTGTTGAGGTCAGCTATCACAAGAGCATGGGCAAGATGCATGCCGATGAAGTGATCCTGCGTTCGCACATAGAAAAAGAACTTGTTTTTGAAGGTACCGTAACACAGGTCAAGGACGACGAGCTGACTGTTACAGGAAAGAGCCTTACGGTATCTTTTGTCAGAAATAAAGAGACGGCGGTCGCGGGCGACCTGAGCGTAGGCGATGAGGTCAGTGTCATATATACGGGCGACCTGAGTGAGTATCCTTACGCGGCAAGCATCACCGTGACTGCGGAGATCGCGAAGCCTGAGGTGAAGACGGTCAGCGGCATAGTTGCGGAGTTTACCGAGAACAGCATCCTGCTGTCGATAGACTCGGCAAAGTCGATCAGATTCACCTTCAATGCGGATACTGTCATCACCGGTGCGGCAAAATACGTGCATACCGGAGACAGCGTCAATATCAGATATGACGGCAAGCTCGATGAATCACCTGCTGCCCTGGAGATCAATATCGTAAAAGAGGCAGAAAAGGAAAGGCTTACCGTAAACGGTACCATCAAGAGCGTAGAGGCTGATTATCTGACTCTCGATACGGGCAAGAAAGTCTACATAATCCACACGGACAAGAATACAAAGTACACAGGCGACAAGCCTGCGGCGGGATACAAGTCGGAGATCACCTATACGGGAAACATCAACCGTGATGCTCTTGCAACCAATGTATACTGCGTGAAGAAGACGCCGGAGCCTCCTGTCACTTACAAGGTCACCTTCGTAGACGGCGTGGGCGGCACGGTAAGCACCCAGACAGTCGTAAAAGGCGAGGCTGCCAAACAGCCGCCGAACCCTGTAAGGAAGGGTTATACATTCAAGGGCTGGGACAAGGACTTCAGCAAGATCACGTCCGATCTGACGGTGACGGCGCTCTGGACTGAGGAGGCGAAGCCTGCTCCTGAACCTACGCCAACACCAACGCCTGAACCGACACCTGCTCCTGAACCTGAACCGGCACCGGAGCCTGATCCTGATGACGCGGTGATCGTGGACGGAACGCTGACCAGATGGACATCCGATGGGAACAATACCTTCAGCGTCCTTCTGAGCGACGGCGGAGAGATCACTCTGACCGTGACTGACTCCACGGAGATTCTGAGCGGATACTTCCCGAAGGAAGAAGACCAGGTACAGGTCATGTACTATAAGTCGACGATGGAGGCGAGAAAGATAGAGCCTTTCGGCAGCAGTGAGCAGGAAGACGAAAAGGGCGATGAGGACAAGCCGGATGGATCGGGCGACGAAGATCCTGCGCCTGAACCGGCACCGGAACCTGAGCCTGAACCTGTCCCTGAGCCTGAACCGGTAGAAGAACCCGATGTAAAAGTCGATGCTGAAGGTGTAATTATAGAGGGCAACGAAGAGAAGCAGACATGCACCATACAGATGGCTGACGGCGAGATGGTAACTGTCAACCTTACCAAGGATACCAAAATAGCCAGCGGATACTTCCCTCAGAAAGGCGATCAGGTCAGAGTCGTATACACAAAGAAGGCGATGCTTCTGCGAGAGATACAGCTTATCAGCAGACCTGAACCGGAACCTGCACCTGCGCCTGCTCCGGAACCTGTGCCTGCACCGGAGCCGGAACCAGCGCCTGCGGAAGAGCCGGCTGAATCGGCCGGGAACGGGGAAGACGCTGCGGCAGGAAGCATCGATCGTGCCCGCCGTATTTGGAACGGCATGTTCTTGATATAAGCTTAAACGAGTAGTAAAATTTTTCTGAGCAAGTATTGTTACCAATATATTTAAGGTTCATATAAGGAGAAAATGCTATGTATAAGGAGACGTTAAGACAGGTCTGGGCCGAGATCGATATGTCGGCATTTGATCATAACGTAAAGCAGATCAAAGCGCAGATGCAGTGCCCGCAGATGATCGGAGTCATCAAGGCAAACGGTTACGGACACGGAGCTACTGAGTGCGCAAAAGTCCTGAAATACAACGGTGTGGACAAATATGCCGTTGCGACTCTTGAAGAGGCTGTAAATCTCCGCGAAGACGGTATAGAGGGAAGCATCGTGATCCTCGGACTGACACCGGCGGAATGCGTTGATACGGTCATAGAGTATGATCTTACTCCGGTAGTGATGCACTATGACTACGTCAAGGCTCTGAGCGATGAAGTAATGGCTGAAGGTGCAGATCCTGTAAAGTGCCTCTTCGCTCTTGATACAGGAATGGGACGTATCGGATTCAGAGTATTCACCGAAGAGGAACGCGACTATGCAGTCGAGCAGTACAAGAAGTTCTCTGAGCTCCCGGGCATCGAGCTCCCGGGAATCATCACTCACTTCTCAACGGCTGACGAGGAGCAGAGAGAATACACGGGACTGCAGATCAGCAACTACAACGCTTTCATGGAAAAGCTGAATGCTGCGGGATTTGACCCTAAGAAGATCTGCGCAAACTCGGCTTCGATCATGGTATATCCTGAGATCCACTTCGACGCGTGCCGTCCGGGAATCATTCTCTACGGCCTGGCTCCGTCCGGATATCTCAAGGGAAAAGTTCTCGATCTTAAGCCGGTCATGACAGTCAAGGCTGAGATCGTAAATCTCAAGACTGTTCCTGCAGGAACATCCGTAAGTTACGGACGCAAGTTCACCTCTGACAAGGAAACGAAGATCGCCACTATCGGACTCGGATACGCTGACGGATATTCGAGACTCAACAGCGGAAAGATCAGCGTTCTGGTCGGCGGGATCAAGTGCCCGGTCGTCGGAAACATCTGTATGGACCAGTGCATGGTCGACGTTTCGGCAGTTCCTGACGTAAAGCTCGGAGACGAGGTCGTTATCATGGGCAAGCAGGGCGATGCGGAGATAAGCGCTGATGACCTGGCTGCTATCAACGGAACTATCAACTACGAGATCACATGCTGCTTCGACCTCAGAATACCGAAGGTATACATCAACTATCCTGAAGGCATGTGCGAATAGAAATAATAATTGATCAAAGAGAGTAATTAATGGATTCTTTTACACAATTTGACGGTGATCTGCTGATCGGCATTCAGAATGCTCTGAATGCCGATTGGCTTACTCCGGTAATGAAAGTTATCACTTATTTCGGCGAAGGCGGCTACTTCTGGATCGTGCTCTGCCTCATACTTCTGATCTTTAAGAAGACACGCAGGCTCGGTATTGTATGCACCTTTTCGCTGATGCTCACATTCCTCTGCTGCAACCTGATTATCAAGCCGGCTGTGGACAGGGCAAGGCCGTGGGAGATTTTTGAGGCGGTAAAGCCTTTCCTGCCTCATCCGGGCGACGCATCATTCCCGAGCGGACATTCGGCGAACGCGATGGGACCTGCCTGGGGCATGTTCATGGCAACTCTGCCGCTGAAAGGGGAGAACGGAAGGTCGTATGACCTTGTACCGTGCCTCGGGTGGCAAGGCACAGGTGCAGACCCTAAGCTGATGCACAGGCTGTCTGTTGCTCTTGTGGTACTGGGCGTGCTGATAGGCATCTCGAGACTCTATCTGGGTATGCACTATCCTTCGGATGTCATCTGCGGACTGCTTCTGGGCATGATATGCGCAACAGTGGTATATACTGTGATCACTTACATAGAAAAAAAGCGCGGCCGTATTCTGGGCGGCGTAAAGACTGAATGAAGAGAATAACCGGAAACAAATGGGACGGGCTGCTCGCTGAGGAATGGCAAAAGCCTTATTATCAGGAGTTACGCTCGTTTCTTATTGAAGAATATAAGAACGGGACGGTTTACCCGCCGGCGGGAGATATTTATAATGCGCTGAGACTGACGGATTACGATGATGTAAAAGCCGTGATACTCGGGCAGGACCCATACCACGAACCCGGGCAGGCGCACGGGCTCGCTTTCAGCGTGCCCGTGGGCGTCACCGCGCCGCCGTCGCTGGTGAACATCCTGAAAGAACTTGAAAGCGACACCGGCTGCGGTGCCGCGCCCGGCGAAGCCGGGCCGCCTGCCGCCTCAAGCGGCTCCGCCGCAGTGCCCTCCGGGCCGCCTGCCGCACAAAACGGCTCCGCCGCAGCGCCTTCCGGCGCTTCATCCGTCCGCGGCATTCTCGATCCGTGGGCAAAACAGGGAGTCCTGCTCCTCAATACGGTGCTCACAGTAAGGGCCCATCAGGCCGGATCGCACCGCGGCAAGGGCTGGGAACAGTTTACGGACAGGATAATCGAACTCCTCGCTTCGCGTCAGACGCCAATGGTCTTCATACTGTGGGGAGCAAACGCCGGAGCAAAAGAAGGCCTTATCCTCAAAGCCCAGGGAGAGCACAGGAGACACCTTATAATAAAGGCTCCTCACCCGAGTCCGCTCTCGGCTTACAGGGGCTTTTTCGGAGGCAGCTACTTCTCACGCTGCAATTACTTCCTTGAAGACAACGGTATAGAGCCGGTGGACTGGTCGCTCTGACCGGTGAGCCCCGCAAGGCTTGAAAATCCGAGCATTTTTTGCTAACATATCCAAGACTTTGTACTCATATAACAAGGCAAAATGGCGGCGCCCTGTAAAGCGGTGCGCCTGTCCATACAAATAAAAAACAGGACACAGAAAGAGAGAAAACAGAAATGAACATGAAAGACAAGAAGTACAGAAGATCCGGAGTAAGCATCGCATGCTATGTCATCGCTGCCATCATGCTGGTGTATGTCTGCTACCAGATCGGAAGCACAGTATCTACTATCAACGAATATTACGCACAGTATGAGATGAACGCTACTCCTATGGAGTATCTCACATACTGCGGACAGGCTGCTCTCCAGCCATTCTTCTATGCACTCGCTACATTTATGTTTGGCTTCATCCTTGATGCTGTAAGAAAGAACAACAAGGCAAACTACCTCAGCGATGAAGAGATCGAAGCTGCAAAGGAAGCAAAGAAGGAAGCAAAAGACGCTAAGAAGTTCGCTAAGGGCGAAGCTGCTGCTGCAAAGGCAGGCAACGTAACAACTGCAGAGAAGTCCGTTGAGGCTGATTTTGCCAAGAGCCTTGATGAAGAACTGAAGGCAGATGAGAAGAAGGCAGAAAACAAGGGACAGGGACAGAAAAAGTCCGGCGGAAACAGAAAAAACAGTTCTTACAACAACCGCGCAAACGGCGGAAACAGAAACAACGGCAATAGAGGCGGAAACAACCGCAGAAGCAGCGGCAAAAAGCCTGCAGCCGACAAAGCTGAAGACAAGGCTGAGGCAAAGAGCGAAGAATAATAGGGCTAGAGTGACTTTATGATCGACTGGAAAGACGTTACGCTTGAAGACAAGCCGCGCATAGAGGACAAGATCTGCGCAAGCGGATGCCACGGCGCAGACTATGGCTTTGCCAATCTCTTTATATGGCGCAAAGCGTACAAACCTAAGATCGCATTCTGCGATAACCGCCTTCTGGTTGGGATGCCGCAGTGGAACGTTTATGCGTATCCGAAAGGGGACGGCGATGTCAGAAACTCAATAGAGCTTCTGTTCAGTGAGGCGCATGAGAGAGGAGAAAAGCTCGTCATCAGAGGTCTGACGGACAAGACTCTGGAAGAGTTCCTGCCTCTTTACGGCGACAGATTCGAGATAAGCGAGGACCGCGACAACGCGGACTATATCTATACTGTCACCAAGCTGTGCGATCTGCCGGGAAGGCATCTTTCATCCAAGAGAAATCATATAAAGCATTTTGAAAGAAATGGCAGCTGGGAATTCCACAAGATCTCGGCTGATTCATGCGGAGTCTTTACGACCTGCGGCACCGGCGAGCCTATAAAAGCATCGTCCATCGAAGAGGCCAAGGCATTCGTGGATGAGTTCTACAGGGAAAAGGATGATCCGGATCTCGCGGATGAAGCCGGCGCCATCGAAGAGATGTTTGCGCACTACAAGGAACTCGGTTTCCTCGGAGGTATGCTATACCAGAACGGCGAGCCTGTCGCTTTCACTGCCGGAACAAAGCTCGACGATGAAGTATTCGATACGCATTTCGAAAAGGCACTTCCGGGAGTCGAAGCTGCATATACGATGGTAAACCGTGAATTCGCCAGACTGGTGAGGGCCGAATATCCGGAGATCGCCGCGTTCAACCGCGAGGAAGACATGGGTATCGAAGGCCTCAGAAAGGCCAAGCTCAGCTATCACCCTGATATCCTGCTGATGAAGTACTTTGCCCGTGAGAAATAACAAAATAGTTGAAGTTAATAACGAAGCTCTCTACCGGGAGCTTCGAACTCTATGGTGTGATGTTTTCGGCGATGAGCCGTCGTATGTCGACAGCTTTTACAAGGCGTTCGGTCCGGAGATCAAAGGCTATATCGCCTTCAGTCCTGACGGGACTCCGGCCTCGGCGCTGACACTTTACCCGTGCGGCAGCTATAAAGACCGTCCGGTCTTTGTGAGCTACGCGATATGCACCAGGGAGGACCTCAGAGGACGCGGGATCGGAGCCGAGCTCACATCCTATGTCAGGGATCTTGTCACTGAGTCGGGCGCTGTTTCCATAGTCTCACCGGCTGATCCCGGACTCGAAGACTTCTATGCCGCACTCGGCTACGAGCCTTTCTTCATGGTTTCGGAGCAGGCGGCACTGTCACCGGCATTCGATGATGAAGAATACGAAGACTACGGCGACTTCGAAGAATATGAAGTGGACTTCGGCGCTGACGGCGGCGATGAGCCTCTTATACCGGCGCTGGATGTTCAGCGTATCAATGCCGGGACATACAACAGATACCGCGAGGCTTTCCTTTCGGGCAGACCTCATATAGAACTCGGCAGCGCTATGCTTGGACTAATAGAGACAGAGTGCGAGGGCCTGTATTCGATCAACAGGGGCGACGCCATATGTGCAGTAAGCGAGACCGGTCCGTTCAGGACGGTCATGAGTGAGTTCATACTGAACCCGGTACTGGAAGAACTGTCACTTGGTATAGATGCCGAGATAACGGCAATTCTGGCCGATCATTTCGGTTCGGCTGAGATTTATTACAGGATGCCGGGGTACGGCAGGTGCCAGTCGATGGCGGCAGGCATCAGCGACGGAGACGCCGGAGACGAAGAGGACGGAGATGCGGCATACTTCGGATTTCCGATAGACTGAAAGGAGAAACAAATGAACGTAGTTTGCCTGGACATGGAAGGGGTACTCGTACCTGAGATCTGGATCGCATTCAGCGAGGAGAGCGGCATTCCCGAATTAAGGCGCACCACGAGGGATGAGCCTGATTACGATAAGCTCATGCACTGGCGCATGGACATCCTGAGAGAGAGAGGACTAAAGCTGAAGGACGTACAGGATACGATCTCAAGGATCGATCCGCTTCCGGGAGCAAAGGAATTCCTCGACGAGCTGAGATCTGTCACACAGGTCATCGTTCTCAGCGATACCTTCAGCCAGTTCGCGATGCCTCTGATGAAGAAGCTGGGCTGGCCGACTCTGTTCTGCAATGAGCTTATAATCGATGAAGAGGGATATATCGCAGACATGAAGATGCGCTGTGACCACTCCAAACTGACGACCGTAAGGGGACTGCAGTCGATAGGCTTTGATACCATCGCTGCCGGGGACAGCTACAATGACCTCGAGATGATCCAGGCCAGCAAGGCAGGATTCCTCTTCCGCTCAACAGAGCAGATCAAAAAGGACTATCCTGAGCTTCCTGCATTTGAGGAATATGATGAGTTCCTTGCAGCCATAAAGGCGGCTCTGTAATATCCTACCGAAATAATAGGTTTTTCTTGACAACGCCTGCATGCGGTTGTACGATATGCGGTGTAGGAAAATCGATGAAAGGAGTCAGTTGAAATGATTACAAAAGACATGGTCATCGGAGACGTTATCAATGAGCATCCTGAACTGGTCCGTACATTCTTTGCCAACGGCATGATGTGCATTGGCTGCCCGGCATCGCAGGGAGAATCCATCGATGCAGCTGCCCAGGTTCACGGTCTTGATGCAGACCAGCTTGTAAACGCTCTGAACGAAGCACTCGCATAAGAAGAGAAAGCAACATCTTATTGATAATATCGAAAAGTCACGTTTCAAGGCGCGAAATGCATTCCGGAACGTGACTTTTTTTAACAATGGATGATAGGTCACATTGAAAGGATGGGAAAAGAATATGTATTATGAGGTAAGCAAAGAAGTATTCGATAAGCTGCCTGACTTCGTAGTCGGTGTCGTAGCTGTTACCGGCATCAACAACAGCAAGGAGTATCCGGCTATCGAGAAGATGCTCGAGGACAATTCCAACAAAGTCATCGAGTACTTTGCAGAGTCCGGCAACAAGGCGAAGAACGACCCGTGCGTAGTTCCTTACAGAGAGGCTTTCCGCGCGATCGGCATCAACCCTAACAGATACGCATGCGCTGCGGAGGCGCTGATGGACAGGCTCGCAAAGGGTAAGGGCCTTCCTTCGATCAACCCTGCGGTAGACCTCGGAAACGCGATCTCGCTCAAGTACAAGCTCCCTATCGGAGCTCATGATATGTACAGCTTTGTCCGTCCAGACGGAACAGGCAGGGGAAGCGAAGATGCCGGACTTGAGGTAAGACCTGCGACGGCTGAGGACACATTCAGACCGTTCGGAGCTCCTGAAGGCGAGTTCGACAATCCTGAAGAAGGCGAGATCGTATATGTATCCGGCCACGAGGTAAGGACACGCCGCTGGACATGGAGACAGAGCGAAGTAGGCAAGATGACTGAGAAGACGTCTGCCGTGCTCTATCCTATAGACGGTTTTGAAGGCTTCAACCGCGCCGATGTTGAGAAGGCGATGAAGGACTTTACCGAGATGGTAGCAAATTACTTTGCACAGTCCGGCCGCAGCTGCACGGTTGCGACAGGCATCGTTGACAAGGATCATCCGCGCTTCGAGTTCTGATCTGACAGAAGTGGCAGACAATAATTGTCAGATCCGGGAGGTTATGAATGTACGATAAGGATATTCGCAAAGATGATGAGATGAAGAGGCGGCTCATTGAGATGGCTATCGAGAAGCTGCCTAATTCATATGCACCGTATTCGCACTATAATGTTGCGGCGGCGGCACTCTTCGATTCGGGAGAGATCTATACGGGCGTAAATGTTGAGAGCGCATCTCTGGGCATGACGCTCTGCGCTGAGAGAAATGCCATATTCCACGCGGTCGCTGAAGGGGAACGCAAACTTCTGGCGGTAGCCATAGTAGGCGGAGTTGACGGCGAGCGTGCTGAATACTGTGTTCCTTGCGGAGCATGCAGACAGGTAATGAGGGACTTCGGGGATAAAGACAGCATGATAGTTTTATCGGCCAGGACGCCGGATGACTATCTGGAAAAAACACTTGATGAGATGCTTCCATACAGCTTCGGGCCGGAAAGCCTTTAACGCGCTGCATGGGCACATAAAAACCATTACAAGTGAAGGAGAAAAAACAAATGAAGAAAGATCTTGGAGTTTCCGCAAACATTTTCCCTATGCCGGTCCTTATGGTAGCGGCTTATGACGAGAACGGAAAAGTCAACGTAATGAATGTAGCCTGGGGCCAGGCCTGCAGCTATGAGCACATCCTGCTCTGCATCGGCAAGGGCAAGAAGACGCTGTCCAACATCCGGAAGACAGGTGCTTTCACCGTTGCATTCGCAGATACAGCGCACATGGACGTCGCAGATTTCTACGGCATCGCATCCGGAAACAAGATCGATGACAAGTTTGAGAGAACAGGCTATCACGCAGTGAAGAGCGAGCACGTCAATGCTCCTGTCATAGAGGAGTTCCCGTTCGTACTCGAGTGCGAGTTCGTTGAGGAAGTCGACACAAAGAACCTGCACTGCGTAGTCGGCAAGGTCGTAAACGCTAAGGCAGAGGAAGCCATCCTTGATGAGGACGGCAAGGTCGATGTCACAAAGATGCATGCTCTTATGTTTGACCAGTTCAGGCATGGATACTATGAAGTGGGCGAGCATGTAGGCCAGGCATGGGATGCCGGAATGGGCCTTATGAAGTAGGCAGCCGAAGCTGAAACTCAGACGAATAAAACAACGAAAAAAGAAGCTCGCATATGCGAACTTCTTTTTTCTTGCTCGTTTTTGAAATTATCTCTTCGAGAACTGGCTTGCTCTTCTAGCCTTCTTGAGACCAGGCTTCTTTCTTTCCTTCATCCTTGGGTCTCTTGTCAGGAATCCTGCTGCCTTCAGTGCAGGTCTGTAAGCCTCTTCGTCAACTTCGCAGAGTGCTCTTGCGATGCCGTGTCTGAGTGCTCCTGCCTGTCCTGTGAAACCGCCGCCGTTAACTGTAGCGATAACGTCGAAGCTTCCGAGTGTTCCTGTGAGCTCGAGAGGTCTTCTTACTTCGTTCTTTACGATGTCCTTCTCGCCGAAGTATGTGTCGATGTCTCTCTTGTTGATGATGATGTTACCTGCGCCCGGGAGAAGTCTCACTCTGGCTACGGATGACTTTCTTCTGCCTGTTGCCTGATACATAGTCTTTGCCATTGTCTGCTCCTCCTTTCTTACCAAGTCCATACCTCAGGCTTCTGAGCTGCATGTGGGTGCTCAGGTCCTGCGTAAACTTTGAGCTTCTTGAACATCTGGCGTCCGAGCTTGCCCTTCGGCATCATTCCGCGTACTGCGTGATAGATGATCTCCTCAGGCTTCTTTGCTCTCATCTCTCCGAGTGTTGTCTCCTTGAGTCCGCCCGGATAACCGCTGTGTCTCTTGTAGATCTTATCGGTTTCCTTCTTGCCTGTTACAGCAACCTTCTCAGCGTTGATAACTACTACGTAGTCACCTGTGTCGATGTGCGGTGTGTAAGTCGGCTTCTTCTTTCCTCTCAGGATCATAGCTGCTTCAACAGCGAGCTTTCCGAGAGTCTTGCCTTCTGCATCGATAACGTACCACTTGCGGTCGATATCAGATGGCTTTGCGATGTAAGACTTCATCTTGTTTCCTTTCTGCCTACTTGGATCTGCCTATGTACTTCGCGTCCGCCCGATTGCGGTACAACTGCTTTACTGCAGAGCTTTTTCGGCCCGCCTACTGGGAGAGGCCTGCGCCTTTCTGTTTCGGCATAACTAGTAATAAATTATTAGTGCTTTGGCTGCCGGTCATCTGACCTGCCTCGGCTCGCGGCGCCCGTTGATCCCAGCGCACACGCTCGATTAGTATAAAGCGTCAAAGGCTTGAAGTCAAGCGGTTTTCTTTGTAAAATATCCGTCATGAGCGATAAAACAAAGGGTAATTTAATATTGCTTCTTACGGCGATATTGTGGGGTACGGGCTTCATATCGCAGAAGCTCGGAAATGAGGTAATGCCGCCGATGACTTTCAACGCGGTCAGGCAGCTCATGGCCGGAGTGGTGCTCACTCCGCTGGTGCTGCGCGGACTAAGGTCAAGCGGATATCTTTCACTGCAGAACAATACTGCCGTGCGTATACGCGAAAGAAAGAAAAGGCTCCTGAAGGCGGGAGTGCTCTGCGGCATCTTCATGCTCATAGGCACTGCGACCCAGCAGATAGGACTGCTGACCGTAAGCGCGGGCAAGTCGGGATTCATATCCTCGATCTACATCGTATTCACTCCGCTCTTCAGCGTTATCGTGGGCAGCAAGGTAAAGCGCCGGACAGTCATTTGCATTGCCATCGCTATGCTGGGCTTCGCGGTTATGAGCCTTAAGGACGGATTCAGCGGGGCGACTCCGGGTGACTGGCTCACGCTTGTGAGCGCCGCGGGCTTCGCGGCTCAGATAGTCGCGGTCAACTGCTTTGTGGACAAGGACAATGCTGTTATCATCTCGCAGCTGCAGTTCTTCTTCTGCGGAGCGCTCGGACTGGTTATCGCGCTGATCATGGAAGGCCCGTCGATCGGAGCTGTTCTGGCCGGCGTGCCGGTGCTGCTGTATCAGACGTTTGTCCCTACCGCGGGCGGCTACACTTTGCAGATAATCGGGCAGAAGTACACGGACTCATCCAGCGCGGCGCTTATCATGAGCCTTGAGGCGGTATTCGCCATGATATTCGGGGCCATTTTCCTTCACGAGATCATGAGCGTGCGTGAGATGGCAGGAGCTGCCATCATCTTTGCCGCAACGATACTCGGGCAGAGGGAATAATGGTATAATCATATGCGGAGGCCGAGCTCCTCCGATAAAATGTTTGATGATCACAGCGGCGCTGCCGTACATAGATTCGAAAGGAAGCAGATCATGAAATACGAAATCAAGAATCAGCCGTTTACAGTGCTGACCCTCAAGATGGAAGAGGGCGAAAGTATAAAGTGCCAGAGCGGAGCGATGGCATGGATGTCGCCGGGCATCGTCATGGAGACAAAGACCGGCGGACTGGGCGGAATGCTCAAGAAGGCCATAGTCGGAGAGTCGCTGGCGCTCAATCACTATACTGCTGAGCAGGCAGGCGAACTCACACTCGCCAAGCACTGCCCTGGAGACATCATGATATTCAATGTCAGCGAGACTCCTATAATCGCACAGAAGACTTCATTCCTTGCCGCAACGGAGGGAGTCAACATGGATATATATCTGCAGAGAAAGGCGACAGCCGGATTCTTCGGCGGTGAGGGATTCCTCATGCAGAAGTATTCGGGGAGCGGATATGCATGGCTCGAGATCGACGGCTCGGTACAGGAGAGAGAACTCGCTGCCGGCGAGCAGCTTATTGTGGACAGCGGATACGTTGCCGCCATGGAAGCCACATGCAGCATGGATATCCAGACCGTAAAGGGCTTTACCAACGTCCTGCTCGGCGGAGAAGGCCTCTTCAATACCGTCGTTACCGGACCGGGAAAGGTCTGGCTGCAGACGATGCCTATTAACGCTCTGGCCATGAATCTGTACGCATACATGCCGCATCCGAGCAGCAACTGATAAAGAGAAGATAACGCAGGGTGCCGGCATCAACGCCGGCATCTGTTTTGCGGAAAGGAAACACTTTTGGAAGAAAAAGAACTGATGAAGACTGAGGATTTTGAAGAAAGGCTCACCGCGCTCGGCGAGAGCGAGATGCAGATGTTCAGATTTCTTCTGGACAAACCCGCCGGAGTCATACTTACCGTGGAGACAGACAGGATACTTGCACAGCTCCTCGAACGGGAGGGGCTGGTGCTCTGTGAAGAGGGCGACAAAGTCATAATGCCTGAGGAAGTCCGCAGCGCTTATGAAGAGGTGAGGTCTGACGAACTCACTCTCAGGTGGCGCAAGCGCAACTGGATGTACAAATGCATCGAGGCAGGCAAATATCTGTACGGAGTCATGACATGGGATGCGCTGCGCGCTCTCTTCGGGCTCAGATATCCCGGCGCCGGTATGGCCGAAGTCATGAAACTGTTTGATACTACTCCGGCATACTACCAGTGGTTCACTGAAAGAGACGGCAAGCTTGTACTCAACGGGTTCGAAAAGGATGATTACTGGAAGCATCTGGAGAAGCAGATCCAGGGCAATGTGTCCTTCTATGTGCCGACTGTTGAAGAGGTAGAAGACCTCTTTGAGCAGGGCAGCCTTATAAACCGCGAATCACACCGTAAGATGAGAGAGTTTATCGAGGACAACTTCGGCTGCGATACCAATACTGCGATCCTTAAAGTGCACGATCTTTACGAGACCGTAAACAATCACAGGAGAATAAATGACGTCGCAGATGATTTCGCGAAGGAATTCCCGTTTGAGTCAGACGAGACAGAGTTTAAGTTCATTGAACTTTATATGGAGATGAGCCATGAATGCCGCATAAGGGACAACCGCGGACACGACCACTACGAGATGGTCGCCATCATGGCCGGTGCAAAAGACAAGCCGCAGGTGAAGCGCGCAAAGATCGGAAGAAACGATCCGTGTCCGTGCGGAAGCGGCAAAAAGTACAAGAACTGCTGCGGCAGAAACTGAGGAATGACTGCAGAAGACCACATCCATAACGATCCGAAGCAGATCGCAATAAGAAAATGTCAGAGCAATCTGATAATAGTCGGAACGGGGGTAATAGCCCTCGCCGTTTGGGATGCAATAAAGACCGTACTGCTGCTGGTGATATTGAGAAACGAGACAGTAGACGATATAAAAAGATCGGCGGAGGCGGATGCCGAAGGAGTGTCCAACACCGCATTATTCGTTGTGGTCTGTTTCTTTACGCTGATCGTGCTGCTCATAGTTGTTACCGCACGGCTGTACATAGGGCGCTCGTCCATTTCTGAGGGGCGGGGAGGCCGAGGCCGCAGAGGCTATCTTTTTCTGGCATGCGTGTCTATTGTATTCAGCACGATCTCGATCTTTTCGGATATTTCGATCTATGTCAATGATCAGATCCCTCAGGAATACGGAGCGCTGAGCAATGATGTGTCACTGCCTGCAATAATCATAGAGGTGACCTCGATGATTATGATGCTTGAGATGGTGGTCTCAGCCATCAGGATCCGAAAGCTGAGGGGAATGCTAAAGCACGCAAAGGGAGCATAAATGCAGCTGGATTTTCACTACTACGCTACATATTGCGCGGCCTATATAGCAGGCTATTCACATGAGGAAAGCCTGCAGATAGCTTACAGTGCCCAATTTACCGATTGCTGCTCCCGAACTTTTCTCAGCATGATCGGAGGACCGCCGTCAGCCGCAACGACTCAGCTCCAGCTTGAACTCATGGAAGCGCCTACCGATCCTTTCGGGCTTCAGGACATAACCAGGATCTGGGCCTCGTTCCATTTTCTGCCCGGGGATCTGTATGCGGAAAGAAAGGGCGTAAGCAAAAGATATCTGAGAAAATACCGCCTCATATGCGACACTAACGGACCTCTGCTTAAAGATACTGTGGAGCTTGCCGCAGGGAGAAGTCTTCAGGCCGTCGGGATCGCCATGCATGTACTGTCAGATACATGGGCGCACCGCTGGTTTGCGGGCACTCCATCTCTTGTGATAAACAACACCAACTATCACTTTTATGAGCTGCTTCCTGCAGGGGATGGATTCAAAGAAAGACAGATCGAATTCAATCACGATCCGTCGGGAAAGGATGAGCCTGATAAAGGTGTCTACACAAACAGTCTTTATCAGAGTGATGAGCATTCAATAATGAATCTCGGACACGGAAGAGCCGGACACTTCCCGGACTACAGCTTTGCCAGGTACAAATATCTGCCGGCATGGGGAGAATACAGGGAATATCTTAAGGATAATCCTTCTGATTATTATCATGCCTTTTGCCAGATGGTATTCGCACTGGAATGCTTAAGGGCGGATGTTGGATTCATGACCGGAGTCTATGACTTCGAGGCGGTAAAACCTTATGAGAAACGTATAAAAGGAATACTCGGAAAGAGACAGACGGATGCATCCGCTGACTGGAAGACCTTCGCAGAGGAACTTTCGGGATCAGAGATCGAAGATTTTGACGAGGCAAAATACCGTGAAGAGTATATGGAAGCACCGGAGCCCGGTAAGAATGATACTTTTCTGGGGAAGTACATCCTTGCTGCCATGGCGCAGAAGAGCATGGTGACCAACCGGATCTTTACCTCCGGGAATCCGCTTGCGGGGATATCCATAGATTTCAGAAAAAAGGGTTTTGCAGGTATAAGGGACTTCAGGAGATTGGTGGAGGAGCATATAAGGAGGCGGACCGATGACTAGATTCAGACGGATCGCCGCTCTGCTGTCCGGGATCGCCATGCTGGCTGTTGCTGCGGCGCTGATCTTTATCAGGGAAAGCTTTGCTATCAGACTGATCCTTGCATTCATAGGCATTGGAATGACTTTAAGGGGGATCCGCGTGCTTTACTTCTACCTGACGATGGCCAGAAGCATGGTCGGAGGACGATATACCTTGTACTGGGGCATACTGTATCTCGACCTCGGAATACTGTCAGGCAGCCTTTCGGGCCACCCTGCGGTATATGCCATAATCTATGTTGCAGCTTTAAATGGATTCCACGGCGTTGTCTCTATGCTGAGGGCGCGCGAAAGCAGGGCATCCGGTGCGCACTGGAGATTTAAAATGGCATATGGCGCGATACAGGTCCTTCTTGCGGTGGCCGTTATAGTATGCGGAGTAGTATACCGCAACATCACAGTTGCTATTTATGTGTATGCGGCAGGACTTGTCTATTACGGAGTTTTCAACATTGTGTCCGCTTTCAGACGGACGAGCATAGTCTATATACAGTAGGAAAAATGGCAGACATATTTGATTATCTGAAATGGCGAGGGGACATTCCTTTCGAAACGGACCCGTTCAATGAAGTGGACAACCTTGTCCTCGCCGAGCTCGCTTACGCGGACTTTGACGGGATACTCAGCAGCGGGTCGATAAAGACAACTCTCAGAGAGGCTGACAGAAGATACTTTGAAACACACTCCCGCGAAAGCATAAAGGAAGACAGCGGACATCTTGCGAGAGCCGCGCTTCTGATGGACGGTATGCTCAGCGGAAAGAGATTCGCAGGCACAAAGCTTACGTATTATGTGGATGTAGTCAATGCAGACAAGGACATGCAGATAGCGGCGCTTACATACTTGCTGCCGGACGGAAGCGCGTACATAGCATTCAGAGGTACGGACAGCACCATAGTAGGCTGGAAAGAAGACTTCAACATGAGCTATCTTCCCGAGACTGAGGGCCAGAGGAGCGCAGTGCGTTACCTGAATGATGCAGCTTCAAGAACAAGAAGACCTCTCAGGGTGGGAGGCCATTCAAAGGGCGGCAATTTTGCCGTATATGCCGCAGCTTTCTGTGACAAAAAAGTGCAGGACCGGATAATCTCCGTTTATACCAACGACGGGCCGGGCTTTCGCAGCGAAGTCATGAAAAGCGAAGAATACAGGCGCATCGTGCCGAAGGTGACGAGCATAGTGCCGGATACATCCATCATTGGCATGCTGCTGACCAGCAAGGCAAAGAACATGATAGTCGGGAGCAGCGCGGCCGGCATCATGCAGCATGACGCTCTGACCTGGCAGATAGAACGCAACCGCTTTGTACAAGCGGAGCCGTCGGCTCTTGGACTCTTCGTAAAGGAATCGCAGCAGAAGTGGCTCAGCAATATAGACGATGAGTCAAGAGAATCCTTCGTAAACACTCTCTTCTCGGTGCTCGAAGCTACGGGAATGGATACATTTGGAGAGATGAAGGGTCAGAAACTCAGGGCGCTTGAGCGGATGTTCGACAGTATAAAAGGCATACCGAAGGAAAGGCAGGCTGAGTTTATGGAAATAATAGGCGGATTGCTGCAGAGCGGCACGCACGTAGCCAGAAACGCCATAACAGACAGACTGAAACAGGAGTAAAGCCATGAATGAAAAAGATGTGGATATGAAGCATGCCCTTAAGAAGGCGGAGAGAAAAGGGCGCCGCAAAGGCTGGCTCGGCAGGATAAGAAATTTCTTCATAGGTGTCATCTGCGGCATGCTTATACTTACGCTGTTTACAGCTTACATGCACGGATTGAAGGTGAAGGATGCATTCAGAGCCCTCTTCACAACAGAGACGGCCGTAGAGGACCGCGATCTTACACTGATAAATCACAGGATATTCGGATACAAGGCCGCTGATTTTGCAGAAGCTGTGCTGGGCGATGAGGAGCAGCTGAAAAAACTCGAGGTCTATTCGCGTGAGGTCACCGACGTGGCTACTCTTACACAGACCGGTCTTTTCAATATCAAGGCGTTTTCAAAGTACCAGCTGATAACCTATAACGGTACTGCAGTATATACTGTCGATCTGAGCGGGCTCACTGCCGACGATATAACGCTTGATGAGGAAACAAAGATCGTAACAATGAAGGTGCCGTCGCCTCAGCTTGAGCCTATAAACATCCCGAGCGAGAACATACAGTTCGGAGAAGTCGAAAAAGAGGCATTCGCGTTCGGAAACATAAAGCTGACTCCTGAGCAGCAGGCAGAGGTGGAGACGCAGGCAAAGGAGAGGATGCTTCAGAAACTCGAATCTGAAAATGTGATATCTGACGCGACTGCGGCGGCAGAGCATTCCATCTGGGAGATTTTCCAGCCGATGATATCGAATCTGTCTTCGAAATACACGCTTAAGATCGAATTTACAGATTGAAAAGTACAAAAATAAGAGTATACTAACTGAGTGCTGCCCGCATAGCGGGCAGACTTTGTTTTGAAGGAAGTATTTTCAGATGAAAAAAGTAATTGTCTGCATAATAATGGCGGCGGCGATATTCGCCACGATGGAAGTTGCGCTCAAGATAGGCGGAAGCGGTCTGGACTCTTTTCAGCTGACAGCGGTCAGATTCCTTATCGGAGGGCTTGTGCTTGTTCCGCCGGCGATACTCGAAAGCAGGCGCAGCGGATACAGGCTGAACGCAAAGGACATTGCCTGGATGGCACTTCTGGGAGTGGTCGGGATCGCGCTCAGCATGGTAGCTTTCCAGATGGGAGTGCTCCGCTGCAACGCGTCAACGGCTGCGCCGCTCTTCTGTACGAACCCGCTGTTCGCCATGGTGATAGCCCATCTCTTTACCACTGAGAAGATGGATACCCGCAAGTGGATCGCGTTCGCGCTTGGTATCATCGCAGCGGTATTCATGATAAGCCCGTGGAGCGTGCAGGAGGGCAATACTGTAAGCGGAATGGCGATAATGCTCTTCGCTGCAGTGACCTTCGCTGCTTACTCGGTAATGGGCAAGAGATCGATAGGCCGCATAGGAACATATACACAGACAAGCGTCAGCTTCATAGTAGGGTCGCTGATCCTGCTGGTCGTGACTGCTGCCACCGGACGTCCTGTAACGGAAGGACTGGCAGAGAACATCTGGGTCGTTCTGTATTGCGGTATCGTGGTCACCGGCATAGGATATCTTTTCTACTTCCTGGCTATCAGATATTCTGACGCATCAACAGGATCCATCACATTCTTCATAAAGCCGGCGATCGCTCCTGTATTTGCAGTGATCATCCTGCTTGAGACGGTTCGCTGGAATACTGTCGCAGGAATAATCCTGCTTGTGACAGCCTCCGTGATCACTATTACGGATACCGTGCTCAAAAGAAAAGAAGTGGCCGCTGCTGAGAATGCCTGATGCTGTTGACATTTCCGCTCAGACGGATTATCATCTGCGGCGTAAAGAACTGAAAACGGTAAATGTATTAAGTGAAAGCTTTGATCCACGTCTGACAGGGAAAACCCTGCCGGACGTGTTTTTTTAGGGAAAGGAAATGCAGATATGAATGAAGAGGCCAATGTACAAAGAAGGGGAGCGGGACGTGCCGGCAAACTTCTGGCAAGTGCGGCGCTCATAGTGCTGGGGAATGCTATATACGCAGCAGGAGTAGTCCTGTTCATACTGCCGTCAGGACTCATCACAGGAGGAACGACCGGAATAGCTCTTATAGTAAATCACTTTACGGGCATGCAGATCTCCGCGTTCGTCGGAGCGTTCAATGTCGCCATGTTCGCGCTGGGCTATCTGGTCCTCGGAAGAAAGTTCGCCATGTCGACACTTGTGAGCACATTCTCATATCCGGTGATGCTGGGTCTCATACAGAAGGCCGTGGGAGATTTTGTGCTGACGGAGGATCTGCTTCTGTCGGCGCTTTTCGGAGGGCTGCTGATAGGACTTGCTCTTGCGGTCGTGATAAGGCTTGGCGCAAGCACGGGCGGCATGGACATACCGCCGCTCATCCTGCAGAAGACACTGAGGATCCCGGTGTCCGCGAGTATGTATGTTTTCGATTTCATCATTCTGATAGGCCAGATGCTTTTTACTCCAAAACAGACCTGCCTGTACGGCATACTTCTGGTGCTCGTATACACGATCACTCTGGACAAGCTGCTGGCTGTAGGCGCATCAAGGACAAAGCTTGAGATCGTAAGCAGGCATAATGACGAGATAAGAAAGGCGATACTTGAAGACCTGGACCGCAGTGTGACCATGCTGCACGGAAGGACCGGCTACGTGGGCGAGGAGACAGACGTCATTTTCTGCGTTATCGCACCGAAAGAACTCTACAAGCTTGAACGTATAGTGTACTCGATCGATCCGGACGCCTTCGTGGTCATGTCCAGAGCGACGAGCGTTCACGGAAAGGGCTTCAGCAAGGCTAAGGAATACCTGACACAGCAGCCATAACTGCAGTTAATTTATGTAAAACAGACAAATGCGTATTGCGTAAGCATGCGCTGAGGAGTAATCTTATATAGACAAACGGGGAGCTTGCGCAGGCAGGCTGAGAACGGGAGGTGCGTCCCGGACCCATAACCTGATTTGGATAATGCCAACGTAGGGAAATATACAGCCGCTTTGTATAAGCAGATCAAAGGCAGATATGACCTACAGGCATATCTGCTTTTTAAATACAAAGGAGAGAAATATGCTTGGGACATGTATTGAAAACGTAAGAAAGAATGTGCCGCTGGTACACAACATCACCAACTATGTGACCGTGAATGATGTAGCAAATGTGCTTCTGGCATGCGGCGGAAGCCCTATTATGTCGGACGAGCCTGATGATGTTGAAGACATCACGACTATCTGCGGCGGACTCAACATAAACATCGGCACGCTCAACAAGAGCAGCATCGAGGGAATGTACCGTGCGGGAAAGAAGGCTAACGAGCTCGGACATGTGGTCCTGCTTGATCCTGTCGGCGCCGGAGCATCGGCTCTTCGTACCAACACAGCCGTTGGACTCATGGACAAGATCAGTTTTACTGCGATCCGCGGCAACATCTCCGAGATCAAGACGCTTGCCCTCGGAAGCGGAACTACGAAGGGCGTAGATGCTGATGTAGCGGATGCGGTAAGCGAGGAGTCGCTCGACGGAGCAGTGAAGTTCGCGAAGGATCTTGCGGCTAAAACAGGATCGATCATCGCGATCACCGGCGCTATCGACCTGGTCGCAGATGCTGACAGATGCTATGTCATCAGGAACGGCAGACCTGAGATGGGAAGGATCACCGGCACAGGCTGCCAGCTCTCGGGCATGATGACAGCCTTCCTCGTAGCCAACCCTGATGCGACACTTGACGCGGCTGCAGCTGCTGTATGCACCATGGGCCTTGCCGGAGAGATCGGATGGAGCCGCATGCAGGAGGGCGACGGCAATTCGACATACAGAAACCGCATAATCGACGCCATCTTCAACATGGACGGCAAAACGCTGGACGAGGGCGCAAAGTACGAAATCAGATAAGGGAGCGATTCGCAGATGAATGCAGAAATGAGAGATAAACTGGCAGAATCACTGCTTCTTTACGCGGTGACGGACAGGCACTGGCTGGGTGAAAGGACACTGTATGACGTGGTCCGCGAAAGCCTTGACGGCGGGGTCACATTCCTCCAGCTGAGAGAGAAAGATCTCGATGATGAGAACTTCTATAAGGAAGCAGTCGAACTCCAGGCAATGGCCAAAGAGTACGGAGTGCCGTTCGTAGTGAACGACAATGTGGATATAGCCGTAAGAATGGACGCTGACGGCGTTCATGTAGGGCAGCGCGATATGGAAGCGGGCGATGTCCGCGCGCTCATCGGACCTGACAAGATACTCGGTGTTTCGGCGCAGACGGTAGAGCAGGCTGTGCTCGCAGAGAAGCGGGGGGCTGACTACCTCGGAGTCGGCGCGGTCTTCCCGACCGGATCAAAGGATGACGCAGATGATGTGTCGTTCGAAACGCTGAAGGCTATATGCGAAGCCGTATCTATTCCGGTCGTTGCCATCGGCGGCATCACGAAGGAGAACACCCCTGAGCTGGCCGGCAGCGGTATCTGCGGAATAGCCGTGATCAGCGCCATCTACGGACAAAAAGACATATACGAAGCGACTGTTTCGCTGAAGAATGTAACTGAGGAAATGGTAAACGCATGAAGAACTTCGCACAGGATATAAAAGGTGTGATCTTCGATGTCGACGGGGTCCTGCTAGATTCGATGGGGATCTGGACGGACCTAGGCGCCAGATATCTGGCGAGCATCGGAAAGGCAGCTGAGGAAGGCCTCGCAGAGATCCTTTTCTCAATGAGTATGGAACAGGGAGCGGAGTATCTTAGGAAGCACTACTCCATCGGTCTTACCGCAGATGAGATCGGCAAAGGGCTGCAGGACATGCTTCGTGACTTTTACTACTATGAAGTCCAGGCAAAACCCGGCGCAGAACAGCTGCTTCAGGCTGTGAGTGATGCGGGCATAAGGATCACCGCGGCGACCTCGAGTCCCCGTGAACACATCGCGAGAGCTCTTGAACGGAACGGACTTCTCGGCTATGTGGACAGGATGTTTACAAATGCCGAGATCGGAAAGAGCAAGCACTCCCCGGATATATATGATGCGGCCGCCGGCCATATGGGTACGGCAGCGTGCGAGACATGCGTATTTGAGGACTCGCTCTACGCACTTAAGACAGCGGCAGACGCCGGATATCTTACCGTCGGAGTTTACGACAGCAAGGGCGAGCCCGATCAGGAAGGACTCAAAGAATCGGCAGATGTATACATATGCGACCTGACCGAAGCACTGGGTCTGTTCCGGAATAAATAGGCAAATAATTACAAGTCAATAAAGCGGTATCTTGGGGGCACCACCTGATATCGCTATACAAAAGTGAATGCTTTCAGCAGAAAGGAGCAAAGATGAGAAAAGCATTGACGATCGCTGGGTCGGATTCCAGCGGAGGCGCCGGTATTCAGGCAGACATCAAAACGATGACAATGAATGGGGTATACGCCATGAGCGCTATCACGGCACTCACCGCGCAGAATACCACCGGCGTGACAGGCATACTTGAAGCATCACCGGAGTTTCTGAGGAAACAGCTTGATGCAGTGTTTGAGGACATTTATCCTGACGCAGTCAAGATAGGAATGGTCTCCTCGTCCGAATTGATCGGAGTCATCGCTGACTGCCTTACAGAATACAAAGCAGTCAATATCGTGGTCGACCCGGTAATGGTGGCTACAAGCGGAGCCCGCCTGATAGAGGAAACTGCGATAGACACTCTTAAGTCCAGACTGCTTCCGCTTGCGTCAGTCATCACACCTAATATTCCGGAGGCGGAGATCCTTGCTGATATGACTATCAGGGATGAGGCTGACATGGAAAGGGCCGCAAAGCTGCTCTTCGAACGCTACGGATGCGCTGCTCTTGTAAAGGGCGGACACAGCATCAATGATGCAAACGATGTCCTTTTCAGCGCTGAGAGTGAGGAAACTGTTTGGTTCACGGGCAGGAGAATAGACAATCCGAATACACACGGAACAGGATGCACTCTTTCGAGTGCTATCGCTTCCAACCTTGCAAAGGGATACAGCCTTGAGGACTCTGTCAGACGCGCCAAGGAATATCTTTCCGGTGCTCTGGGAGCGATGCTGGATCTCGGTAAGGGATCGGGTCCGCTGATGCATAATTATGCTCTTCCTGAAGAGTTCAGAAGGGAGGCGTGATCATGAACGGTAAAGGGACTTCGGTCTTTGAAAATGCGCTGATATGGTTTGGCGCGGGTGTTAGTCTGGCCGAAATAATGACAGGGACCTTCCTGGCGCCGCTTGGCTTCTCGCAGGGACTGCTGTCGATAATCATTGGTCATGTCATAGGCTGCTTCCTGCTGTTCCTTGCAGGATATATGGGCGGCAAAAAACGGATGAGCGCAATGGAGACTGTTACGCTCAGCTTTGGCGGCAAGGGAGCGTTCCTTTTCGCAATGCTGAATGTACTTCAGCTCGTCGGCTGGACCGCGATCATGATATATGACGGAGCGCTTGCCGCAAACGGAGCATTGCCATGCGGTCATTGGATCTGGGCAGTAGTCATAGGCGGACTGATCATAGTTTGGCTCATCATAGGCATCAAGAGTCTCGGCAAAGTGAACATCATAGCGATGAGCGCATTGTTCATACTTACTGTCGTGCTCTCGTTCCTCATATTCCGCAGGGGCGGTCTGTCAGCTGCCGCGGAGGGAGGCCTGTCGTTCGGAGCGGCTATCGAGCTCAATGTGGCCATGCCGCTGTCGTGGCTCCCGCTCATAAGCGACTACACCAGAGAGGCTGAGAAGCCTGCCGCTGCGTCAGCATGGTCGGCAGTTGTATATGGTGTTGTCAGCTGCTGGATGTACATAATCGGACTGGGCTCCGCTTTGCTGGCGGGCACTTCGGATATCGCGGAGATAATGCTGACTGCGGGTCTTGGGATAGCAGGTCTGATAATCATCGTTTTATCCACTGTAACGACTACATTCCTCGATGCTTATTCAGCCGGTATCTCCAGTGAACTGTTTTCGGAGAAGATAGACGGACGGAAGGTAGCTATAGCTGCAGCCGCTATAGGAACAGCAGCTGCTATAGTATTCCCGATGGACGACTTTACAGATTTTCTGTATCTCATAGGATCGGTGTTTGCTCCGATGATCGCTGTCATGATAGCGGACTTCTTCATCCTCAGGAGCAGTCATAACGGGGAGGTCGTCTGCGTGAAGAACCTTATCATCTGGTTCGTGGGATTCCTTCTTTACAGAAAGATGATGACGGTAGATCTTCCGATCGGCAGTACTCTTGTGGATATAGCCGCGACTATAATTATTTGTGTAGTGGTCGGGATGGCAGAGAAGGCTATAGGATCAAAACAATGAAAATCTCTGATATGCTGTATGAGGCCGCACAGAATCTGTGGGGTGAAGCAGCAGAAAAAGCTTTTGTAAAAGAAATGGCGGAAGGGTCCCTCGATGAGGGGCTTTTCCGCCGTTATATGATCCAGGATTATCTTTACCTGATCGACTATATCGATACACTCCGACTGATACAGAGCCGGACTGAAGATGCTGAGCTCAGAGCTTTCATGGATGCAGTGATCGCGGAGACGGAGAACGAGACGTACCGTGTCCATGTCCCGCATATGAAGCAGCTCGGAGTAAGCGATGAAGAGATCGGCCGCGCTGTCAGGCTGCCTGTGACCCCGGAATATCTGGGATATATGCAGGAGCAGGTGCTCAGGCACGGAGTGACAGCCGGTCTGACAGCTCTCCTGCAATGCTCATGGCTGTACGCATACATAGGCGAAAAGGTTGTCCGTAAGTATGCGGATAAAATCGAAAAGTCCCGGTATAAGTTCTGGTTCGATGCTTACAGCCGCAGGGAGTATCTTGACGCAAATCAGATGTGGATAGACGTCCTTGACCGCGAAACGGAGGGCATAAGCCCTGACACTGCGGCAATGCTCAAAGGGATATTCCTCAGATGCGCAGAATTTGAAAACAGATTGTGGGACGAACTGTATACGCAGCCTTAGCGGACTACATCGGCAGGCTTGTTGCCCATGCGTATGCCAATCAGCAGAAAGACAAAATATCCTATTATCAAAGCCCCTATAATGTATTTCAATCCCGATAGCCCCCATGTACTCTTTTATAACGCCTATTATACATCAATGTATCGCAGCACTTCTTCGGAAAATGAGTTTTGAGTTATACTAATTAAAAGACGGGCTTTTTTTCAGAAAGTGGATCGGCGCTGAGGTGCAGAAGGGAAAGGACCGTGAAGAAACTTGCCGGGAAATCATACGCCATATTGGGAAAAGCGGCTGCTGCCGCAGTGCTCTTATTGCTCGTGCTTGCGTGTCAGCGGGCATTCTTTATCGTGTATGCAGATGACTCATACCGGACTGCGTCCTTCAATGTGGACATAAGCGCTTCAGAGGACAATTCGTTTGATGTAAACGAAACGATAGATGTGGATTACTTATCTCCACATCACGGTATTGTCAGATACATACCTCTGAACGGCATACATGTCTCCCGAATCGATGTTCCCGGATATAAATATGACGTCAGCACTCAGAACGGAAACAAAGTGATAAAGATCGGAGACGGAGATATCTCTCTGACCGGTCCTCAGACATATAATGTCGCTTACAGAATGGCGTTCTATGACGATGAGGATGATTCTCTTGACAGACTTGCATTGAATGTTATCCCGACGGGCTGGGAAACTCAGATAGATCATGCTTCAGCCGTGATAGCCCTGCCAAAGGAAGCAGATCTCAGCAAAGTGCAGATATATTCCGGGGGATATGGAGATACGGGAAATACGGACAACGTAAAACTGACCGTCTCTGATGACGGTAAAACTATCCGGATAGACGCGGATGACCTGCCGGCGTATCACGGCGTGACGGTCATACTTGAACTTCCGGAAGGCTACTGGGTAGACGAGGCGGAGTATGGCGCTGTCTCACCGATGTTCTGGCTTCTGTTTCTTGCAGGACCGCTTGGCGCACTGATACTGTGGTTCTTATACGGAAGAGATCCAAAGCTTGTGAAGACTCTCGAATTCTATCCGCCGGATGGACTGACACCGGGAGAGGTAGGCTATCTGTACGACGAGAATGTCGACAAGAGGGATATAGTTTCAACGATAGTTTATCTCGCGGATAAAGGGTACATAAGGATAGAACAGCAGGACAGCAGAAAGGATTTACTGCTCATAGGTCTTAAAAAACCGGGAGCCGGTGAGCCTGAGTATGTAAAGACTATATATGACGGGCTTTTCGCCGACAGAGATAAAAGCCGTGCCTATACCAGCTCGCTGGGATCTTACTTCGGCACGAGATACCGGATGGCAAAGGCGCAGATTCCTGACGGAATAAAAACAGGGACGTTTTATTCAAAGAGTTCCTGGGCTGCGAGGTGGCTCGCAGTTGCGGCCAGCGCAATGCCGGTTCTTGCCTTTTCGATATGGGAGCTGAAAAACGGATCAAGCGCAGGGCTCTTTGGACTTTTGTGGGGTACGATATTCATCGTGTCAGCTGCGGTAACGCTTTGCTATGCGGCCGACTGTGTGCGCAGAGCAAGCAAGCTCAAAACATCGGTCATGTTCTTCCTGGGAATGCTGTTTGCTCTCCTGGGAATCACGCCTACTCTCGCGTTGTCCGAAATGCTCGACAGCATAAGCGATTCAAAGGCGATGCTCATGATCATACTGGTCATAGCAGGGACCGGCGTGACGATGTTCCTTGCTGTTATCTCTTACGCGAGAACGCCGAAATATAATGAAATAATGGGGAAGATATTAGGCTTCAGAGACTTTATAAGGACGGCGGAACTCGATAAACTTAACGAGCTCGTCGAAGAAGACCCGGAATACTTCTATCACATCGTTCCGTATGCATACGTATTCGGCCTGACAAACAATTGGATAAAGAAATTCGAAGATATTGAAATAGTTCAGCCTGAATGGATCGTGACCAGCAGTAAAAACAGCAGTGACAGCTTTGATGCCTACATGATGGGCAGGATGATGAGCGACTGCAATGCCAGCGTCAGCAACAATATCCAGATACCTCATTCGTCGGGTCATATTACCGGTCACGGAGGTTCGTCCGAAGGATCATCCGGCGGAAGCAGCTGGAGCGGCGGCGGATTCTCCGGTGGCGGATACTCCGGCGGAGGCGGCGGAGGCGGCGGAGGCGGCGCCTGGTAAATGCCGCGTGATCACCCAAACAAGAAGCATGTATAAAACAGACACCGCCAGGGTGTCTGTTTTGCTGTGGTGCGCCCGGTTGAACCCTGAAATCACTGGAATGCAGTGAAATTAAGCGCTTTAGCGATTTACAAAAAATGTCCAAAATGCGGAACGATTCATACAAGGGTGGGAACGACGCATTCAGGCGTCGGAACAAAGCGCGCTATTGTCGTCAAAAACTTACGGTACGTAGCTGCACTTTTCAGGAAATCAGACGAAGGACGCTGCTTAGCATTTGTTCCTTCAATGTAGCAGCAGGTATCGGATTCGGAGCAGTAAACCACCACCTGACAGTCTGCTCCAGTCCTCCGATTATTAATTCCGTCAGCAGTTCCGGCTCTGCAGCAAGATCATGTCCGGCGGATCTGTCATCGATCAGATGCACGAGCAGCTCGTCGTGCATACTGCTTCGTATCACTTCGGATATGGACCACAACATGGAGTCAGAGGCAAGTGAGCAAAGAAGGTCCGTGTTGTTTTCAAGTAGTGTTAGAGCATCTGAAATAAGCTTCTCATAGTATGCCTGACCAGAAAGGCTGCTGAGGTCTTCATCGCTTCTGTGGTAGCGCTGCAGAGTATCGCGTATGACAAAGTCTGCGAACTCATATTTATCTGAGAAGTGATTATAGAAAGTTGCGGTCCTTACTATCGCCGCGTCACAGAGCTCTTTGACTGTGATCTGTTCAAAACTCTTCGCTTTGAGGAGATCAGTAAAAGCGCGGGTAAGCGCCGCATATGTTTTCTGTATACGGAGGTCTGTTCCTGACATAATTGACGGATTTCCTTCTAATGTTAATTAATTGATTCCGAGAAGGCGTTCATGCCTTCTCTTTTTGTTTAAAATGAATATATTGATAGTGTAAGCAATTAATTTACTGATGTCAAATAAAATTCGGAGGTCAGAAATGGAAACTATCAGAGTAATGAACAGGCCTGAAGACTATGCTGAGGCTAATATCAATAAGGACCATGTTGAAGTATGGGAAGAAGGAGAGCGTAACAAAGGGAATAAGGGATGCCTTGAGTGGTGGTATTTTGACTGTGATACGGAGGACGGTATCAAGATTGGGGTGAACTTTGCCCTGTATCATCCTCTTATGGGGTCATCCGGGCAGGGATATAACCCGTTCGTTTACTTCAACATACAGATGCCTGATGGAACGGTCAAGAATCATCCAATGATGTTCGGAAGTGATGACGCGACAGCAAGCAAGGACAGATGTGATGTGCGGATCGGAGATAACAGATTTGAGGGAGATCTCGATAACTACCATATAGTGATCAATGGTGATGATGGCACGAAGATCGACGTCTGCCTTAAGAGCACATCCAGCGCCTGGAGACCGGGGACGGGTTATGTGCTGAATGAGACTACAGACCAGTTCTTCACATGGCTCTGCGCTGTTCCGAGAGGTGATGTCAGCGGAACGCTCACAGTTGACGGAAAAGATTATGCAGTCAAGGGTACGGGCTATCATGATCACCAGTGGCCGAGCATCCAGACGTTCTTCTTCTGGAACCAGTGGGTATGGGCAAGACAGCAGAACGATGATTACACGCTGGTCCTCTTCGACTGCGTTGCTCCTGAGGCAAACGACTACAGACGCATCCCGATCTTCTTTATTGAGGACAGAGACGGCAATGTGATATTCGACAATACCGATACCGAGACCTGCAGAGTTGAGATTCCTGAGACAATGGTACACGATAAGTGCGGCAGGACATACCCGGCAGTATCCAGGTATATTTTCACCAAGGGAGACACAGAGGTTGAATACAAGCTGACAGCAGGCAAAGAATTCGTCTACACGGATCACTACGCACTTGCACCTGCTCCGCTCAAAGCAGTATTCGATGCAAAAGGTGTCAACACAAAGTACAGCAGATTCGCTGCGACAGGTGATTTTGTCATGAAGAAGGGCGGAGAGAAAGTCCTGGAGTTCTCGGGAGATCTTCTGTATGAACTCGAGAGCTTCACTGAGAACTACTATCTGTAAGAACCGGCAAGACATGAAGAGCCATCAAGTTAACACGTCAGTCTTTAGAGCTGCGGATACGGGTGAGAGTGTGCTGAACTCCAACACCTACATCATAAGTTAGCCGGATGATATCCTCAGGTGGGTCAACGCAGCCGCGTTTGACCCACTTCTCGGTTGTGCCGACTATTATGTATGTGATGGCATTGATGAGATAACTATAATAAATGACCTCTGGGTCGGCGATCTGGCTGAACAGACTGCAACAGAGAACAAGCCTGTATTTGAAGGGGCTGAGCTCAATATAATATCTGTTCCGGGTGAGGCACTCTGCAAGGAGTGCAGCGCTATGTACAATGTGATGCGCAACGAAGGAAAGTGCCCTAAGTGCGGATCGCGCAGCAAGAAGATACTCGGAGGCCAGCAGTTCAGGGTTCTTGAGATAGGAGTTGCAGAACCTGCAGAGGTAGGAGACATAGATGAAAAATGAGTCATGGGACGTACCCGGCGACTCATTCAAATCTATAACGAAGTTTCGCTCTTTAAGATCCTGAAATGGTTTTTTCTTGCGGTCAGCATCCCGTCCTGCTTCATTTTACCGATCTCCTTGGAAAGAGCCGTCCGTTCTACGTTCAGATAGTCGGCCAGCTGCTGCCGGTCAAAGGGGATATCGAATTCGTCAGATCCGGTCTGCAGTGATACTGAACTCAGATAAGCCATGACTCTTCCTCTGATGCTTTTCGGAGAGGTGTGAAAACTCCTCCCTGAGAGCATCAGATTTTTTTGCATTGATATGCTCAGCATGTTAGCTGTCAGCTTTAGCCGCCAGAGGGAGGCATCGTGTCCTAAGATGCCTGCTGAACCTATTCCGAGCATCAGGACTTTGCTCTCCCGGTTAGCCACAGCATCGACAAGAAGGGCCGCATTTTCAACGATCGCATATGTCTCAGCAAATACCTGGCCCGGGGCAATATGACTCAGTATGGTTCGGTTGCCCCATATGTCATTGCTTTCAATGCGTACACTTCCTTCCAGAACCAGTCCCATCATATCAGTCGTGCTTCCCGCGTGCAGGATCACCTCATCCTTTGCATATTTTCTCTCTGCCGCACCCAGCGCGGCCAGAGCAGCATCAAGCTCATCATCCTCCATGCCGCGGAATACGACGGTTTTCTTAAGTTTTTCCTTATCCATAAAACCTCCGGCAAAGTTCGTAAAATGTGGTTATAACCACATACTTATAATACACACTTTACTATACTGACATTGGATAAACAAGAGACAGGCAATAAGGAGGATGCTGTGATGATAAGGAAGATAATCCATATAGATGAGGAGAAATGCAATGG
>CACYYD010000013.1 GCA_902778585.1 uncultured Eubacteriales bacterium | reverse complement strand
ATGAGGTCGATTTCCCGGCTGGAATGATGATTTCCTTTCTGCCGGAATGGTGATTTCCTCACGCTGGACAGGTGCGGGAAACTACGCCGGAATACTCACCTGCTGCCTTGGTGAATATTCCGCGGTCGTAAGACCGCTTATCCGGACCAGCGGTACCGCCTGTCCATGACAGGCGTACCGCAAATCCGCAATTGGATAACGCTTACTTGATCGATGGTTGTGATGAATAGAATTCACGCATATTCTTGCTCCCAAGGCTTATGATCTCAGAGTTGTGAACTATACGATCGAGTATCGCATCAGCGATCACACCTCCGCCAAGGCGCGGATGCCACTCAGAGATCTTGTACTGAGAGCAGAAGATAGTTGGCCATTGATCATGCCGCTTCTCGAATATTTCCAGGAGATACTTGATCTCTTTTTCCGATGGGATGTCGAGAAGCCATTCATCGATGATCAGCACATGGTAGTTAGCCAGCTTAGTGACCGTACTGCTTATGCTGCGCCCGGTCTGCTCAGCGAGATTGAACATCTCCAGCAGATCAGGCATACGTATATATCTGCTCCTGTGAAGGTGCCTACATGCCTCCTTCCCAAGAGCACATGCAAGATACGTCTTGCCCGTACCTGTAAAACCGTTAATGACGATGTTTCTTGGAGCATCAATGAAGCTTCCTGTGGACAGCAGAAGTATCTGGTTTTTGTCCAGTTCTCTGCCATCGTAGTAGATGGAGTGTATGTCTGCATTAGGATAGCGAAGCTTGGCATAGCGCGTAAGGCGCTTGGCTCTGTCGTTATTCTTACGTGTATAGCAGTCATCGATCACAAGATCAAGTCTCTGATCGAACGGCATAGAGGAATACTCTCTTATGTTAAGCTCCTGGTGATCAAGGGCTTCTATGAACGGCTCAAGGCTGAGCTCACGCAGTTTGCGGCGGGATTCATCACTGATCATGGTGATCACCTCCTCCGTAGTAGCTTGCTCCACGGACGTAAGCTCCTTGCTCTTCAGCTATTGAGTGATTCTCCTGAGGCTGCCTTTTGCTTGCGCGCTCTCGCTCAAGGATATCTTGATTGTTGCTCAGTAAGGCCTTAAGATACTTGTAACGGGGCGAAGTCGTGTTGTTCAACGCGATCCGGCAAGCATCTTCGAAACGGCTATTAGGATAATGCTTGCTCAGGTTCAGAATGGACAGTGCTGAGTTGTAGCCCTGTTCTTTTATCTGAACGCTGCGGAACACACGCTCGATCACCTCACGAGTATTCGGACCTATTGTAGATGCCCACGAGAGCATACGCTCATCATTTATCTCGGGTCTATTGAATTCATCCGGCATATCTGCAGGATTAGTCGAGTACTTGTTGACCACATAGTCCGGGAACTTAGGGTGCGAAGCTATGCGCTGGTGATCATGGTAGATCTCAACGACAGACTCCGTATACCGGACATCAACATGTTTACCGCGATACATATACGGAACAGAGTACCAGTTCTTCTTCAGTGAGATATGGCAGCTCGGATAGACTTTCCGGTCATATACCATTGTTGCTATCTCATAAGGCAGTGCCGGAAGAGGTCTGAGATACTCCTGCTCTTCGGCAAGTACTTCTATCCTGCTGTAAGGGCGCTTTTCAAAAGGCTTGGTATTGTATGCCTTGAGTTCTCTGGCGACAGCTTCCTTCAGCGTGGGGAAGTCATGGAAGGTAACGTTCCTCAGTTTCGCTATGATGTCTGTAGCTATATTGCCTACAGTTCCTTCAGCAGAAGCTTTCTGCTTGGGCTTGCGGACACCTGCAGGCATGATCGCCGTTACATAGTGTAGACCAAGGCTCTCATACGCATCGGTCAGGATTATTTCTCCTTCCCTGGGATGCTTGACCACGCCGGTCTTGAGATTGTCACAGACAGTACGGACAGGTACACCACCGAAAGCTTCATACATCCGTATATGGCATCTCATCCAGGTGTCCATCTTCATATCCAGCGTAGGTTCTACGTATGCATATCTGCTGTAGGACAGGCAGGATACGAAGAGATATACCGTTGTGATCTCGCCGGTATAGCGGTCGACTAGTTTCATGGTCGGGCCGCTCCAGTCGACCTCACAGCGTGATCCGGGCTTTCGATCGAGATGGTTGGTTATCTCATTGGATGCTGCATAGCGATTGTAGTCGTCACAGAACTTAGAATAACCGACCGGAAGCGTACCATTCGCTCTGCAGCGATCACGGTATTCTTCCCACAGGAGCTTTTGTGTAACACCTACACGCCTAAGCTCCTTGTGGACATACTCATAGTCCGGAAGCTCATACATGTCCTCCGTGAGCATCTTCTCAGGGAAGAACATGCGGTAAATGACATCATCGTTAAGGTCTCTGATGTCTTCAAATGAGATGGCTTTCTCTTTGGCAATGTTCACAACAGTACTTACTGAAGTCTTTGACATATGCCTGGTCCGTGCGATCTCGTTCTGTGACATACCGCCGGACCTTAGCTCAAGTATGAGCTTAACATTGATTCTGTTTGCCATATTCTGATGGCTCCTTTCGTAGAATTTGACCTTTCGGCCATGATTCATTCTACGACAGAATCGGTACGATTATATGGAACACCGGTACTGACCGGTGGAAAAACACTTAATTTGTTAGCGGTACGCTTTGGGCTACTGGCGGTATCCTGTTGCGGATTGGTGGTACCCGGAGCGCGGAATACTCAGCCTTGGTCCAAGTCATTGCCGCCGGAATGCCGTAAGAAAAGGCATCAAACTAACACTCAAGCCCGATGCTGAACAAGCACCGGGCTATTTTAAACGAAGGACGGGTAGTTTACCGTTTACAAGTCTTTTGCCACAATTATTGAATAAGAAAACAGCGGGTCGGAACCCACTGTTATTATTAGCAACATTGCGGATATTGCATAAGCTAATATCCGGTTTTAGGAGCATAAAGGTCACGATGCGGATCCAATAGTAACGTAATTGTTTCAAAGCAATTCGTTAATCATTGCCTACATTCCCATTTGTTTATCAAGAATGATCTTATCATGCTTAGGTTTTCACTCAATCTATATAAGTCTTCACTAAACATCTCGTAGTCTTCACTGACTTCTACATCCAATAGCAATTGTAGGAACTTAAATGGTTCTCCTTTATGAATAACAAATGGCCACTCATTATAGAATGCATCCAATAATTTAGATGCTATTCCAAATGCATCTGAATTAAGTTCTTGCGAGAGAATCATTATTTCAGTAAGCAATTTGTTAATATCATAAATCTGTGCTGCAGTAATATTTACAGTGCCATTAAACTCATATTGCCCCCATAGGTTTTGATTCTCACGCTCAATCTGTTCTAGATGTTTTGTTTCTGAGCACCTCTGGCGGTGATAGCGGTCATTATCGTTTTTAAATTCCGAGTATTCTAATACACTTGTAAGATTAGTTGCGTCCTCTACTCCGGTTACGCTTTCAAGTTCTTCTCTCGTCCATTGTTTTCGGCTTCTGAAGAACTCACGAGCTTCCCTAGGATCTATAAAAGTACCGTCCCTTCCTTTGAAAGCCTGCATAATAGTTATTATAGAAGCAAATTGTCCTATGCCATCTTTTAAAACATCCAGATATGGAAGCAAAGCAGACAACCACTCAGCAAAAGGAAAGAAATCTCCCCCAAGGCCACCTATGCCTCCACCTACATTTACCTTTATTGGTTTATTCTTTGCGATGTCATGTGTCCTAGCAAACTCCTCAACAGTGACTTCATCAAATGGAACTATCCATTCAACTTTATTACTCTTGAGAATAAACGGATACATATTACCCCAAGTGATATGCTGCCAATCGCAATAATAGTCAGGAAACATTATTGGCAGCTCACTATCTTCGTAGTCAACGCCTTTAATGTCAGCTCTCTTACCATAGTCTCTATGTATACAGTCTCTAATAAATGTTGCTAATACAACATTTTCATTTTCGACAGCATAAGTCTTCTCTACTACCTTATCTGTAACAATTGTGGCAATTATTTCTCTGCTCATTTGTGTATTATCTTTTTATGTAGTTCCTTTTTATTATTAACGGTGCTCCTGCAGTATGTCCACCGGATCGTCTGCCAGTAATTGCCTTACATCTCGCATATCTACAATGCGGAAATGATCTATTCGCTCGGCCCATTCCTTTACGTCTTTGGTCACGCGAGATGTATCGATCATAAAGACTCTTTCCAAATCGGGTACAAGGCTCTCACTACTTGAAAGAAACCTATATATTGAATCTAGATGTACATAGGAAGAGCCTTTGTAGTCCTTTATTTCTATGGCGTACCTCACGCCATTCTTTTCTGCCAGTATGTCATAGAACATTCCATTACTGCCATCACGAGGTCGTGCGTTTTCATATTGAACCGTATAACCAACTCTTTCCAAAGCATATCCAACAAGACTCTCTTTCGCCCGTGGAGACATAAGTTCTTCCAATGCGTCAAGTAAGGCTTCTGGTTTTATTTTTATTACAGCCTTCTTGATTCCATCCGGATTCTTTTCGGTTTTCTGTAAATTAAAACCTATCAAATAATCATCTACTACAGTAAAATGACCATGTGCCACACAGTTCCTAATGCACCGCAGAAAATCGTTTGTTTTTGAGAGCTTCTTTAGGCGCACTATTATTGCTTTCTGACAGTTAGTACATATTTCATTTTCAAAGAACATCCAGTCTGCATCATCTATTGTAGTACTATTATCAATCCACTTAACATCTCTGTCTTCTGACATTCCCATTTTGTTTAAAATGTAAGTAAATGAAAAGTCACTATATACCTTATCTCCAATCAATTCATTTTTGGATGATTGATGAGAGTCAATATTAGGAACATACCATAATACCTCCTTTATTATCTGATCCATATCATTCGAAAAGGAGATCGGCTTTGGAGAATGCACCAAGGAGATTGGTTTTGTTATTCTTGACTCGCAGCATAGTTCAAACATTTAATAATAGTCCTGTTATTTATTCTTCAGTAAATAGTTTTTCAAGAAAGTCAGGGACTTCATACCCCCACTGTTCTTTTATCATACGATTCATTTCACTGTAAATATGTCTCATCATTTTCTTTGTTGGAAAAACGACCACTGGCTCATCTTTATCTGGGTAGTAGCACTCAGCTCTATATGGTGGCATCATCTTTTCTGCCTGATAGAACGGATCTTTTTTCTCCTGTACAGCTTGTCCTCCGGAGTGTGATACGTATTCAAGTCTATAGTCATACACCTTTACCAGAGCTATTCCGTGTTCCTTTGCGTACCGTATTGCCCCGCTCTGGAAGTCACTTGTTGCCATGATGATCCCTTTATGGCATCCCAGCTGGTATAGCTTATCTGAAAGTGTCGAAACAATCGCCCGCCCTATTGGATGGCTATATTGTTTGCACTCACACAGCACCTTAATATCAGTACCAAAAACCTTGCAGCTCGCGAACACATCGATTTGATATGTACCATCATGTGCTTCCATTTTTGTGTTATGAATGATCTGAAAGTCCTGATAGTGCTTCTCTTCTGCCATTCCCTCCAAAATAGTTTTGCAATATTCCTCAAACTTAGTGGGACTAATGCTGCGCACATATTCCTGAGAGTCTTTGTCTTCGTAATTCACTTCTTTTCCCATTATTATTGCCTTACCCAAGTATACATATGAGCATAGCGCCCCTAATCATACCTGCCTTCTATTTTGTCTGGAAGCACTTACCGTGTCTGACCTCGTATTTTATCTTGCAACTGGCGGATGTTTTATCATATATTCTGTTTCTATTAGTTTTAGAAAAATCTCCATGTATGCTTTTAGGGTTTTAAAGTCTTTCTCGGGGTGTTTTTCCTCATAGTGAGTATAGTCATTCCCAAATATTCTGACTACGTCCGCAGTATTAACCAACTCTGTTTGATGTAAATACTCCCCTATAGCATATGCTAATGATTTCTTTGACACTTCGTCTGCATCTATTTTCAATTCTTTTATTGCATAATCTTTGACAAGATGCTCTAGAGCTGTTCTAAAACCTATTCCAGCTAATTCAAAATCTCCATTGGCTTCTGCCCTAAGAGCTTGATTATAAAGGTGTATGAACCTTTCTGAAATTTCCTCTAACTTTTCATTCTTATAAGTATTCTCAACATTAGGCCAGATGCATATGTTTTCAGCTATATCACTCGTTTCCTTATTCCTGAAACAGGTAAAGAAAAACTCTTTTCCACAGGCTGTACATTTACAAGATGCAGACAGCATATATATTATTCCAACTTTAGTTACTGACCTATCAATCAACGGCGCATCCACACTTGTTTTACAATATGGACATACTGCAGGTTTTTTATAACAACCACTAAAGTTAAGACTTTTACTATGAGTTGAGTTAAAATCCCCATTTGGTTTTTCTAAGTAATTCACCGTATCTGTCTCCTACTATCCTAATACTAATTTGAGAGCAGCCCTTGTCCTAGTGATAACTATAACACTCCATCAAGAATTATTAATTGGACACGTCCTAACAGACAACATTTCTAGGCACTCTTCAATGCTTGGATGCACAGTAAACTGCATTCCAAGCTCTTTAGCAACATGTTCCTTCCAAATTCTGTCTTTCTCTCCGTGATATGCAACGTGCCACGTTGCATTCTGTGTTCTGGTGGCGGGAAGTTCTTCTTTCTCAGTAGTTTTTTTCTTCCTCCAAAAATGCAGTTTTTCATAGATAGAAATCGCGCGCATGAATCTTTTTTCTAATCTCACATTTCTTAGGTGCTGCTCCTCATTATACCGTCTCATAATAGAGGACCTGCATTCTTCTGCTATCTCTTCCTCGTCAGTCTGATATCCAACGTGCTCAATCACATAATGAATCCTGTTTGCCATCTCTTCGAGTGAATCCAGCTCATCCGACGCCCCACATTCTAACACTTCATCATTTCTATCGTTATGAACCGAAAAGGCCTCATTGAGGAACACATAATACTCCAGATCCGGCGGGCTCATAGACTGCCCCAAAATGTACACATCAGTGACCTTATTAGCATCAACCCCACTGACAGCAAGGTTCATGCACAACAGCTGTATGTTGTCCCGAACATGTTTATCTGTTTCATAAAGCAGCTCGTCAACATAATACAGCCCCCTAAACCGGCCGCCAAAGCGATGAAGCGCATACTCTGGCTCCATGGGATGCGAGGCATGACCGAAAATAAGCGAGTCTCCGTCAGTCGCCTCACCATGTATATGGTACTCATGATCCTCGTCAACGCCGAATCTTTTTCTCAACGTGTCTGTGTAATTAAAGTTAATAATGTAGCAGTTATCTCCGAATCTATATCTTGTATTTACAGGATCCACCTGGATAGAGGCGATCCAGCCGCAGAAAGCCTTTTGAAGTATCTTTCGCGCGTTCTTAATGCATCTCCTCATTCGTTTAAGCCCGGACCTGTCCTTTCCGAAGAAAAGGTTAAGCATCTCAGCATCAACATCAGAAAGCGAGGTTTCAAAACTGCCCCAGAATTCATCAGGGAGCGGTTCCGGGTCGAAAGGATTGCCATAAACCAACTCTACATCACTTATTTGTATTTCATGGCCGCTATCATCTATTATCGAATGCTTTTTTAGATGCAGCTGCCTTAAGATTTCATCTATATGGCTGTAGTAGTATTGTTTAAAGCTGGAATAGCTGGTATTCATGCCCTGCCAGATATCAAAGCCATTGCCTATGATAATAATTGTGTCGATTGGTGTATGCATGGTGTACCATTCATTTCTTTCTGCTTCTGTTATTCTATATGACTGAATATTCTGCGGTCGTAAGACCGCTTATCCAGACCAGTGGTACCGCAAAGCCACAAATGGATTCTGACCCCATTAGTTTCGAACTATCAATTATTTATGTTCTTAGAAGAATGAGTATGTTTCACTATTTACTCGCATTTATACTTATGCGTGTTGTCATATTTTCTGTCAAAATAACAAACAACCATAACGCCCTTCCATCACTTAGATCCTGGCCCACTATCCGGAAAAATGGGTCAGTCAGAACCGTCCCCACTGTCACACTTGCTCATAGAATGTATCCGGCTTCTCGGGATCGAAGGTCTCGTTGGCCCACATCAGGGTCACGAGGTTTTCGGTCTCGCTCAGATTGATTATGTTGTGCGTGTATCCCGGCAACATGTGCACGGCCTGGATCTTGTCGCCGCTTACCTCGAACTCAATCGGCTCGTATGACTTGCCGGTCTCGAAGTCGATACCGAGTTTGCGCTCCTGAATCAGGCAGTGGCCGCTGACCACAATGAAGAACTCCCACTTTGAGTTGTGCCAGTGCTGGCCCTTGGTGATTCCAGGCTTAGATATGTTTACCGAGAACTGGCCGTGGTCTGCGGTCTTCAGAAGTTCGGTGAAGGAGCCGCGGTCGTCACACTTCATGTCTAGGTCGAAGGCGACCTTCTCAGCCGGCAGGTACGACAGGTACATTGAGTACAGCTTCTTTTCGAATGAGCCCTTCGGAATTGAAGGCATCATGAGAGTAGAAGGCTGGTCGCGGAAATTCTCAAGGCACTCAACGATATAGCCAAGAGTCGCCTTGTGAGTCACAGGTGCTCCGCAATAGCGGCCGTCAGTCCTCCATACAGGAGTCAGACCGTCATACTCAACTCCATCGATCACATTGCCCACTGCAGGATAGTCGCAGTGATGCGCCTTGCCCTCGAGAGCATCAAGCATCTCGTCAACAAGGTCGTCGATGAAGAGCAGTTCGAGCTCTACTGATGGATCATTGACTGTTATAGGCAGATCGTTTGCTATGTTGTTGCAGAATGTGCCAACAGCTGAGTTGTAGTTTGGTCTTACCCACTTGCCGGCCAGATTCGGGAATCTGTATACCAGCACTGTTTTTCTCCTCTGCATAGGAGAAAAACAGTTCCTCACCTGCCTTCTTCGACAGGCCGTATTCGGATGTGCCAAAGTGTCCGGCCAGTGTAGCCTGCACAGATGACGAAAGCATCACAGGGCACTTGTTGCCGTGCTTCTTCAGGGTATCGAGCAGGGTCGATGCAAAGCCGAAGTTGCCCTTTCTGAATTCTTCAGGATCTTTCGGGCGGTTGACTCCTGCCAGGTTGAACACGAAGTCAGCCTCGCGGCAGTACTGATCGAGTTCCTCAGTAGTCGACATGATGTCGTATTCGAAGATCTTATCTATCTGCAGAGCCGGCCTTGTACGGTTCTTGCCGTCTCTTATATTCTTAAGGTTCTCTACGAGGTTGCGTCAAACAAACCCCTTAACTCCGGTAACCAATATCTTCATTTGATTTGCTCCCATTTATATTGAGAGAGGGATTTGAAGATTTCAGCAAGTCTGTAAACGTTGAAAAATCAAGGAAGGAGAGACGTCCCTCTTCCAGTGTATCCAGAAGTGTATCCAATGCGGTATCCCTGTCATCATTCTCCCAATAATGACAGGGAATATACTATCATTATGGTTGTGCTTCTCTACTGTTTGCATATTCAGTTTCTATGTTGTCACTTGTAAGCATCGTAACTATTGTCTTGTTGTAACAATTAACACTGAGTTTATCCCCTGGCTTTGACCATTTAATATGATCTCCTTTATAATCCATAGCAGCTACAAGCAGATCGATATATTTATAGCATCTTTTTTCATTATCAAATTTAAAAAATGCTATTTCCACACAAGCATCACTATACCGTAAATCCCTAGATATTCTATAGTAGTTAGCTTTATCCCCTATGGTTACGGATGGAGTTTGTGTTTCTTTCTCGTCTACTTCTATGCCATCTACAGCGCATAGTTTAATGACAACTATCCTGGGGCTTTCTTCTGTACCTCCTGACTCATTCTTCCAGCATCGAAGTCCAAATTCTAAGGCCGCAATCGGACTATCAGTCAAGTATAAATAATCACACTCCGTTCTGGAATAGTCTGTATCTGGATAATGTGTTGTTTTTTTATTCGTGCGGCACAGTAAACCATCAGTAATTATTGCCTCATATCTTTTTAAAGATGTGCCATGGTATACATCATTATTCATCTCATATTGTCCTGAACGCAATACATAATCCATTTTACTCTTTTTTGCCAAGAGCAACTTATCTGCCAGCCCTCTTAATATCTTCAGCGCTCAGCGCAACTAATTCTATCCATGTAAGTAAAGTTTTTTCTTTCAATCGAGCCAGGCCTTTTATGCACCCTTTATCTTCATTCTTTAGGACATATTCTTCTCCAGCTATATCAAAGTCTCCATGTGCAAAAGCATTTCTAATACAATAAAAATAGCCTTCTGTAATTGAGCAACTTTTCTCATTACGTTTTATAACTATATATTCATTACTTTCCAAACTATCAACTGTTGATAATAGCGATTCCTCATCATCAACAGCTTTTAGAGTGACGCCTGTTACACGCTTCATTGCTGCCCTTAGTGAATTAAGAGCAGCTCCATCAAGGCCCCGCTCTTCAAAAGAGACTCCGCGCTTTGAGACTTTTTTATAAATGAACTTATATTTTGCCTGTGGATCATCAGGATCTCGAAGCTCTTTTGGCATTGGTTTTCTCAGCCTTACAGGACACTCAAGCAAATAGAATTTTATAATATTCTGAAAAGCTTTATCACTAATTGGAATCTCATTCATATCATTCATAATTAATTAAAAAGTGGCTATTAATACTAACACCTCTTGCATTTTTTGCACCTGTTTTTCATTTGGCTGTTACTCTCTTTAGCTATTAAGTCCCAGTGGATTTTTTAAAGATGCCACTCTTCCTTTTTACATTATCACTTATCAATATCTATCCATATAGCAGGCCTTACACCTATATTTTCAACTAAAGGGAGCGCCCCTTCAGAATTTACGGATCCATCAAAATTGACATATTTATCATGTGATTCAACTACATGCTTATTTGTTACAAGGAAGGGCTTTCCAATTCCTGCATCATCTACTACTTTCAAGAGGAAAAAGCCTGAGCCAATCCATTTAATTTCATCATTTTTCGTTCTAATTCCAACTGACGTTACTGCTCTTAGAAACAATTCTGGGATTATCGCCATTCTTCACCTCCTTAATTGCCCATTAAGTATTTAATTAATTACATACTTCTCTTTCAAATGATTCAGCCTATTATGCTCAATCACCCCTTCTTTCTGCAGTCTTCCCACAACGATTCCCGGTGCTATCGATTGCTCGTTGGCAAAGTTAAGGATCGCCTTTTCATAAAACTCTCCTCTTCGCTTAAACGAAACATATGCGTCAGCAGGTATAAGGATGTCTCCGGCCCATTTATCTGCCTCTCTTTCATCCGCGTCGGTCAATCCGTTTGCATTATTAATGTGGCCGAGAATAATGTGTGCCATCTCGTGGAAGAGGCTGAACCAGAACCTATCTGCGTCAGATCCTCTGGCTGTAATGCCTGTAACTATTTTCTTTCCATCTGTGAATGTCGCCCCATGTAAAAATGATCCCTTCAGGCTTGGAAGGTATACTAAAGCGATCCCGCATGCAGCAAGCCTTGCAGCGATGTCCTCAGCAAAAGCAGCCGGAGACTCTTTTGTGCATTCTCTTAATGCAGGGATCTCTGTTTTGAGCTTTTTTATATCGATCGGCCCAGTCTCTATTTCTCTTGCAGCAAGCTTAGCCTCCTGTGCCCAGGCCATTAGCGCCAAGTCGCTTTTCTTTGTGACCGCAAGCCTTCTGCACGCTATTTTTGTGATCTGCTGGTCCTCAAGCAAAGCAAGGTCTACTACTTCAAAGAACCTCTTAAGATTGTCTGCTTTTTCAGCGGCTTTTCTTGTCGCCGGAACCCATCCATAATGTGCCATCTCACTGTATGGAAATTGCCTCGCGATCTCAATATTACTTTCCAGGTTGGCCTCTGCCTCATGTTTCAGCAGTTTTTCTCTGTAAACAGCTTCTAATCTGATCCAGAACTGTGCGGGTACACCAAGAACGGTCTCAAGCCTTATCGCAACATCTGTTGTAAGCTGGACTTCTCCGTTAACGAGCTTGCTGATATGCTTCTCCGACATGTTCATCCTTGAAGCAAATTCTTTCTGGCTCATCCCACGATCTTCGAGCTGTTCCCTTACTGTCGCTCCAGGCGGAGTTGCTATAAAATCGTGCTTCTTAGTCATCGTTCTATCTCCTTCCAAATCCATACCTCAATGGTAATCAACGATCTCTATTATTAATGCAATCTGGACTTCTTCTCCCTTCGCTTCAAAGACCAGTCTGTATGGATGCACCAGATCTACAGCATATTGTTCTTTACGGTTGTTTGTCAGGGCGTGACATCTGCCGATCCTGTACTTGATCATTAGCTCAATCGAATCTGCGGCTAGTATTTCGCCAATTCTCTGATCGATCTTCTGTGCCATCCTTGGGCCATATCTTCTGATTGCCTCAGATTGCTTTGTGCATACTTTTTCAATTGTCTTGTTTTTATATTTAATATCCAACTTGTACCACCGTAAACAAATTAACCTCTGAGGTAAATTAATTATATTGCGCATCGGTAATGGTGTCAACACCGAATTTACCTGTAAGGTAAATTCATCTTGTTAAAGATCGTGACCGCCAAGGTCTGTCCGAATCACATCATATATGCTAAAATGCTTTGTGTAAAAAGGAGGGGCTTTTTATGGCTGAATGGAAAAACTTAGATACACTTGATACGTATAAAAAGCTTGCGGCGTCGGATCACCGTGTCGATCTGAAGGAGGTCCTCGCGGGTGAAGCAGGTGCGGACCGCGTAAAGCAGTATTCCGTGCCTATGGCTGGCGGACTTTCATATAACTACGCTGCGAAGCAGGTCGATGACGAGGTCCTCGGCGCGCTGTGTGATCTCGCGAAGGAGTCCGATCTGCCGGGCAAGTTCGAAGAGCTGTATAACGGCGCAATGATCAACACGGGTGAGAAGAGACTCGTTCTCCACCACCTCACGCGCGGGCAGCTGGGTGAAAACGTTGTCGCAGACGGCGTCGACAAAAGAGAATTCTATACAAATGAGCAGAAGAAGATAGCAGCATTTGCCGCTAAGGTACACTCAGGCGAGGTGGCCAACGCTGATGGTGAAAAGTTCACTACTGTAGTGCAGATAGGCATAGGCGGCAGCGACCTCGGTCCGCGCGCCATGTACATCGCCCTTGAAAACTGGGCGCGCGCCAACGGGTCCATGCTGATGGACGCAAAGTTCATAAGCAATGTTGACCCTGATGACGCGGTGAGCGTGCTCAAGTCGATCGACGTTGCTCACTCGCTCTTCATTCTGGTATCGAAGTCGGGCACGACTCTCGAGACTCTTACAAACGAGGCTTTCGTAAAAGACGCTCTGGTCAATGCCGGTCTCGACCCGTCGAAGCATATGATAGCCGTCACGAGCGAGACCTCTCCTCTCGCGAAGAGCAGTGACTATCTCGCGGCATTCTTTATGGACGACTACATCGGCGGAAGATACTCTTCGACTTCTGCAGTAGGCGGAGCCGTTCTCTCGCTGGCATTCGGTCCGGAAGTATTCGACCGCTTCCTCTGCGGAGCTGCCGAGGCAGACAAGCTGGCCGCTCAGCCAGATCCTATGAGCAACGCGGCTATGCTCGACGCGCTGATCGGAGTCTATGAGAGAAACATCCTGGGATATGAGACGACGGCTGTTCTGCCTTATTCGCAGGCGCTCGCCAGATTCCCGGCGCATCTCCAGCAGGCAGATATGGAGTCGAACGGCAAGTCGGTGAACCGCTTCGGAGAGCCGGTAAACTACAAAACTGGCCCGGTCCTTTTCGGAGAGCCCGGCACCAACGGTCAGCACTCATTCTACCAGCTTCTGCATCAGGGCAAGGATATAGTTCCTCTTCAGTTTATAGGATTCAGAGAGAATCAGTCCGGGACGGACGTAGACATTCAGGGCAGCACCAGCCAGCAGAAGCTTGGCGCAAATGTCGCGGCTCAGATAGTCGCATTTGCCTGCGGCAAAGATGATGATGACCTCAACAAGCACTTCGACGGCGGCAGGCCTTCGAGCATCATAACAGGCGACCAGCTTACGCCTGAGTCTCTCGGCGCTCTGCTCGCCCACTTTGAAAACAAGATCATGTTCCAGGGATTCCTGTGGAATCTGAACAGTTTCGACCAGGAGGGCGTTCAGCTCGGAAAAGTGCTGGCAAAGCGCGTTCTGGCACATGAGACAGACGGCGCTCTCGCACAATACGCTGCACTCCTCGGCATCTAGTTGACAGCAGGGACGGTTCTCTTTGTCTTTTTGTTGGCAACAAGAGGCGCTGACAATGAATAGAAGAAATGGCGGAGTGACTTAATAGCCACTCTGCCATTATTTTGCCTTTTAGCAGCTTTGCTCTTTAATGCCTGTAAGTAGAGCATTGGACGCTCTACTTGCTTAGCGGATTAATTAATAATTCTCTGCGTGGACTTCGAAGTATGCCTGCGGATGGTCGCATACCGGGCATACCTCCGGAGCCTTTGTGCCTACGACGATGTGTCCACAGTTGCGGCACTCCCATACCTTGACCTCGCTCTTTACGAAGACCTTCTGCGCCTCTACATTGTGGAGAAGCGCACGGTAACGCTCCTCGTGGTGCTTTTCGATCGCTGCTACCATTCGGAACTTGGCCGCTAGCTCAGGGAAGCCCTCTTCATCAGCGGTCTTGGCAAAGCCTTCGTACATGTCGGTCCACTCGTAGTTCTCTCCGTCTGCTGCTGCAGCAAGGTTCTCTGCTGTGCTGCCGATGCCCTCGAGTTCCTTGAACCACATCTTGGCATGTTCCTTCTCATTGTCCGCAGTCTTGAGGAAGAGAGCAGAGATCTGCTCGAAACCTTCTTTCTTTGCTTTGGATGCGAAATATGTGTACTTGTTGCGTGCCTGAGACTCGCCTGCGAATGCGGCCTCGAGGTTCCTTTCTGTCTGTGTTCCTTTGTATTTATTAGCCATTTTTTTCACTCTCCTCTTTTATTTATTATTGTTTATTCCACCCTGTTTGCGGATACAGGAAAATTCTACCATGTTTTCATATCTCGTTCAGCAGGTAGTTCCCTTTCCCCTTTCATTGACCGGCGCTGCGTCCTTCCTGCCTTAGTGTCAGTGGCACAAAATTGCCTACCCTCTTTATCTCGGATTCAAAGTCTTCGTCTATCAGGCTGCCGCCGGTTATGCATACGAACAGACACTCCCTGTGTCTGTCGCATATGCGTATCAGGTCATACATGCGCACAAGGGGCTCGCTGCCGGTGTAGATGAACACTGACGTCCCCTCGTCAGCCGCTTTGCTTATCACGGCGTCGAGCTCTTCGAAGCTCCGCCTCGGCTGCGACGCCGGGTCTACGATCATCGCCTGCAGCAGGCTGCCGCCGTTCCCCATCATCCAGCGTATATCCTTCTCCGGCCGGTGCTTCCATAACGTTTCTCTTATGTTCATTATTCTCCCCTCCTTTCCCGGGCGCTGCCCGGATGTTTGGCATATACAGTTTTAGTACAACGCCTATAACGGTCTACTCACATTTCTGCGCACACCAAAAGAGAGAAGGCTTGTATTGCATTGCAGATTGGGGGACAAGTGCAGGTTTTCCTTCTCTCTTTTGTATATATATAGCAGCCCGATGAGCTTTCGGGACGTAGAGGGGGACCTTAATTAAGGCTCTCGTGCGTGATGTCTGCGAGTATGTACTCTCCCCACGAGTACTCGGACATGAATTCGCCCTCGAATTTGTCGCGCCGGTTCATGTTGCCGTCCTGCCATGCATAGTAGTCGCAGTCGAAGAGGTCGGTGTTCACCATCTGGCCGCGCGGCGTAGTTATCAGGAGGTTCTCGTAACCCTCCTCCTTCAGCGCTTTTCTGAGGCGGCCGAGCGCATTGTAGAAGACGCTCATCTGCTCGTTGCTGTATTCACGCCCTTCCCAGATGGTGCTGTAGATCTCTTCGTTGCTTATCTCCTTGCCGCGGCGGGTCACTATGAGCGCGAGTATCTCCTTCGCCTTGCCGGTGAGGCGGAGCGGTCTTCCGTCTTCAGTCACCACAAAACGTCCGAAAGTCTGTATGTAGAGGCGCTTCTCCTGCCGCCTTGCGAGGAGCCTTATCTTTTCCATCGCCATCTCGAGGGTCTCTTTGGTGTACGGCTTCAGCACGTAATAGTCCCCGCCGACGCGGTTGAACTGCCACACGTATTCCTCGTGAGCTGTCACGAAGACGATGAGTATGTCTTTGCGGATCAGCCTCAGCCTGTACGCAAGCTGTATGCCGTCGATCACCGGAAGCTCCACGTCAAGGAAAGCCAGGTCCACCGGATTCTCGAGCGCGTAGCTTATCGCGTCCTCGGCGTTTCCGAATTCGCCTACTATATTGATATCTGGTATGTCACTGCTCAGCCGTCCGAAGAGCGTGAGCATGATCTTTTCGTCATCGACTACTATTGTCCTCATACGGCCTCCTTTCCGTCTTTGGGGATGCCGGGCCGCCGGCGGTTTTGACGGACCCAAACTGCTTTACCCCATAATGGATTGTAACATATTGTTATTTATACACATGCGGGCTAACGCACAACTAACGCGGGTTTTGTGCTACAATCTGTCTGTACAAGGAGGTTTGGCGATGAACGTTTTTAAGACGGTTCCCAAGTTTTTACAGGGCTACATTGAGACCAAAAGATTCACGTCGCTCAAGGGCGAGCTTCAGAAGCTGCGCGACGCCGGCGACATCGAGGGCGAGAAAAAGCTGATACACTTTGGACAGCGCCGCTGGGTCGAGAACATAACCAAGGCTTACGGCATCACATACGAGGTGACCGGCGAAGAGAATATCCCGCCTGAAGAGGACGGGCCTTTCATGATATACAGCAACCACCAGGGCTACGCCGACCTGGCCGCGACCATGTGGATAATGCGCGACCACGGCATGCTCGGCTACGTCTCCAAGGACAGCTGGCGCAAGTACGGGATATTGCGCGACGCGGTCGTCTATACGCGTTCGATCTTCCTGGTGCGCGACAATCCTAAGGAGGCTGTGCGCGCTCTGTCCGAGGCAAAGAAAATACTGGATCTCGGCTTCAACATGATAATCTTCCCTGAGGGCACGCGCTCCAAGGGCCATGAGATGGGCGAATTCAAGCCGGGCGCTTTCAAATTTGCCGAGAAGGCGAAGGTGCCTATCCTGCCGATCACGATTGACGGCAGCTACAAGCTGTTTGAGGAACTTGGATCGTACCAGCCGTGCCACATAAAGGTGACGATTCACCCGCTGGTGCACATAGAGAAGATGGACAAGCACGAGCAGCATGAGGCTGCGAAGCAGATAGAAGAGACAATAAGGAGCGCACTGTAGAGGCGCGAGCGGCAGAGGGCAGCGAGCTGTCCTCTTTTGCGGAAAGGATATTGATAAATGCGATTCGTTATACAGAGAGTAAAGCACGCGTCGGTAACAGTTGAAGGCGAAGTTATCGGCAAGATAGGACGCGGCTACATGGTGCTTATTGGCTGCTGCGATGCCGATGACGAGGCTGTCGCAGACAAGATGGTAGATAAGATGATAAAGCTCCGCATCAACGAGGATGCCGCGGGAAAAACCAATCTTTCGCTCGCCGATGTTGATGGCGGACTTCTGCTGGTGTCGCAGTTTACGCTTTACGCCAACTGCAAGAAGGGCAACCGGCCATCATTTGTTGACGCGGGATCGCCTGAGCACGCGAATGCTCTCTACGAGTACATCATTGAGAAGTGCCGCGAGCGCGTACCTGTCGTAGAGACGGGATCGTTCGGCGCCGAGATGGCGGTAGAACTTGTGAACGACGGACCGTTCACCATCGTCCTGGACTCAGAAAAACTATAGCAATTTGTGCTGCATCTCCTTGTTCTTTTTTCAAGGCGCTTCTGCAGCCTTTTCCACATGTTGGTATCTTTTGCTTAAGATCCGACAATGATCGCCCCTTATCCGGCGATCATTGACCGGATTTTTTATTTTGCCCTGATTCCTGCATTTTTTGCACTCCGAAACCTGTACAGTTTTTTCTCTTTGATTATGGGACTATTTCAGTGAATCATCGCTGTTGACATATATGGGATATATCCCCTATAATCGGAAGGAGAAAGCACATGCCTACAATAAGCTATTTCTATGGCATAACCATTATTATGTACCCACGTGCAAAGGAACATAATCCTCCACACATACATGCAATCACACCGGACTGCGTCGCTACATTCGACATAAGGACAGGAGAATTGATGCAAGGAAAAGATTTCCCAGGCAAAGCCAGAAAGATGGTGGTGACATTTATCCTTAAGTATCAGGAAGACCTTCTGGAGATGTGGGAAACGGGTGTGTATAAGAGACTTGAGCCTATTAGATAGGAGTATTTTCGATGGCACATGTACATAAAGATAAATATCATAAAGCTCTTCAGCTGAGATTTCTTGAAGGAACAAACCTTGAAGTGACTTTCGAGGACGGCCTCGTCAAGCGATTTGATATGTCAGCGCAATTCGATGAGTTCCCAGAATACAGGGCTCTGGAAGACAGAGTTCTTTTTGAATCGGGCCAGTTGAACAGTTTCTATATATACTGGACAGACTTTCTGGATATCGAAACTGAAGAAATATACGATTGCGGGACAACAGTCCGTAAAACGGATCCTTTTCAAGCGGGAAACTTTGGTGCGCCTGTCTCAGCCGCAAGGAAAAGCCGAGGTGTTTCACAGGCTGCTCTGGCTGAGAAGACCGGCATTGATCAATCGGATATATCAAAAATCGAGCGCGGTATCGCCAATCCTTCTGTGAAAACGCTACAGAGAATAGCAAACGCGCTCGATTGTGATCTGGTGATCAAATTCAGATCCAGAAATCCCGAAGATCCTTTATTTTATCCCGAGCTGGAAGAAAACGGGTTTGTTGCCCGCTAGTATATTATTTCGTATATCCCTGAGGATTGTGGCTCTGCCAGTTCCAGGCGTCGCGGCAGATCTCGTCGATCCCGCGGCTTGCTTCCCAGCCGAGCACGGCTTTTGCCTTTGATGCGTCGGCCCAGCTGTCCTGCACATCGCCGGCTCTTCTTGCGCCTATTTCGTAGGCTACATCGTGTCCGCATGCGCGGCCAAAGGCCTTTACCATCTCGAGCACGCTGTATGGTTCACCTGTTCCAAGGTTAAACACCTCTGTACCCTTATGCTCTGCTGCGTACTCTGCAGCCTTTACGTGACCTTCTGCCAGGTCCATCACGTGGATGTAGTCTCTGCGGCATGTGCCGTCCGGTGTGTCGTAGTCATCACCAAAGACCGTCAGGTGATCGCGTCTTCCGACCGCCACCTGCGAGATGTACGGCATCAGGTTGTTAGGGATGCCCTGCGGATCCTCTCCGATGAGTCCGCTCTCGTGAGCGCCTACCGGATTGAAGTATCTCAGCAGCACGACTGACAGCGGCGTCTTCCAGTCCTCGCCTTTTTCGCTAGCCTTCGCAGCGTCTGTCAGCATCTGTTCCTGCATCCACTTTGTCCAGCCGTACGGGTTTGTGCACATTCCCTTCGGGGCTGTCTCTGTGAACGGCGGCACATTGTCTTCGCCGTAAACTGTCGCCGAGCTCGAGAATACGATGCTTGTGAGGCCGAGCTCTCTCATGCACTCGAGGAGTGTCAGGGTAGTATCGATGTTGTTTCTGTAGTACTCGACCGGCATTGCGACCGACTCGCCGACCGCTTTAAGCCCCGCAAAGTGGATGATGCAGTCCGGCATCTCTGCCTTCAGTATCTCCATCATGCGCTCCTTGTCGGCAACGTCTGCCTCGTAGAGCGCCACCTTTTTGCCGGTGATCTTCTCCACTCTCGCGATTGCCTCCGCCGAACTGTTTGCGTAATTGTCTACAACAGCGACCTCGTGGCCTGCCTCAAGCATGGCGACTGCCGTGTGCGATCCTATGTATCCTGCTCCGCCTGTGAGTAATGTCTTCATGCGTTTATCTCCTGTTTTGTCTATTTCACTTTGACAGACTTTGATCTCCAGGTGGATACATGCCTGCCGCCCGCGTTATTATACGCCCTTATGCGGACATAGTACACCGTCTTTCTCGACAGGCCCTTGATGGCCTTGGATGTTTTCTTCTTGCCGGCGTACGCGGTCCTTACGATGTTTGTGAAGCCCGGGTCCGTTGCAACCTGGATCTCTATCCCCTGAATCTTTTTCTGATTCTTCTTGCTGACCTTCTTCCACTTTACGGTCATCTTTCCCTTGCCGGCTTTCGGCTTGGAGATCTTTACGACCGGAAGGTCTGCCGGGTAGTAGATCGCCGGGATGGTTCTTGTATATCTGTCGCCGCAGACGCTGCATGTGTATGTCATGATGCCGGTGACGCCTTCCGAGGCTGCCCTGGTAACGGCTGCGTGATATCTGTGGCCGTGAGCCGGGATGTCTTCTATATCTATGGTCTGGGTCTCGAGCCCCGCCTGCCTGAACGTCGCGGTGTATGTGGTGACTCCCTTCTCAGCGCATGTCGCCGGGGTCTTCACCTCGCCTGTAACGACAGCCTTTCTTGTGAGGGTCTCGCCGCCTGTCTCGCATGACGCATGCGCGGTGCAGGTTTTTCCGTCCGCAGACCATTCGTAGCTGATGTCTTTCAGGACGTGTTCGTGCGCTAGATATTCGGACTCTGCCATCATGAGTTCGCTGTCGGAGAATATGCTGAGGGTCTCCTCGTCATATATATATGTGACATCTGCCTTTCCGTCGGTGCCGACGTCATAGCCGTAGCCGCTGCTGACGCTGCCTCCCGCGAGCGCCGGCGACAGGAAGAGTCCTCCCCTGCTGCCTATGGTTCCTGTATCGGAATTCGTTACATCTGCGAGGTAGTTTTCTCCGTCGTCCATGTGGAGGATGTTCCACATGTGAAGGCCCGCGCCTGTGCCGCATCGCATTATGCCGGACACGGAGTCGCACTCTATGCTGCTGTCGGCGAAGTTTGTGTGATCGCAGAGGTACTGGAAGGCCTTGGCATATCCCTCACAGACTACGTTTGTCGTGGTATCGTCGTCGAAAACGTGGATCATCTGCCACGGATCGCCGTACGGATAGTCTGGGTTAATGACCGCCGCGTTGTTGTACGACGTAAGCTCGCAGATCTTATTCTTGTATGCTGTCAGTTTTGCGAGGTCTGTCGCGGACGCGTTGTCTGTGATGATCTTTGCGGCATTTGCTACGGCCTCTGCGGCCTTGCCGGTCTTTGATGTGTCGACCGTATAGCTGCCTGTACCATCCGCGCTGTAGTCAGTCGATACAGTGAACCAGGCTGTGAAATGCGGTCTTGTACCTGCCACGAAATAGAGGTCGGAAGTTGTGCCCGTTCTATTTATTCGGAGCCCGTCGACGGCGTAAGCGACACCTTCTGTCTTGTCATACCAGTAGAAAGCGTACGGCTCGTCTGCCATCAGGGCGTACAGGACTTTTTCGAAATCGTAGAGCTTGGCTTTGGCCTCGTCAGAGAATGTCCAGTATTCAACGCCGTTGACGGTCTTCTTTACGTATACCGCGCTGCTGATGCCGAGGCTCTGGCTGGTGACAGCATTGTATACTGTGCCGTCGACTGTCTTACTTACAAAGTAATCGCTGAATACGTCTGTTATATCTACTGCGGCGATAGATGACGCTTTGCTGCCCGAAGCCACGCTGTCAGCAAACTCTTTCAGACCGTCGTAGATGACCTTTCCTCCGCTGGTCAAAGTCTCGCGTCGCTTTGAAGCTGCGGCCTTCTTTTTCAGGCTCTTCTGGGCCGGTACTGTGCCGAGCTCTTCCTTGAGCTGCTTGTCCATGTAGCCTTCAAGGAGAGAGTCCGGATCGCCGAGTGATGTGTTGGGTTCGACCGTTCCCGGGCCTGCGGTTCCGAGTTCTATCTCTTCGGCTGCCGCGGTTTCTTTTGACGCTTCTTCGGTTGATGTCTCTTCTCCGGTCGATAGCGCCTCAGCCGGTACCTCAGCCGGAGTCTCTTCCAGCACTGCGTCGGCAGCTGCTTCTGCTAATTCGGTTTCGATCTCTTCTGCAGCTTCAGCGCCCTCAGATTCGAGCGCGAATGCCGGCGCCGGTGTGAAAGCAATAAAAATAAACGCACAAAGCAGAACTGCCATAATGCGTTTCACTTGTCTCAAGTCTCTTTTACCCATATGTCGCTCCCTGTCAGGCCGGTCGTATCTGTTGGCTGGCTGCCTCAGGCGGGCCGCAACGCTTTGTATTACGTGCATTCTACATTGTTCTTCCTTTCATGTAGCTCTTTTGCTGCTTCTGAGAAATAACTGTTGTCTTTGTCCCTTCTGGCCGAGGCGGCCGTACCCAATCTCAACTTTACTACATCAGCGCAAGTGCCGCAATGCCATTTGTGCTGCGGTTTGCTGCGCATTGCGATCAGTGCCCTCTGCGCTCTGTTTCGTGCGGGCTCGGTGTCTCCTTGCTGTAGCTGTTTTCTTTTATGAGTCCTGCGTCTATGCCTCCTTTGTACGGGTCGGCGGCTCCTTTGCTGCCTAGTGCATGGACTCCTTCGCTGTCAAAACGGGACAGGACGATTTTGTCTCTGTATATCTCTGCGACCGTCCCAGTAAGCGTCTCATCGGCTGCTTTGTATTTTTCAAGGCCTTCATTCTCACGCTCTTTTGACCCGCAGTTCATATAGTAGCCGGTGTAGCCCGCGTTCAGATATGTGAAGTTCAGGATCTCCTCAGTGTACTCGTCTGTTGTTATCTTATCTTCTGTGAATGCCGGGATAAGGATAGTGTCGCCAGGAGCCTTGAATGCACAGCTTCCGCCCATGTAGCAGTCCCAGCCTTTGGAGTGGTTGTGGCCGTGCACATAGACTATGTCGAGCGACTTCGCAGCCTCGTTCACGACGTCAAAGATGAGTGATGAATAGAGATTGTCGCCGGTCGAATGTCTCGAAGAAGTCCTCGCAGTGAAATGCAGTGGCACGTGGCCTGCTATAAAGACCGGCCTTGTCTCGCCTTTTTCGATGAGCCCATCGAAGCATTCTTTCATCTCTGCCGCAGACTTACGCACCTTCGCGAGGCAGCCGGCAGTCTTTCCCTGCTTCCATGGGAAGTCCTCTTCGGTATTGAGTATATATATGAGGTAGTCTTTCTCTTCGTAGAGTCCGCTCGGGGTGATCTGATCGGTCATCCTGTCGTGATTGCCCTGAACAAACAATGCTTTTTCGCCGACAGCCTCGGGATACACAGAACTGACGATGCCTTTTATCTCTTCGATCGCTCCGTCAGGACTCACCTGATAGTCGTGCAGCTTGCTGTCGTTAGAGTAATCTCCGCACATTATGACTTTGTCTATGCTTTTGCCATCTGCCTTAGCCGCACTCAGTACCGCTCGCAGTGTGTCCGCCGGCGCAGCGAATCCAGGCTCATACTGGTAGTCCGACGCAAAGAACAGCGTCGCAAGCGGCTCAGAATTGTCGGCAGCTGCGGTTTCTTCCGCCTTGGCGCTCTCCTCCGCAGCTGTCTCAGTCCTGCTCATATCTGAGCTGTCAGCTCGGCGAAGCCTGTCCGCCCTGAAAGCACCAAAAGCGGCCGCGGCAACGGCAAGAATCAGTGCGATTATTATGATTCGTTTACTTTTGCTCATTTCAGATCATTGGCCAGTGATAGATTCATCTCTGCTTTCTGCAACCTGTAGGCAGCCAGACTTTTTATTTTGCTTTCCAAAGTTCAATGCCCTCCTTTTCTATGTTCATATAGAGCGGAAGGCTGTTTTTCCACTTTTCAAATTGAGATTTCTGTATGTCAACTACAGACAACCCCCTGCCACATTCCAGTTCGCGCTTAGCGATACAGCTTATCATTTCTTCAGTTGCCCGTCTGTCAGGCTGACTTGTCATGAAAAGTACAATATCAACATCTGACTCCGGAGTCTGTTTACCTCTTGCATAAGAACCATAAAGAACAACTGACTCGAGCGACTTACCAAATATTGAAGTCAAATCTCTTACCAGGTCCTTGATTGCAGCCGAAAGTTCCTTGTCCGCATTGAGCGCGATCTTTTTTCTCCAACCACAATATCTGCCGCTTTTTCTGCGGCCATCGGAAGGATACTTCTCCTCTCTGGAAACAACCCATTGGTTCCCAATTTTGAGTCCTTCCATGCGGCCTGATGCAAGGTGTCTGCGTATATTGCCCGGGTCCTTATGATAAAGGTTTGCATATTCAGTAACAGTAATGTAGTTTTCCATAGTTTCTCCCAATTTGACATTAACACGTTATCGTGTAATTGTCAATTAGCTTAAGACTTCCGTTCAGTGAAGACATTATTACACAAAGCTTATCCAAAAAACTGTACACATTTTGCCATCGAAACAATGTTGATTTCAGGCCTTTTTTGCTGTTTTTCGTGTATGAGAAAACTCCGGCCCTTTTTCAGCCGGAGTTTTCACGCTTTCAGAATAATTAAAAATGCAGTTATGTATTATGCTTTTTAATACCAAGCAGGTTTTTGATAGCTTCTGTGTCTTCGAGCGACTCATTTGCTATCTTGAGCAAGTGCTTCAGCCTGCTGACTTCAAATTTAGGTCCAAGCAGTTTGATTTCGGTTGAATGATTCAGCCAAAACCTTACAAAGGTGTCCCTGTCTACATCTATGAACACCCGCTTTTGAGGGAATGGATAGTCCTTAACTACAACGGGTTCTCCAAGCGTTTCAATAGCCTGCTTTAGAAGCGGAGGGTCAATAAGAAGGTCCGCACGTATTTTCCCGGCTTCATGATACTCGAGTACATCTCTGCCTACCATCTCACGTACTGCAGCTTCTGACACATCCACTCTTTTTAATAGTTTAGCGTTCTTCGGGAGGGATGTCTGCTTATGTTCGACTATATCGAGCTCATTCATTTCATCCAGGCTGCAATACGCAAGTTCTTCTACAAGATCTCCTCCTATGTTTTTCAGAATAATTGCTTTGAAGGCAACATAATACCTGTTATTCATAAGGACCAGGTATTCAGGCTTAATCTGTACTTCTCTGCTGAAACTGTCAGGAGAATCGTCCGAACTTGAACCTGCCTTCAAATAATCAGCCCCACTCAGCCAGTCAGGGTATTCCGCGTCTTCATCTAGCACAAAGCTGATATCCCGTCCGCTTTTTATGGCATCGTTTATCAGCTGAAGTTTAAGATACAAGTCGCGTTTGTCAGTCTTCTTTTTTTCATCGATTGTCAGAAGGTTTTCTTCGTAAGATTTGAAATATATTCCAGATAGACCCTTCAGCTTTCTTACAAGTTCCCTTGTCTCTATTGTGGAAATATACTTGTTTGAGAGTACCAGATCTATGAGCAGCCTGATCTCGTAGTCCTCGAAATCATGACTTACGAGATAACTGCCCTTTGGGGTTATCTCGATATCCAAATCCATCTGTGTCTTAAGGTTCTCGAGATTACGTCCTATTGATTTCCTTTCGGGACGCGGAGAGATACCATAGTCTTCCTCAAGGTGATCCGCGATCATGTTATGTGTGAGCGGATGGTCCGGATCACTGTATTTGCGAAGCACTTCGAGAATGCAAAGCGGTATCAGATTCTTCTGATCTACATTTGCCATGAGCGCGGTCTCCTTTCTTGAACTTTTCTTCGTCTATTCTACAACTTTGTTTACCTATTTTCAGCGTCTGCTTTCGCAATGAGGGCTGCTGTTGTATCACCTTCGGATACGATTCTTCCATAAAAGTCTCTGGTCCTGTTTTCACTTTTATAGTAGTAACCGACAATCGTCTCCGGAAAAGCTCTCGCTATGATTCTATCACCCTGATCTTCCAGTGATCCCATGATGTGCCCATAAAAGTCTTTTACTAATTCTCTTGCCATTGTTTTCTCTCCTTTCAATGATCATATATATTTTACCAATCGAATCATAAATAGGTCTTTTCCAGTGAATCAATAAGTCGATGTATTGCTTTGTGTAGCTTGATATAACGAGGATCGCCGTTTTCGTCTATTGTAGAAGCATCCCAGTGCAGCCTTTTCCCGAAGACAGAAAGTGAATAAGAACCGGCGTCAAGGCCTCTTGCATCTGTGTATAAGTTCCTGTCATCAGCATCTGCGATCCAAAGAACATCGCTGAAGAGTTTTTTTGAAGCGCTGTACGGCATTGAGCCCCTGATCATCCTGCTTTCTGCATATGGACGCTTTAGTTCCCATGTCCCATCGTTGAAATAGAATGTGTACTCATTTCGCTGAAACGCGTTAAATGCACTTCCCTGCTCAATGTATTCCACAGGCAGTTCACGGAACAGCCTCCACGCTTCATCTCTGTCAGCATCCTCATCCAGGATCAATTCCTTGGCTACGTCTCTGTCGTTCGTCAGAAAAGGAATCTGTGTGTAACCATAATCTGTTACAAGCAGAAAGATGGGGAAGATGCCATGTTTGAATGCATAGCGGATAAAGCTTTTTTCATATTTTGCAAAGGTTTTCGCTTCCCACTTGTCTGTAATGATCACCGTTGTCCTTTCCGAATACTGAGGGCAGCACTTAACTACATCATCACTGTGCCTGACAGCTTCCCTCAAAACGGCTTCGAGTCTTGTTTTCCCCCTGCAAATACCAAGAAACCTGCTGTAAACAACATCAGTTTCAATACCAAAGGGATATGAGTTGTACCACTCAGTCCTCCGCGGCATGCCGGTGATTCCAGGCACTTCGCATTCACCGGTCAGGATATCGTACATGTTTTCAAGAGCACTCCTTTCAGGAGAGTGGTTCAGGATTTCTCTGTCAATATAATAAATAAAGGCTTCGTCAATTCGGCTCAGGACCTCGCACAGCTCTTTATTGCGGCAGCCTCTCTCTTTTGGTCCCTCACTTATTGCCCTAATTTCTTCTATCTTCATAGTTGTCCACTTCCTTTCGCAGGTTCTTCTTCACTGATTTACTCAACTTCTATAAAACGGCTTTCATCAAGTTCGACTGAAGGCAGCAGATTCACATAATAATGAAAGTACTTTATACCTATATCGCTTATACCCTTGAGTTCCTCATTATGGAGCTTGCACCACTCTCCAAACTCTCTATGCACATCAGAAAGCTTTACATAAGTCTCAGTGCCTTTTTTATTTCTTACATATTCATTGGCTTTTCTCATTGCGCCTGCCTCCTTCCGCCATATACCGCAACTATTCCTGAATATCTATGTATCTGAAGATATCCAGCGTCGACAGTTTTCTTTCTCCCGCCTCATTGAACATGATGCAGCATCTTTCTCTTCTTTTGTTCTGGTATCAAAGCGCATGCATCAAACCGCCTTTCATTTCTAACGCCTTTTTCCACTATCTCGATCACAGTTTTATTATATGAATACATCTCCACGGTGTCAGAAAGTTGTGGGACAAAAATGGTGCACAATAAAACTCCTTCGGGATGCAGGAGCTAAGAATAAATCTTTATATTCATGATAATTATCATCATACAAAATTATGAGTTATCTGATATTTTGACGATTATGTCCCTCCCAACGCATTTGCTTAGATAATCATGACTAGTTCTAATTGTTATGTTTCCTTTTGTATCGTTACGCTGTGCACACTATTCAATTTATACAAATCTGTAACCAACTCCAGAATTCTGGAAAATACATCATCTGTGATTTCATCTTCCGGAAACAGAATTCTTTCTTCTTTTCTGATACAATAGGGCCTTCCTTCACCTTCATAATCAGGCAATACTATTTCAATACTCGGAAATGTATCCACAAAAGATATCCAGTCACAGCCCCACGACATTCTGTAATGTTTCCATTCTTCAAACTCTATTAGTTCATCAAAGCACTTTTGATTTGCTTTGCATGCCTTTTCATAAGAAATATCTTCATTTTCTTCGCAATAAATATATTTTAGTGACAGACCGTGTCTTCCATACAGTTCATGAAGATCTTCTACTATATTAGGGTCGTTGTCATATCTTCTAAAAGAGACGCTTACTGATAAATATGCTGCCATAATTAATTCCCTCTCTCTTTACAAACTATCATCAGGTTGCCGAACTCTATCATTTCTTTATTATCTATACCGTTTATCTTCACCGGATACCAATCCAGAAGAATCGTTGCCCAATGGAGCGGCAGCAGCAACGTCAATTCACGAAAAGCCTTTGACTCTACATTCATGACATAATCATCTGCTGCATACGCTCCGACAGTATAGTTTCCCCTGTCTGAAAAGATCCCGGTTGCTCGAGCTATGTGCTGGTAGCGCGATGTAACAACGGAGCTCCATTCATAACCACATTCTTCCAGCCATCTGACGATTTCGAACATCACTATAAGTTCATCGAATTCAGTTCCCCTGTAAGATTCGAACTCATCTGTTGCATCAGGAATATACATATCGTCATTGATTCCCTTTTCAGTGCATATCACTTCGGGCGGCAGTATTTCAGAGTCGACCAGATTTCTCAGCACTATTCGCTGTTCCTCATCAATGTCCAACATTGAGTTGATGCCGTCATTTATTTGAGTGAACAGGCATGCCATCATGCCGACAGAATCGATCTCATCAAGCATGTCCAGATCATCTATTCCATCATAAATGGGTCTTATTGCTTTCATTCTTTCCCTCACAACATAGTCTCATGCCCAAAAGTTCGAGTGTGACAATTCATTATTTCCTTTTGAAATGGCAAATATTGGAGAGTGCTTCAGCAACTCAATTTGTTTCTTTATGTCCGCCATTATTGGTCTCCTATCATCAATATCTTCTTTGCAATTTATTCCTCACACACTATGTGATATGTCTTGGTATCAGCCTTTTGGCCTGTCATTTCCCCAAAAGCTTTTACATATGCCTCAAGCTGCTCCTGGTAATGCTTGTCCAGATCATCCACATCTGCATTTGTCTTATAGTCTATGATATGCCACGTTTCTCCTTTCCGGTAAACCACATCCATCACGCCGTGCCAGATTTCAGCTGTTCCCGCTTTATAGCAGAACGGCAATTCACAATACACTTCATCCGCGCTCAGGAGTTCGCTCAGGATATCCTGCGGCGCGCCATTATTCTGCGGGTATCCTCCGGACCGGATAGTCTCACCTACCTTTTTGAGTATATTCCTGTAGGATTCTTCATCTGCTTCATATTCTCTGATGGTTTCTGTTACCGCGCTTTCAAGGTCTGCCTTGTTTCCTGAAGAAACCAGTACTTCCATAAGTTTGTGCACCATTGTGCCTGTGAGAAGCGCCTGCTCTCTCGTTCTGCTCTGCCCGCTCCTTGTAGAACCCAGGTCATCTGCCGCCTTGTCTTCATAATCATCTTCTGATGAAGTCACGCCCTTCAAAGTCACAGTGCTCGGCTTTCTTATTGTATACGAGGATTCTTTTGGCAGCTCATTGTTCAGTACCGATGTTGACTCTGCCTGACCATAAAGCTCATCCGCATCAAGTACCATCTTTTCCTTAGGCTCAGGCAGTACAACCGGGCCAAGAGCCTCGAAGATATCATCTTCCACATGGTCCATAAGCGGCAGCCATGGATTTGATGAAGAATAATCCCCATCGCTCTTCAGTGAAGCGGATATGATAAGCACCTTCTCTGCTCTGGTCGCAGCTACATACAGAAGCCTCGTCCTTTCCGATGCAAGAACTTCTTCTTCTTTCTCTTTTTCATCAGCGAAATCCGTTGACTTCAGCGAATTGCCAAATGCAAACAGGTAGCTCTCCGGCGGTGTTGCCGAATAATCTACCCTGCTGTCAGCTCCTCGGGAGTAAGAAGATGGATCTGCAAGGATCACGACCGGCGCCTGAAGTCCTTTTACCTTGTGAAGATTCGCTATATGCACGCGGTTTGCATCCTTCCTAAGCTGTATGCAGCGCTCTTCAGCGGATTCATCATTCACCAGTCCTGCAATAAATGCCGCACCTTCCTCTACAGAAGATACAGACCCGTCTATCTCAGCACTTCTGAGAAGTTCGAGCGCAAACCAGACATATTCTGCATTATGCGTACCCGCCCTTGCGAACACCCTCTTTTCGTCGAGAAGCATCGTGAACACTCCGGCCGGGGACATTGTCTTCGCCCTCTGAGAGTATGCATGAAGTTCATCCTCCGTGACACTGCAGCCAGAGAGATGGACGGCCGCAAACACTGCCTTTGCATCAAAAGGATCGGCTGCCGCAGACATCAGCCACGATAGCGACTTCAGCGGCTCACACTCACCAAAGAGTACCTTTCCCTCTATTCTGAACGGGATACCTGCGTCAGACAGTGCATTCATATAGTATGACAGATGCGTCTTGCCGGGCGTAATCAACATGAAATCCGAGTATTTATTGATTGGCACATCCGGTCTGCTGATTATTTTCTGTATGATCTCTGCTACCTTGTGCGGGTCTTCGCTGCCTGCCACACTTCTGGAATATGGAACCAGGTAGCTGTAAGCACCTTCTATCGGTGAGTCATATGATCCCTTTTCTCCCGTCGGTATCTCGCTGAACCGACTTTGTATCTCAGTATCTTCAGGAAGCAATTCTGAAAAGGTCCGGTTGAACCACATACACATCCTGTCTGTCGATCTGAAGTTGCGGTAAAGCATAAGGACTTCGCCGACATCGGGATTTCTGAACATTTCCTTAATACGAAGGAAAGAAGCCACATCAGCATTCCTGAATCTGTAGATGGATTGCTTTGGATCGCCGACAATGAAAAGGCTTCCGGGATGCGGAATGCACTCCTGCCAGTTTTCTTTCGGCTGCTGCGCTGTCAGATAGAAGAACACCTCTGCCTGGAGAGGATTAGTGTCCTGAAATTCATCAATTAGGAAATAGCTGTGACGCTCATATATGTGGCGGATAAGCTTGCCGCCTTCGCCTGCATCTTTTCTGAGCAGGTCCCTGAGATATAGCAGATAGTCCGAAAAAGACAGCTTCCCTTCATCTTTCAGGGTATCAGAAATAACGTCCAGACAGTCGTTGATAAAGTCCGCGGCAATAGAGAACCTCAGATTCTTTATTGCTTCTATCATCAGCGGGTCTGTCTCCGGCTCTATCTCATACCATGTGAGTTTGCTTCTGGTATAGTGCGGGGCAAAGTATTTTTCCCAGCCCGGACCGAGTTTAGCAATATCATATTCAGGGATTATCCTGAGACCTTTGAGACTGTTCAGCGTCCTTTCCACATTGCCGAGACTATCGTCCCATGAATCTTCTATCGTATCGATACCATCAGCAAGAGCGGAGTATGCTTCTGCTGCTGACTTCGGTTTCTCTGTCGCCAGCGCTTCAGGGTGGTCGCACAGGAATCTCAGCAGCTGAATCAGTTCGTTCCGTCTCTCCCCAAAGAACGTATCCGGGGCCTCATCCGGCGGTGCCGCATAATTGAAGTGCGCGTTCTTTGACGCTGAAAGGACATTCATCCCATTCAGAAAGATTTCTTCGGCGTTATAAAAGCACCCGCTGAATCGTTCCGCCTTCGCTTTAAGGTCTGCTCCTGCGTCTCCCTGTTTTATTTTTGAATACTCCCTGAAAAACAGGGCCTCCATTGCATCCTGATCCGCTATAAGCGCGTTCGAAGGGATTCCCGCTGCAGCAGGATGCTCTGAAAGAACCATGTTGCAGAATGAATCAATGGTCCCCATAAAGCAGAGATCTATATCCTGCAGAGCCTTCTTCGCTCTTTCTGAGTCAGACTTTGAGAGTTCTTTCTGGAATCTTGCATAGAATTCACCTGCGGCAGCTTTTGTGAATGTGATAGCGCAGATTCTGCTTATATCTATGCCGTCCTCTACCATAGCCACCATGCGGTCAACCAGGACAGAAGTCTTGCCCGAACCCGCACCTGCTTCAACAAAGAAATTTAAGCCGATGTCATTGCGGATTTTTTCACGCGACAGTTTATCGAGATCGTTACTCATTTTCACCGGCCTCCTTCCCCGTCTCATCTTCAGTCCACTCACATATGTCTGCGAGATTACAGTATTTGCAGCTTATATCCTTATCCGGATTTCTTGGGAAATCATTGTTTTCTATCGCTTCTTTCAGACTTTCAAGAAAAGCGTCCAATGCATCTTCCATCTCATTATCAAACTTGCAGGTGACAGTCTTTCCCTTTCTGAAATACCTGTACTCGCAAGAGGATACATTAACTCCCGCTTTCTTGCAGAGCCATGCGTAAACAACTACCTGCATACAGCTGCTGAAGTCATCTTCCTTATGCTCTATCTTCCTTTTTGTCTTGAAGTCAGCGATTATATAATTGCCGCTGGCATCCTGTTCTACCCGGTCAGGGTAGCCATGGAGGGTGATGCCCGAAGGATGTGTAAATGTATATTCCTCTTCGGCAGATATAACACTATTGTGCGGGTCCATATCGTATGCTGTCCCCATCATTCGCATGAATTCATTTTTCAGTGCGAGCGCGTCTGCCCGGTGTAGAGGCGGGCGCTCTTTCAAAGCCGTATCAAACCCACGTGAAGTTTCTTCAAGGAATTCATCTCTGGAATAGCCTTTCGCAGCAAGTTTTTCCATCATCGTATGAGCAAGGGTTCCTATTACTGCAGCATTGAACACTTCAAACGGATTGTCAGGTTCTGCAACTCTGATTCCGAGTACATTTTCCAGGTAGAAATGTCTTGGGCACTGGATATAATTGCTGAGCGCAGAAGGAGACCAAGCCCTGGTCAGTGCACGTGAAGCGGTTTCCTTATCCGCAGACCGATCTTCAAACCTGAACTCAGTGCCATTGCTGTACTCATTTCCGATAAGCCGGTCTGCATCTATTTCACTTGTAAAATAAGGTGCATGTCTCAGCCCTTCTTTGAAGGCATCCATACTGGTATCCGGATAAATGCTTTCATATATATTGAAAAGGGAAGAAGACGGATTCTGTTCTTTCAGTTCTGAAAGCGAGTAGCCTGAATACGACAGTCGTGTCCTAACATCAAGCGCCGCTGCAAACCTGAGAAGATGATCCAAATTATTCTTGTTTCTCTTTATCCTGTTTTCTGATGTCGGAGCTGTTTCCTCATCTGTAAGGAGCATAAGATCGCTGTCGAGCAGAAGGTAGTTCTCTGCCGGCGAGCCTGGGAACTCCGCTGCACTAAGGCCGCATACATACATCCTGCTCCTCATACAAGACAGAGCTCCTGTTATAGAAGACACATGCAGACAGCCTTCCCTGCTGTTCTCTGAGCACACTGTTTTATTAAGTATCTCAGGAATGATGTCGTTGATATTTCCATCAGCTGCATATCTGAGATAGGAATTCAGCGCTTCGCAAATTACGCGTAAAGCAGACTGGTCGATCCGCCCGGCCGCTTCTGTGATTCTGCCTGCCCCATCAGTGCGAATGAGCGCATATCGGGAGAGGAACGCTATGCAGCCTTTCTCAAGTTCTACGGCAAGTTTTTCAGTCCAGCCAAACACCTCCAACTTTTTTTCATCACTCAGTGTTTTCTTCAGATCCGACAGCCTCTGCCTGTTTGCGGCAACATCAAATGACAATCTTAAGCTGCCTGCCATTTTTACAAGCGCTTCTGTTTCCTTTCTGCTGAGCCCTTCTTCAAGCCCTAGGGTCTTGAAGAATTCATTTCTGTTAAACGCATCACTTGTGAGGATCTTCCTCAGGCTATCAATGCCATAATATCCTGAAGTGCTCCATTTGTAGATGAGCTTCAGGAGTCTGGCAGGGTTGGAGTTAAGGATAGGAATGCCGCTCCCGTAAGTAACAGGAATACCGTATCTGCATGCCAGATCATAAATAGTCTGGGAGTATGATGATGTATCCGTACATACAATCAGGCATTGATCAAGAGGGACATTGTCTCTGTATATATCTGCGATGATATCCTCGACCTCGTTTATGCGGCCATATCCTTCCGTTATAGTTATATCGTTTGGAGTATTTATTTCTTTCCCGCATAGTTCACTGAGAGAAGCCTCTTCATATTTCCCCCCGGAAGCGGCTTCTATCAGCGCAATATCTATCGGCATAAGAGGATACTCCATAAGCACTTTGAATTCCGAAGTGCTTAATAGTTCCGCTTCTTCTGTCGCCTTTCGTATCATGCTGATGCTGTCGATTCTGTTGTCTTCATTACATTTTTTCATATACCTATCGTACACTTCGAGAATGGCAGCATTTTTATCCGCAAACTCTCCCGCGCTCAGTCTTTCTTTTAGTGTAGTTTCTTCATTTGATACAACAAGGGACCTTGCGGTAGTCAGTGCTTTTGCCAGGCTCTCTGCATCAGCAAATGACGGTGCTTTGAAATACCCTATCTCGCCGAGAAAAGAAAAAATGACAGAAGGCTCCTCCTTCCTTGTGAGGAACTCTTCTGTCATGGAAATCCCTGATCTCATCAGTGCAATGCGTGCAAGCTCAACCGGACTTACCACGCGGCAGCCTATTGTGTTGACGCCATGTTTCGCAAGTGTTCTTAATAACTCTGAGCTGTTGGCCCCAGGTGCCAGAATAAATGTTTCACGCATTTCTACTTTAATTCTTTTCTATATTATAATCTACTCTTCACTCAATGCCTTAATAACTTCATTTCGATATATATCCTGATTGATAAAGCTTGCGTAATGCTTAATTTTCTTCAATGGTATTCCTGCCTCATGCAGCGGCTTATACATGTCACGAAAGGCTTTGTTTCCAATTGCAACAATTACTGCATTGCCTCCCAGCACGTTTCTAATACTTTTTATTTTTTCTATTGCATTAACCTTGTCCTCTGAAGTTATTCTTTGGCGTGCTTTATCTGAATTGGTTTCTATAATTCCAGAATACAAGTCTGTAATAAACGAACCCCAATAATCTGTATCAAACAGGGCTTTCCTTAACTTATAATCTTGAGCCCTTCTTCTGTCTTGCGCGTTGTCTCCGGAATGAAAGTTTTTCCATATAACTGCATCTTCTGATGCATCTCGTCTAGCAGGATTATAGGCAACAAAAATATAATTGCTGTTTAAATGCTGTACTAACTTTTTTTCGTCTGAAGCCCAGCTCATACTTTCGACATTTGATTTGCCGTTCCAATTGCCACCGTCAGGATACGACCAAATAGCCCAACTCGATTCCTTACCATATTCTTTTTTCAATTGGTTATAAACCGACATACTTACCATATTTATCCCCCCTTGTATAACCTCATCCAAAGTAACATCTCTATATTAATGTTTCGGCTCTTGCGTTTACAGGAATTCCAGTAATCATCCTGAAGTATGTCCTTTTCAGTAATTTTATAATTTTTTGCTAAAAATATATAGGTTTTCAATTGGTCCTGCAACATTTTGAGCCTTTCCCATATACGCTCCACATGGTGAAACAAACTGCAAGTTCCATCCTTTTTCGCCCAGACTGGATAGTGTGGTGCAATAGTTTTTTTCTGAAGTACTGCCGACTCTTTTGAGTTCCTTCAACTCCAGTTCTTTGATCAGTTCCTCCGTAGGTTCGCCAACATACCATAGTTTACCATCTGTCTCTTTGTGATAGCCCAATTTATCTTTGAACTCAATATACCTATACTGCATCAGTTATCCTCCTTGTATATTTATTCACTTGCTTTCACCTACTGCTTAATGATTTCTATGTATTTAAAGATGTCAACCAGCGTCAGTTTTTTATCATCTGCATTTTCAAAAGAAATATGAACACGCGCATTTTCTGAGTCAATATAAGTGACTTCTCCTTTGCCAAAAGTCCTGTGGCTTACCTTGTCTCCCATTTTGAGCCTGGCAGCATTATCTTTGGCCATTGCTCTTTTCTCTTCTTCAGATCTTCTGTCTACAAACATCTCCATACCAGCCTTTCACAAACATTTCATTCTTCTTACACTGGTATTCTATTTAAAACCATGATTGCTTCAAAGAATGTTGTGGGACAAAATTGGTGCACAAGTATGACAAAACGCCGGCTACCCGATTATGGATAGTCCGGCGTGTTCTGTTTGCAGCTATAAGCCTTGTTTCCTTGCTTTCACTTAGAGCCGACCAGATGTCGCATTACACCAGTGTCAGCTGCTCGTTGCCGTCAGCGCCCACATTAGGGTCCTTCGGCTGCTCGGCCGGCTTCTGCGCCGACTCCTCATCGACTACCTTCGCGAAGGAGACGATGCGGTTGTCCTTCTCGACCTTCATGATCTTGACGCCCTGTGTCGTACGTCCGAGCGTGCTTACCTCGTCTGCGCGGATCCTGATGATGACTCCGTTGGAGTTGATCACCATGACTTCGTCGTCCTCGCTTACGAGTGTCGCTCCGACGAGCAGTCCGGTCTTTCCGAACTTGGTCTTGTCGTAGGTCGCGACGCCCTTGCCGCCTCTTGCCTGCAGTCTGTACTCATCGAGCGGCGTCCTCTTTCCGAAGCCGTTCTCGGTGATGACCAGCATCTTGCGGCTCTGGTCTATGTCGAGCTCCATCGAAACGACTTCATCTCCCTTCTCGAGCAGGATCGCCCTTACTCCGCCGGCGTTGCGGCCCATCGGCCTTACGTCGTCTTCGCTGAACGCGATCGCCTTACCCTGCTTGGTGACTACCAGCACGTTCTCGCTGCCGTTTGCCAGCGCAACGCTTATCAGCTTGTCGCCTTCCTTGAGGGTTATCGCGATGAGGCCTGTCTTTCTGTTGGTGTCGAACTCAGTCATCGGAGTCTTCTTGATGGTACCCTGCTTGGTCACCATCACGAGGCACTCGTTCTCCCTGAATTCCCTTACCGGGATCATGGCCGTCACGCGCTCCGTGCTGTTGAGGTTGAGGAAGTTGATAACAGGTGTGCCCTTGGCCGTCCTGGATGCTTCCGGTATCTCGTAAGCCTTTATCTTGTAGACGCGTCCCATGTCTGTGAAGAACATGAGGTAGTCGTGCGTGCTCGTGATTATGAGGTCGCGTACAAAGTCGCTCTCTCTTGTAGTGAGTCCGACTATGCCCTTTCCTCCGCGGCGCTGTGCCTTGTAGGTGTCGGCCGGAACTCTCTTCACGTATCCGAGGTGTGTCAGCGTGATCGCGACATCCTCTTCATCGATCAGAGCCTCTTCGTCGAGCTCGCCCTCATCTGCGACGATCTTGGTGCGTCTAGGATCGCCCCATTTCTCCTTGATCTCGAGGAGCTCATCCTTTACAACGCCCATCAGCTTGTGCTCATCTGCGAGCAGGCTCTTGTAGTAAGCGATCCTCTTCTGCAGTTCGTCATACTCGTTCTTGAGCTTCTCGCGTTCGAGTCCCTGCAGCTTGGCAAGTCTCATGTCGAGTATTGCCTGTGCCTGGATCTCGGAGAGGCCGAACCTGATCATCAGCTTTTCCTTGGCATCGTTGTATGCCGAGCGTATGGTCGCGATGACCTCGTCGATATTGTCGAGTGCGATAAGCAGTCCTTCCAGGATGTGAGCCCTGGCCTCAGCTTTCGCAAGGTCGAAGCGTGTCCTTCTTGTGACTACGACTTTCTGATGCTTCAGATACTCTTCGAGGATCTGCTTGAGGTTGAGGATCTTAGGCTCGCCGTCCACCAGCGCCAGCATGATCATGCTGAACGATGTCTGAAGAGCCGTGTGCTTGTACAGCCTGTTGAGGATTACGTTCGGGTTGGTATCCTTCTTGAGCTCGATTACGATGCGCGTTCCTTCGCGGTTCGACTCGTCGCGGATAGCCGAGATGCCCTCGACTTTCTTGTCCTTGACCAGCTCGGCCATGGACTCGATGAGCCTTGCCTTGTTGACCTGGAACGGGATCTCGCTGACGATGATGCGCATCTTGCCGCGCTTGTCCTCTTCGATCTCGCATACCGAGCGGACGTTGACCTTTCCCTGGCCTGTCATGTAGGCCTCGCGTGCTGCGCTCTTTCCGAGGATTATTGCGCCTGTCGGGAAGTCCGGTCCCTTGATGATGCGGATGAGGTCGTCGATCGAGCAATCCGGATCGTCGATCATCTTTACGCAGGCATCGATGGTCTCGCCCAGGTTATGAGGCGGGATCGATGTCGCCATTCCGACCGCGATACCGTTTGATCCGTTGATCAGCAGGTTCGGAACTCTCGAAGGCAGGACCTCCGGTTCCTTCTCTTCGCCGTCGTAGTTGTCCATGAAGTCGACCGTGTCCTTCTCGATGTCGCGGACCATCTGCAGCGAGAACGGAGACATCCTTGCCTCGGTGTATCTCGATGCGGCCGCGCCGTCGCCGTCGACTGAACCGAAGTTTCCGTGTCCGTCAACGAGCGGGTAGCGTGTCGAGAAGTCCTGCGCCATCTTGACCATCGCGTCGTAGATGGATGAGTCTCCGTGAGGGTGGTATTTACCCATTACCTCACCGACGATACGCGCCGACTTTTTATGCGGTTTGTCCGGAGTGATGCCGAGGGAATGCATGCCGTACAGGATACGCCTGTGTACCGGCTTGAGTCCGTCGCGCACGTCCGGAAGAGCACGTCCTACGATTACGCTCATCGCATAATCGATGTACGAGTTTTTCATCTCGTCGTATATCTCGTGCTCGATTATTGTGCTGTTGTCTAATAAGTCTGCCATGTTGTTTCCTTTTTTGATTTTATGCCGACACGAAAAAAGTTTCGTGAGGGGCTTTGCGGTAGCCGGCACTTAGCGATTGGTAAGCAGCATCTTCATTTGTTGCTGCGAAGCCAGAGCTTAGTACCGCTGCGTTAAGCCGCAACGAGGCGGGAGCCGTACCCGAGCGGGGCTTTTATTCGTGGCGGCTTTATAATTAAATATCGAGATTCTTTACGTACCTTGCGTTCTCTTCGATGAATGCCTTGCGCGGCGGCACCTTGTCGCCCATCAGCGTGGTGAAGATCTCATCGGCAGCCTGTGCGTCGTCGACTGTGATCCTTACGAGCGTACGGTGGTCGTAGTCCATTGTGGTCTCCCACAGCTGGTTGAAGTCCATCTCGCCGAGACCCTTGTAGCGCTGGATCTCGATCTTGTTGTTGCTGCCCTTGCCCTTGAGCTCTGCCAGCAGCTTGTCCTGCTCGGCATCCGAGTAGGTGTACCAGATCTGCTTGCCCTGCTTTACTCTGAAGAGCGGCGGCTGTGCAGCGTATACGTATCCGCCCTCGATGAGCGGTGTCATATATCTGAAGAAGAATGTCAGAAGCAGTGTTCTGATGTGCGCTCCGTCGACGTCAGCATCCGTCATGATGATGATCTTGTGGTAGCGCAGCTTGCTGATGTCGAAGTCCTTGCCGACGTTGCAGCCGAAGGCCGTGATCATGTTCTTGATCTCCTCTGAGCTGAGGACTCTGTCGAGCCTTGCCTTCTCAACGTTCAGGATCTTACCTCTCAGCGGCAGAACTGCCTGGCGCTTTCTGTCGCGCCCCTGCTTTGCGGAACCGCCCGCGGAGTCTCCCTCTACCAGGAAGATCTCGCTGAGTGCCGGATCCTTCTCGGAGCAGTCGGCCAGCTTGCCCGGGAGCGAAGTCGTCTCGAGGACCGAAGTCTTACGCGTGATCTCTCTTGCCTTGCGGGCAGCCTCTCTGGCGCGCTGGGCTTTGAGGCACTTGTCGATGATGATCCTCGCCTGCTTAGGGTTCTCTTCGAGGAAGTATGTCAGCTGCTCTGTCGTGTTGGTCTCTACAAAGCCCTTTACCTCGGCGTTTCCGAGCTTGGCCTTTGTCTGTCCCTCAAACTGAGGGTTCGTGAGCTTGACCGATACGATAGCCGTGATACCTTCTCTTACGTCGTCACCCGTGAGTGCGTCATCGTTTTCCTTGATGAATTTGTTCTTCTTCGCGTAGTCGTTCAGCGTCCTTGTGAGCGCGGACTTGAATCCGACTTCGTGGAATCCGCCCTCGTTTGTGTGGATGTTGTTAGCGAAGGAGATGATGTTTTCGCTGTATCTGTCTGTGTACTGCAGCGCGACCTCTACAGAGTAGCCCTTCTTCTCGGCCTCGTAGTAGAAGATGGTCGGGTTGATAGGATCCTTGTTCTGGTTGAGGTAGGCTACGAATTCCTTGATGCCGCCCTCAAAGTGGAAGTGATCCTTGCGCTGCGGGCTGACTCTCTTGTCAGTGAGGTCGATGGTGAGACCCTTGTTGAGGAAAGCCATCTCGCGGAGTCTTCTCTGCAGTGTCTCGTAGTCGTAGACTGTCTCGTCGAAGATCTCGCCGTCCGGCCAGAACTGTGTCTTGGATCCGGTCTTGCCTGTCTTGTATTCGCCTACTACCTTGAGCTCTGTGGCGCGTTCGCCTCTGAAGTACTCCTGCTCATAGATCTTGTTGTTGCGTCTTACCTGCACGATCATGTGTGTCGAAAGCGCGTTAACGACGGACGCGCCGACGCCGTGCAGTCCGCCGGATACCTTGTATCCTCCACCGCCGAACTTGCCGCCGGCGTGCAGCTGAGTGTGGATTACCTCAACTGCCGGTATGCCCATCTTAGGATGTATGTCTACAGGCATACCGCGTCCGTCGTCCTGAACGGTTATGGAGTTGTCGGGCTCGATGCTGACGCTGATGTTTTTACAATATCCTGCGAGCGCTTCGTCGACAGAGTTGTCTACTATCTCATATACGAGGTGGTGGAGTCCCGCCGGGCCCGTACTTCCGATGTACATTCCCGGTCTGAGCCTTACCGGCTTAAGACCCTCGAGGACCTCTATCTGACTTGCGCCGTATTCCTGCTTCTGTGCCATTACGTTTTTACTTACCTTTCATCTCTGTGCTGCCCGTGCCTGGCGGGGCTGTTCTGACATGCGTTTCTGAAGCCGCATTTTAAATCCCCTTACATGAAAAAACGGGCGCAGCACCCTTTGGATTTACGCCCGAATTTTACCATATAAGCCGTTTTTGTGCAAGTACTGCCACAATATCTTGTTTTTTCAGAAAAACGCCTTAAATCGAAAATTTTCGCCCCGTTTTCGGCATCCATCGCCCGAAAGCCGCTGATTGCAAGTCTCAGAGCGGTTGACAAAAATACAGGATCTTTCGCCGCATCCGAAAGCCCCTTTTTACTCTCCGAAATAGTTTTTCAGGCGGTCATTTATGTACTTGAAATCTATCACTATTTCGCCTCCCGAGATACTCAATGGTATCTGATCATCAAAGCTGTATCTGTTTAGTATTGTGCACTCATTCAGGATATAAACGAATACTCTTCTGCTTTCCGGGGCGATGATCCAGTATTCACGCACCCCAGCATCCCAGTATTTGATGAGCTTTTTTGTCTTGTCATAGTCCTTGGTGGAAGGCGACAACACTTCTGCCACAAAATCAGGCGCACCGATTATCTCTTCTCCCCCTTTATATTTATCCTTGTCGCATACAGCCAAAACATCAGGTATAAACACATTTTTGTCATCGTCTTTGTCCGGCTGTACTGTTGTCGGCGCAGCCAGCACCAGGCAATCACGATGCTTTTCGGGGTTGTTTCTTATAGCCATATTAAGCTGTGCAAACAGTTCGAGCGCAATAACCTGATGCCTCGTTGTAGGCGTATTCCTGTCACAAAGAACTCCATTGATAAGCTCCATGGTCAAACCGTCCGGAAGATCGTTCAGGTCCTCTTTAGTGAATTCCCCGGGAGCTTTCCATGATATTACTTTTTCATACCCGGCTGCTATATCTTCTGCAGATACAGCGCTTATATATTCATCTAATGCAGGTGTTTCGGACACACGGTCTGCATAATCCAGACTCAGTTTATGCACCATATCCTTATACAGTGAAGCTTCCTTGTTTGAGTGAAGCTCAGGAAACAGCGCGCACTCTATGCTTTGCAGAGTATTGTACCTTGGTTTAGATGTTGCCCCGCCAAATATTTTTTGCACTGTACCAAGCGGAACGCCTGACAACGCCGATACTTTCTCATTGGTATATCCGAGCTCTTCCTTTCTCTTCTTTAAATCGCTGATCTTCATTGTTCTGCCTCATGTATCTATCCAATGTGCTTTCTTTCATGAACAGCATATCAGTTTTAAAGCCGTTTTGCAACCGTTTAAAGCCGTTTTAAGATCCGTTTTCGGACCGTTTTATTAAACCCGGCAACGAAAAGGGGGGCAGCCATGCTGCCCCCGACCACTTGGATCCATCAGTATTTATCTACTCTGGTGACCGTTCCATCTTCGATGCGGAAGAGTGTACCGCCTCTCAGAGCCCTTTTGACAATGTTGAACGGCTTCTTCAATGGAATGCCTTTATGTCGTTTATCTCTCCCCTTTTGCGCAGTTCTTTTAGATAATTGTAGAGAGTCGTATGTGATATCTCGAGAGACTTGCAAACCAGCGGGCCGGAATCACGGACATTGAACACTCCCTGCCGATGCAGCTCTTTGAGGAGCTTCAGCTTGCCTTCCTTTGTTTTGAATTCCGCATAAGACATCGTATCGATGGTTTCGATGATCATCTGTTTGGTCACTTTCATAATATAATCTCCATCGTACTTTGCCATATTGTCGTCTTCGCGCGGCAGCGGCATGATCATGCGCTCAAGATAGCGCTTCATTTCCTCTATCTTTGTTGTATCCTGATTGATGCACAGCAGAGCTGTCGGCTCGCCGTCCTCATAGAACACAAAATGCGAGGAACGCAAATGATCAGTAGGCATCGACCGTATGCTGTACCCTATGAGGTGCCCGTCCTCATCCGCCATGTCAATGATCGCCTTGCTTGTCATTTCACTGATCTTGTAGTCCAGAGTGCGCCCTGACAAGTAGGAATTCGCAATGTAGATCATTTCCTTCTTTTTCAGATCGTGCAAAGCCACTTCGGTATCTTCGCCCATTAGTTTGTGCATGCCAAGCGCAATATTCTTTAAGACCTCCAGCAGTTCTTCGTGTTTCACTACATCAAGCTCCCCTCTCAGTTTCTACCCGAGAACTATATTATAATATTTTTCACACTTCAATGACACAGTTTTGCATTAAAGAAAGGGAGCTATTGGTACAGCCCCTTTCTTTAATGTCGATATTGAGCTTACTTCAGTTCAACGACCCAGCCTTCAGGGCCTTTCTCCTCGCCATGCTGTATGGCAAGAATAGTTTCATACAGTCTTCTGCTGACAGGACCGACTTCTCCGTCTCCAACAGTCAGTCTGCCTTCATCGGCAAATCCGAAGCTGCCGATAGGCTCTATTACAACTGCGGTGCCCAGCGACATGGCTTCTGTGCACTTTCCGTTCTTCAGTGTCTCCTTCAGCTCGTCAACAGAGATCTTTCTTTCCTCGCAAGGTATTCCCCACTCCCTGCAGAGATGGAGTATGCTGTCTCTTGTGATACCCGGAAGAATGGTTCCGTCGAGCTCAGGCGTTACGACTTTGCCGTCTATGACGAACATGATATTGCTGGCGCTTATCTCGCCGATCCACTTATGCTCAACGCTGTCTGTAAATACTACTTCCACATAGCCCTTTTCTTCTGCAAGGGTCTGCGGCAGAAGAGTGTTTGCGTAGTTGCAGCCGCACTTGTCTCCGCCCGTGCCGCCGCCCGACGCTCTGGAGTATTCAGTTTCTACCCAGCAGCTGTCCTCCGAGGAGAACTCCGTGTGATAAGCCTTGACCGGGCATGCAACGATAAAGAATTTGTATTCGCTTGAAACCTCTACTCCGACTGAGCTCTGAGTGGCAAAGCAAACAGGCCTCATATAGAGAGATGTTGCAGGCTCAGTAGGGATCCAGTCCTTCTCGACTTTAACAAACTCGTATACCGCCTGCAGATAGTCCTCGACCGGGATCTCCGGAATCATGACTCTCCTTGCGGAACGCTGGAATCTTTTGGCATTCATGTCAGGTCTGAACAGGAGCGGGTTTCCGTCCTTGGACTTGAACGCCTTCATGCCTTCGTATATCTCCTGCGCATAGTGGAAGGACATGCATATAGGCTCTACTTCGAACGGTCCGTACGGAACGATCCTAGGGTCATGCCATCCCTGTTCAGGGTTATAGTCCATCACAAACATGTGATCTGTCGTAACGGTGCCAAACTCCGGCGGATTATTGACGAAATCCGGTTTTGCTTTAGGATTCTTTGTTTTTTCGATTCTGATATCAAGCATTTTATGCCTCCTTATAAGTAATGAATCATTCGCCTAGCACGACCAATGCGTCTACGGCTGCCGGTTTTTTGCCTTTCGGATAAACGAGGAGTGGATTGATGTCCATCTCGATAAGCCTGTCCTTGTTCTCTGCCGCGAAATCTCCGATCTTTACAATCATTTCCGCAACAGCATCCAGATCGCAGGCTTCTTCTCCTCTGTATCCGGTAAGCAGCTTGTATGACTTCAGTGACGCGAGCATTTCAAGGGCTTCCTTTTTATTCAGGGGAGCCGGATAAAGCACGGCGTCTTTGAAGACCTCCACGAATACTCCTCCAAGTCCCGCGAGGACCATAGGACCAAACTGCGGATCGCTCTTTACCCCTACGATCATCTCTCTGCCTTTTTCCGCCATGTGCTGTATCAGAACTCCATTCACCTTGGCATTCGGTGCGTTTGCCGCAATGTTTTCCATGATCCCGGCAAAAGCTTTTTTGACTTCCTCAGCGCTGTTGAGGTCAAGCCTGACTCCGCCGACATCTGATTTGTGCAGTATCTCGTCAGATTCGATCTTGGCAACGACCGGATATCCCAGTTTTTCCGCTGCTTTTGCCGCTTCTTCGGCATCGGTGCACACTATCCCGAGATCGATCTCAACGCCGCTTTCCTTAAGCAGCTTCTTGCTGCTGTACTCAGAAAGCGCCGTTCTGCCCTTCGGCTTTCTCTCCGGTATGGCCAGTTCAAGCGTCCTGACCTCAGGGTCATAAGCTACAAAGTCGTTCAGATGCTTAAGAGCCGCAAACGCGTACTTTATGCACGGCAGGACCGGCACTCCCAGTTTGGTGAAGCGCGACTGCAGGTCCGAGTTCCTTGACATCTCTATAAAATTGAGGCAGGCGAACGGCTTGTCTGACTTTTCAAGCGCCATTTTGATCCCGTCAAACATGATGTAGAACGAGTTGTCTACTATCTCATCCATCAGGGTAAAGCCCAGAAGGACCATATCAACGTTCGGGTCCTCCATTACCGCAAGCAGAGTATCGGCCAGCACCTCCGGCTGATATGCCGGAGTAGCGGTTATATCCAGAGGGTCGTTCCGCGGCGAAGCGTAGAATGGAAGAAGGCCCTTCAGCTTCTCTACGGTCTCCTCTTCAAAGTCCGCATACTCGATACCGACCTTGAATCCTTCATCAGCGCAGATCGCCGTTTCGCCTCCTGACAGGCAGATGGCTGCGTAATTGCAGCGCTTTTCAGGCATTTTTCTGAGATCGGCAAAGAGCAGGCTCGTTCCGATAAGCTCCTGCATGTCATCTACGCGGATGACGCCGTACTTCCTGAACAGCGCGTCATATGTAGCGTCCGTTCCTGACATCGATCCTGTATGCGATGCCGCAATGGCGCTGGCCCTTTCGCTGCGCCCTGCCTTGAGTACTACCATAGGCTTCTTCAGGAGAGCGGCTTTGCGGAAGCATTCCTCCAGCTTATGAGGATTGTTGACTCCCTCCATGTACATTGCGACGACTTTGGTATCTTCATCTTCCACAAGGAACTCCAGATACTCCTCTTCACTTACAGCCTTGCTGTTTCCGCATGACAGGCAGTAAGAGAAGGTCATGTTAGGGCTGTCCATAAGCGACATGCAGATCTGTCCGCTCTGTGAAACAAAGCCTACGGAGCCCCTCCTGTCGCGCTCAGGGTGCTGGATCGCCCAGCAGTACTTGCCGTCTATGTAATTTACAAAGCCGCAGCAGTTTGGCCCAAGCAGGCACATATCCAGTTCTTTGCAGGTGTCGACAAGCTCCTGTTCATCAGCCCTGCCTTCATCTGTGCCGATCTCGGAGTAGCCGCTCGCGTAGACAACGGCGCCGGCCGCGCCTTTTTCTTTTGCCTGCCTTAGCAGAGGTACGATTGTTGCCTTCGGAGTCCCGATCACGACGGTATCTATGCCGGTCTCGATTTCATCCAGGCTGTGGTAGCACTTCTTTCCGAAGACTTCGTCTCTTTTCGGATTGACAAAATACACATTGTCGAGGTCACCGGCATACTGAAGGACATTCCTGCAGGTGCCTCCTGCAAAGCCTTCCTTTTCCGTAGCTCCGATGACCGCTATCGTTGAAGGTTTAAGAAATCGCTTTATATCCATTTGCTGATCTCCCATCAATCAAAATATTCAGCGCCTTTATTGAAGCAGACCGCGTTCTTAGGGTTGTTCTTTCCCTTTTTCAGGAAGAAGCTGTCGATAGACTCCCTCAGATAATCAGGATCGAACAGGCCGGTCGTCTTTGCCAGCGCGCCCAGCACTACAACGTTGGTTCCCCTTGGGTTTTCGGACTCATAAGCTATGTCCGAGGCCGGGATCTCATATACATGTATGTCGTCCCTGTAATCGCGGTGCTTGACTGTCGAACTGTTTACAAAGAGGTATCCGCCCGGTTTGACCCTCGGCTCGAATTTGGTGACTGACGCCTCATTAAGAGCAATGACAATGTCCGCTTCTTTTACAAAAGGACTGGCTATTTCCTCGTCACTGATCTTGACATTACAGTTAGCAGTTCCGCCCCTCATCTCAACGCCATAGGAAGGGTACCAAAGGATCTCCTTGTCATCTTCCATGGCTGCGTTCGCGATAATGAGTCCTGTGACAAGAACTCCCTGACCGCCGAAACCGGCGCAAATGATTTCTGTCTTAGCCATTACTCATTTCCTCCTCTGTCAATGAATTCTCCTACAGGGAACTCCGGTATAACCTGTTCACGTATCCTCTTCATGCTGTCAACCGGAGACAGACCCCAGTTTGTCGGGCACGGTGTAAGGATCTCGACCAGACAGAAGCCTTCATGGTTTTTATGCTTCTCAAACGCCTTCTTCAGGTATTTCTTGGTTTTCCTTATAGCTGCTACCGAGTCCACCGAACCTCTTGCAAGATATGCGATATCCATGTCTCCCAGAGCCTTTTCTACGTGGAACGGCGAGCCTTCTACGCTCTTCTTTCTGCCTTTGACTGATGTAGTCGTCCTCTGTCCCAGCATGGTCGTAGCAGATGTCTGTCCGCCTGTCATCGCAAACACGCAGTTATTGAGCACAAGCGCCATGACATCGTCATCCCGGATGGCTGCGTGCATCGTTTCAGCCATTCCTATATTGTAGGCAGCGCCGTCTCCCAGATGGGCCAGAGACAGACAGTCCTTGCGCACCTTCCTGACGCCGGTCGCGGTAGGGATAGGTCTTCCGTGAGCTCCGACGATAGTGTCAAAGTCCCAGAAGTCTACGTTCATGGCGCCGCATGCTACGTCTGTGGTAACTATCAGTTTTTCAGTTGTGCCGAGTTCCTCCATGATCTCGCCAATAAGCCGGTTCACGATGCCCTGCGCACATCCCTGACAAAAAGTGTGGTCATATTTTACAGATGCAGGTACGCTACATTTCATTGTCTTGCCTCCTTCATCATTTCCAGTGCTTTCTCTATGATTCCATCTGATTCAGGCAGAGCCATCATGCTGCCAAAGCTTGAAACAGGCTTATTGCATTGTGTCGCAAGCCTGACATCATCAGCGATCTGCCCTAAAGTGCTCATTTCGACCGTGAGGTATCCGAGCACATTAGGATTTACTTCTTTGAAAGCATTCTCAGGGAAAGGCCAAAGTGTTATGAGCCGTATCAGTCCCAGCTTTATTCCTTGGTCTCTGGCAGCTCTGACGGCCTCCTTGCACATGCGGGAACTGATGCCGTACGCAACAAGAACGATGTCCGCGTCATCAACATACAGAGATTCCCAGCGCTGCTCATTTTTTGTGATCGTTGCGTACTTCTCTCTCAGATGGTCTTCATACTGGTCATCCAGGAAATAGATGTTCTGTATGGACCTTGGTCTGTCTCCCTTTTTGCAGCCTCTTACCGCGAAATCAAATTTATTTATGTCATGATCTTTGAATTCAGGCAGTTCAACGCCCTCTACCATCTGTCCTATGGCAGCGTCGGAAGCGATCAGAACCGGGTGCATGTATTTTTCCGCAAGATCAAATGCGTCCGAAATGAGATTTGCGCTTTCCTGAACGTTGGCCGGAGCCAGGACTATCATCCTGTAGTCGCCGTGGCCTCCGCCGCGCGTCATCTGCCAGTAATCACCCTGGCTGGCTCCTATATTGCCGAGGCCCGAGCCCTCACGCATGACATTGATAACTACCAGAGGCAGATCGGCTGCTACGATATACGAGAGCCCTTCCTGCATGAGTGAGAATCCCGGTCCGGATGTGCTTGTAAAAGCACGCGCACCGGCAGATGCCGCACCAAGGAGCATGTTTATTCCGCTCAATTCAGATTCCGTCTGGACAACTTCTCCTCCTACCTCGGGCATTCTCCACGAAAGATATTCGAGGATCTCTGTCTGCGGTGTAATAGGATATCCGCTGTAAAATCTGCTGCCTGCTCGAAGAGCGGCTTCAGCTATCGCTTCGTTACCCTTCATAAGTACCTTTGCCATATCTTTTGCCTCCCTTCATCAAACCAAAATAGAAAATACAAAGTCCGGACACATCTGATAGCATGATCCGCAGGCAATGCACTTTTCCTGGTCAACCTCTATATATTCATAGCCTTTATGATTGACCTTGCCCGAAAGGTGTATTGCTTCTTTTGGACAATTTGCCATGCACAGGTAGCATCCTTTGCAGCGTTCGATTTCCGTCATGATTTTTTGCATAGAACAATGCTCCTTCCTATAACTTGTTATTATTTTTTCCATCAGTGTCTGTTGTCTCGATAAGCGCTTTGACAAAGGCATCTGCTGGATTTTTCAGAATATTTTCCGGCTTGTCGATCTGTATGATTCTGTGATCTTCAAAGATCGCTATCCTGTCCCCAAGGCGGAAAGCCTCTTCAACAGAATGTGTAACAAAGATTATCGTAAGCCCGAGTTCATCCTTTATGTCTTTTATGCTTCCCTGAAGCTGCTTGCGGGTTATCTCGTCGACCGCTCCAAAAGGCTCGTCCATTAGAAGCAGTTTCGGTCTGGCTGCCAGCGCGCGCGCAATGCCTACACGCTGCCTCTGTCCTCCCGAAAGCTCCGCAGGGTAGCGGTTCTTAAGGTCAGGGTCCAGAGAGACCAGCTTCATGATCTTCTCAAGCGGCCAGATCCCCTCGGGATATTGCCTGAACAACCCCGGGACATATTCGATGTTCTTTCGTACCGTCATATGCGGGAAAAGCCCGACGCTCTGGATCACGTATCCGATGCTTCTTCTAAGGCTGATTTTATCCACGCTCGAGATATCCTCACCGAACACACTTACCGTTCCGGCGTCAGGTTCAAGCAGTCCGTTGATCAGCTTCAGGAAGGTCGTTTTGCCGCAGCCCGATCTCCCGATCAGCATCAGGAATTCGCCTTCCTCAATGGATACGCTTACATCGTCAAGCACGAGTGTTTCCCCGTAGCTTTTGCTGACGTTGCTGAATTGTATTATCGCTTGTTCACTTTTCATGGCAGCAGCCCTTTATTCTTCAGAAACTCCCGCGCGACGGCTGCAGGTTCCTTACCGTCGATCTCGACCTGCTTGTTGAGCATAGACATGTCCTGATCAGATATAAGATCGTTGGTCTGCTCAAGAACGCTCCTCAGCTCAGGATATTTTTCAAGCGTTTCCGACCTTATGACATTGCCGCACAGATATTTCGGAAAGTACTCAAGATCATCCTCAAGCACAGTGACGTCGGCGCCGGAAAGCCTTCCGTCCGTTGTAAATACAGTGATGACATCGACTTTGTTTTCCTGTATCGCGTCATATTTGAGGCTGAACGTGATGTCCGAGTGCTTTTTGAATTTAAAACCGTAACTTTTGCATAAGCCTTCGTATCCGTCCGCTCTCTCGTAAAAGCCCGGTTCTGCCCCGAACGTCAGGTTTTCCGAAACCTCCGCAAGATCGCTGTATGTCTTCAGTCCGTACTTTTCAGCAGCCTCGTTCGATACAGCCAGTCCGTACGAATCATTGAATCCGTACATACCCAGCCACTCCAGGTCATACTGCTCTTTGTATTCTGAATTCAGCTGAGCGTTCAGCGTCTCCTGATCGGGGATCTCTGTATGCTTAAGTATTGTCAGCCACGCGGTCCCTGTGTATTCCGGATATATGTCTATCTCCCCTTCAAGAGCTGCCGGCAGCAGAACCGTTTCTCCTCCGGACAGATCGCCAAGTTCTTCAACAGTGATATCTGTTTCCTCTTCGATAAGATCGATCAGAATGTTCGCAATGACAGCTTCCTCAGCTGTATTGTCGTATCCGACTGTTATTTGCTTGCCTGTCCTTCCGGCATTGAGATGGATGACTGCCGCTAAGAAAACCAGGAGCAGAAGAACAAGCACCACTCCGCGTTTGAATTTGCGATGATTATTTACGCCTTGCTCCCACATACCGAACAGCAGGTCAAGTATGATGGCTATCGCGGCGATTATAATGCTGCCTGCCAGCATGAGCTCCTGATTATTCGTCGCTATACCGCGATATATCGCCTGGCCAAGGCCGCCCGCACCTATGAACGATGCGATCCCCGCAATCGATATTGTCATTACCGACATGTTTCTTATGCCCGTGAGGATGACCGGGAAGGCAAGCGGCAGCTGTATCTTCAATAACAATTGCCGCTTTGTGCTGCCCATCCCGATCGCTGCCTCGACTATATCCGGATCGACCTGGTCCAGACCTGTGTACGTATTTCTCACCATAGGGAGAAGCGCATATATGGTAAGCGCGACTATGGCGGTTTTGTTTCCGATCCCGGTGAGCGGGATCAGGAAACCGAACATCGCTATATCCGGGATAGTATAGAGCATGTTGGTTATGCCCAATACTACCTTTGCCAGACTCTTTTTTTCATAAACAAGTATGCCCAGCAGGAGACCGATAACGCCTGCAAGCAGTATCGATACTCCGGCAAGAATCAAATGCTGTTCAACAAGACCGAGGAACCATCCTTTTCTTTCAATTATTATGTCAATCACGCTCATAATAAACTGCTATGCTCCTGTAGCTGGAAAACCTGTTTTGTGTCCCGGCAATTACTTCTTAACACTAAGAGCTATGCTTCTTTTTTGAACTCAGCCTTGTTTTCTTCTATCAGCTGATTGATGCGCTCCTTGTTTCTCCTGCGGAATATGATGCCCGCAATGAGAGTGATGGCCGCAAACAGGAAGAATGTCTTGTACAGATTGTTATATGCTACAAGATCTCCGTATTTATCAAGCCATATGCCGATTATGACCGGCATGAAAGCGTCACCGCTGTAGATGATCGTTGAAATGATTCCGAAAGCGTTTCCGGTATCTTCCACAGGGATGCCGGCCTCACTGATCTGTATGAACTTCTGGCTGCGGAACGCTCCGGTAAGGACAACCTCTATCGTTGCTACTACAAGGAACAGCGGCAGGAAGGCGCGGTCCTTTGGCATGAAGAGGAATAAAGCTGCTATGATCACATATCCGACAGTGCAGCACATAAGGATAAATGTAGAACCTTTCTTCTTTACAATGAAGCCGCCTGCGTATGAACCTATTGGCTTGAACCAGTTAGGCATAGAGCCGATCCAGGCGATAGCGGCAGTTGCTGCTCCAAACGGGCCGGCCATGTCGCCCAGGTATGAACCGATGCAGGAACCGATATTGTAGCCGCCAAAGGCGATCAGTATGCAAAGCCAAAGATCCGGATTCTTGAGAAGTCTGATGGTTTGGTGGAAAGTGCTCTCGTCTGTGAGAACTTTTTCCTTCTTGGCCTTTTCTTCAGCATCAAGTTCTGCAACCTTTCCGTCATCAAATACGAACAGGGAGATGATGGCAAACACGATCAGCATTGCCGCGTAGGTCCAGATAACGAAGCGGAGACCCGCTACTCTGTTAACAAACAATGTGAATCCGAAGATGATAGCAGAGCTTACTGTAAGTTCGCCAAGACCTCGGATAGTCTGCAGCCAGGAGAATCCCTCTCCCTCAGCATTGACTCTGCGTGCCAGGATCCTGTTGCACTTAAGCATCGCATCCCAGTATGTAACCGTTGTGGAAACACCCATTACAGCATAGAGAACCAGGCAGACGGTGTAGTTCGGCCAGAATCCCAGAACAAAGTTGCAAAGACCTGTCACTAAATAAGAGATGAACATCAAGTATCTTGGGGCTACTTTATCTGCAACAAAGCCTCCGATCAGATAGCCGACAACGGCAATCCACCCATACACTCCGTACAATACTCCGAACTGAGTATTTGATACGTCCATAGCTTCTATAAATGCGTCGTAGAAGCTTGCGCGGCAGAACAGTACATAGAAAATCGCGAACGAACCAAGCCCGCAAGTCAATAACTGCAGCCACCCTTTTAGATCCAATCGCCTTAACATTGTAGAACCTCCTTATTACTATTACTGACAACAGCGGCGAGGAAAAAGGTCACAAAATGTAAAAATTTTACACTTTGTACTTTTTTTCAACTATAGCACATATTTGTACTACTTTTTCAAAAATTGAAAAAAAATACATCAAAATCCAATATTAGTATTAAAAACAAATATAAAAGAGCCCGTATAGGGCTCTCCTGCTTTCTGATGTCTTGTTGCATCTCCGATGCACTCTTTTAGTATTTATCGACTCTTGTCACCGTTCCGTCTTCGATCCTGAAGAGCGTACCTCCGCGAAGGTCCTTGATGACCTCATCGTTGAGCTCCGCCGATGTAATGAAGAGCTGCACATCGTCGATCTCGCTCACAAGAAACCTCTGTCTGTCGAGGTCGAGCTCTGAGAGCACATCATCGAGCAGCAGCACCGGCGGCTCGTCCAGCATCTGCCTTGCGATCCTTATCTCTGCCAGCTTGAGAGAAAGCGCGATCGTCCTCTGCTGCCCCTGCGAACCGTACTTCTTAGCGTCTTTTCCGTTGATATAGAACTCGATGTCGTCCCTGTGCGGACCGAGGCTCGCGTATCCGTTGTAGATGTCGCGGTCCCTGTTGTGGAAGATCTGGCTGAAGAGTATCTCGCGCCCTTCCGGGCCCATGACAAAGTCGCAGGAAGTCTTGTATTCGATCCTGAGATCTTCACGTCCGCCGGATATCTTGTTCATGATCTCTCCGGCCTCGCTGCTGAGCATCTCGGCGAATTCCCTGCGGAACCTTATGATCTCATAGCCCGCGTCTGCCAGCTGACGGTCGTAGATGTCCATCATGTCCTCGTTGAACTTGCGGCTGTTGTCATACGGACTTCTCCCTGTGACTGCCTCACCACTTCTCACATCATTGAGGCTCAGGTTGTCTGCACGAGTGAAGGTTTTCTTCTTTATATTAAAGTATCCCTTTAGAAGAGCGTTCTTCTCGCGGAGAGCCTCGTTGTAGCGCCTCAGAGCGTCGTAATAACTTGGGCGCATCTGCGAGAGTTCGCGGTTTATGAATGCGCGGCGCCTGTCCGGACTATCCTTTATGATGCGGAGGTCGTCCGGCGAGAAGATGATGACCACCACGTTGTTCAGAAGTTCCGTGGTGCGGCGGATGACTTTGCCGTCCTTCCTGATCATCTTCTTGCCGTCGGAGCGGATGACTATGTTTATATTCTTCTCAAGGTCTTCAGAAGTAATGTACGTGCTCACCCTGGCCGAGTCAGCGCCGAAACTGATGAGGTCTGCAGAGTTTGACGTTCTGAACGATTTCGCAAAGGCCGTAAGATAGATGGCCTCTATAAGATTCGTCTTGCCCTGGGCGTTCTCACCCACGATAATATTGCGGCTCTCATCGAAGTCGAGCTCGAGGTTCCTGTAATTTCTGAAGTTTTCGAGTATTATGCTGTTTATCCTCATGAGCAGAGTATATCACGAAAAGGCACATATCTTTTGCAATAAATATACTGATTATAGTAAACTATCTGTGTATGAAATGTTCTGCCGGCACAGGACCGACCCCGCGCCGCAGGGCATAATGATCACAAACGGAGAAAAGAAATGAACAACAAAAAGGGTGGATTCGGAGCAAAGCTCCTTCTGGTACTTATTCTGATGATCGCTTCGGCAGTGGGCGGCGCTTATGCTTACCGAGTGATCGACGGAAAAATGGCCGCAAATGAGGCAATGAAGGCTGTCGAGAACGTTGACGTCTCTGATTATGACACCGGAGAGCAGACCATTATCCAGGGCTATATCGATGAGGCAAAGAAGGATATCGAGACTGCAAAGACCCGCAAGGAAGTCTATGAGATAATCACCGACTTCATCGCCGATGTCGACAAGGTCCAGACCAAGAGTGAGAAAGAACTCGAGGCCGCTCTCAAGGCTGCAGAGGAAGCCAAGAAGCAGTACAGCAATCAGGACAGCAGCTACAACAACAACAATAACAATAGCAGCAACAGCAATTACAACAGCGATACCGAGGATGATTCCTCAAATGAAGGAAGCTACAAGAGCAATAATCTGAATCAGGGAAGCGACGGAACTGAAAAGGAGAGCAACGGCATAATCGGAAGCCTTCTTGGCGGACTGAGCAGCGGTTCCTCTGGTAACTAAAAGAGAAAGGATATTTGAAATGAGAAGAATCAATAAACTGGCAATTTTACTTATGGTCATCGCTCTTTTCTCAGCGATGATGATGACAGCATGCGGCAGCAAGTCTGCAGAAAAATCAGGACCGACTACACTCGAATCTTTTATAAACGAGCATCCTGACGTTAAGTCTGAACTGGACAAGAAAGTGGCCGATGGTGAGACTTCCGGCGTCGCTATAGAGATCAAAGGCAACGATATCATCTATACTTATGATCTTTCAGGCGTGAAGGATATGACTGAAGAGTTTGCAAAGAGCGATGATCTGAAAGAAGCACTCCAGACCGCTCTTGATTCTCAGGCTGACGCTTTCAGAAGTGTAGCTTCAAGAATGGAATCCGTAGTAAATGACGCAGACGTAGAGATCAAAGGAATACGTGTAGTAGTCAATTATGTTTACGGCGATGAAGTCGTTGTAAGCGGCACATTCGAGCCAAGCGACGAGGCTGCTGCCCCTGCAGAAGAAGCTCCTGAAGCAACTGAAGAAGCAGCCGAAGAAGCAGTCGAAGAGGAAGGCTCAAACTAAATCTGATTGCACGATAGCAACCATAAACTGAATATTCAGAAATACCAAAGAGACTGTGAGAAAAAGTCTGTAAATGTTAACTGAGATAGCCTCCTATGGTAGCATAAGAATGTACCATAGGAGGTTTTGTTATGGCACGCAAGAA
>CACYYD010000012.1 GCA_902778585.1 uncultured Eubacteriales bacterium | reverse complement strand
TTGGTTACAAAATCGATATTCAAGCAAAGAAAAACTGGGATCCACTCAAATTGCAGTTCCCAGTTGATTCTGTTTTGTCATTAACTTAATGACATTGCCGCATGCGGCTGTATTTTTTATGCTTTGTTTATCTGCCTGTTGTGTAGTTATCGAAGTAACCCTGGATATAGACGACAGGTGTTCCCTTGTCTCCGGAGCCCGATGTGAGGTCGCAGAGCGATCCGATAAGGTCTGTCAGACGTCTCGGTGTAGTTCCTTCCGAAACCATGTTTCCTACCAGGCTCTCCTGTGGCTTGTCGGCAATCGCCTTGCTGATAGCCTCGCGGAGTTCTTCTCCTGAGAGGTTCGAATAGTCGTTGTCTGCAAGATATTTGAGCTTGAGCTCGTTCGGTGTGCCCTCGAGTCCCGATGTGTAGAACGGGGAAACGACAGGGTCTGCAAGCTCCCAGATCTTTCCGACAGGATCCTTGAAAGCTCCGTCCCCGTATACCATTACCTCGATGTGCTTGCCGGTCTTCTCGAGCATCATGGACTGGATGTCCTCTACGAGCTTCTGAGCATCTCTAGGGAAAAGCTTTACGCTGTCTTCCGTAGCCTTGTTCGATCCGAGCAGACCGTACTTCTCATTGTAACCGCTGCCGTTTACAGGTGCGTTCAGGATCTCGTCCATTCCGAAAACGGTCGCGCCTTTGGATCTCAGTATCCTCTTTGTGCGCGCACGTGTGTGGATGTCGCAGTTGATGACTTTGTCGGTATAGTTGAGGATCTCCTCAGCATGGTTCGCGAAGATGATCTCCACATCCGCTCCGCACTCCTTGATGAGGTCACCGTAGTATGCCACATAGTCAACGCCTGTGAACTGGTGTCTGTTTTCTCCGAAGAGCTCTCTGTATTTCTCGAGCGAGAGTACATCACTGTACGGATTAACTCCGGCTGCGTCGAGCTGGTCAAGAGTAAGAAGCGCGTTTCCTACCTCGTCCGAAGGATAGCTGAGCATCAGCACGATCTTCTCTGCTCCCTTCGCCATACCTCTGAGGCAGATGGCGAATCTGTTTCTCGAAAGGATCGGCCATATAACGCCGATAGTCTTGCCGCCGAGCTTTTCCTTTACATCCTCGGCAATAGCATCCACACTTGCGTAGTTGCCCTGGCATCTTGCAACAACAGACTCCGTGATGCAGAGCACGTCCTTGTCCCGTACTTCGAATCCGTCAGATTCCGCAGCAGCCAGAACGCTTTCGACTACCTGATTGGCAAGATCGTCGCCTTCACGGAAGATCGGGCATCTGATCCCGCGTGATACCGTACCTACTCTTCTTTCTGTACTCATGTTATTTCCCTTCTGTAATCCCCTCAGGACAGCTCAGTGAGTGTCCCTTTCCTTGAATGACAACATATTCTATCATTTGAATGTCCTTCCTTCAATACAAGGCGGACAAAAAGAAAGAGCAGCGGCCCGGCACACGGCTGAGCCACTGCTTTTTTCGGATATTTTTCTATTCGTGCTTTTCTGTTACATCCCCGTTGTTTTTCCATATGCTGTTTTCCGGAATGACACCGCGTACGCAGGATGTCGGATAAACATTGGAATTGCGGCCGATGACAGTGCCCGGGTTAAGAACGGCATTGCAGCCGACCTCAACGTGGTCGCCGAGCATAGCGCCGAACTTCTTTACGCCGGTCTCGATCTGCTCTGTTCCGTTATGAACGACTACGAGCTTCTTGTCTGCCTTGACGTTGGAAGTGATCGAACCTGCGCCCATGTGGCTGTAATAGCCAAGGATAGAGTCTCCTACATAGTTGTAATGCGGAGTCTGCACGTGATCGAAGAGGATGACGTTCTTGAGCTCTACTGAATTGCCGACAACGCAGTCAGCACCGACAAGAGCAGATCCTCTTACGAATGCGCAGTGCCTTACCTCTGTGTTAGGTCCGATGATGCATGGAGCTCCGAGATACGCGCTCGGGAATACCTTTGCGGTCTTGTGCACCCATACGTTCTCACTGACCTCTTCATATTCCTCAGGATCCAGAGTCGGACCGAGCTGAAGTATGAATTCCTTGATCCCCTTCAGAGCTTCCCACGGATATGTGAACTGAGCAAGGTAATCCTTTGCAAGCGTATGATCAAGATCATATAAATCGTTAATTGTATACATTTCTGTTCTCCCCTATTCGACGATATGTCCCTTTGCGCGGATAACGTCGATGATCTGGTTTACGTACTTCTCGCACTCTTCCTCCGAAGGAGCCTCCGCCATAACGCGGACTACAGGCTCAGTGCCGGATTCTCTGAGCAGTGTGCGTCCTGTGTCGCCGAGAGCCTTCTTTGCGGCAGCATCTGCAGCCAGCACGTCAGGGTCGTTCATGCAGTCGGCCTTGCTCTTTACTCTCACGTTCTTGAGGACCTGAGGATAGAATACGACAGGCGCTGCGAGCTCGCTCATCTTCTTTTTCTTGGCAAGCATAGCCTCCATCAGCTTGAGGGATGTCAGGATACCGTCTCCTGTTGTGGCATACTTGGTGAAGATGATGTGTCCGCTCTGCTCACCGCCGATGCGGTGGCCGTTCTGTACCATATTCTCATATACGTACTTGTCGCCTACCTTGGTCTGCTCGTACTCGATGCCTACCTTGTCGAGTGCCTTGTAGAGTCCGAAGTTGGACATTACAGTCGTAACTACCTTGTTGTTGAGGAGCTTGCCTCTTTCCTTCATGTAGAGTCCGTAGATGTACAGTATGTGGTCTCCCGTCACAACGTTGCCCTTCTCGTCTACGCAGAGGCATCTGTCAGCATCGCCGTCATATGCGAATCCGACATCAAGACCGTTGTCTACTACAAACTTCTGCAGGTGCTCTATATGAGTCGATCCGCAGTTTGTATTGATGTTGTAGCCGTCCGGTTCATCGTTCATGACATATGTCTTTGCGCCGAGAGCATCGAAGACGCCCTTTGCGATAGACCATGCAGCTCCGTTCGCAACGTCGAGTCCGACCTTGACATCCTTGAAGCTGAACTTGGACATCGAGATGAGATATCCGATGTAGCGGTTACGTCCGGAGACGTAGTCTACTGTGCGGCCGATCTCGTCGCGCTCAGCCATAGGAACTTCCATCTCGCCGTCGAGATACTGCTCGATCTTAAGCAGAGTCTCTTCGTCCATCTTCTCGCCGTTGTTGTTGACGATCTTGATGCCGTTGTCATAGAACGGATTGTGCGATGCGGAGATCATGATACCGCAGTCGAAGTCATCGACTCTCGCAATGTACGATACCGAAGGAGTCGTTGTTACGTGCATGATGTAGGCGTCTGCGCCCGAAGCCATGAGGCCTGTGCAGAGAGCGTACTCAAACATGTAGCTCGATCTTCTGGTGTCCTTTCCGATGACGACCTTAGCCTTGCGGTCGAGTCTCTTGCCGTAGTACCAGCCAAGGTAGCGGCCGATCTTTATGGCGTGGTCAAATGTAAGAGTCTTGTTGGCTTCGCCGCGGAAGCCGTCAGTTCCGAAATACTTACCCATTGTTTTTCTCCTAAAGTCTCTGATCCTTCTCGATGTCGAGGAAGTACTTGTATGTATCTACTGTCAGTTCGCCGCAGGCCTCTTCATCGCATGCGATGATAGCGCCGTTGTGCATCTGAAGAGCACTGCATGTCCACTTCTGGCTTACTCCGCCTTCAACTACAGCGGCCATGGCTCTTGCCTTGTTGTGTCCGCTGATGAGTACGAGGACTTCCTTGCTGTCTGTAACTGTTCCGATTCCTACGGACAGAGCCTGTGCAGGAACAGCCTCAGGGTCGTTTCCAAAGAACCTGGAGTTTACGATCCTTGTGTCTGTTGTAAGGTCTCTGAGACCTGTGCGGGATGTGAGCGATGTGAACGGCTCGTTGAATGCGAGGTGTCCGTCAACGCCGATTCCGCCCATGAAGAGGTCGATGCCGCCGTAGCTTGCGATCTTCTCCTCATATCTTGCGCACTCGCCTTCAGGATCATCAGTCATTCCGTTGAGGATGTTGATGTTCTCAGGCTTCATATCTACGAGGTGATCAAAGAAGTTGTCGTGCATGAAGTACCAGTAGCTCTGGTCATGCTCGTGAGGAAGTCCGAGATACTCGTCCATGTTGAATGTCACAACATTTGCGAACGAAAGCTCGCCTGCCTTGTTCTTTGCGATAAGGTTCTTATATACACCGATCGGGGACGATCCCGTAGGGAGTCCGAGAACGAACGGTCTGTCTTCTTTATGCGAGTTGATCTTGTCTGCGATATAGTCAGCAGCCCACTTGCACATCTTCTCATAATCATCCTGGATAACTACTCTCATTGTCTCTCTCCTTTCGTGACAACAGGGACGGTTCTCTTTGTCATGTTTCCGCACCCTTTATTCATACCGGCGCCATTATAGCAAAGGATTTAAAGGCGGTAAATGCAGTTGAGCGAAAAACTTTGATTTTATACTCCCTTGGGAGTATAGTCATATTATGGACAGGAAAATATACCACGGATCATCGCATATAGTAAGGCCTCCGAAGTTTGGTACCGGCAATCAGTATAACGATTTCGGCCTGGGCTTCTATTGCTCGGAGTATCCTCAGTACGCTGCCGAGTGGGCTGTCGGAAGGGACAGAAACGGCTTTGTTTCTTCCTACTCGATCAACTGCGACGGCCTGCGCATCATCAATCTGTGCGGTCCGCAGTACGTTCCGCTGCACTGGCTCAGCCTGCTCATGAGCTTCAGGGAATTCGACATGTTCTCCGCAACAGCCAGAGGCGCGAGAGAATATATAAACAAGTATTTCAGCGTGGACTATCAGGGAAGCGACTGCATTATCGGGTACAGGGCAGACAACAGATGCTTTATGTTTGCGCAGGACTTTCTGGACGGCCGGCTGTCATATGGGAGTCTGAAAAAGGCTCTGTCAGAAGACAGCGCAAACAGGCAGTTTGTACTTAAGAGCAACCGCGCATTCGACCGCATAGCCTTTACGGGATATGAGACCGCGGATTCTTCGGAGTTTTTCCAATCGAAGATAAGCCGGGAGCTGAGATCCATCAGAGGCGCATCCGCCCCTGCCGCTGCCGGAGACTTTTATATTCACGATCTTCTCAGAGACGAGGTGAGCCCTTATGACCCGCGCTTATGACAGATCATTGCTTGACCGCGCTTCAGATACGCTCGGCCGCATGCTGGATTTCGCATCGCGCAGCATGCACTATGATGTAAATACAATGATGGATCTGTTCTGTGCCTCCGGTCTCGCGTCAGACTTTGAGCGCGGAGATATAAAGCTCATAGCAGGCATGTCCGGCACCGAACTTGTATACGCTGTGCTCGCGGGGAGCGGTCTGGCCTATGAGCGCACTGTCCCGAGGCACACCGGAGGGCTTAGTCCCGAATACTGGTGCGGCCATGTGCTCTCCCATATGCAGTGGGAGACCTGCCTCACATTCAGGCAGGTTTTGACTGGTTTTTCCGTCCAGTCATTCACAGCAGAATACAGCAAAAGGCGTATTGAATTTCTGGACAGCCTGCCTCTCAGCATAAGCGAAGCGGAGCGTTCTCAGCGTCTCCGGGAATTCGGAGAGCAGTTTGCGGCAGAAGCGGCATCGTCTGCAGGCAGATCCCTCTCAGATGCCTCAGGTCCATGCGGCGCGCGCCTCAGGGATGCCCGTTTGAAATGCGGCTTCAGCCAGAGCGGCCTCGCGTCAGCAGCCGGGATCCCGGTAAGGACCATACAGCAATATGAACAGAGCCAGAAAGACCTCAGAAAGGCCCGCTCCGAGTACATCGTCGCTTTGTCCCGCACCCTCAGCTGCGATGCGGAACAGCTGCTTGGACCGGATAAAAAATAAAAAGCAGAGCCTGTGCCCTGCTTTCTGTTATGCATTTATTCGCCGCCGATCAGCTGCCGCTGTCCGTGTCAGCCTTCTCAGTCACCTTTAGTTTAAGGACGAGTTCGCTGTCATCCTCTGCCCGGTAGATCCCGTCAGGAAGTATGAGCTCGATCGGCAGTTCTGCATCCTCGTAATAATTACCGATATTGATCTCTTCGGCAGTGATGCTGGAGACCGAACTTAGTGCCGTTGCGCCGCCCTTGATGACCAATGTATTCGGCACCGTGTAAGTCCTTTCATACGAGTCATCCTTGTTATCCTTTACCGGCACGTTAAGGCTCACTGTCTTCGTGTAGCCTGCATATGCCCTGAAGGAAACTGTTTCAGGCTGGATCACCACATTGAGCACCTTGTTGCCGTCAGAGTCAAGCGCCGCGAGCTCAACAGACATCGGTCTGGCCCTTGTGCTGAGTTCTTCCGGCTCTATGACCGCTGCGATCCTGTCTATCTCATTGAGCTTCGACTCTGCCGCAATTACCGTCGCTGTGTCCACCGACAGTTCTTCAACGATCGGCACCGCATCTTTTTCTGCGTCAGGTGTGTATTCAACGGAAATATCCATATCCGCGCTGTAAGCGCTTTCTATATTCATGGTCACGGTCCTGACCGAGGTATCATTTACAGTCGTCCCCTCAGGTCCTTTTACGTTAAGTGCCACAGTATTCTCGCCTGTTTCAAGGTTGCTTACATCAGCGGTGACCGAGATATTATCTGCGCTTATGTGTCCCGTGTCCGTCCTCCTCTGAAGAAGGACAACATCGACAGTGGATGTGTTTTGCTCCATGACAGCATAGCCTCTGTTGGCAAGAGTCTGCAGCCCGGTATACTTTACCGGCACATCACTGTATCTTTCGGTCGTCATCGGATAGTAATTGTATACAACAAATATCCACGCCGCGATCGAAACCGCCAGTGCAAGAATTATATTAACGACCTTGCGTGTCTGATCACTCATCGCGCTTACCTCCTTTCCTAAACTTAAATATCGAAAGAAGGTCTTTGTCATCGCTTGTCGGCATGTAGATGTCGAGGAGCATTTTCTCGAGCGTCTTGAGATCAAGGAATCTTCTGAACTCACCGTTCTGAGCAACGGAGATCGCGCCGGTCTCCTCTGAAACAACGATCACGAAAGCGTCCGTCACTTCGCTCAGTCCGAGCGCCGCCCTGTGGCGTGTGCCCAGATTCTTTCCGATGTTCTGCCTTTCGGTAAGCGGCAGAACACAGCTTGCGGCATAGACCTTTACTCCTCTTATGATCACGGCTCCGTCATGCAGCGGCGACCCCTCGTAAAAGAGGTTGCCGAGCAGTCTTACCGACATCTCCGCATCGATCACCACGCCTGTCTCGATTATGTCGTTGAGCATTGTCTCACGCTCAATGACTATAAGAGCTCCCGTGCGCGTCGAAGAGAAGTCATCGACCGCATCCACAAGTCTGTGGACGGCCGCATAGATATCTTCATTGCCCATATCCCTGAACTGTCTGCTCAGCACGCCCCTGCGGCCCAGCTGCTCCAGTCCGCGCCTTATCTCAGGCTGGAAAACGATAACCACGGCAATGAGGCCGACAGTAATGAGCCTTGTGAACAGCCAGTTGAGCAGGCTCAGGTTGAATATCTCGGAAACAAGGAAAAATGCGATAAGCAAAAGTATGCCTCTGAACAGCTGCTGCGCACGGGTCTTTTTTATGTACCCAAGCAGCACATACAGAAGGTAGGCAACAACGGATATATCGATGATATCCGTTATCTTTATGCTCATCAGGATCCCCATCAGGTTCTCAAGCATTATTCCCCTCTTTGATCACTTTCTGTTTTTATTATTCCCCGGCTTCCGCTGACACCGTCACCTTGCCGTCATCGTCTGTCTGAAGAGGCTGTCCCTCAAGGACCGCATTGATCAGCGTCTTGGCATTCTCGATGCTCTCTTCATCCTGCGTCATGACGTACGCATAAGCACCGCCCGTTGAGTAGGTTGGCAGTGAGCCGTCGCCGCCGACGATAGTATTCTTATAGATATGCCAGTCCGGATCATGTGCGATCTGCATCTTTACCAGTCTACGGATCTCTCTTGAGCTGAAACTCATCTCAAAGTAGTCGCGAAGACCCGACAGCACTTTATTATAGTTGAGGATCATGGTGCGGCTGCTTGTCGCCTTTCTGATAAGCGCTTCAAACACAGCCTGCTGGTTTTTGATCCTCTGATTGTCTCCTGTAGGGAAAGCCTTACGCTCTCTCGCAAAGGCGAGGGCCTGCTTTCCGTTCATGTGGTTCATGCCCTCCTGGACAGTCCACTCCTTGAGCTTTACCGGAGTGAATTCGTATTCCGATTCGACATCCACGCCGCCGATCGCGTCAATGAAGCGCTCGACCGTCGTAAAGTTGACCTTTACATAGTAGTTTGCGGTGATATCCAGCAGCTGCTCTTCTGCCGCTATGGTGGTGCCGACTCCATAGAATCCGGTGTGGGTAAGCTTATCCATGGCATTGTCGAATTCCGCCATGTATATCTCATAGTCTCTCGGGATGGAGGTCATCAGGATCTGGTTGGTAGACGGATTGACCGTGACCACCATGTTTACGTCGCTCCTGCCCTCTTCTCCAATGGTGCCGTCGACGTCTATACCCGTCATTACAACATTGAACGGCTTTCTCGTCAGATCCGATACCGCCTTTTCGTTATTTACCGAAGTTCCGCTCAGGAACGAGAGCGTGTCCAAAGCATATACCGTACCGACGCCATACACTCCTATAAGCACTATGGCCAGGAAGGTGGCCGTCCGTTTGCCCCATTTGCCCGCGCCGTCTCTGCGTGTCTGGACGAATATGAACAGGCTCACCAGGGCAAGCACTCCGTAAAGGATCAGGGACAGATTGAAAGGCAGCACGTTCATGTAGATCATGGACGCAGCAAAGACCGCCGCCGCGATCAGATATACCGTGGTCAGGAATCTGTGGAACTTTGTGACGTGCCAGCCCTTTTTGCCGGAACGCTTCTTTTTGCCCTTCACATAATTGCTGCGGTATCTCTCATAGGCCTCATGTGAAGCCTGTTTGATAGCCTCTATCTCCTTCGCGCCGCGCTGGCTTACAGCATCGGCGATCTCATCGATGTGTCCAGAAGGGATCTCTTCAACAACAGGAGCCTTCTTCGGCATCTTCTCATATTTTTCGAAGATGTCGCGGTCAAATCCTGTCTGTTCAAATCTGCGCTCGCGCTGGGAAGACAGCGGCGGCAGAACATCGGAAGAAGCAGAGGAAGACGCCTCATATGAAGCGTGTGATCTCTGCGGTGCACTATGTTTAGGCGTACCAAAATCCGGGCTGCTTTTCGGTTCCTTGTGGCGCAGCGCCTCGTACTGCTTCAGCTCATCATATACGCTGAAGTCATCTCCCAGCCCCTTGCCGGTCTTTGGTTTTTCAGGTTCCGGCTTCTTTTCGAACTGGTCCAGTATGTCAAAATCACTTTTTTTCTCCGGGACCTCGCGATCGTAATTGAAATTCAGAAGATCGTCGAGGTCCCAGTCATTATTCGCCATATTTCAGGTTTCCTATCTGTTATCTTTTTGTTTCTATCAGGCCGTACGCATTTCCTTTACGCTTGTAGACAACACTTATATCGTCTGTATCCATGTCGAGGAATACGAAGAAGTCGTGTCCGAGCATCTCCATCTGGAGTATTGCCTCTTCTGCCACCATCGGAGTCAGCTCGACCTGCTTTCTCCTTACGATGGACATCTCTTCTTCAAACTCATCATCTTCAGGTTCCGGTACGAATTCAAACTTAAGAGCCTTATTTTCCTTATATCTTGACTCAAGTTTTCCCTTGAGCTTGCTCATCTGGTTAAGAAGCTTCTCGGCTGCCATATCGACTGCGTCATAGATGCTGTCATTTGCCATCTCTGCTCTGAACACAGCCTGCTTCGCGTTGATCGTAGCCTCGATCTTAGGAGTTTCTCTGAGTTTCGAAACGACTACGTTTGCAGTAACGTCCTCATTGAAGAACTTGTCGAGCTTACCCAGCTTCTTTTCGATGTAATTGCTGAGTTTGTCACTCATCGGATAGTTTTTTGATGAAATGTTGATCTTCATAGCACATATCCTCCTGATTGTCATAATTTCCTAACTTATTGTAACACAAGATGCACAAAAAAAGTGTGCTTCCTCTGTGAAGAAGCACACAATATGTAGATTTTTTACTGAGCTCCGGAATCTTACGGTCCCGGTTTACAAACTACCAGAGCTTGTCAACAGCATCAGCGATCTTCTTGCCCTCTACAGGACCGAGCTTGCATCTGAGCTGTCTCTTAACTTCGCCCATAGTGTTGATATACTCTCTTTTTCTCCCCTCTTCGATGCGAGCGAGGATAAGCTTCTCGGCTTCCTTGCTGATCTTTCCGTCATCAGAGATTCCGGCAAGAATAGCCTGAAGTTCTTCCATCGGGATATCCATTGTTGGATCCTTCATTATAGCCATTGATTTCTCCTCCTTGACTCTTGTCAATGATTGGTTCAATCGATAAGTTCGCAGCCATTCGACCTGGTCTTTGACCCCACACTTGCCTTTACCCGCTTTGCGGAGGACTTACTTCTAAGATACGCCATGATCACAGCCGCTTCCTGCCTGCTGCTTACGTGGATCCCTTTGCCCGTATCTGGCCTGGACTTTCAACCACGAACATGACTGCGAATCTATCACTTATTTACTGCGGACTCATATGTCCGCAAGGCCGATTATTTCTTCTGGCTCTTCTTTACTTCTGCTTCGAGCACTTTTTCGAGTCTCTCTCTTGCTGTTGCATCGAGTTCATCGAGAGCGTGATCGTCGCCGGCAAAGAAGGCTTCGAGGTTAGGAAGGCGAATGCCCGCCTTGTAGTTCAGCTTGAACATCTCGACGCCAAGCGACTCTTTAATGTTTCTCATTTCCTGATTGGTCATTTGAACCTCCTAAATAAGCAGGCAGTGATCACTGAGGCGTATACTCGCCCTGTGCGTCGAGTTTGCCTTCAGACCCCTCCGTGACATCTTCTACGACTACATCCTTGATCATCATCTCGTTACCGCGCAGCAGCCATGTGTTGCCGCTTCCGCAGTGCGGGCAGGTCTTGCCGTACTCCACTGTCGAGTATGTGATCTTGCAGTCGTCACACCATGTGACGGCAGGGATCTCCTCGGTGAAAAGTTCTGCACCTTCGAACAGCGGGAACTTTTTGGTGTACCACTTCCAGTAGTCATGCAGATATGACGTGACTATGCCGGACACCTCACCGAACTGAAGGGTGACGGAATGTATCTTCTTTACATTCTGCTCCTCAGCGATCTTACTTACCTCATCAACTACATAATTAATTAGTCCAAGTTCATGCATAAAGCTTTGGTTCCTTTATCTGCCTGCAACTTTCTTCTTGATGATGCCTGCAACACGTGACGGCATGTACTTGCCGATTCCTACGAACTTCTGCTCTGCTGGGATCATGTTGGAGTACCTGTCTCCATCCGGCAGTCTGAAGAGGTGGATAGCGTCGAACTTGCACTGTACTGTGCACATTCCGCAGCCGATGCACTTGTTTGTGTCTACTACGCTGCGTCCGCACTTGAGGCATCTCTCTGCTTCTTTCTTGATCTGCTCTTCGCTGAACTGCTTGATCTCGTAATCCATTGTGAGCTTCTTGCTCTCGTCGATCTCTCTGATCTGGCGAGGAGGCTTTCTGAAGTCTGCAGCAGGGATGACGACGTCGTCCTTGTTGAGCATCTCGAAGTGTCTTGTATTTCTGTGGATCATAAGGTGCTGGCCCTTGTTGACGAATCTGTGCAGTGATACTGCGCCTTCACGTCCCATAGCAAGAGCATCAACAACGAATTTCTGTCCGCTTACGGAATCTCCGCCTGCGAAGATGTCAGGCTCTGCTGTCTGCAGTGTGACAGGGTCTGCGATGATCATGCCGCGAGGGCTGAACTCGACCTTTGTTCCCTCGAACAGTTTGCCGTAATCAGGCTTCTGGCCGATCGAGAACAGGATAGTCTTGCAAGCCTGCTCAGTTGTCTCGTTATCATCGAATGTAGGAGCGAATCTGCCCTCTGCATTCTTGACGCTGAGGCACTTTCTGAACTTGATGCCTGCAACCTTGCCGTCCTTTGTAACAACTTCTGTCTGGCCCCAGCCGTCGTGGATGTGGATTCCCTCGTTCTTGAGGAATTCCTGATCCTCAGCTCCCATCGGCATCTCGTCATAGGACTCGAGGCAGTACAGATGTACGCTCTTTGCTCCCTGACGGATAGCTGTACGTGCTACGTCAGCTCCGATGTTTCCGCCGCCGATGACTACTACGTCACCGCTCAGCTTCTTAGCCTTGCCGAGTGTTACGCTCTTTACATAATCAACGCCGCCGATAACTCCTTCTGCGTCATCGCCAGGGATTCCCAGCTTGCCGCATGCCTGGAGTCCTGTGCCTACGAAGAAGCCCTTGAAGCCTTCTTCTCTCAGCGACTGGAATGTTACGTCCTTACCAACTTCTACGCCGCATCTGATCTCAACGCCCATAGCCTTGAGGATGTCGATCTCAGCGTTAACGACCTTCTTGTCAAGTCTGAAGTTAGGGATTCCGAGTGTCATCATTCCGCCAGGCATCTCCTGCTTCTCGAATACTACAGGCTTGTAGCCTTCGATAGCCAGGAAGTATGCGCAGGACAGTCCTGCAGGGCCGGATCCGATGATACCGATCTTCTGTTCAAATGGTTCTCTTGTTGTGGAGACCATTGGCGGGATGTACTTGTGCTCATCCTCGAGATCCTTGGCTGCGATGAATGCCTTGATGTCATCGATAGCCAGAGCCTCGTCAACTGTGCCTCTTGTGCACTCGAGCTCGCAGTACTTGTGGCAGATAGCTCCGCAGACTGCAGGGAACGGGTTGTCTCTCTTGATGAGTTCGAGAGCCGCTCTGTAGTCTCCTCTGCTTGCCATATCAATGTATCCCTGGATAGCAATGTGGAGAGGGCATGCAGACTTGCAAGGTGCTGTACCTGTAGGCCATGTCTGGATAACGCCGTTCTCGTTCTTGTAGTTCCAGTTCCACTTATCCTCAGGCCAAACGTTGTTGGTCGGGAGTTCCTGCTTAGGATATTCGATCTCGCCGTGCTTTGTGCAGAGCTTCTGTCCGAGTCTGACAGCGCCTGCCGGGCAGACCTCAACGCACTTGCCGCATGCTACGCACTTCTCAGGATCGACTTCCGATCTGTATGGCGATGCGGACAGGTTAGGTGTGTTGAAGAGCTGGGATGTACGGAGAGCATTGCAGACACCGACAGCGCAGTTGCAGATCGCGAAGATCTTGTTCTTTCCGTCGATGTTTGTTACCTGGTGTACATAACCCTTTTCTTCTGCCTTCTCGAGTACTTCGAGAGCTTCTTCATAAGTGATGTCATAGCCCATGCCTGTCTCTTTGCAGTAGTCAGCGAAGTCGCCGAGTCCCATGCACCAGTACTGCATGATGTCTCCGGATCCCTCGCCTCTCTCTGTCTGCTGCTTACGGCAGGAGCAGATACCGAGACCGATCTGGCCTTCGTACTTCTTGAGCCAGTATGAGATGTGCTCGATGTCAAGCGACTCGCACTCTGCAGGGATAGCCTTCTCTACAGGGATTACGTGCATTCCGATTCCGGAACCGCCAGGAGCTACCATCTGAGTGATGCCTGCCAGCGGCAGATATGTCATTCTCTCGAAGAAGTCGGCGATCTCAGGAGTCTCGCACATGATCTGGTCTCTCATGACCATGATCTCAGCGGATCCAGGTACAAACTGGTCGAGGATATAACGTCTCTCGTGCTGAGGATTCTTGCCGTCCTCGTTCTCATTGTTCCACTCTACGAGTCCGTACTGGCCGAGAGCCTCGAGAACTACCTTGAGGTGCTCATCGTCATAGCCTGTCAGCTCTTTCATCTTAGCGAAAGTTCTTGGCTTACGCTTGCCCATAACAAGAGCTGTATCGAGACATTCTTCTGCGATGTCCTTGCCGTATCTTCTTACGACATACTGATATCCGCAGTCAAATCCCCAGTACTCAGGAGAATCCTTTGAAGGCTTCTCGAGTCCGAGCAGGATCTCCTTGCGGTCGGTGACGATCTTCGTAAGCTTGAAGATCTTCTCGTCGTGGCTCAGCTGTTTAGCCTTTTTTGCCATACTTTTCCCTCTCTTTCTCTTACAATATCTTCTATTGTTGTTGTTTATAAATTGCCCGCGATGGGCTATTTAACATGATAATAAGGCCTTACTTCGCGATAATGCCGTCCACCAGTATGGATGCGACCTCTGCCAGAGCATCGCGGTAAGGAATGTGGTTCTTGACCAGAACGTCATCCTGGAAGAACTGTTCTATGGTCGACTGGAACATCGTCTTGAGGATAGGCAGTGACACGTGCCTTATCTCCCCCTTCTCGATGCCTCTATTTATAAGGATGCCGACGCCTTCCCAGTAATTCTCGCGGCAGTGCTGCCAGTGCCTGTAGACCGAAGGGTATTTTTCCTTCAGCACATACAGCTGAGCGAGGTCGTTCTGGGTGTATCTCTCAGGCACCCTGCCTATTATGGACTTGAGCTGTTCGACGATGCTGAGGTCATCGTCGTTGAGGATCATCTCCTCTTCGGCCAGCGCGTCATCGAAGAAACGGTCTATCGTTTCAGTCATTATTGAGCGCTTGTCTTCAAATGCGGCGTATATGGTTTTTTTGCTTATACCCAAAGATTTGGCGAGGTCATCCATAGTAAACTTGATGCCCTTTTTATCGAACTGCTTTGCAGCTTCATCAAGTATACGGATACGCAGCTCGTCGCTTGCATTAGCCTTCATTTTTCATCCCTTTCTATCCGTTAGGAAACTCTTTATGCCCCTTCAAGTTTCCTGCGGAGTCATTCTATCATTGAAGCATTTACACTGCAAGTATATCAGATTTCTTTCGTTGCATTTTAATGTATTTTTGCATAGTTCCCGCTGCTTCCCGGCAGTCAGTATCTGTTTTATGCAGTTGCCCCATTATCTGCAGATGGAGTACTTTCAGGCCTGATCGAAACAGCCGGCCGCATTTAGCGACCGACTTTCTTTTTACCTAACATTTATCTTCAGTTCTATTCTTTTTCCACTTTCAATCCGAATTCCGCAGGAAGGAATCTCGGGCATACGTTCTCATCCGTCACGATAACGGAATTGGCCAGCCTGGTCCCTATCTCGCAGGCCTCGGCAAGACTCTTTCCGTAGGTAAGGCCGATACTTACTCCCGCAAAGAAAGCATCGCCCGCGCCTGTGGTGTCTCTTACTTCGGTCTTCGGTGCAGGACAATACCCCGAGCCGCCTTCAAGAGAAGCATATACCGCGCCGCTGCCGCCCATGGTCACCACCATGGCAGGTATCCTGGCCTGAGTTATCTTGTTGTATAGTATCTCGCTCATTGCTTCAGGTTCTGTGCCCTCGTACTCTTCGGAAAACAGCAGTCCCGCCTCCTCGATATTGCAGACAAGGCAGTCTATCTTCTGCAGAAGGTCCCTTCTCTCAATGGCGATGGACATATTGGATACAGGCGCGTAGATCTTCTTTCCGTGTTTTCCGGCTAGCTCTATAACCTTTTTGAGGACAGGCACATCAACGTCGAATTCGACAGCTATGCTGTCTGCCGCACTGAAGATCTCATCGCCTTTGTCATCGAGAATGTCCTCTATTCTGGAAAGATCCGGCCTTTTGGAGATCGAAGCGACCACGTCGCCCGTGTTGTCGAAGACCGCGAGCCAGGTGCCGAGTCCTCCGTCGGCGCGCTTGATGTACTCCGTATTGCATTTATGCTTCTCGAGTTTGTCGACGACATCGTTGCTCACACCGCGCTTTTCGACAACCGTTACAAAAGTAGGACGGAGTTCGACATTGGCTATATCCTCAACGATATTTCTGGCAACTCCTCCGTGCACCTCCACGACATGCCCTGAATTACGCCCTCCGGGTATGAACTGCGAATAAGGATATCCCTTTATATCCACAAAAGCCGCGCCTATGACCACAATACCCGTATCTTTCTTTTTTGCCATTCCTTACCTCCGTTTCCGGAACTCTGCCGGAATTTGATTCTACACTAAAAACAGGCAACATAAAAGAGCGTTGATACGCTCTTTTGATGCGGTTTACTGTGCCTGCAGCTGCGTATTTAATTGGAAAGCTGGACCTTGAGTCTTTCAAACATCTTCTTTACAGCAGGGATGTTGATGACGATCACCGTTATGAGTCCCTCAACTGCAAGATATGTGATGTTGTACCACAGAGACCATGTCAGAGCATTGAAATTCTCAGGCGCATATTCTCCAAAGAAGATCACTCCGCTAAGGACAGCGCAGATATATCTGCAGAAAACTCCCAGCAGGTAGCCCTTTGTAAGACCGTTCTTTCTGTCCCTTACCAGACCCGAAAGGCCCATTACCGCAAAGGCGATAACGTAATCGAGTATCATCTGTACCGGATGGATGACGTATCCTCCGAAGATGAGGTTCAGAAGGCCTGTGACAGCTCCGCCCAGAAGGCCCCATCTTGTGCCCAGCAGATAGCCGAGCGCGATGATAGGCAATGTTCCGAAGAGTGTGACCGAACCGCCCTGCGGCATGCTGAACAGCTTGATCTGATCAAGGATCATTGCGAGCGCCACCAGCAGCGCTGTCGTCGTGAGTTTTATTGTGTAGTTTCTTCCCTTTGGCTTTGATTCGTTCATAAAAAAACCTCCTTAACGTTGAACAATTAAGGAGAGCGCTGATAACCAGCATCAAAAATGATGTCAGGTATTATACCTCCCTACGCCGGTATTACCCGGATCAGGTGTAAGGGTCATCCCTTTCGGGACCTCTCAGCAAATGCTCCCCTGGTGCCTGACAGATTATACTCCCGCCGGGGCAAGTTTTCAACCGCTGTGTACCATGTCGCCGGCGGCAGCGAAGGAAATGAAGTCGACGCGCAGGGCTCCGCACTCCTTCAGTGTGCGTGCTGCCTCGTCGACCGTAGCGCCTGTCGTAAATATGTCGTCGACCAGCAGGACAGAAGCGCCGCATACGTCATCGAGCCTGTGTCTTCTGACCTCAAAGACTCCCCTTATGTTTGAAGCACGCTGACCGGGAGTCAGGCCCTTCATCGGAGCTGTCGGCTTCGTCCTTATGAGAACAGAGTTCTCGCATCGCATCCCCGCCAGTGCGCAGAAGCGGTCTGCCATAAGATCCGCATGATTATAGCCACGCCTTTCCTTCCTGTCCCTGTGGACGGGCACGGGCACAACGAAGTCATAGATCTCTGACAGACTGTCTCCATATTCCGCCGTCAAGCGGTCATACAGTATCTCTCCGAGAACGTCACCTATGTCGCTTCGCCCGCCGTACTTGAGCGCGAATATCACGGACTGGGCCGCTGCGCCGTAGCCCGCGCAGGCATGACCCTTATCGAAAGCAAAAGGGCGGCCGGTTTTTTCACGCCCGGCGCAGCCAAAACAGAGATCACCCGGGTCATTGTCCGAAAGAGGCCGGCCGCATTTGATGCAGCATCGTCCGGCTGCCCAGCTGACCGAAGCCATGCAGTCATTGCACAGGCTGTAAGTACGGCTGCTGTCAATGATCCTGCCGCAGCTTATGCAGTAAAGCGAAGGCGGATATACCAGATCCAGCAATTCATTCCACTTCTTGCTTATCCATTCCCTTCCGTTCATTCCGGCAGTCCTTTCATTCATAGTCCAGCTATTTTTTCAGACAAAAAAACTGCTGTCAACTCATGTTGGCAGCAGTATCTTCAGTCATTTCGCGTCCCGGGTCATTATTTGCGGGATCCGGGTCTTTCAATGACGGATACAGGCTTTTATGATTTTTTGATCATCTTCCGAACGGATCGGAATCGAGAGCGAAGAGTCTGGCGTTCAGCCCCGTGTACCTGCCGTCCTCACGCTTGTTGTCTATCATCATGCGTACGCGGGCAGGATCGCCTACTATGATCACCAGCTTCTTTCCCCTTGTCACGGCAGTGTACAGGAGGTTCCTTGTCATAAGCACCGGCGGAAAGTTGAACACCGGTATCACGACCGCCGGGAATTCAGAACCCTGGCTCTTGTGGACAGTGACCGCATACGCAAGGTCGAGCTCTTCGAGCATCTCACCGGCGTAAGTGATGATGCGGTCGTCCATCTTCACCGTCATCGTCTTCGCATCCTTGTCGATGCTCTCTATGACTCCCATGTCGCCGTTGTACACGCCTTCGCCTTCAGTCGAGAAGAACTCCGTGCGCCACTCCGCCCCGTAGTTGTTTCTGAGCTGCATCACGCGGTCGCCCTCGCGGAAGGTAACACTGCCCGCCTTAAGTTCGGCCTTGTTCTCATCCGGCGGATTGATGACCTCCTGCAGTATCATGTTGAGGCTCGGCGCGCCAAGCATGCCCCGCTTTGTAGGGGTCAGCACCTGTATGTCCGCAGCCGACCCGATAAAGTCAAAGCCGGATTCTATGCGGCCGCCTATCAGTTCCTTAATAGTGCTGCTTATGGAATTCTCGTTGGTCTTGCTTATTATGTAGAAATCGTCGCCGCTCTGCTGTGATGGATATTCCCCGTTGTTGATGAGGTGCGAATTCGCCACTATGCCGCTTCCCTCGGCCTGGCGGAATATCTCTTTCAGTCGTATGACCGGCAGGACCTCGCTTGCTATCATGTCGCGGAGCACGTTGCCCGCGCCGACCGACGGCAGCTGATCGGCATCTCCCGTAAAGATGAGCCTCGTCCCCTCCTTCACGGCTTTAAGGAGCCCGTCCATGAGCAGGAGGTCTATCATGGACGCTTCATCTATGATGATCACGTCCTGTTCAAGCGGATTCTCTTCATCTCTGCCGAAAGCGAGCATATCCTCTTCATCGGACCAGACGAATTCGAGCAGGCGGTGTATGGTCATCGCAGGCTTGCCCGTCGCCTCTTCCATACGCTTTGCCGCCCTTCCCGTAGGAGCCGCCAGCGCGGTCTCAAGGCCGGCAAACTCGAAGATCCGTACGAGCGTATTTATTATAGTGGTCTTCCCCGTGCCTGGGCCTCCAGTGATTATCGTTACATTGTTTGTAAGAGCTGCTTCGATGGCCTTTTCCTGTCCCTCCGAAAGTTCTACCCCTTCATCATTGAACCTCAGCGCAAGTTCCCTTGCGGCATTTACGGCATTCTCAGTCAGCACCGGAACCGGTCTCAGCGACGCGTCCCGTATGGACATAAGAGCATGCGCCACCCTCTGCTCTGCGTGGTAGTATCCGTAGAGATATATCACTCTCGTGTCATCTATGGTATCTTCTTCAAGTTCTCCCGCAAAGATCATATCCCTGAGAGAGTCCGTGACATTATCCATCATCACGTCGAGAGCCGCAGCTGTCTTTTCGACAAGAACGTTCTCAGGCATCAGAGTACTGCCGCTTGCCGCCCATGAATTCAGCATGTGCCGCAGCCCGCTCTCTATCCTCATGCTGCTGTCGGGCTCTATGCCGAGCCTTGCAGCTATACTGTCGGCTTTCGCGAAGGTGATGCCGCGTATGTCATCTGCCAGTATGTAAGGATTTTCCTTTACTACATCGACCGAGTCCTTCCCGTAGACCTTGTAGATCCTGACGGCTTCGCTCATTTCTATGCCGAGCTCGCGCAGCTCGATCGCCGTACCGGCAAACTCCCTGGATTCTCCGAACGACTCGATTATCTTGCCAAGCGTCTTCGGACCTATGCCGCTCACGTTCAGCAGTTTCTCAGGGGTCTCGCCTATGACGGTAAGGGTCTCATCCCCGAACATATCGACTATCTGCCTTGCCATGGCAGGACCTATCCCACGGATATTGCCTGCCGACAGAAAGTCCAGTATGGCATCGGCTCCTTCCGGAAGCTTCTCCTCATATGAAGTGACGCTGAACTGCTCCCCGTATTTCGGATGCACGGTGAATCTGCCCTCGAGCACATATGCCGCTCCGGTTTTAGGCTCAGCAAAAGAACCGGCTATACGGAACGAGCCTTCTTCTGTGTCAAAGACCGCTACGGTATAGCCATTCTCCGGATTGTTGAATATGATCTTTCCCAGCTTTCCTTCCTGCTGCATCCGTTCCGTCTGCGCCTCCGGTAACTAGAATGTCCTCTTGTATAGTTTTCTGTTATCGAGTGTGTATACTCTCTCGCTGAATCCGCCCGGCTCAACATTGCTGAGGGCGTCCTCCATGTCGAACATCTTGGCGTCAGTCATGTCGAGGTAGTGGAGCATCTCCGCCTCAGGGAAGAGCGGCTTCTTAGGGCTTCCGAATTCAGGCTCATAGTGATGCGTAAGCGACATGTGCTGGAGGAGCAGGCACTTCTCTTCGTCTATTCCGAGCTCCTTGCAGCGCTCGCCTATCGCCTCAACGCCCATTACCAGATGGCCGAGCATCTTTCCCTTCAATGTATATTCAGGAACGACTCCGTTCTCGTCCGACGCAAGTTCGTTCAGCTTTTCTATGTCATGCAGAGCCACACCCGCGAGCAAGAGATCCTTGTCGAGATATGTGTAGACCTCGCATGCGCGCTCGCCCATCATCATCATGCGCTTCACATGATAGAGAAGACCTGCGTACTCTGCGTGATGGTTGCTCATCGCTGCAGGGAAGTACATGATGCGCTCCCTGTCGCCTTCGTAGAAGCTGAGGCAGAGCTTTTTGAGGTCTTCGTCCTCGAATGCGTTGATCCTGCCGACTATGTAGTTATACATGTCTTCAGGCTCCTCAGGCGCTGCCTTATAAAGGTCGGACCTTTCATAGGTGCCCGGCAGAGCCTTGCCTTTGATGGCGTCAAGGATAAGCTGGTTCTGTCCTCTGTAGTCACGGCACTTTCCTACCACGCTTATTACCATGCCGGACTTGATCTTTGAATACGCACTGACTTCATCCGGTGTAAGATTCCACTTTACGGACTGGATATCTCCCGTGGCATCCGAAAGAGACATATAAAGGTGCCTCTTGCCGTTGTTTCCGTCACGGATGTCGGCAGTTTTTACAAGATATCTGTCTTCTATGCGGTGCCCTTCGTCGGGTCTTAAGTCTTTGATGTAATAAGGTTTCATATATGCATTTTTCTCCGTTTCGCTGTTTGGTATGAGTATACCACATGGGTCGGCTTGTGGTAGAATGATTTCATCGATCATATGCAGCACCGCTGCAGGAGGATGAAAGACCGCGCCGGAAGGCGCAGACTAAGGAGAACAAGATGGAATTTGATGCTGTAAGAGCGACTGAAGCGACAGTCAGCTGGATACGTGAATGGTTCGATAAGAACGGTCCCGGATGCAATGCCATTATCGGCATAAGCGGAGGCAAGGACAGCTCGATAGCTGCCGCGCTCTGCTGCAAGGCTCTCGGAAGTGACAGAGTCATCGGCATTCTGATGCCTAACGGTGAGCAGTCAGACATCGACATGGCAAAGCTTCTGGTAGACCATCTGGGCATCGAGCACTATGTTATCAATATCAAGGCCGCGTTTGACGGCATACTTGAGCAGATGGAACTTGCCGGAATAGAGATCGGCAAGGATTCCATTATCAATCTGCCGCCGCGCCTGAGGATGTCTACCCTTTATGCCGTCGGACAGAGCAATAATGGCAGAGTCGTAAACACCTGCAATCTCTCGGAGGACTGGGTCGGCTACTCGACAAGATACGGCGATTCGGTCGGAGACTTCAGTCCGATGTCATGCTTCACGACCGCAGAGATGAGAGCGATCGGAAGAGTGCTCGGTCTGCCTGCCGTCCTGATCGAAAAGGTCCCGAGCGACGGACTGTCCGGCATGACTGACGAGGATAAGCTGGGCTTCACATATGAGGTCCTTGACCGCTACATCCGCACAGGAGAGATAGATGACCCTGCAACGAAGGAGCGCATCGACTCGCTGCATAAAAAGAACCTCTTCAAACTGAGGTTCATGGACTGTTTCAAATATGATGGAGTGGAAGTAAAGGCCGGCGAGTAACTGATAGCTGAATATAACGAAGGTCCGGGAATATTCCCGGACCATTTTTAGTCTTTCAGTTTATCGAGCACCGTCTTGTAGCCGCCTTCGCCGTATGCCAGGCATTTGTTGACACGGCTTATGGTGGCCGAGCTCGCGCCTGTAGCCTTGCTTATCTCGCTGAAAACAGCGCCGTCATCGAGCATCCGCGCTACCTCGAGTCTCGCGGAGAGGTCAAGCAGCTCCTTGATGGTCGCTACATCATCGAAGAACTTCCGGCATTCTTCCTCATTCTCAAGAGCCAGGACCGCCCTGTAAAACTGGTTCATATTGCTTTTGTCCTTATCGCTTATCATTCTGACGCCTCCGCCCGCAGCAAGAGCTGCTCATCCGATTTATTTCCGATGCGACAAGTATACACTATTTTTTCACACTTTAAAGCGCTAAAGCGCATGTTTTTTTATGTATTGAATTTAATCCCTTTTCCGACTATGATTTTTTCTATGAAAAAGATACACGAATCAAGCATAACGCATAATATAGCGGCATTCATCTGCGGGCTCTGCCTGCTTCTTATTCTGCTCATCACCGCCACACAGGCTCTGTGTTACTGGATCCCGGGCTGGTGGAGAAACGAGTATGCCAAGTATGACACCCCGTCCAACGTAAGGGGCGAGATGTCGCTCGATGACGCTGTCCATGTCACCGAGGACATGCTCGATTACTGCATTGGCAGGCTGGATACGCTTGATGATTCTATGGCGACGATCGACGGTGTCAAAAGGCCGTTCTTTACTGACCGCGAAAAGTCACACCTTGCCGATTGCAGAGGACTCTTCCTCGGCGCGATAAAGGTGCGTGTTATCGCATGCCTTCTGCTCATAGCGTTCGTGATTTACATTTACATACATAACGGAAAAGAAAAGACCCCAGTGCTCCTTGCGAGGGGCTGGCTGAGGTCTCTCGGACTTGTTTTTGTTTTGGCCGTCATCGTGGCCATACTGTGCGTCATCGACTTCACGTGGGTGTTCACTGTCTTCCACCACATCTTCTTTGATAATGATCTGTGGATACTCTATCCCGACAAGGATAATCTCATCAATATCATGCAGGAAGACGTGTTCTCTGACGCCGCGATGTGGATCGCCGGCATGTGGCTTTCTGCCTGCGCTGTTCTGGCAGCTGCGGCGGTCATGGTACTGCGCCGTCAGAAGAAGACCGATGTATTACTCAGTGAATAACGGAGTCGAGTAATATCTGTCTCCGCTGTCAGGCAGCAGGGCTACGATGGTCTTGCCCTTGTTTTCAGGCTGCCTTGCATATTCGATGGCTGCATAAAGGGCTGCTCCCGAGGATATTCCCACGGATATCCCTTCTTTTTTTGCCAGAAGCTTTGCCGCCTCAAAGGCCTTTTCCGCATCGGCCCTGTAGATCTCGTCATATATTTCGGTATTGAGAGTCTTAGGGATAAAGCCCGCGCCTATTCCCTGGATCTTATGCGGACCCGCCTTGCCTTCGGAGAGCACCGGTGAGGCATCAGGCTCAAGCGCAACTATCTTCACCTCAGGCTTCTGCTCCTTCAGGTATTCTCCGGTACCTGTGAGCGTTCCGCCTGTACCGACTCCCGCGATGAATATGTCCACTGCTCCGTCTGTGTCGTTCCAGATCTCAGGACCGGTGGTAGCCTTATGCACCGCTGGGTTTGCCGGATTGACAAACTGTCCCGGAATGAAACCTCCGTCTATCTCATTTGCCAGCTGCTCCGCCTTTTCGATAGCGCCCTTCATTCCTTTTGCGCCTTCAGTCAGTACTATCTCAGCTCCGTATGCCTTAAGGATGTTTCTTCTCTCAACGCTCATGGTCTCAGGCATAGTGAGAATAGCTCTGTAGCCCTTGGCCGCAGCTATCGATGCAAGCCCTATTCCGGTGTTGCCTGATGTCGGCTCAATGATGACTGATCCTTCTTTCAGCAGTCCCTTTTCTTCTGCGTCTTCTATCATCGCTTTTGCGATCCTGTCCTTGACGCTTCCGGCCGGATTGAAGTATTCGAGTTTTACAAGTACGGTCGCCTGAAGCCCAAGCTCTTTTTCGATGTTTGTTACCTCTACAAGCGGTGTGTTTCCGATAAGTCCCAGTGTTCCCTTATATATATTAGCCATTTGTATGCCTCACTTTCTTTATTTTTACCCTGTTATTGCTTTTTTAGTTTCTTTCCTGAATTATCCGAATGTCTTTCTCAGGTCCATCCTCTCCCCTTTTCCGGCAATAAAATCGCCCGGGTCCATTAGGCTCCCGGGCGTATCACTCGATTTCAAGGATATGAGTACGATATCTGACGGTATGTGTCATCTCACGACAAGATCCCGCCTGAACACCGCGTCCGGGAGCTCTGCGTCAGACAACAACACATGATGTAGTTTTTATAGAGAGGGAGATTTGTCATTTTCATCGTCCTTACCCTTCAAGTGCTTTCTTATTGGCGCTATTGTAGCTCTTAATTCCTACCAAGTCAATAGGGTTTTGAAAAAGAAACAAAAAAGCTGCCTTCAGGCAGCGATTTTGCTTGTTGATGTAGATATTGTAAGAGGGATGAAAGTATTATGGTGAGGTTAGTTATTTCTAACTTTTCCTTACAGCCATATATTAGCATCCGCATTTCCTATTGTCAAGGTAGGAAATAAAGTTTTTTGAAATAATTTTTTGACCCGGGATCTTACCCGGGCCATTGAACTTTTTTCTTTACAGGTGCTGGTTTCTAGGGATCCTGTCGTACCACTTGAGCAGGAACGGCTCGATCGCAGAAGTCAGCTTCATGTCAAGATTGAAGAAATATACTGTGAATGTGACTACGAAGAATGCGAGTCCTCCGGTCAGAACATACAGCAGTGCTTTCGCGAGTTTCTTTTTCATTTTGTAAACCTCCGGTGAATGTCCGAATGATTGTTATTGTATAAGGTTTCCAGTTGACAGTATTATCTGCCCCTCTGTTATTTTACCACGCATTCTCGTCGTCGAGAACCTCGAGTGATGGATCGAGAGGCTCTTCCTGCATGACTGTTCTCATGTAGCTGTTGACCTGGTCTCTTACGCCCTGTCTCGAAATGACACGAGGGTCGAAGAGCTGGTGGTCTACCCAGATCAGAGGAATTCCGAGATCTCTTGCTCTGTCCTCAAAGAGTCCGTGCATTCCATCCAGAGCCTTGCATGTGATGTGCTCCCAGAGAATGATCATGTCTGCGTTGTACTGCTCTACAAACTCGAAGAGGTCGTCGAGGAGCACCTTGTATCCGCCGTGTGTACGGTTTCTCATGATCATCTCTTCTGTCAGCATAGCCATGTCGTAGTAAGCCTGCTCTCTGTTCTCAGGAGTATCTGTGTCTGCGATCATCTCCGTGTTGATGCACGAAAGCATGTCTGTCAGAGGAACGATGCCCCAGCAGTTGAGCAGCCATACCAGGAAGTCCATATAGAAGTGAGACTGAACGCCCCATACGATCGCTCTGTGGCGGTACTCAGGAGCAGCCATCTTTCTCTTCTTATATGCCTTCTCGGCCAGCTTCATGAGACGTCTGTCAGCTCTTTCGAATTCAGGAACCTTACCGCAGATAGCCATGTAGTTAGTCTCTGTGTAAAGAGCAAGGTTTCCGCCGAAGATCTGCGGATAGTCTGTCTTGTTCATATCGAGCCACTCGTTACGGCACTTTGTAGCGTAGTTGACTCTCTTAGCGCATTCGAAGTAGTAATCCCAGTCCCACTTGTGGCCTGTGTGCTCTTCGATGAATGCGATTGCTCTTCTGATCTCCTCAGCAGCGTAGTCCTGTACGTCGTCTTCCTTGTGACGGAGCGGAGCCGGCAGCTGGAATACAGGAATGCCGTCTTCCTTCTCGAGTCTCTCGGAGATTACGCCGTTTCCGAGGAGTGAACCGTCGCATGTGGTGTTGCACTGTACAGCGCAGGCACCGAATACAGGAGCGTCGTCGTCGATCGAAACGCCGGCCTCAGCCTCAGGCATCGGGCAAACGTCTCCAGGGAGTCCGTATTCCTGAGCAACGTCAATGTAGTGCTCCATAGCGTGCTGGTTGAGCAGTACGGATACGTATGTGGACGGAGTCTCACGGGATGTGCACTTCAGGTTAGGGAATCCCATCATGACAGCTGTCATCTCGTTCTCGTCAACGAGTACGTTGATCTTGGAGAACTCTTCGTCGTTGCCGACTCTGCGGTCAGCGCGGGCCATTGTGTTGAGCAGCTTAGCTACGTCGATGATGATGAGGTCCTGCTCCTCGTGTGTCATTCTGAGGTATTCGCCTCTGAGACCCTGAGTGAATCTGTCTACCATCATAGGTACTGCCAGATAGTTGGCCATCCAGCGGTATCTGAAGAAGAATTTGATATTGCGAGGCTTAGCCATGAATTTGCCGAGTGTGAGCATGATTCCCAGCCATCTGCTGTAATCGTAGAGAGTGTCTCCGACGCCTCTCCACTCACGGCGCTTTCTGACCTTGCCATGCGGCTTATACAGGTCGCCGTATCTGGTATCGCCCTTGATCTTCTCAGGGTTTACCATTGTTTTGAATTTCTTAACTGCCATCGTTAGTCCTCCTTCTGAATCTTCTTGATGTCGATGCTCTCCATGAACGCCTGTACACGGGTACGCATCTGTCCGGAGGAGCCGATCGTGTACGGTCTGTCTACCGCAAGTACCGGCCAGTCATATCTGTTTCTGAGGATGTGTGATCCCATCATCTTCTCGTAAGCCCATGGGTCACAGAACTTCATCTGCTGATAGATGATGCCGTCTGCCTTGTACTCTTTCGCGAGCTTGTCTACGTAAGCGCGGCGTCCGTCCATCTTTGCTGTGTCCATGTAACGAGGGCACTCGCCTCTGTACATGTACTGTCTGCAGATCTGTGTAAGAGCATCCTCTTCATCATTCAGTTCGATAGGATCTCTGCCAGGCAGCGAGCCGTAGCAGAATCTGTCAGCGCATACGAAAGCGCCGCTGTCCTCAACGAGCTTGATGAAGTCAACGTCATCGACCTCAGAGCCTACGACCTCGACTCTTGCCTTGAACCAAGGCTTTGCGTCAGGTTCTCTTGTCTTGAGCTCTTCAAGTGTCTCTTCGAGCTTATCGATGATGAGGTGCTTAGGAGCAACATAGGATGCCAGGCAGAATACGTTGAACTCGTATCCGGTGATAGTCGGGTTGTCGAGCTTTCTGAAGTCTCCGATAGCTCTGATGAGCTCGCAGACCTTGTTGTGCTCAGCAACTGCCTTGCGGATAGCGGCGTCGGATGTGTCGATGCCGTAGTTCTCTGCCAGCGGCTTGAGAATGTGGTTCTTGCACTGCAGAACATAGAGGTCAAGACCGTTGTAGTCGGCCTTCATAGGGATCTCCATATAATCGAAGAAAAAGCCCTTCTTGTCCTTACCCATTGCCTGGAGGACGTCCATGTTTTCTACGCAGCGGTTGAGCATTGTGCAGCCGTCAGGTGTGATAACTGCATCAAGGAAGTTGTAGCCTCCCTCGAGAGCTCTTTCGAGGATAGCTCTCGAATATTCGCAAAGGAAGCTTGTCAGATAATAGGTGCCTACGTCAATCGATCCCGTGCGCGGTGCGCGGAGTCTGGCTGAGAAGCAGCCCGGAAGATTGAGCAGAGGCTCAGGCACGTTTTCGCACATATAACCTATGCACTTCATGCCCTCTTTTTGGCCCTGTGCTACAAGCTCATTATTGGCTTCCTGCAGCAGGTCCTCAAAGTAAATAAGGTGCTTTAGATCTTTCACTTTTCTCCCTCTCTCATGGTTCAAAAGTTGGCGGCCGTAAGCCACCGGGTAATGCAAAAAGGTCATACCCCACGATTGTAGATATTTTATCACGCACTGGTATTTTCACACAATCAAAAAAAGAAACTATACACAAAAATACAGTTTCCGAGCCCCTCGTCTGCTTTCCTATTGGCTCCCGGCGCGATGCGGGTGTATGAACATGCCACGCGGGTGTAACTATCAGATTTTTTCAGCGGAATATACACCCGCATCCGCCGTTTGCAGCGTATTTTCCCAAAAAAACTGGCATCGGGTGTATCATCCGGGAATATTTCTCCCGATCTACACCCATTTTCGAAAAACGGGTGTAGATGACGGACGGAAGTACCGCTCAGTTACACCCGCAGGCCCAAATATGAGCGATTTTGGCAGAAAAACTTCGAATCGGGTGTAGATCCGGAGATTTTTTGTCTGAAGATACACCCAGATGTTATTGACATATACCCTACAGGGGTATATATTGTCGTTGGAGATACCCTGAGGGGGTATCAGTTCCTTTAAGACAATCCAACTGTCCCGATAAATACGGCCGAAGGTCCCGTTTATATCTGGCAAATGGCCGGGGCGGTCCCGTGATCGAGATCGGAAAGACGAAGCCGGCCAATCGGCCGGGATGATATCGGACTGACTTCCGAAACAACGAGGTAATAATGATGAAAAACGAAACAGCTGCAGCCGGTGCCAGCGCGGCCGGCGAAAAGAAGGACTGCTGCGCGTGCAGCGAAAAGCACAAGGAACGCAGCCCTGAAGAATATAAGGATCTGATCAACAGACTGAGCCGCATCGAAGGACAGGTGCGCGGGATCAAGGCGATGGTCGAGCGCGGAGCTTACTGCCCAGACATCCTCATCCAGACATCTGCCGTCAATTCGGCACTCAACAGTTTCAGCAAGGTGCTGCTGTCGAATCACATCCGCACCTGTGTCAGGAATGACATAAGAGAAGGAAACGACGAGGTCGTGGAAGAACTCGTCACCACGCTTCAGAAAATGATGAAGTAAATAAGGCAGGAAATCTGAAATGGAACAATACATCGTTACAGGAATGAGCTGTGCCGCATGTCAGGCACGCGTTGAAAAGGCTGTATCGAAGGTCGAGGGAGTAGACTCCTGCTCGGTCAGCCTTCTTACAAATTCTATGGGCGTTGAAGGAAACGCTGCTCCGGAAGACATAATCCGCGCCGTCACCGACGCCGGTTACGGCGCACGCCTCAAGGCGGACGATGCGCCGCAGAAAGCAGGCGGAAGCAGCTTTGCTGCAGACGAGGCAGCTCTTGAGGACCACGAAACGCCGGTGCTCAAAAGGCGCCTCCTGTGGTCACTTGGCTTCCTTCTGGTCCTCATGTATTTCTCGATGGGCCACATTATGTGGGGCTGGCCTATCCCTTCTTTCTTTGAAGGCAATCACATCGCGATGGGTCTTGTGCAGATGATACTCGCTGCCATCGTCATGGTAATCAACCAGAAGTTTTTCATCAGCGGATTCAAGGGACTCATCCATGGGGCTCCGAATATGGATACTCTGGTTGCCATGGGCAGTGCCGCTTCGTTCTGCTGGAGCACCTACGTCCTCTTCGCTATGACGGGCGCCCAGCTCGCCGGCGACAGCGAGGCGGTCATGACTTACATGCACGACTTCTACTTTGAGTCGGCGGCGATGATACTTACCCTCATCACGGTGGGCAAGATGCTCGAGGCCAGATCCAAGGGCAAGACGACCGACGCTCTTAAGAGCCTCATGAAGCTGGCCCCGCAGACCGCAGTCGTCGAAAGAGGCGGTATCGAGACCGAGGTCAATATATCCGAGGTGCGCACGGATGATATCTTCCTTGTGCGTCCCGGCGAGAACATCCCGGTAGACGGAGTAATAATCGAAGGAAATTCGGCAGTAAACGAAGCTGCTCTCACTGGCGAGTCGATCCCGGTCGACAAGAAGCCGGGCGACAGCGTGTCCGCGGCGACGACCAACCAGTCGGGCTTCATCCGCTGCAGGGCTACAAGAGTCGGCGAAGATACCACTCTCGCCCAGATCATAAGAATGGTAAGTGACGCAGCTGCCACAAAGGCTCCTATCGCGAAGATAGCCGACCGCGTGTCCGGAATATTTGTGCCGGTGGTGATCGGTATTGCGCTTGTAACTCTGATCATCTGGCTGGCGGTCGGGCAGACCGCAGGCTTCGCTCTTGCAAGAGCGATCTCGGTTCTTGTCATCAGCTGTCCTTGCGCGCTCGGCCTGGCAACACCTGTTGCCATCATGGTCGGAAGCGGAGTCGGAGCCAGAAACGGCATACTCTTCAAGACCGCAGCCGCTCTCGAGGAGACCGGACGCATCGAGATAGTTGCTCTGGACAAGACAGGCACCATCACCGGCGGAGACCCTAAGGTCACGGACGTCTTCCCTTGCCACGGGATCTCCAAAGACGAACTTCTGACAGTTGCCGCGGCAGTCGAGTCGAGGTCCACTCACCCTCTCGCAAAAGCCATATCCGCTTACACCGGAGGCACGACGCTGAGGATCAGCGACTATGCCGAGGTGCCGGGCGGCGGAGTCAAGGCCTTCACATGGGAAGGTTCAAAGGCAGTAAGCGTAGCCGGCGGAAACGCGGCATTCATGAAGGAGAACGGCGTTCCGGACAAGGACATGGAGAAACTCATCAAGGAGAGTGCGGAGTTCGCAAACGCCGGCAAGACTTCGGTATATTTCGAAAAAGGCGGCAAGCTTCTGGGCGTGCTCGCGCTGGCCGACTCAGTAAGAGCGGACAGTGTCGATGCCATCAGGGAGTTTAAGGAAATGGGCATCCGCACCGTAATGCTTACGGGCGACAGAAAGAAGACCGCAGATGCTATAGCGGCCGAGGTCGGAGTGGATGAAGTCGTGGCAGAGGTCCTGCCGGGCGGCAAGGAAGAAGTCATTCGCGGACTCATGGAGCAGGGCCGCACCGCAATGGTAGGCGACGGCATCAACGACGCTCCGGCCCTTACAAGAGCGAATGTCGGTATAGCGATCGGTGCCGGAACCGATGTTGCCATCGATGCAGCAGACGTGGTTCTCGTAAACAGCAGCCTTTCAGATGCGGCCAAGGCGGTAAGGCTCGGACGAAAGACGCTGAAGAACATCCACGAAAATCTCTTCTGGGCATTCTTTTATAACGCCATATGCATACCGGTCGCTGCCGGTGCTTACATAAAGCTCTTTGGCTGGGCGCTGAACCCTATGCTGGGTGCAGCGGCAATGAGCCTCTCAAGCTTCTGCGTTGTCACCAACGCTCTCAGGCTCAACCTCTTTGATGCCGGAGACAGGAAGAATGCAGCCGCAGGAAATAACAACAGTCCAACACAGACCGCTGCTTCAGCAGACGCGCCTGAAAATAATAATGATGAAAGTGAGGAAAATCTGATGCAGAAAACAATGAAGATCGAAGGCATGATGTGCACGCACTGCGAAGCCGCAGTAAAGAAGGCTCTTGAGGCTCTTGACGGAGTTGAGGCAGCTGAGGTAAGCCACGAGGCAGGTACAGCAGTAGTATCGATGTCGGCAGACGTAGCTGACGCAGCTCTCAAGGAAGCTGTAGAAGCAAAGGACTACAAGGTCCTAGGTATCGAATAAGCGGAGTACAGCCACTGACAGACTCATGTCCGAAGGCAGGAAATATAAAGATGGCGCAGCCACGGCGGCTGCGCCTTTTTCGTATGCTTATGCTTTGCTGAGCGCTTCGATGTCCTCTTCGGTCGTTGACCAGCTTGTCGCGATCCTCACTATGGTGCGGGTCTCATCATAGACTCCCCAGCGGTCGAAGATAATGGACTTTCCGAGCTCTGCCATCTCATCTTCCGTCATGAGTATGAGCTGCTGGTTCGTAGGCGAATCCATGTACACCTGCCAGCCCTTCTCTCTGATGATCTCCTTTACCCGTCCGGCCATTTCTATGGCATGGCGGCTGATCTTAAAATACAGATCGTCAGTAAAGAGCGTATCGAACTGTATGCCAAGCAGCCTGCCCTTTGCGAGCAGAGCGCCCCTCTTCTTGACCGATGTCATGAAATGCGCCGGTCTGTTCCCCTTTGTGAAAACTACAGCCTCGCCGCAGAGAGCTCCTACCTTTGTGCCGCCGATGTAGAAAACATCCGTCAGCCTCGCTATATCTTTCAGGGTAAGATCGCATGCATCACTCATGAGACCATAGCCCAGTCTGGCTCCGTCGAGATACAGCGGCAGGCCGTACTCACGGCATACTTCAGACAGGGCCTCAAGTTCGGCTTTGCTGTAAAGCGTTCCCGGTTCGGTCGGATACGAGATGTACACCATGCCAGGGAAGACCATGTGGTCGTGTGTCACATCATTATTGAAATTCTCAAGGAAAGCCCTGACCGCGGATGCCTCAAGCTTGCCGTCCTTTCCCGGCAGCTGCAGGACCTTGTGGCCTGTGTATTCCACCGCGCCCGACTCATGCACGCTCACGTGACCGCTGTCCGCAGCGATGACACCTTCCCAGTCGCGCAGCATCGTAGAGATGACGACAGAGTTTGTCTGTGTTCCTCCCACCAGGAACTCCACTTCGGCATCCGGCATTCCGCAGGCTGCCTTTATCTTCTCTTTCGCGCTCTCCGTATAGTGGTCCATGCCGTAGCCCGGCAGGCTCTCCATATTTGTTTCGGTAAGTTTCCTGAGTATCTCAGGATGTGCTCCCGCTATATAATCGCATTCGAACGAAACCATTTTACCTCCTGTTTTGTCTGCGCTGATCTTGCGTCCTGAAGCGCAGGCACCGTCCCCTTTGTCCTTTATTGTATACCCTTTTTAAGATCCTCTGCGCAAGTGCATGCAGTCGACCAGCACATCTGCAGGTTGTAGCCTCCCGTGATGCCGTCTGCGTCGAGCGCCTCGCCTATCACATACAGTCCGTCAAAACGCTTTACGCGCATCGTGCTCATATCGACCTCATCAAGGAGTACGCCTCCAGCTGTGACCATTCCGCGGCTGTCCACTGATCTTACAACGAAGTCGTCGTGATCCAGAAGCATCGCGAGCACACTCGTCTTTATATCTCCGGAAGTTCCCCGGGCCCTGTCCTGAAGGACTTTCTGCATGCGCTTCGGAAGATCCTTCAGCTCCCTGTTGTAGCTGAAGCGTATCCGCTCTCCCGGCTCCGCGTACCTTGATATATTGAGTACCGCAGGACCCGAAAAGCCGTTATGCATAAACAGTATGTCACCTGTCATGCGGGCCGCTTTGCCCTTGCAGGTGTGCGCGGCATCGCTGCTGAAAGCTGTTACGCTCACATCTTTCAGCGATATACCGGCAAGATCCGCATACGGATAGTCATCTACGTAAACCGGTGCCAGTGCCGGTCTGGGGTCAGTGATCTCTATGCCGAGGTCTTTCAGGATCCCAAGCATCGATCCGTCCGAGCCTGTCTCCGGGTATGTGATACCGCCCGCAGCAACAACGACATTCCGGGCGCTTATGGTATATCCGCCATCAAGCGTGATCTCCCACAGTCCGTCCGCCTTACGCAGTCCGGTCACTTTTGCACCGCTCTCGATCTGCCAGAGATTTGAAGCAGCTTCATCTAAAAGTGTATCGAGAACATCCCTTGCTCTCCCGGACGCCGGAAAAACGCGGCCTCCCTCGTCCGTCAGCTCAAGGCCGCGGTCCTCAAACCACTTCATAAGGCCTGAGTTGCTATGCCTGTACAGGCACTTTCGCATGACCGGTCCGGCTTCTCCGTAAGCATTGATGAAATCCTTTATGGAGCCGCCGTGAGTTATATTGCAGCGGCCTCCGCCGCTCATCAGAAGCTTGCTCCCGAGGACCCGGCTTCCTTCAAGCACTATCCCCGGAGCCCCCATGAGATCAAGATTTGCCGCGAGCATCAGTCCGGACGCTCCGCCTCCTATTATCGCTATGTCATAAGATGCGTTTTTCATGCTGAAAGTATATATCAGGACGGGATCGTTTTCATCAGAAAAAAGAGCGCGCCGGAGCGTGCTCTTTGAAAGTCATTGTATTTAATAAATGTCCTACAGTGTCAGGTCTCCATCCTTGACCCAGCCGAGTTTGCGGCAGCCCATGTTGATCAGCGGTGCCAGAATAGCCGGAAGAACGAAGCAGATGAGGATGAGTCCCAGCCAGTCCATTGCCGTGATCGCATCCTTTGCGCCGGACGCAACATCTGCTACCCAGCCTGAGTAGACACCGATCTGTCCTACGAAGCCGCAGGTTCCCATGCCGCTCGATACAGGAGCACCGTTCATCTGGAGCTTGAATACGCATGTAGCGATCGGGCCTGTTATTGCGGATGTGAGCGTAGGCGCGATCCAGATCCTCGGGTTCTTTACGATGTTGCCCATCTGGAGCATCGATGTGCCGATACCCTGTGAGATGAGTCCGCCCCATTTATTTTCAGGGAAGGACATGACAGCGAATCCGATCATCTGCGCGCAGCAGCCCGCGACAGCAGCTCCGCCGGCGAGTCCCACAAGTCCGAAAGCCGCGCAGATCGCAGCCGATGATATAGGGAGTGTAAGAGCGACTCCTACGACTACCGAAACGATGATTCCCATCAGGAACGGCCTGAGCTCGGTCGCCCACATGATGAGATTTCCTATCTTCATGGCAGCGGCACCGAGGCCCGGAGCCCACCATGCCGACAGCGCGACGCCGAGGCCTATGGTCACCAGAGGAACGACGAGGATGTCCACTCTCGTCTCGCCGCAGACTGCCTTACCGAATTCGGCAGCTATGATCGCTACGATAAGTACAGCCAGAGGTCCGCCTGCTCCGCCGAGACCGTTGGCCGCAAAACCGACGGTCGCCAGAGAGAATAGAACCAGCGGCGGGCACTTGAGGGCATAACCGATAGCTATAGCCATAGCAGGGCCTGTCATTGCAACTGCCAGTCCTCCCACCGTGTAGTCTGCTCCTCCGATAGTGCATACCGGATCTGTCAGGAAGCCGATGTGGAACTGCGTTCCGAGAGTATTAATTATTGTTCCGATGAGCAGAGAGCAGAAAAGGCCCTGCGCCATCGCAGACAAGGCGTCTATGCCGTAACGCTTTGCGCTGATCTCGATGTTTTTGCGTTCAAGAAAAGCTTTTACGGAATTCTTTGTCATTTTGACTCCTATCCTTTATAATCTGTGTTGAATAATACATAAAAATACATTTCGTGGGTGATTATATCACATCAGCAGACGAAAGGGGAACGACTAAATGAGTCGCGTAGAACGTGCAGAAGCTATGCAGGAAAAGCATACAAGGCAGGCCGAGGCAGACAGACGTGCCGCCCAGGTCACGAAGAAAAGAAGGAAGAAAAAAAGAAAGTCGGGATGCCTTCTCATCCTGATACTCATACTCGCAGTACTTGTCGGATTCGGCGGATATTATACCATAGGGCTCAGGCCTGTGGATCCGACCAGCGAAGAAGAAGTCGTAGTTGAGATCCCAAGCGGCAGCGGCGCATCGGCGATAGTCGATATCCTCGATGATGCAGGACTGGTCAGAAACAAATTCTGCGCCAAGGTCAACAGCAGGATCGGACACTACAATAATCTTCAGGCAAACACTTACGTTCTCAGCCCATCGATGTCATTCCAGGAGATCATGAAGATCATCAACACCGGTGACTTCGAATACATATCCAAGGAAAGCGTCGAGGTGAAGGACGGAGCCAGACTCCAGCAGGTCGCAGAGGCCATGGCAGAGCAGCTTCCGTACACAGCTGATGAGATCCTGGCCAGATGGTCCGATAAGGAATATCTGAATGAGCTCATCGACAGATACTGGTTCCTCACAGACGAGATCCTGGATAAGGATGTCATGTATCCTCTCGAAGGATATCTGTATGCTGATACATACTTTGTCACTTCGGATGCCGAAGATATCGACGGCTTCACAGAGATGTGCCTCGACAGGATGGACAGCGTACTGTCCGAGTACAGGAGCGACATCGAAGCTTCCGGATACTCAGTCCACGAGATACTCACGCTTGCTTCCATCGTCAACAAAGAAGCGATGGCTGAGGACCAGGCAGGTGTTGCGGGCGTATTCATGAACAGACTCGACCAGGGCATGTCGCTCGGTTCTGACGTAACAGTCTGCTACATCTTCCAGGAAGACAGGGTCGACCTCAAGGTGAGCCAGCTTGAGAGCACGAATCCGTACAACACGCGTAAGTTTGCCGGACTGCCGCCGGGGCCAATCTGCCAGATGACAAGCGGCGCTATCGAGGCGACTCTCAATTACGAGAAGCACGACTACCTCTTCTTCATAGCAGACGAAAACGGCATCGTCCGCTACAGCACTGATGAGGCCGGTCATGAAAGCAATATCGAAGAGCACGGTCTTGTAAAGGACGAAGACTCCGAAGGCTAAAGAAAACCGAAGAATAATCAAAACTCCGCGGCAGCTGCCGCGGAGTTTTCTTCATTTACACATCTTTCCTATCTGACTTCTCTCCTGACTACGGTGCAGTCCTCGCCGGTATAGCTCAGAGTCATCGATATCTCCTTTGCTCCGCCGAGGAGTTCCTTCAGGAATTCCCTGTCTCCCTGCCACATCGGAAGTCCCATGAGTTTTTCGCGCGGCACCCAGGCGAGCTCGCCCTCAGTGCAAACAGGCGGCTCATAGGAGCCGGCCTCAGCAAAGACCCTTGCAGCCTCTTCATCGGCAGGCTCAAAGTCCGAAGATGAATAGAGATACATATCTTCATCTTCATATGAATCAGCCCTGAATTCTATTACTCCGTGAAATACCGCTGAACGCAGTCTCAGTCCGGTTTCTTCAAACACCTCACGGAAATTGCATTCATCAGGCGTCTCTCCGGCCTCTATCTTGCCGCCTATGCCGAGCCACTTCCCCTCGTTCGGGTCTTCGGGCTTACGGTTTCTGTAAAGCATCAGATACGAGCCTTTATTCTCTATATAGCAAAGTGTGGTTTTCTTCATGTTATACTTCCGTACCGCTTTCAAGGAAAGAGCCGCCTATACAAGCGGCCCGTTCATGTATTTTCTTATGTTTTCTTTTGTATAGATAAGCACCTTGTCATCTTCCTGAAGGACGAGATTTACGTCCGGTTTTATGGTCTTTCCGTCTCTGTCCACCAGAACTATGAATGTCTGCCTTGAAATATCGAGATCCTTTATCTTCTGTCCGTTCCAAGGATGATTCTTTCTGAGGATTATCTCCTTCACATCCTCGAGCATGCTTTCTGTCGCAGACTCCGCGCAGATTATGAGTTTGTCCCCAAGAAGGATCTTAATGTCTCCCCTCGGAACAATGGTGTCTCCGTCGCGCAGCACAAGCGCTATTATGGAACCGCTCGGCATCGCGATCTCGCTTATGGTCTTGCCTATCCACGCGTCGCCCGGATCTATCGATGCTTTTATGAAGTGTATGTCACGCTCCTGCTCAATATCCGCAAGCCTTGTCACCATCTGGTATTCTTCAACGAATCCGGCCGATAAGATACCTGTAGGGATGGCTACAAGCAGGACTCCGAGGAAGGTGATCACTATACCCAGCAGCTGCCCCATCGCGGTTATAGGGTAGATGTCGCCGTACCCGACCGTCAGCAATGTTGAAGTTGCCCACCATATTGCCGAGAACGCGTTCCGGAACACATCCGGCTGAGCATCGTGCTCAACGCTGTACATACAGAGGCTTGATGCCAGTATAAGCAGGACGATAACGAACACCGATGCAAGCAGCTGGGTCTTCTTTTTTGAGATTACGTTTCCGATCAGACTAAGCGAGTCGGAATAGGCATTTATCCTGAAGAGCCTGAATATCCTGACCACCCTGAACATACGGAACACAGCAGCCCCTGCCGGGAAGAACATCGGCAGATAATGCGGCAGGAACGACAGCAGATCTATGATCCCATAACCTGAAGTCGCGTATTTAACGGCCGCCTTTCCTGCGGGTTCGCCCTTATACTGCTCTTCGGCCGTGATCAGCCTCAGAACGTAATCGACAGCAAAGAAGAATACGGTGATCTCGTCTACCACTTGCAGCAATGTGCCGAATCGCGCCTCAACAGAGTCAAACGTAATTGCAAAGGCACAGACAAGATTTGCGATCAGCGCCAGTGTGCTGAAAATGTCATAGAACTGATTCAGCTTGCTGTCGACCACGCCGGTCGAGACCATATTATGTATTTTCTTTTGAGTTTTTTTCCAGCTGCTGTTCTTTTCCATTACCCTTCTACGCGGATGCTCTTCATCTTCTGGTCAACAAGCGGCTTATCCATCATGTTGCGTCTTGAATTTACGATCCTGTCTGCAACTTCCATGCCCTCAGTTACCCTGCCGAAAGCAGCGTACTGTCCATCAAGGTGAGGTGATGTTGTTGTCATGATAAAGAACTGTGATCCTGCCGAATTCGGATCCATTGCTCTTGCCATGGAGAGTACTCCTCTCTCGTGCTTAAGATCATTTTTGAATCCGTTGGCGCTGAACTCGCCCTTTATAGTATATCCCGGGCCTCCCATTCCGTTTCCGTTAGGGCATCCGCCCTGGATCATGAATCCCGGAATTACTCTGTGGAAGATGAGTCCGTCATAGAACTTCTCATTTGCAAGTTTTTCAAAGTTTGCGACTGTTTCAGGTGCGATGTCCTCGTAAAGCTCGCCCTTCATTACGCCGCCGTCTTCCATTTCGATCACAAAAGTCTTCATAAAATGTATCCTCCATTGGTTTTTTCAGCATTTATTATACATAGTTAACTCAGATTCGTCTATTTTTTCAGCCGCAGTACGGCCATCATTCAACGGATTTGAGCGACTCCGTCATGGAAACGTTCCTGAGCCTCCTCTGCATCGCGAGATTCACAAACATCGCGAAGACAAAGGTGAGCGCGACGGCTATCGGAATGTCGTACGGGCCGTGCCTCGGCTCAAAGTAGATCATGCTGAGTACTATATTGTCGATCACGAATTTGAGCAGCCACTTTCCCATAGGTATGCCGACCAGCGCCGCCACAGCCGTAAGGAAGAGGTTTTCACGGAAGACATACTGCGACACTTCCAGCTGATTGAAGCCCAGCACCTTGATCGTAGCGATCTCGCGTATGCGTTCAGTAATGTTTATATTCGTAAGGTTGTAAAGCACTATGAAGGCCAGCAGCGCCGCCGAAAGAATTACCACGTAGACGATCGCGTCAAGGCTCTTCATCATCTTTGCCACGTTATCGCGTACATCGATGTTGGTCTGTACAGCGGCCGTGTTCTCGTATCCCGCAGCTTTCGCGGCAAAGCTTCTTATCTCTTCCTCAGAGCTGCCATCTTCGAGATTTATGTACGCAGCCTTGAGGTCCGGCTCCTTGCCGAAGCCCTCGCGGTACGTCTCAGGCGATATATATATGCTGTCATAGACGTAGTTGTCGGCGACGCCTGTTATGGTGACGGTCATCTCGCGGTAGTCCTCGCGAAGTGTTATCTTATCGCCTACGCCTATACCGTAGTCATGATTTGTCTTTTTGACTATTACGGCCTCGCCCGGACCCGGATAGTCTATGTGCTGATCTCCCGAGTGCAGATCAACAAATTCTCCGAATCCTTCGGCCTCCGTCGCAACGCAGCTTACATCCACGGTCTTACCGCCGCCCATGTCTATGGTCACCTCTCCGCGGTGAAGAAATCTCACGGCATCATCCGGCAGCTCACCGGCTTCGCTGAGATCGTCCAGAAAGTCCGCCTGCCTGTCGGCCGTCATGTTCTTGCTGAAGATAGTGGTTATGTCGTAGGTCGAGATCTCATCAAACTGATAGTCCGCGACCTTGGATATGGTGGCGCGTATGCCTATGCCGGCGATCAGGAGCGCGGTGCATCCGCTGACTCCGATGACCATCATGAGGAATCTCTTCTTGTCCCTGAATATGTTCCTGATCGAGACCTTGTAGAGGAAGGATATCCTGTTCCACAGCGGCCTTATACGCTCAAGCAGAATACGCTTGCCTGCAGGAGGAGTCTTTGGTCTTATAAGATCAGATGGCGCCACCCTGAAGTCTGACGCTATGGATACCCATGTCGCTCCCATCGAGCAGAGCAGCGACGCTCCTATCGACATAGCCCCGAGTTTCCAGTCGATTATGTAGTCTACTTCTTTGCTGAAGTCGTACATCATCGTATATGCGTTCCAGATAGCCATCGGGAAGACCTTGCAGCCCACAAAGAATCCCAGGAGAGCTCCGATCAGAGCCGCGCTGCCCGAGTAGAACATATACTTGCCTACCACCTGGGCGTTGCTGTATCCGAGGGCCTTCAGTATGCCTATCTGAGTGCGCTGCTCATCCACCATTCGCGTCATGGTAGTCATGCATACAAGAGCCGCGATCAGGAAGAAGAACACAGGGAATATCTTGGCGATGTTGCTTACTATGCTCGAATTGCTGTCGAATGACGAGTATCCGGCGTTCTCGGTCCTGGAGAGAGCATACGAGTTGCCTTTATCCAGATCGTCTATCTTTTCCTGCGCCTCGTCGAGCTTGTCCTTAGCGTCATCGAGTTCTTTCTTTGCTTTGTCGAATTCGCTGTCGGCTTTCTTCTCTTCCTTCTTCAGCTGTTTCTTGCTGCTTTCGAGTTTTTTCTCCTGCCTGTCCAGTTCCGCAAGACCGGCCTGTGCCTGAGCAAGACCTGTCTTTGCCTGAGCCAGTCCCGCTTCTGCCTGCGCGATGCCCTTGTCTATTTCTGCCAGATTCGTCTCAAGACCGCTTATCGTTCCGTTCAGATTATCCAGTTCGCCCTCAGCAGCAGCAATCGTCGCTTCATCTGCCCCCATGGCCTTCATCTGTTCTATCTGTGCTTCAAGCTGAGCCTTTCCGGCTTTTGCTTCTGTCAGTCCGGCTTCAGCCTGAGCCTTCTTAGAATTGAGATCGCTTATCGTCGCCGGAAGAGTAGCGATAGCGCTGTTCGCCTGCTGTATCGCGGCATTCAGCTCGCTGCGCGTATTTTTTATGGTTTTCTCGCCCTTTTCTATCTGGTCTTCGGCCTTGTCCAGTTTTTTCTCGGCCTTTTTCTTCTCGTCCTCATACTTCGCGAGATTGTCTTCGTATTCCTGCTTCTTCTCGTCAAGTTCGTCCTGGGCTTCCTGCCTGGCCGTCTCACGCCGGCCCTCCGTGACAGCCTCGGACAGAGCTTTCATATTGTCCTCGTTTGCCTTGAGCTTATCCTCATGCTCCGGTGTTATGGAGGCTTCATCACCCGAGAGCTTTACATAGAGGTTCGTATAGTAATCGACATCAAAAGCATCCCTGTCTATGAAAAAGAAGGTATCGAGGCTTCCGTTTCCTATATCGGTGGAGCCTCTCTGGTAATCGAGGTATATAGGTGTGTTGACAGTGCCGACGATCTCAAAATCACTTACATTGAACTGATCCAGCTTGTCTTTATCGTTCTCATCGCTGAGCTCAATGTGGTCTCCTACCTTAAAGCCCTCATCCGTGATGCTGTAGGAGTCGACGACACACTCATTCACGTTCTGAGGCAGTCTGCCCTCAACGAGATTCAGTTTGTTTATCTCAGCCGGAAGAGAGATGGCCTTTAAAGCACGCGAGTCGCCGTCGCCGGACTTTGCCATCACATCCACCTGCACAGAGCCTTCTGCCGCGCTCACTCCGTCCCATGAAGACGCAAGTGCGACGCTGTCATCATCTGCTCCGTACGAGGAAAGGATCTGGTAGTCATAGAAGTTTGTCCTGTCAAGATATCTTCTGGCAGTGCTTTCCATCGACGCCTTGCAGTCCTTGAGCCCGCTGAAAAACCCCACTCCAAGCGCCACGATCGAAAGGATCGCGAGATATCTTGCAAGTGAGGTCCTTATTTCCCTGAACGTCGATTTTCTGAGCATGCTACCACTCTATTTCAGATATCGGCAGCGGATCAGGATTGATCTTAACGTCCTGCACCCTGCCGCTTCTTACGCTGATGACACGGTCTGCCATCGGAGTTATCGCTTTGTTGTGAGTGATTATTATTACCGTAGCTCCCGACTTATGCGCCTGATCCTGAAGAAGCTGGAGTATAGCCTTGCCTGTATTGTAGTCAAGAGCTCCCGTAGGCTCATCGCAAAGGAGCAGCTTAGGGTTCTTTGCAAGAGCCCTTGCTATCGCCACTCTCTGCTGTTCGCCGCCTGACAGCTGCCCCGGGAAATTATACATCCTGTCGCCGAGCCCGACCGCTTTCAGAGTCTCCGCCGGGTCGAGCGGCTCCCTGCAAATCTGTGTAGCAAGTGAAACATTCTCAAGTGCGGTCAGATTCTGCACAAGATTGTAGAACTGAAAAACAAAGCCTATGTCATACCTACGGTAATTTGTAAGCTCTTTCATGCTGAGGCTGCTTATCTCCCTGCCGTCGAGAAGCACCTTTCCGCTCGTAAGCGTATCCATGCCTCCGAGTATGTTAAGGAGCGTGGTCTTTCCCGCACCGGATTCTCCCACGACTATGGCAAGCTCACCTTTCGCAACGCTGAATGTGGCATCTGCGAGAGCTTCGATGTCCACCTCTCCCACGTGATACACCTTACGCACGTGCTCAAAGACGACATAGTCATCTGTTGCCTTAGCTATTACATCGTCGAGCACGCCGGCTTCCTTCAGCGCCCTGTATTTTTCTATCAGCTGTGAGTCATTGGTCATATCATTTTCTCCTAAATGAATATGTTGAGACTGCCTATCACAAGGCCTATGAGGGCTCCGAGATTTACTATCATGTTGAGCTCGGTCTTCATCACGGTCAGCACGCCCTTTTCGAGCTCTTCGACAGCCATGGAGTTTATCTTGTCTTCAACCACCTTCGCCACGTCTATGCGCCTGAGCGCCGAGTTTACGGCATTGACTACGGATTCCCTGTACGCCGAGGTGATCTTCTCACGCACAAAATCCGCATCATATCCCGCCTGTTCAAGAACATGAAGAGGCGTCCTTTCGCCAAGATCATGTATCCTGGATGTGGTTATCTCACTCACCATCTCCGGCCCGCGCGTATCGATGAATTCCTCCATCTTTTCGCTGACCGCGGTCATTATACGGTCGATCAGCTTATCAGACATCACCAGCGCGAGCAGCGATGAACTTGCGGCGTGCTCATGCAGCATCGCCTTCCCTTCGCTTTTTATGGTGCCCGGTATGTCCATGCGTTTGATCGCATCTGTTATCTTGAACGACAGAAGCTCTGTAAAGCTCTTCTCAAGCCTGTCATACTTCTCCTCTCCGCCGATCATGACGGACCCGGTGTCCTTTATGTTCTCATCAAGTATTGACATGACCTTCTCTATCAGAGGCTTTTCGACCTCTTCAGTCAGAAGTCTTCCGGATATATCCTCCATGGTGAAGAGTTCGTCCTGGACTATCTTACCGGCTGACTTAGCCAGTCTCGCTTTGCCCTTGGGGATCGCACCCGGAGTGAAGGGAAGCTGATGCCCGAAAACATAGACCGGTTTTCGCGGATAGAAAAGCATCTTTACCGCTATGAGGTTGGTAAAGTATCCGATCACCGCCCCTATGAGAGGCGGCAGTAAATATGTGCTTATCATGTCCCAGTTCATCACTTACTGCCCTCCTGCGGATCTGCAGCGGATCGCTGCTTTGCCGAATGTGAACCTGCCTTTCCGACAGAGTATGCGGCTATGCGGCTTAGATTGGCATCTGTACCGATTATCCAGAGTATATCTCCTTTCTGGATGATCATGTTTGAATCCGGCATATTGTGAGCGTAACCGTCTCGTTCAAGCCCGAGTATCATGCAGTGGCTGCGCGCGTTTATGCCGCTTTGTCTTATAGGTTTTTCAACGTAAGGCTCCGTGCCTCTTACCTGTATCGCGGCGCAGGCAAGCGCGTTGCCTCCGCTGTAATCCTCTGAAAGAAATTCTTTGAGCGTCCGCATATGAACATCCTGGTCTATGCCGAGAGTCTTGTAGAATGTCTCAAGCGACTGTCGGTCCCCGATGACATGCACGTGATCTCCCGCATGTAGCACCGTCCTCGCCGGAGGCATAGGCATGCGCTTTTCGCCATGTCTGACCTTTACGACATAGACGGCATCACGCCTTCCCCAGTCGAGCTTCTCAAGCGACTTTCCTTCATATGGCGCTCCGGCCGGCACATCCCAGCTGAATATGCTGTAGTCTTCATTGAGCCAGTGCTGTCTCTTTCTGGCACCTCCGCGTTCCTCCATTGTTTTCTGATTCAGGTTCGCAAAGAATCTGGCTTCAAGCTGAAGGTAATACGACGCCACGAATTCAGAACGCGCTATCAGGAATATGCTCAGCGGAATGAGCAGTATCACAAGCGGATTATGCATCTCGAGCACAGTCACGAGCGGGATCAGTGCTATGAGTTCGAGGATCACTATCTTTATTATTATCAGCACCACCAGCGGCGGTCTGTTGGCAAGCCTGTCCATCCACAGCTGTGTGAATGCAACGCTGCGGTTTCCCATAAAAGGCACAGTAAACACCGCAAGTATCAGGTATATTGCTATGACCGTAATTGCCTGCGCAATATCCTCTCCCGTAAGTCCCGCAAGAGCCGGGTAGATTATCCTGCATCCCGCAAGAGTTATGACAAGCATGATGCTGCCGTAAATGCCAATCTTTCTGAAATGATCACCCAGCACTATCTTCCATTCCGATGCGTGCTCTTCTTCATTGCGCTCATCTGAAGTGTAGTCGAGCATTTTGCGCCTGAGTTTCTCAGGAATGGCAGCCTCGATGGCACTTACTATGTTTTCCTGTCTTCTGATGAGAACAGGAGTGAATATTATAGTCAGTATCGAAGCAGAAACTATCACCGGATACAGATATTCATCCATTACTCCGAGCGCGATGCCGAGATTTGCTATGATGAACGAAAACTCGCCGATCGGCGCAAGGGAGATGCCTCCCCTCAGGGCGGTGCCGAGGTCCTGGCCTGCGAGCATCATGCCTATGGTTGCGAAGATAAGTTTCGCGATCACGGCAAGGATCGCAATAGGTACTATGGATGTCCATCGCTCAGCTATTATTGCAAGGTCTACCATCATTCCCACGGAAAGAAAGAAGATGGCTCCGAACATATCCTTTATGCCTGCTGTAACACGCTCCACATTATGTACATGGCGCGTTCCGGCAAAAAGCGAGCCTGCTATGAACGCTCCAAGTTCCATAGAAAATCCGAGCCAGTTTGCCAGAAGCCCCATCAGGAAGCAGAAGCCAAGGCTCAGAAGTGTAAGAGTCTCATCGCTCATGAGTCCCATGACCTTATCCAGCAATGTCGGAAGGAAATAGATGCCGAGCACCAGCCACAGCACCAGGTATGTGATCATAAGAAACATATGGAGCGCCATGCTGCTTCCGTCCGAAGTCCTGCTTGCCGAAATGGTGGTAAGTGCGACCATCATGAATACTGCGATGACGTCTTCCATAACGAGAGATCCCATCACGAGGCCCGTATAACGCTCGCCTTCAAGGCCCATCTCGCTGAAGCATTTCTGTATTACGACAGTTGAGCTTATGGACAGCATTGCCCCAAGGAACACAGCGTTCATGGTGTTCATGCCGGCGAGTATGCCGAAGCCGTATCCCATGAGCATGACTCCACCCATCTTTACGGCAGCCGATACTATCGCCGTACTGCCTATCTCTGATAGTTTGTGGAAGTCAAATTCAAGACCTATATGAAACAGTATTATGACAACACCGATCTCACTCCATGTTTCTACCGATGCGGTGCTCCCGATATCCATAAAGATCGGAAAGTTAGGCCCGATAAGAAAGCCCGCAACAATATATCCCAGGATAGTAGGTATCCTGAGTTTTCTGAAAACTATCGTTACCACCGCAGCGGTGGTCAGCATTATTGCAAGATCAGTTATGAGCTGAGGTACTTCCAAGCAGTTCTCCTTATTATGCCGCGGGTACTTCTATCCGTAGTTGAGTGCTTTTCGGATCTTTTTCCAGCCCGGCATGAATCTGTCCATAAGCGCGTAGAAATCCGGACCGTGGTTGGGGACTACTGTGTGCACAAGCTCGTGAAGTATCACGTAATCGAGCTCGGCATCGCTTCGTGTGGCGAGCATGAGGCTGAGGTTTATGTGACGCGTCCTGGTGTTGCAGCTGCCCCAGCGCGTATGCATATCGCGCACCGTCCAGCCGCTGCACTTAAGGCCCGTCACCTCTTCGATGTAAGGAAGACGCACGGCTATGCGCCGCTTGAGATCTGCCCGCCTGGCCTCCTTCTCCGCCCTGTCCGCAGGTTCGGGATGTGCCGCCGTTTTTGCGCGCACTCTGGCAACAGCGTTATCGATCCAGTCACGCCGGCTCCGTACGAACGCTATTATCTCCCTGTCCGGCGTCAGAAAAGGCGCGCTCACGCTGATGCGGCCGTCCGGTTCCTTCACGCGCAGGTTTATTCTCTTTATCCGCTTTTTTGTAACGAGCACTTCAAGCCCGTCTATATAGATCAATTTAGTCATACATAGTAATGATACCATAAACAAGAAGCGGTTTATCAGCATATCGGGCAGAGGCAGGCATAAAAACAGACCGCACACGGCGGTCTGCTGATGTGACGATGATCACGGTTTTGGTCAGATATACCTTTTGCTTACATAGGCTGAGGTAAATGCCCTCATGGTGGAGAAGTATCCGAGCTTCAGCTTTACTGTATCTCCTACCTTATAGCTCCGGCTGCTGTCCGTGATGTCGAGCATGAGATGATCTGAGCTCGCGCCGAGCAGTATGATATCCGGATCGCAGCTGACCGTTGTCTCCACGTCTAAGTCCTGCTTTCCGAGAGCGCATATCGCCTTGATGCGGTGCCCTCCCCTGTCCGTGAACTCAGGCTTTTTGCCGTATGAATCCACGCCGACTGTGCCCCACGGGAGAGACGGTTTCTCCTTCAGCTCCACGATCTCGCACTCGAGAGTGAAAACATCTGAGAAGGTATCCGGAAGATACTGATACTTCGCCCTTTCCTTTCCGAAGAGTACGGATTCTCCGAGTCTGAGGTTATCGACGCCCTCAGGTATCCCTCCCCTCATCATCAGGTCTACCGCGGCGGAATTGCCGCCGCTGACTATGCCGAGCGGATGACCGACTGCTTCTTCGACGCGCTTTCTGAGCTGAGCGAGCTGTGTCAGCTTTTCCGTATCGTACTGGATAAATGAGAAGCATGTGAGGTTGACTCCTATGCCGTAGAGCTCAACTCCAGGCAGCCCCTCGGTCTCGATGGCGGCAGCTATGAGTTCATCGTGGTCGATGTATCCCTCGCGTATGTCGCCGAGGTCTGCCATCAGGATCACCTTGTGCGTTCTGCCCTGGCGGAGAGCCTCATCGTTTATGGCGCGCACGGTCTCCATCTCCGAGTTGAGTGACGCGTCGGCATAAGCCACAAGATCGGATACCTCCGAGAGCATAGGCGGACGTATCAGCCACTTCTCTGCATCAATGCCCTGCAGCTTCTTCAGATTCTCTGTACGCGCATCTCCGAGCATGGTGATGCCTTCTTCTGTCAGGACGCGTGCGATCACCGGGTCACCGCAGAAGACTTTGGTGACGGCCGTTATCTTTATGCCGTGCTCAGCGCAGAGAGATGTGAGCACATGTACGTTCTGCCTCAGATGAGTTGTGTTTACAGTAAGTAAAGGATACATTGCTGATTAGTCCTGCCAGTAGTCTACCTTTCCCTCGAGGCCTACAGAGGAAGCCTTGAATACAGGCGACTTGCCTTCCTTCTTCTGCTTTGTGTAGTCATCAAGTGCCTTGAGTGCTGTACCGCCTGCGATGCAGATGACCGGCAGGTTGATGATGGCCATGATGCCCATCAGAACGTCTGCGAGATCCCATACAACGCCCATGCTCAGCAGAGCACCTACGAAGATGATCACTGAAGCGAGGATACGGAAGCAGATCATGAATGTAGCGCTTGGCTCCTTTTTGCCGTTGAGGTAGATCAGCAGGTTGTCTACATAGTAGAAGTTTCCGAGCAGTGTTGTGAACGCGAAGAGTACCATTGCGACTGTTACGAATACAGGTCCGATAGCGCCGAGAGCGTTCTGCATAGCTGCCTGTACATACGGTGCGCCTGCGAGGTCCTCAGCCGGAGCAACTCCGGAGCAGAGGCACATGAATGCTGTGCATGTGCAGAGGAGCAGTGTGTCGATGAATACCGAAAGCATCTGTACCAGACCCTGCTTGACCGGGTGGTGTACCTCAGCGGAAGCAGCAGCGTTCGGAGCTGAACCAACGCCGGCCTCGTTCGAGAACAGACCTCTCTTGATTCCGTACATCATGCAGGATCCTGTGAATCCGCCGAAGATGGACGAGAAGTCAAACGCATCGCTGAAGATCTGTCCGATCATGCCAGGGAACAGATTGAGATGTGTGAATACGATGATGAGCGAAACAGCTACATACAGAAGTCCCATCAGCGGAACCAGTTTGCTTGTAACGTTGAGGATCCTCTTGCCGCCGCCGAGGAGGCAGTATCCTACGATAACAGCAAGGATAGCTCCGATAACGATCGGTGTGGTCTTTTCATTGTAGAAGCTGTATACGCTGAATGTCGACTGCAGGTTGTATGATGCCAGCATGTTGAAGCCGCCTGCATATGTGAGCAGCATGCTTATAGCAAAGATAGCGCCGAGCACAGGGCTCTTGATAGCTGCCTCGATGTAGTAAGCAGGACCGCCGTAGCAGTGGCCCTCGTGGTCACGTCTCTTGTAGATCTGAGCCAGTGTCGACTCTATGAATGCGGAAGCTCCGCCGAGGATGGCGATGATCCACATCCAGAAGACAGCTCCGTATCCGCCTAGGCAGATAGCTGTCGATACGCCTACGATGTTTCCGGTACCTACACGGGAAGCGGTGGATACCATGAGTGCCTGGAAGGACGATACTCCGCCGTCCATAGGCTTTTCAGTTACGACTCTGATCGACTCGCCGAAGAATCTGAACTGAACGAATTTGGTCCTGAATGTAAAATACAGACCAACCGCGATCAGCATGATGACGAGAAGTTTCCCGTACATAAATCCGCTGATGCTACCTATAATTTCTCCGAACATTTCTTTCCCCTTTCCATATTTTCCTAATACAACTTGTCAATTTGTTTGTCTGATGTCGATTTTATCAGAGGTTTTTAAGACTTGTAAATATTTACGGGCGAATTTGTATAAATGTATACAATCCGCCCGTAATATTACGCTGAAATGATCAGTTTTCTTCCGCGGCATTGCCCGCAGGCGGCCATATGCAGCAGACCGGCGCAGGTTTGATACCGTCAAGCTCAAACTTTTCTATCCAGGGATACTTTTCATATCTTATTGCAGCGCCCTCTTCTATCAGCACACCGTGAAGCGGGATATAGACAGCTCCTATCTGCGATTCCTCACGGATATAGCCATCAGAAAACTCCGATCCGTCTCCGCCGGTAAAACTTACCGACACCTCCGCCTTGGAGGGAGTGCATCAGGTCTTGTCAGTGTCGGCCAGGAGGACTATGTCCCTGTAGCCGAGCATCTCCATATATTTGATAGCGTTATCGTTGAGTCTTATCACAGCTTTACAAAGTGGAGTTCGTTTCCGTGGTCCTTTATGAGCTTTGCCACGTCGCGCGTGTTTATGTATACAGTCGCGGTATTGTCACACGGATGTATGCCCATCAGCTTGTGCTCAAAGTCCTTATCGATAAATACCACGACATCCTTGTCCTCGTTAGCGAGAATGCCGAGCGGTGTGACGGCGCCTCTGATGAGGCCCATCTTTGCCATGAGGTCGTCCTCCGAAGCGAATGTGAGCGGACGCGTATCGTGTTCCTTGCGGAAGTCCTTCAGATTGATCTTTTTGTCCTCAAGACAGGTGATAAGATAGTATTTGCGCTTCTTGTCATCGCGCACAAAGAGGTTCTTGGCGATCTGCTCCGGATGCGGCAGTCCGCATTCAAGCATCTCATCAATTGTATAGACAGGCTTGTGCTCTGCTATCTCATATTTAATCTTTTTCTCTTCAAGTATCGCGATGATGTCTTCCTTAGTCAGTGTCATTGTTCTCACCTCCGCCTCAAAAACGACATGTGCCGCCCATTGTATGGACGGCGCAGTTTCTATCCGTTATTTATCAGTCCCAGAGAGGCTCTACTTTTTTGCCGTCCGGATCCTTCTTCAGAACTATATTCTCGGAGGTCATCTCCTAAAGCCCTTTGGTTTTAACGACTTCTTTTTCCGACATAAAATTGTCCCCTTTCTTCTATGTGAATGGCCTGCATGCAGGTCGGCATACCATATTTAATTATTTTCTTTTGCCTGTCAGCGTGCCCAGAAGGTTACGGCCTATCGCCGAGCCTATGTTTCCTCCTATAGTCCTTCCCTTCTTGCCCAGTACGGCTTCGCCGATGGTTTTTCCTATCTCTCTTCCGATCGTGCTGCCGGTAGATCTTATGACCTGTCTTGTCCCGGATTTTCCGAGATAATTGTCTGCCAGGTCTCCCAGCACAGAGCCGCCTTCTTCCTGTTCTGCTTTTGTCTGGACCTTACGCTTAGGCGCTGCAGGTTCTGCAGGAGCAGCTTCGACGCCGGTATCGATGTCGACAGTGATGCCGCCGTCGGCCGCGGCCTGCGCCTGCGGCGCAGCGTCAGGTATACCCGAAGTATTGCCGTATACCTGACCGTCAGGCCCGGTCACCGTGCCTGACGCCGCGGCCCCTGTTCCCGGTACCCTGCCGGTTATGACCTCGTACGCAGACACATTGTCTACCATTTCAAGATATTTGCTGTTGAGCGGCGAATTGTCTACCGCTGTTTTTCTTTCTTCATCGCTGAGCGCGCCCATGCGGCTCTCAGGCGGAAGCACGAATGCGTATTCCGCTACCGAAGGAGCGCCCTTCTCATCGAGCATCGACACTACAGCCTCGCCCGTACCGAGGTTCTGCATCAGCTCTTTTGTATCGAATTCAGGGTTCTCCCTGAAAGCTTCTGCCGCTGCGTTGAGTGCCTTCTGTTCTGCGGGCGTATACGCGTGCAGTCCGTGCTCTATCTTGTTGCCTAGCTGCGACATTACCGATCCCGGAATGTCTCCCGGGCTCTGTGTCACGAAGAAGATGGACACGCCCTTGGATCTTATCAGCTTCACGACCTGCTCTATCTTCTCAAGCAGGCTCTTCGAAGCGTTCTTGAACAGGAGATGGGCTTCGTCGAAGAAGAAGACCATCTTAGGCTTCTCAGGATCGCCTACCTCAGGCAGCACTTCGAAAAGTTCTGACAGCAGGTAGAGCATGAATGCCGAATACAGCCTCGGCTTGTTTATCAGAGTCTCGGCATCGAGTATGTTGATTATTCCCCTTCCGTCCGGTGCTGTCAGGAAGAAGTCCCTTATGTCTATCGCCGGTTCCCCGAAGAAGCGGTCCGCTCCCTCGGATTCCAGAGCTACTATCGCCCTGATGATGGCCGACGCGCTCTGCTGAGGGATCAGGCCGTAGTCCATCTTGAACTCATCGGAGTGATCGGCGCAGTACTGCAGAGTCGCCTTCATGTCTTTTGTATCGATAAGGATAAGTCCCAGATCGTCCGCGATCTTGAAGATCACCTGCATGAGCTCGGTCTGGGTATCATTGAGATCGAGCACCTGGCTGAAGAGGACCGGTCCCATCTCGGATACCGTCGTGCGTAGCGGCGTGCCCTTCTGAGCGTAGATGTCAAATACCGACACTGGGAAGCCCCTGTATTCGAACTCACCCCTTATCTCAAAGCGGTCGAGCCTTGCCTGCATCTTTTCATTATCATCTCCCGGAACGGCGATACCTGCCATGTCGCCCTTTACGTCCGACATGAATACCGGCACTCCGATCTCAGAGAAGCTCTCAGCGAGCACCTTGAGTGTCACGGACTTTCCCGTACCCGTAGCACCGCAGATGAAGCCGTGTCTGTTTGCCTTGTCGGGGCGCATGCATATCTTATTGCCCAGTGTTGTCCCGTCACCTTTGCGGGCAAAAAATATCAAACCGTTGTCTGTCATCTCTTACCTCCCGTACAGGAATCTCTTATCCTTTAATTCTCCTGATTTATCGTATACCGCGCTGCCTATGGTCTCGCCCTTGAATGTGCAGTCCAGCTTCACGCTGATCCCCTCCAGATACAGCATTTTTTCAAGCTCGCCCGCCAGTCTGACGCCTTCTGTTTCAAACTGATCAAAGCCGTTTTCTATCGTATCTATGACCTGATCGCTTTTCACAGCCTCCTCTGTCACATCTTCACTGTCATCCAGAGGGTCGGTCAAAACGAGTACCCTGTCAGCATATGAGACTTCATATCCTTTATCCTCATAGTAGTATTTCATGAACGACTCAAAATGAGGTTCCACCTCTTTTTCATAGTCTGCGGCAGCTTCTGAATCCTTATTGAAGAAGAACAGTCTGGCTCCGTCATAAGGATCAGTGAGTTCCATCTTGTCCATGGACTTGTTCATCCAGCCGTAGAGCCCGTCTTTACCTCCGTTTTCATACGGCATTATGATCGTAATAAAGCCGCCCTTTTCATCACCGCCGAAAGGTTCCTCAGTGTACATTGCCTTTGCATCTTCCTCGGTTATCATGGCCTCTTTATATGCTTCATCGCCTGTGTAAAGATCATATTCATTTTCCAGCCCAAGGAATTTCACTCTGTCCTCTGAAAAAACATATTCCGTTGATGCGATATAGCTGCCGTCTGCCCTTAGCATATACACGGTCCACTCAGTCCCTGCCAGATCCGGTGCGAAAGTATCGCTGCCTGTATTTTCAGCGCTTTTTTCTCCGCAGCCTGCCAGCAGCATCATCAGAGCGAACAAGGCCGCAGCAGTGATGGTCAGAACCCGTTTCTTCATAGTTTTCCCCTTTTTCCGTACGAAGCATATACAGATTTATTATACACATCTGATTATGTTCAGCCAACATATCGGTCTTTCATTATTTACGGGATTATTGTATCATTTCCCTTGGAATTCAACCTTTTTAAGCGGAGTGTATTTCTATGAAGATCAATGACAAGATGCACGGTTTTACCGTAACGAACATAAGAGAAATAAGAGAGATCGGCGGCAGACTCGTCGAGATGGAACATGACGTCACTGGCGCAAGACTTGTATGGGCCGACAACGGCGATGAGAACAAGCTCTTCTCCGTCGGTTTCAGGACCCTTCCGGAAGACAACACCGGCGTGTTCCACATCCTCGAGCACTCGGTCCTCTGCGGATCTGAAAAGTTCCCGGTCAAGGAGCCTTTCGTCGAGCTCCTCAAGACCTCGATGAACACCTTCCTGAACGCGATGACCTACTCCGACAAGACTCTTTACCCTGTATCGAGCCGCGAGGAGCAGGACTATCTCAACCTCATGGAAGTCTATCTGGATGCGGTATTCAGGCCAAACATCGTGACAAACCCGAATATTTTCTATCAGGAGGGCCGCCACATAGACACGGCCGGCGATGAGCCCGCATACAAGGGTGTCGTATTCAACGAGATGAAGGGGGCCATGTCAAATGTTGACGAGGTAGCCGAGCGCACCATGGGCAAACTGCTCTTCCCGGATACATGCTACGGCTACAACTCGGGCGGTGATCCTGACGCGATCCCGGATCTCACCTACAAATCGTTCATAGAGAGATACAAGAGGTTCTATCATCCGTCGAATTCATACTTCTACCTCGACGGCGATATCCCTCTGGATAAGACGCTTTCGATGATCGAAGGCTATCTCGAAGGCTTTGACCGCCTTGAGAACATCCCTGTATTCGAGGACCAGGTCCCTGTCGTAAGCGAAAGCACTATCGAAGTCCCGGCAGGAAGCGAGGACGACAAGCCTCTCATCTGCTTCGGAAAGATAATCGGCTCATGGGCGGACCGCGACGAGATGTTTGCGCTCAGCATCATACTCGAGCAGATCGCGGACTCGAACGAGTCCCCTCTGAAGCGTGCCGTGCTCTCATCGGGCATCGCCGAAGACATGGAGATCTATGTTTCGGACGGCATCTATCAGCCGTACCTCATGATGATCTTCCGCGGTATAAGCAAGGAGAACGGCGAAAAAGCAGACAGGGCTTATCTGGCCGAGGCTGCAGACAGGCTGCTCGCCATAGTCGAAGAAACTGTCGCAAAGCTTGCCGGCGAAGGTTTCGCGAAGAAAGACCTCGAAGCATCCATAAACCAGATGGACTTCAGATTCAGACAGTATCCGGAGCCTCAGGCTCTTTACAGGGCCAACGCCGCATTCGCGGGCTGGCTCTATGACGGAGATCCAGCACTTCACCTCCTCACCGACAGTGCGGTCGCAAATCTGCGCGCCATGGCCGATAATGGTGAAATGGAAGATCTTGCGCTCAGATACCTTGCTGACACTTCTTCACTCTCACGGCTCATCCTTGTGCCTGACTCCGAATGCGCCGCAAAGGCAGAAGCCGCCGAGGCAGCGCGCGTGAAGGCAGAGATGGATGCCATGAGCGATGATGAGCTGCAGGCCCTCGATGATCTCAACAGAGATCTGACCGAGTGGCAGCAGACTGATGACAGCCCTGAAGCTCTTGCGACTATCCCTCAGTTAGACCCGAAGGACATCAGTCCGGAGCCGATGCTGATACCTACCGAAGAGAAGGAAGCCGGCGGTGTCAGGCTGCTCTTCCATCCGATACCTTCGAACGGCATCGTATATATAAACGCTTACTTCCCTGTCACACAGCTCAGCCTGGAAGACCTCCCGGCAGCTGCTCTGATAACGGAATTCTATAAGGATCTTCCGACCGAGAACTACAGCGTGCTCGCGCTCCAGAATGAGATCCGCATGCACGTCGGTTCAATAAGCTTCGGTCTGGACATACTGGCAAAGGACGGAGACAACGCGGAATGCACACCTTGCATAAGGGCAAGGGCATCCGTGCTCGAAGAAAAGCTTCCTTACGCGGAAGATCTTATTATTGAGATCCTCACACGCACCAGATTCGACGATGTCACTCAGATGCGTGAGCTTCTGAAACAGATAGACGAGGATTCGAAGAGGTCGGCCATATCGCAGGGCCACAGGCTCGCGCTCTACGCGGCAAGATCGGGCTGGTCCGCAAGGGACGCTGCCGCCGAGGCAGTCAACGGCTACACCTGGCTGCAGTACATGCACGGCATGAGCGCCGCCTCCGATGAAGGGATAATGGCATTCGCTTCATTCGCAAAGGATGTCATCGCAAAGAGCGTCACAAGGCAGAATGTGATGATGAGCGAGACGGCAAGCGAGTACGCCGACATCTCCCGTCTGGCAGAACTTCTTCCGGACGGAGAGAAGATGCCTGAAAAGAAAGCATACAAATCGTCACTGCCGCGCCGCATGGGCATCGAAGTCCCTGCTGCAGTCTCATTTGCAGTCACAGCATACGATATGGCCTCTGACGGCCGCAGGATGAGCGGCGCCATGTCGGTCGGAGCCAACATAATCTCGCTGGCCCACCTCTGGAATGCCATAAGAGTACAGGGTGGATCATACGGAGCTTCAATGGCTGCATCGCGCACCGGAAACCTCATATGCTACACATACAGAGATCCGAGTCCGGCACGCTCGCTCGACGTATATAAGACGATACCTGAATTCCTGGATGCATTCGCTGCTTCGGATGATGCCGGCATAGACGGTTTCATCATATCCACGGTCGCACAGACGGAGCCGCTGCTCTCGCCTGCCGCAAAGGGACGTGCGGGAGACGACTTCTATATGTCGGGCTACAGCGATGAAGACAGAGCAGCCATACGCCGCGAAATGCTCAATACAAAAGCCGGCGATCTTGCCGGCCTGCATGACGCTCTTGCGGATATGACTGAAAAGAGCACGGTCTGCGTGGTAGGACCTAAGTCCGCCCTCGAGACCTGCCCGGATATAGAGATTTTCCCTATCTAAAGGCCTTCTGCCTTGTAGATCTGAGTATAGGAGCCGTCGTCATTGCATATGACCATCTGCTCCATCTCATCGTGATCGGGATCATAAAGAGGCTCCGGCGCCGTGTACTTCACGCAGGTGCCGCAGCTGCTGCTGAGACTCCTCGGGACAGGCATCGTCCTTGCCTGCAGGCCCTTCGACTTGCAGAGGCGCTCAAATCTTATTGATCCGAAATGCATAAAAAAAGTTGCTATGTAAGTATTCATGTGACGAGTATAGCACAAAAGCGGCGGGAAACCCGCCGCTTTTTCTGTGTGATTTTTATTTGGAGATCTTGAGCAGATACTCTCCGCCCTTGTCCTCTACCTCTACCTTGTATCCCTGGCTCTGGGCAAAACGTGTGACGTTTTCGAGAGGAGCCGGAGCATCTACCATTACTTCATAGTAGTCCTCCTTGCTCTTCATTGCCTTCTGAGTCATGATGACAGGCATCGGGCAGGACAGTCCTCTTGCATCTACCATAGCTTACCTCCGTTTTGCTTATGCAGCTTCAGCTGCTGTCTTAGCGGAGCTCTCCTTGACGTAAGTGTTGACTACGCCGATGAGTGCTACTACTACGATTCCGATGATAACAGCGATCTTTCCTGCAGGTGTAGGGCCTTCACCGCTCGAAGCGAGTCCGAAGTTGTGGCAGAAAGCAGCTCCTACCAGGAGTCCGAGAACTGTAACTGCGCTGTCAGCGTTTCCTTCGCCGGACATAACGAGCTGTCTGAGCGGGCATCCGCCGAGCAGTACGCATGCGAATCCAACGAGGAGCATTCCGAGGCAGTTCCAGAGTCCGTCTGTGTGTGCTACAGGCTGCTCAGTGAATCCAAGCTTGAATCCGCCGAGGATCAGGTTTGTGATCAGTGCAGCAACGAGGATCGAGCAGAATCCCCAGAGAAGTCTTGTCTCTTTGAAGAGGATCAGGTCTCTCATTCCGCCGACCATGCACAGTCTTGTTCTCTGTGCAAGAGCTCCGACGATGATTCCTGCTGCGAGCGAAACGAATACTGCTGCGTGCATAGCTCCCGGGCCTGCTCCCTCTTCGGAGAAGAGAATGAATGCAGGCTTGATGAGAAGCAGAGCAAAGAGTACTACCTCGATGATAGGCATCCAGTATCCTTCACCTGCTGTCAGGCTGTAAGTTCTCTTGAGTGAGTAGCCGTTCTTGAGGAAGAAGATTCCGCAGAGGATACCGATAGCGAATCCTACGAGTCCTAGGAGTGCGTTCAGGTCTCCGCCTGCCAGTCTCAGGATCATTCTGAACGGGCAGCCAAGGAACATAAGGCATCCTACCATCGCGAAGAATCCGAGGACAAATCTTGTCATTGGAGCGGAGCCGCCCTTCGAGCTGAACTCCTTCTTTGCGAATGCTGTGCAGAATGCGCCGATAACGATTCCGATGATCTCCGGTCTGATATACTGTACCGGAGGTGCCTTGTGCAGACCGAGTCCGCCTGCTGTATCACGGATGAAGCATGCAATGCAGAATCCCATGTTCTTCGGGTTTCCGAGATACGCAAGGCCTGCTGCGATCACGCCGATAATAAGACCGGCGATGATGATGAACAGTTTATCATTTTTCTTTTCCATCATTAGCCTCCATATAACCTATATTTTAATAATAATTATGAGGCGGTCTGATATGCTCCCTCTATGAGAGACAGTAAAAAATAAAACTGTTAATCATGGAGGGAGTTTTTCTTATGGAAAGGAAGGGCGTAAAAATCTCTGCTGAG
>CACYYD010000011.1 GCA_902778585.1 uncultured Eubacteriales bacterium | reverse complement strand
GTCTTCGAAGAGTCCTACAACGCCCTGCATTCCCTTGCACTGCAGCTGGTCGTACATCATGACCATGTCGCAGTTGAACTTTTCCATGTTCTCCCAGAGTTCGAAGATGTGCTGCAGTCCGCCTACAGCCATTCTTCTCATCGGAGCCCACTCGTGATACTTCGCGATATCCATCAGGCAGTTCTCGTAAGTATCTGTTCTGATCTCGAGGTCGAACATCAGCGAGTCCATGTTGATGATCGTGTTGAGGCCCCAGCAGTTGTAAGCCCATGTGCACCATGCCGAGTAGTACAGAGGTGCGCAAGACCATGCGATGACTCTGTGTCTTGTCATAGGGAAGGTGTTGATGTCTTCGTTTACGCACTTCTCCATGATCTTTCTGACGCGCTTGTCAACATCATGCCAGAACGGTCTCTCGCCGTACTGCGAGTAGAAGATCCTGTACAGAGCCTGAGCTACGCCGTTGATAGGATAGCTGTGTGTATTTGCAGCTACGTCCCATTTCTCTCTCTCGAAGAGGTTCTGCTGGTTCTGCAGCTTGATGTGCTTTACGAGCTCATCCCAGTGGAACTCGACTCCGAGCTGCTCCTCTGTGAATCTCCATGCCATCTCGATCTCCTTAGCGCAGTTCTCAAGAACTGTGTCGTCGTCGAACTGCATTACCTGCGGCATAGCGAAGAGCGGCTTGTTCATCATCCAGTCCTGAATGACGGATGTTCCTACGGAACCGTCGCAGGCTTCGTTTGTTGTGATCACTGCAACATATGAATCAGGAACATCGTCTTCGATGAAGATGCCGGCCTCGGCCTGGCACATCGGGCACGGGTCGCCCGGAAGTCCGTACGCCTGAGCTGCGTCGATGTAGTTGAGTACTGTGTGGTTGTTGCAGTGGCATGTTACGAAGTAAGGGATCATCTGTGTCGGCAGATACATAGCGCCCTGATCCATGTACGGATAGATGATTCCACCCCAGACTGTCTCGTCGGTACCGATAGTCTTAGCTCTGAGAGCTGCATCGCCGCCGATGTTGATGTCTCTGTTGAAGAATCCTGTGATCTGATACAGGCATGCGCTTACGATTCCTCTGAAGTGCCATGCGGAACCTTTGAGTGCTTCGCCTCTCATACCTTCAAGGCATCTGTCGAACCAGTGGAGTACTGTCAGATAAGTCTGACCCATCCATCTGTATCTCCATGTTCCCTTGAGGAACTGAACGACTCCCTTAGGGCCGCCGCCGTATACCATGAGATCGCGTACGATCATTCCATAGTTGTACAGCCAGATATTGTTGAAGTAGTACATGGTATCCTTGATACCACGCCATTCTCTGTGTTTATAGAGACCTGTCTTAGGAACATACAGGTCACCGAGTCTCCTCTCGCCGTGAGGTTTGCCGTAGACGAAATCCTTGGCAGCCTTCTTGACGTCGAAGTCTTTCAGTTTGCTGAAATCAGGTTTTTTCATCTTACTTTCCCTCCTGGATCTTCTTGAGCTCTACGCTCTCAACGAAAGCCTGGAATCTTGTTCTGAGCTGTCCGGATGCTGTGTTGATGTACTCCTTCTCGATGGAGCATACAGGGAATCCGTAGTCTCTCGGAAGAACGATAGTGTCGATCATTCTCTCGTAGCTCCAGTACTCGCAGAACTTGTTGGACTCTACGATGATTCCGTCAGCCTTGTAGTCTGTAGCGTAGTCGGCGATGACTTTCTTGCGGTGTCTCATCTCTCTCTGCTCCATGAACCTTGCGCACTGGCTGGTCAGCAGGTAGTGCTTCGCAACTGCAGTCAGAGGATCGTCGCCTTCTTCGATGTTGATGTGGTTTCTTGCCTCGAGCGAACCGTAGCAGTATCTGTCAGCTACTACGAGAGCTCCGCAGCTCTCGATCAGCTTGATGAAGTCCGGATCGTCGTTCTCGGAACCTGCGAGCAGGACCTTGATCTTGTAGTTCGGCTTTGCATCAGGCTCTCTTGTCTTGAGCTCTTCGAGAGTCTCTCTCAGCTTGTCTACGATCAGGTACTTAGGGCATACCATCGATACGAGTGTGATAACGCTGAACTCATAACCCGTGATCGTAGGATTGTCTAGCTTACGGTAGTTTCCGATCTCAGTGATGATATCGTTTACTTCGTTGTTGATCTCGATAGCCTTGAGGATCGCTTCGTCAGATGTGTCTACACCGAACTCATCATGCAGGAAGTCAAGAACCTTGATCTTCAGCTGCTTCTTGTAGTGGTCGATGCTGTTCTCGTTCTTCTTGAACGGTACATCTGTGAAGGATGTCTTGAACGTCGCGTTGTTGATAACGCCGTCCATGTAGTCGAGATGCTCCTGGAATCTGCATGTGACCGTGCAGGTCTCGGTTGCAAGCTGGGCGTCGATGAAGTTGTAGCCGCCCTCAAGAGCTCTCTCAAGAAGTGATCTGCCGTAGTGGCATGTACGTCCGGACATGTAGTAAGAAGCCATGTCAGGCGATGTGCACCTAGGCGCTCTCAGTCTTACCGAAAAGCAGCCCGGCAGATCGAGGAGGACTTCAGGCATGAAGTAGCATGTGTAGCCAAGGCACAGATTGCCGTCTTCCTTGCCCTTGCGCACGAGCTCATTATTGGCTTCCTGCAGCAGGTCCTCAAAGTAGATCAGATGCTTTAAGTCACGCATTGTGTGTCACCTTACCTCTCCCTCTCTCTGAGATATAATTTATCAAGCAGGATGCTGTCTTTCGAGGTTTTTCCGGTTACAGTTGTCTAACGGAACCAATCTCTTCCGGACAGTTTTCCTACTATAATACTGATGGTTCAATTTTACGGCTTTCGTTATATTTCTGTCAACGGACGAAAGGGCTGGAAACTCGTTTTAAATAAACGGTTTTTGTTTTTTTTTGATACAAAAAAAGATACCCCTTTTTTATCCCCTATATGGGGTTGTAAAGGCTTTAAAAATACAATATGTTCGACTACAATAAAGGTGTCATTTTTTAGGTTTTGCCGGACAGGACGGCAAAAAAACAAGTCGGTATCACCGGCACAGCATACTGAAAACGGAGGATAATTATGTGTACAGATAAAGATAACAAAGCTGTTTCCGAAGAGCATCTCCACGAGGCTCACGAGCACGACCACAGCCACACTCACTCCCACGATCACTGCGGCCACGAGCACACACATACGCACGCGGACGGGACCACTCATTCCCACTCGCATACGCACTCGCACGCAGCCGCATCTTCACCGGAAGAGGCGATCGCGCTGCTCAAATACATGCTCGATCACAACCGTCATCACGCAGAAGAACTGCACGACCTCGCTCACTGCTTCGACGATGTTGCGGCAGACCTCATCCATGACGCGGTCGACAAGCTCGGAGAGAGCAACGACCTCATCGAACAGGCGTTGTCCCTCATAGTAAATGCATAGTCCGGCTTATCATGAACTGACAGCAGCGTCAGTTCTTTATGTCCGATGATGGTGGGTCCCATTCTTTTCGTCATCTTTTGAAAACCATCTGCAAGCGACGCCCTCGGGCGTCGCTTTATTATGAGGATTTGCCCCGCTATGCAATAGTATTCTTATGCTGGGGCAATTTGCTGTTTGTCCCGGCGCTCCCGGCAAGTCACAGAAACAATTTAATTGGGCCGTAACTCAACATTAAGCCCGATTCGACCCAACGCACACTTCCAATAATGTTCACAATTGGGCCTTTTCCGCGATCGTTCCTTATACGGGCCTAATTCAAAGCTGCTTCTGCTACCTTAATTAGGCCGCTTCCGCAATTTTTCCCTACGAAGACCTAATTTCTCCCTGCTTCTACTCCCCCAATTAGGCCGTTTCCGTATTATTCCCATCTATAGACCTAATTCCTGACTGCATTTCAGTTCCATAATAAAAAAGCCCGAGCCTCACATTCCTATGAGCCCCGGGCTTAAAATGCTTTACTGTCGAAATCATTATCAGCAGCACCTGATAACTTGAAACGGAGACCCGCCACAAGCATCACCAGGTGTTACGGCTCTGTATGCCGTTTTACTGGATGCCGTTGATCAGCGTGTTGAGATCATCTGCGGAAAGACCGTAGTCAGTATCTCCGCCGAGACCGAGAACGTTGATCGACCAGCATGTGTCATCGACCTGCCAGATGGTCTTTGTTGCTTCGCCCTCACGGTTTCCGAAGCATGTTACTTCAAGGCCTTTGATGTTCTGTGTCCAGGTGTTTGCGTACTCGCTGTAGTCGCCGGAGATATCTCCCTCGCCTACATCGGCCTTGCTTGCAAGGCCCTTGCGGATAGTCATCTCGACAGCAGGGAACTCGACTTTTGTCTCTGCCATTCCGTCCATATATCTGAAGACCGAAGGCTCGATCGCACCGAGGCTTATCTCTGCGCCTTCAGGGATCGAGAATCCGTCAAGGCCTGCTCCCGCTGCGGCTTCTTCCAGAGAAGCGGCTTCGCTCCATGGATTTGCCATTCCGTCTATGATACCGTCCGGTGCGGCACTCGCGTATTCAAACACCATGTCCTTGCCGGCGTCTTCAACATCGTCCTTCCATGTCAGGGTCAACGGATCGCCTTCCGTGAAAGTCATGGTTCCGTGTCCGTCCTTGTATACGGTGGTCTCGGACTCGACCTCGCCGTTTTCGTTATAGACATAGTCGATCCTTTCTCCGTCATTGTACTCGAATGTCAGAGTTTCCGTATCGAAAGTCCCGCTCATAGTCCAGACGCTGTTTTCAGCCGCGCTGCTTCCCCATTTTACGGATGCGTTAACGCCGTTCTCTTCGTCGGTCGCGCCAACGACCAAGGTCGCTCTGCCGCAGCCGTAAACACCTACAAAATTCATTATCGGGTTTTGCCCGCCGTCAGGCTCTTCCTTGCTTCCGCAGGCCGAAAGAGCAGGGGCAAGAGCCATCATCAGTACCAGCATCAGAACAGTTATTTTAGAAAACTTCTTCATTTTGCTCATCCTCCTGTTGCATGTTCCCGGTATCGCTTATGTCAGCCGATCAGATGTATGTCTCCTACGATAGGCAGCGGCTCCGTACTTCCCCTGAGAGCCCTGGCTATGCCCATGATGCAGAATACAAGCACCGCCAGAGACACCAGATTCGATGCCATGCTGCCGATCAGAGGGATGACTCTCAGAACGCCGCCCACTATGCTGGCCAGATTGAGGACCAGCGCCTGATTCATGTGATGGACTGTGAGTCTGTCGCCTCTGTCTCCCATGATCATCGCGATCAGGAATCCGATCCATGTGACGTACGATGCAGCCGCAAGATAATTGTTTTTTATATACATAAGAAATGCCTCCTTATCTTCTCCTTTTGAGTAGTACATCATTATAGAGCATTTGCCGCATGAATTGTGTTTCCTTCATGAATTTTTATGAGCCGGCGCCGCGTACCTGAGCATATAAAAACTGCTGTGCATTGCTGCGCAGCAGTTTTTTCGCATGGATTATTCTGAGTAGTTTCCTCGAATTATTGATCCGGGAGCAGGCCTGTACTAAGCCTCTGCTCTTGCCATAGCCTCTTCGAAATCCTTTGTTCCTCTGAATACTTCGTTGGAATAAGGGTTCTTGCCCATGGCCTTTGCTCTCTTGATGATAACAATGTTCAAAACAAAAACTGACCCCCGCAAGTCAGCCTGTATGACTGCTTTGGGGGTCAGCTTGTGATCAATGTGCTAAATGATAGGGATCTTGATCTTCAGATCCGATGTCGGATAAGCCGAGCATGCGTGGAACCAGCCGAGTTCCTTGTCCATTGCTCTGCGGCCGTCGTTGAGAGGAGATACGAAGATGTCTCCCTCAAGCAGCTGTGTCCTGCAGAATCCGCACTCTCCGCCTCTGCAGTGAGTGTCGATAGGAATGGCCGATCTCTCGAGAGCTACAGCAACAGGTTCGTCTGCCGCAGCGTCGATAACATCCTCGTGGATGCCGCGTACTACCGTCATCTTATAGGTCTTTCCGACCTGCTCCATCGGGAAGCCCGGGATCAGCTTGACTGCCGGCTGAGCCGTCGCGTCGTGTCTGAACCTCTTCATTGGAACTCCCATCTCCTTCATGATCTTGTCGACCAGGAAGAACATTACCGGAGGGCCGCAGAAGAAGTACGAGCAGCCTTCAGGCGAGTACTTCTCGATGATCTCCTTTGTGACGAAGCCCTTTTCGCCGTCCCACTCATCGTCGTCGGACATTACATGGACCACGTGGATCTTATCCGGGCATGCCTTTCTTGCCGCCTCGAGTTCTTCGCCGCACACGATGTCTGTGTGCTTTACGGAGCCGTAGATGATCGTAAGGTCGACATCGAGCTTGCCGTGGGCGATCTCTTTCGCCATCGAAGCGAACGGTGTGATGCCCGATCCGCCTGCGATGCCGACGATATGGTCGGAGTCGCGGAGAGGCTCATAATTGAACTGTCCGAAAGGCAGAGCCGCTGTGATCTCGGTGCCTACCTTTACGTTCTCCTGGAACCAGTCCGGTACCAGGTAGTGGACGTTATGCCTGATCGTTACCTCGAAGAAAGGCTCTTCGAGTCTCGCTTCATAAGGAGCAGAGGAGATAGAGTACGCTCTTGTGAGAACACTGTCTCCGACAGTCAGGTAGAAGTTCACATACTGGCCGCTCTGGAATACAGGCACATGACCGTTTACCGGCGAGAACCTGTATGTCGTAGCGGTAGGGGATGCCTCGCGGATCTCAGTGACCGTGAACTGCTGTCTGCCCGGATGGAGCAGGTCTGCGAGCTCGCGGATAGGGTCCTTTGGATCAGGAATCGGGGAGCCCTTCGCGATCAGTTCCTGACGCATCTTGGTGACGCGGGAGGCGCCGCCGACATCCTTTAAAAAGCCCTTTACTTTCATGTTGGCTGCCTCCTTTCTATGCCTTCTTCTTTGCAACGTCATCGATGACAGCCTTGGCGGCGGCGCGGCCGTTTGTAACGGCCGGTCCCATGCCGTTTCCGCTGATGGCATGGGCTCCCGCGAACTCAAGTCCGTCGATGAAGTGATCGGCTTCCTTCATCTGGAGCCTTGCCACTGCATGGTCATCGATGCTGTGTGAATAACCGTAAATGCTTCCCTTCCATGCGCCTACATAGTGGGCGACCGTGACAGGTGTCGAGACCTCGATCTCAACGATGTGGTCATGGATGTTGACACCGCTTACTCTCTCGTATTCGGCGATCATGTCCTTGGCCATCTTGCGCTTGAAGTCGTAGTAGTCCTCTTCCTTGAGGTCGAGGAATCCCTGGACGAGCGGCAGGTTGGTGATCGAGAACTGGCACATTCCCTCAGGCGTGGCGCCCGGATTTGCCAGGTCGAGGCAGATCGATGTGAGGTACTTGTACGGACCCGTCGTCTTGCCCTGCTCCCAGATCTTGTCGGTATCCATCGTCTCGCCTGCCGAGAAGATGTTGTAGTCCTTGATGCCGAGGTTCTCCGGCGTGTCATCGAGGACCATCATTACCGAAGCGGTCGTTACGGACAGTCTGCGGCCGTTGACCATCTTTATGGCGCCTTCCGGCACCTCTGACAGCGGCTCGATCATCTGCGTGTAGACCTTGTTCGGGTAAGCTCCGCAGATGACGTAATCGCAGTTGATCGTGTCGCCCCGCTTTGTGCGCACGCCCGTGACCTTGCCGTCCTTCACGAGGATCTTTTCTACCTCCTGGCAGAACTCGATCTGAGCTCCGTTCTCCTCGGCCTTTGCCTGGAGCTTCATGCTCATCTCGTGCGAATACTTCTTAGGCACATAGCTGCCGCCGCGGAAGTAGTCCGCCATAAGGAAAGCATAGATAGTGAAAGGCAGGGTGCTCATCGGGTTTCCTACGTAGATCCAGTACGGTGTCAGGATGTCTACGATGTCCTGAGGGAATCCGAATGTGTCAATGACCTCAGTAGCAGTGTAGCCTGCCGTCTTTACAAAGTCAGGATGCTTCATGAGCATAGCCGGCTTGCTCATCGGAGTGACCGAGAGAGTGTTCATCGAGTCATAGACCCTGTTGCAGAGCTGCATGAATTCGAGCACCTTAGGGCCCCAGCCCGGGTACTTGGCGTCGATCTCGTTTGCCATGGTCTCGAATCCTGCATGGAGCGTGATGTCGATGCCTTTCTTAGGCTCAACGAATCTGTAAGCTTCAGGCACCTTGAGCCAGTCGATGTCGACACCGCACTCGTCAAAGAAGGTGCCGACCTTGAGGCGGTCTTCCTTTGAGCCGATGCTCATCATCTCGTGAAGAGTAGCCTCGATCTCGATGCCGTTGCGGACATAGCTCGTTGCCAGACCGCCCGGGAGATTGTGCTTCTCCAGGATGAGGATGTCGTTGATCCCTTTCTGCTGCAGCTGAAGCGCTGCCGAAAGGCCGGCAAGCGCTCCGCCGATGATCACGACATCATAGTGATCTTTATAGAATTTCATAAAGTCTCCTTAAGCTAGAAACTAGAAGAATCTTTCTACGAGTTCACGGCTGTACTCAGCTGTCTCGTCCATGTCTCCGAATGCCATGACTTCGCCTGCATAGTAAGTGTCATACTTGCCCTGCATAGCTTCTACCTTGTCATACCATCCTGCAGCATAGTCTTCGCTGAAGACATGAGGGAAGTAGTAAACAGACCACTCGTTGATGACTTCCTTTGCAGGGTTGCCCATCGTTACGAGGTCGTCCTGTACCTGCTGTCTTACCTTCTCGTAAGGAATCTCAGCTGTGTCTTTGTGCTTACGCAGTGCATAAGTCGTGATGACCTGATCGATCTCGTCTCTCCATCTTCTGTAGTAAACCATCAGATGTCCGAGTCTTTCCTTTACCATGTTCTCGAATACATAGTAGGATATCTCAGGGTGATCCTCAGGCTTTGTGAGAACAGCCTGAACATCGTATCTCTCGTAGTCGATCTTGCTGAAGAGTGCCTTCTCGTCATCTCTTGCATCGAAGTAGTCGACCATGCCGACCTGTCCGTCTGCTCTCTTGTTAGGGATGTAAAGAGGAGCCGTAACGATGATCTTGTCATACTCTTCGACCTTGCCGTTTACTGTTACGTAGACCTTGCCGTCCTTACGCTCTACCTTGTCGATCTTGCTGTTGAGTCTTGCAGGGTGCTTCAGCTTCTTGTCGAGGCATTCCCAGATGTACTGTGTGCCGTTCTTCCATGTCCAGAGATTGACCTTTACGAAGTTCATCGTTGTCTGGAAGTCGAGGTACTTCAGAACGTATCCTGCAGGGATCTCGTCGAAGTAGCCGTAACCGAATGATGTGTAAGGTCCGATCCATACGTCCTGTACGAGCTCAACGTTATTCTTCTTGCAGAACTCGCTGAACGGAAGAGCAAGGTCTTTCAGGTTAGGGTTCTCGCCGCTTACAGGCTCGCGCTCCGGTGTGCATGCGAATCCTTCATAACGTCCCTCGGCAACGCCGCGGTGACCGTTGATGTCATATCCGTAGTATTTTGTCTCCAGAAGCTCTCCGAATTCCTTGAGCTGCTTCTTCATCTTGAGCAGTCTAGGGATCTTGAGGATGTTCTTCTTTGGCTCGAACGGCTCGATGACCTTTCCGTTCTTGTTCTTGTAGTTACGGTTCAGCTTAGGACCGTCGTGAGTGATGCCGCAGAACTCTTCAACATCGTGTACTGCATAGTACGAAGGAACGCCCATGATAGCTCCCATCTCGTAACGTCTGCCGTTGTATGTCGGCGACCAGCACTTTCCGCCTACGCGGTCAAGTCTTTCGAGGATAGTGTAGTTCTCATAGCCCTTCTGCTCGAGATACATTCCTGCAGACAGTCCTGCAGGGCCTCCGCCTACGATGCAGATTCTTGTGTTCTTATCCATTTTAGAATTGCCTCCTTAGTGTGATAACTGCAAATATGTCCTCCGGTTCAGTTCTTTCTTAAATGCTTGTATTCTTGGTTAAATACATATAATCTATGGAGAACTCAACGTTGTTATTATATAATCATGTTAAATCATTATCAATGGAGAAGGGGCGCAGTATGCATAAAAAATACACTGATTTCGCAGAATTGGTTTCCGCTTTTTCTATGCGCAGCGGAGCAGCTCTCAGATATGCTGATGAGAGCGACTCCATACACGAAATATCCTATGCGGAACTTGCGGATATGATACGTTCCGAGTTGCTTCATCTAAAGGCTGAATGCGCCAATGTCGAAGCGGTCATCGCCGAGCAGACTCCTGAGTCTGTAGTCAGCATATTTGCCCATGTGATGGCCGGCTGCGATATCATTGTTGCAGATCCTATGGTCCCTGAAGAACAGCTTGAGGCTGCTGTCGCTGCTGCCGAAGCCGCGAAGGCGGCAAGAGAGGCGATGCGCGACAGCCGGGGGAGAGTCCTCGGCACAAGGGGAGAAGGCGAGCTTCTTTTCTTCACGTCCGGCACCACAAGCAGATCCAAGATCGTAAGGCTGACTTCCTCTTCATTCTGCACCAGCGCCTGGAGCGGCCAGTGCATGCTGCCGTGCGGAGAAGACGATGTTATACTGTCCATACTCCCGCTTGCCCATGTTTTCGGCTTTGTGTGCTCCATGCTCTGGGGCCTTTCCTACGGCGCCACGATCGCGCTCGGCAGGGGAGTCAGACATCTTGTTGATGACGCGCTCTTCTTCAGGCCTACGATACTCCCTGCCGTACCGACGCTTGTCAGCGCGATGCTCAGATTTGACGCTCTGAACCCTGAACTTAAGATCGTTCTCGTCGGAGCCGCGCCTTGCAGACCTGAGGTAACAGCCGCGCTCAGGGATAAGGGCATAAAGGTCTACCTCGGATACGGACTTACGGAGACATCGAGCGGCATTGCCATCACGCAGGACCTCGATGAGCCCGAGGCTCTGTATCCCTGCCCGGAGGCCAGCATACGCATCGAAGATGACGGCGAAGTCACAGTCGCGACTCCGTGCATGATGCAGGGATATATAGGCGATGAGCCTATGTTCGGTCAGGACAGATTCTTCACCGGAGACCTCGGATGGTTTGACGACAAGGGGAGACTTCACCTGAAAGGCCGCAAGAAGGACGTCCTTCTTATGGCTGACGGCACCAAGATATTCTGCCCTGAGTATGAAGAGGATCTTGAGCGCCTGACCGGGCTTCCGGACCTCGGTCTCTCGATGAAGGACGGACACGCGGTACTGGTTGCCGGCTCTCTTTCGAACGATCCTGCGATCGAAGCCGACATCAGAGGAAAGCTTCTGAAGACCGTCGGAAACTACAACAAAAAACTGCAGCGCTCACAGCAGATCTATGACGTCATCGTCAGAACCGACTCGCTGCCGAGAACGGCGACAGGCAAGATCAAAAGATATGAGCTGCAGGAACAGATAAACAAATAACAACAAGGAGATAGTCAGAAAATGGAACTTTCAAGAGAAGAAATCAAGGCAAAGGTAATCAAACTCATCCACAACTTCATCCCTGAGCTTCAGGACGCGGAGCTCGATGAAGATTCGATAATCAATACAGACACGAACATCGACTCGCTGAGCCTTATCATGCTGATCACAAAGGTCGAATCAACTTTCGACATCCGCATCCCTCGTAAGGAATGGACGGAGATCAACACACTCGGCGAACTTCTTGACAAGATCGAGGCGCTCAGATAAGAGCGCCCTTTTGCTGTTATGTACAGAGATTACAGACCCGAAGAACTTACATATGAAAAGACGCTGCTCATAAGGAGCGAGCAGGTGGACATGACGAGACGTCTTCGCATGTCCGAACTTTTCCGCCTCCTTGAAGAAGTGTCCATCGCACATACCGAAGCTCTCGGCTGCACCCGCAGGGAGACCCTGGACAGGGGTCTTCTCTGGATCATCACGCGGCAGATAGCCGAGATAGATGAGCTTCCGGTCTATGATGACGAGATAACTATCAGGGGCTGGCAGGGCGATATGATGCACGTGTTCTTTCCGCGCTTCTATGAGATAGAAAGGGACGGCCGGGTGCTTGTCCGCGCGCGCGCCATGTGGTCTCTGATCGACCAGACAGACCGCAGCATCATAATGCCCGAAGACTACGGGATCGAGCTGCCGGGGCGTCCGGGAAGCGATGACATGATACTGCCGGCGATAGTCATACCGGAGTCCGCGGGCGGCCCCTGCGCGAGCACGCGCCTCGTCACAAGCTTCAGCCAGATGGACATAAACGGGCATATGAACAACACCAGCTATTTCGACATGATCGACGATGCTGTCTGGGCCGGTGTCTCGGCGCGCAGCGGCTCATCTTCAGATACCGCCACAGCAGCAAACATCATGCCTGTGCCTAAGACTCTGTATATCAATTACATGAGCGAGATAAAGGCAGGCGAGAGCATCACTCTCAATGAATACAAAGAAGCCGGCACCCTCTGGTTTGAGGGGACCGGCGAAAAGCCGTATTTCAGGGTCCGCATAACATATTAAGACAAAAGCAAAAGCGCCTGAAAGGCGCTTTTATATTGTCCGTTATTGCGCTTCCTGTCTGCGAAGCGGCTCTATGAGCATTTTGTTCCGGGTCCTGAGGTAGCCGATCACTATGAAGGTCGCGTTGACCGCCCAGCTCACCGGGAAGACCAGCATTATCGACAGCCATGTGTGATAAATCTGAAATCCCGTGAACACCCAGATTATCCTTATCCCGCAAACGCAGATAAGAGTCGTTACAGCGGGCACGAGGGACTTGCCGAGACCTCTCATTGCGCCCGACAGGTTGTCCATGATGACGTTCAGTGTTTCGGCATAGAGCAGGCACTTTATCCTGACAAGCCCGGCCTCGATGACAAGCGGCTCGTTGGTGAAAAGTCCCAGGAGCGGCCTTGCGGTCAGAAGCAGTATCGCTGAAAGCACCATGGTGAAAGTCCAGCTAACAAGCAGTGTCTTTCGTATAACGTCGCGGCAGCGCTGATAATTACCGGCGCCGTAGTTCTGCCCCACGAAAGTCACCAGTGTCTGGGTGAACGAGTTCACGACGAAGAACGCGAATATCTCTATGTTGAATGCCGCCGACGAAGCCGCCATGTAATCGGCCCCCAGGCTGTTGATCGCGGACTGTACGCAGATGTTTGAGATAGAGAAGACCGCGCTCTGGAGTCCCGCAGGCATGCCTATCCTCAGTATGATCGAGAGGTCGGCTCTGTTGATCTTTATCCTGCTGAATTCCACACGTATGACGCCTTCCTCGCGGCGGAGAAAGTATAGAAGCATCATTGAACTGATCACGTTCGCCAGCACGGTAGCTATGGCGACGCCGTCGACGTCCATGTTCAGCACCAGTACAAAGAAGAGGTTAGCCGCAACATTGAAGACTCCGCCGATGAAGAGGCAGATGAGAGGTGTCCTGGTGTTTCCCGCGCTTCTGAAGATGGCAGACTCAAAGTTGTAGAGCATTATGAACGGCACGCCGCTGAAATATATCCTGAGATATGCGATCGAATAAGCGCGGACTTCCGGCGGAACGCCGAGGATGTCTATGATCGGAGCTGCTATAAGGTTGCCTGCCAGCGCCACGAAGACTCCGGCGATGAGAGCGACTGCCATCGATGTGCCGACAGCGCTTCTGGCCTTGGCCTCATTTTTCGCTCCAATGCTTCTCGCTATAAGGACGTTTGCTCCGACCGAGATGCCGACAAAGAAGTTCACCAAAAGCGAGATGACTGGCGCGTTGCTTCCTACGGCCGCCATCGCCTCCTTGCTCGCGAACTTTCCGACTACCGCAACATCCGTGGCGTTGAAGAGCTGCTGCAGCATGCTCGTCATCATAAGCGGCAGGGCAAACAGCAGAACCTTGTCGACTATGGAGCCGGTCGTCAGATCCCTGCCTGTATTCTTTTTCTCATCAGACTGTTTCGTTTTCATTCCGCGTCTATTCTAAACCTCCGGCCCGCTTATTTCCATAGCTGTTTAAAGCCAATTGTTTTGTATATTAAACAAACTTAACTATACTTTTTGTGATTTTTCACAAAGCGCTGTTGTATGATGTTATTCATTTTTCCAAACGGTCAACACGAAAGAAACGGGTAAAAAGGGTAAAGAAGGGGACTGTCCATGAATTAGGCCAATTTGATTACCATGTCTGCATTGGGCCTAATTCATAACGTTATCCGCAATGTAATTTAGGCCGGATACAGCGAATTCTTCTATTTGGCCATAATAATCAGCATTTTCAGCATCCTTAATTAGGCCAAATCTGTTCTCATTGGTTCGTTGGGCATAATTTGCAGCATTATCCGCAACTATAATTAGGCCCAAATCCCTTAATCAGATTCCGCAGTCCTAATTCAGCAAATCTCATTCGGACTTCCCTGCGTTGCCACGCTGGCCGGAGGGTTTTACAGGACCCTCCAGTGCCAGCCGCAAGGCGGGCTAAGCGGCCAGGCAGCACCCACGAATCAGAGGAGGCCAGCGGCACTACAAAACGGCGCCACAATGGCGCCGTTTATTATGTATATACGTATTGCGAAGTATTTTTCGTTCACAGCGAGGAAACGCAAACGAGAGCGAGGTAGCTTACCTAAAAAGTAAGTGACCGAGCCCGAGTCGCAGCGTTGACGATGCTGTGGGCGAAAAAGACGAGCAAGACTACCACATGTTTTCGTCAGGTATATGCTCGATAGTCGGATCAAGCGGCTCTTCGCGCATTACAGTACGCATGTACTGGCTGAACTCGTCGCGGATAGCCTGTCTTGTGTAGACTCTCGGATCGCAGAGGTCGTGGCAGACCCATACTACGTGGATGCCTCTCTCGCGGCCCTGCTCTTCGAACATTCCGTGGAGACCGTCGAGAGCCTTGCAGCTCATGTGCTCCCACATCATTACCATGTCGGCATTCATGATCTCGCAGAACTCCCAGAGATCGTCAACGAGCACTTTGTATCCGCCGTGTGTACGGTTACGCATGATCATGTTCTCGTTGAGCCATGCCATATCGTACCATGCCTGCTCTCTGTTCTCAGGAGTATCGGTATCGGCGATCATATCGGTGTTGACCATCGACAGCATGTCTGTCAGAGGCACAACGCCCCAGCAATGCATCATCCAGTAAAGCATGTGGATGTTATACTGCGGCTGTACGCCCCAGACGATACATCTGTGCCTGTACTCAGGGCAGATCATAGTCTTTTTCTTGTATCCCTGCTCGACAAGCTTGCTGATCTTCTTGTCCTTAGGCGGGAAGAGGGCAGACCTTCCGCAGTTTCCCATGTAGTTTGTGTCGTTGTAGAGCGAGAATACCGAACCTACAAACTGAGGATAGTAGGTCGCGTTGTTGTCGAGCCACATAGCACGGTGCCTTGTAGCATCGTTTACTCTTGCAGCGCTCTCGAAGTAGCGTGTCCAGTTCCACTTCTCGTGGGCATGCTCTTCGATGAACTTTACGGCTTCCTTCATATCATTCGCAGCGTATTCCTGAACGTCCTCCTCCTTGTGGCGGAGCGGCGCGGTGAGCTGGAATGTAGGGATGCCGTATTCTCTCTCGAGCCTGTGAGCGATGATTCCGTTGCCCATCAGCGAGCCGTCACATGTGGTGTTGACCTGAACGGCGCAGCATCCGAGTACAGCGAAGTCGTCGTCGATCGAGATGCCGGCCTCAGCCTCAGGCATCGGGCAGACATCGCCCGGAAGTCCGAATTCCTGAGCAACGTCGAGGTAGTGCGTAGTCGAGTTCTGAGTCAGCAGGTTGGCAACGAACATGGTAGGGACCTCTCTGAGGATAGCTGTCGTATCCTTGAAGCCCATCATGAACGCTGTCATCGCGTTCTCATCTGTAAGTACGCATGTATCCGAGAACTTCTTGTTGTTTCCTGTACGGCGGTCGCCCTTGAAGATGTTGTCCATCGTCTTGGCTACGTCGTAGATAACGAAGTTCATTGCTGTATGTGTGATGCGCAGCGGCTCATCTCTGAGTCCCAGAGTGAACTTGTCCATCATGTAAGGAACAGCCAGGTAGTTGGCCATCCATCTGTAGCGGAACATCGCCTTGATGTTTCTCGGCTTGGAGATGAATCTTGCGAGAATGGACATGATGTACAGCCATCTCGAATAATCGTAAAGAGTATCCTTTACGCCTCTCCACTCACGGCGTACGAATACCTTTGTCTTGCCGTTTGTAGGGTAGAGCTTGCCGAGGGTCTGGTCGCCCTTTTTCTTCTTAGGGTTAGTGATTTTCTTGACTGTTTTGAATGCCATTACATTTCACCTCCCTGTTTCTGTAACTTCTTTATCTCAATGCTTTCGATAAATGCCTGTACACGGGTACGCATCTGTCCGGCGCCGGAGCTGATATTGTACGGTCTGTCTACTGAAAGGACCGGATATCCGTAGTCCTCTCTCAGCATGTGCGAGCCGAGCATCCTCTCGTAAGCCCATGGGTCGCAGAACTTCACCTGCTCGTAGATGATGCCGTCCGCGTTGTACTCTTTCGCGAGGTCGGCAACGTACTTCTTGCGGCCGTAGACCTTTTCCATGTTCATCGTACGCGGGCACTGTCCGATCATGGTGTAGTGCCTGCAGATCTGAGTGAGCACGTCGTCTTCGGAATCAGGGTCGATCTCGATAGGAACTCTTCCCGGAAGTGATCCGAAGCAGAATCTGTCAGCGCATACATAGGTGCCTGTCTCTTCGATCAGCTTTATCATGCCGATATCATCGATCTCGGAGCCGACTACTACGACACGGGCGCGCCACTTTTTGCCGTCCGGTTCTCTGTGTCTGACCTCTTCGACGGTCTCTCTCAGCTTGTCGAGGAGAAGCGCCTTAGGTGCCAGGTATGTCGCAAGAGTGATCACGTGGTATTCGTAACCGGTGATACGCGGATCTTCTTCCTTGCGGAAGTCGCCGAGTTCGCGGATCAGCCTGCATACCTCATTGTGCTCTTCGACAGCTTTGAGCATAGCTTCTTCGGAGATGTCGATCCCGTAGTTTTCGTGAAGCGGCTTCAGGATATGGTTCTGGCACTGCAGCTTCAGCAGCGCGACACCATTCTCTGTCGACTTCATAGGGATCTCCATAAATTGATAGAAAAACTTGTCCTTGCCCTCATCCATGGTGTGGAGGAGCTCCATGTTTTCGGCAGCACGGTTCATCATGGTGCAGCCGTCAGCAGCGACCAGGCAGTCGGCAAAGTTGAAGCCGCCCTCGATCGCTCTCTCCAGCAGAGCCCTGCTCGTCTCGCAAAGGAAGCTCGTCATATAGTATGTGGCGATGTCCAGCGAGCCGGTATTAGGCGCAAAAAGACGAACTGAGAACGCATCACCAAGATTCAGGAGCGGCTCAGGAATGTTTTCGCACGTAAATGCCGCGCAAATCTTGCCGTCCTTCTTGGCTCGTTCGATCAGTTCGTTATCTGCGGTCTGCAGGAGGTCCTCAAAATACAAAAGATGTTTTAAGTCTTTCATACGCGTTCCCTCTCCTATTAAGTAAACCTCTCAAATACCGCAACGGGCACCAAAGTGCCCGCAGCGGTTTCCCTCTCGATAAAAGTTTAACTCTCTGACGGGACCTTAATCAAGGATTTATGAAACGCATTTTGTATTTTTGGTTTATATCCTGTCTTTTTATTTTTCGATCATCTCTCCGAACTTTTTCATCGTTCCCGGGATGTCGATGTGCTGAGGGCACACCTTTGCGCACTCGCCGCAGCCAATGCACTTTGTAGGCCACTTGTCCTCAGGATATGAGCTCATAGTACCTGCCGAGATCGAAGTCTTCTTGGCGTATACTGCCTCATTGTACTCTGCGAAGAGATCAGGGATAGGAAGGCCCTGCGGGCACTTGCTCACGCAGTATCTGCATGCGGTGCACGGGACCGTGCCGGCTCCCTGTGTATCGAAGTGGGCAGCTGTGAGAAGAGTAGCGATGTCATCGTCAGAGATGCGGTGCTTCTCGCCGAAGAACTCAATGTTCTGCTGCAGCTGCTCCATGTTGGACATGCCGGAGAGGATCATTGTGACGCCCGGTACCGACTGCAGGAAGGCGAAGGCCCAGTTTGCAGGAGTGAAGTCAGGATTGCTCTTCGCGAGCATCTTCTCTCCGCCCAGGCAGGACTGCGCCAGCTTGCCGCCGCGGAGCGGCTCCATTACCCAGATAGGCATTCCCAGATTGTTCAGGTACTCGACCTTGCTCTTGGCATCCTGGAATTCGAAATCCAGATAGTTGAGCTGGATCTGGCAGAAGTCCAGGTGCTTCCAGTACTTCTTTACAAAGTTGTGCATGGTATCGAAACCGCTGTGACAGGAGAATCCGATGTGTTTGATCCTGCCGGCCTTCTTCTGCTCTACAAGGTAGTCCAGCAGGCCAAGTTCGTCATCCATATACCACGGCTCATTCTCTTCGGTCAGAGTGTGGCAGAGATAGAAATCAAAGTGATCAGTCTTGCATCTTTCAAGCTGGGTCTCAAAGATCTCTTCTTTTTTATCGAAGTTCTTGCGGTCATATCCCGGGAATTTGCTTGCCAGATAGAACTCGCTTCTGTCGTGCTTCGACAGAGCCTCGCCTATGATGGCCTCGCTGTTTCCGCCGTGATATCCCCAGGCGGTATCAAAGTAGTTGACTCCGTTTGCGATAGCGTAGTCGATCATCTCCTGCACCTTGGCAGGATCAGGTCTCGATTCATCGCCGTCGATGCACGGCAGTCTCATGCAGCCGAGTCCGAGACCCGACAGCTTAAGATCGTGAAAATCGTTATAATACATTCTTTCCCCCTTACATCGTACCGTCTCAGACTACTCAGAAACGATAACGTAATTATCCATCAAATCGACTTTTTCGAGTGTGCCGTCAAAAGTCGTGCGAATTCCCATAAGGTCTGTGAAGATGATCTTTCCCCCTTCGACCTTTATGTCTGCAACGTTCTTCGCCAGCAGATTGGCATCGCTGATCTCATTCTTGTATACAGTTGATAAGCACATGATATGTACCTCCTCTATTTATTTGCCGTCAGGGAAGCTGGTGAACGAGTCGCTTTCCACCTTTGGCATTCCGTACTTTTCCTTTGCGTCGCCTATGGCTTTTATCATGAAGGCCATATTGCGCGCGAGGTTCCTCATGGTCTGAAGTCCCTCTTTGTCCTTCTTCACATCGTCACCAGTGAAACCGTGCACCTGATTCCAGTAAGTGCTGGTGGCGATAGGCATGCCGCTTATGCTGAAGTACTTGTTGAGCACATCGAATGAAGCTGTGTTGCCGCCGCGCCTTGCGCTCACGACAGCCGCGCCCACCTTCATGTGCATGTCGTACTGAGCACTGTAGAAGAGCCTGTCGAGGAAGGAGATGAGCATGCCGTTAGGAGAGCCGTAGTAAACAGGGCTTCCAACAACGAGTCCGTCAGCATCCTTAAGCTTTGCGTTCACTTCGTTAACGATGTCTCCGAAGACACATCCGTCGTGGGTCTCGCAGTATCCGCATGCCGCGCAGCCTCTTACCGCTTTGTTTCCTATATGTACGACCTCTGTTTCGATGCCCTCTTCATTGAGAGTCTTCACGACCTCATCGAGTGCAGTGCCCGTGCACTGCTCAGCCCTCGGGCTTCCGTTGATAACGATGACCTTCGCCATAGTATATCCTCCGTCAATATCCTTATCTGTAGTTCTTTTCTATTTCATCCCAGTCGATCTTCTCATCCCTGAAGAAGGTCTCCCGGTCTCTTTCGCCTATTTTGCGGACCGCCCTGCACGGGTTTCCGTAAGCTACCGAGTCTGCCGGTATGTCTCTCGTTACGACGCTGCCCGCGCCGATGACCGAGTTGCGTCCGACCGTAACGCCCGGCAGTATCGTCACTCCTGCTCCGACCCAGACGTTCTCTTCGATGTGCACATCCTTGTTGTACTGCAGGAGCGGCTCCCTGCGGAGTTCCGGCAGCACCGGATGCCCCGCTGTCACTATCGTTACATTCGGTCCGAATTTTGCCCCGTCGCCTATATATATGTGACCGTCATCAACGAGCGTCAGGTTGAAGTTCGCGTATATGCCCGAGCCCAGATGCACATGGCGTCCGCCCCAGTTGGCATTGACCGGGCCCTGCAGAAAGTTGTTCTCTCCGCACTCGCAGAAGATATCCTTCAGAAGCTTCTGCCTCTCGTCATATTCGGACGGGCCCATATGATTGTACTTCCAGAGGAGCTCCTGGCACGGCATCTGTTCTGCCATGATCGACTCCTCGCCCGGATCGTAGAGGAGGCCGGCATCCATTCTTTCCCTGTCTGTCATCTGTGCCCTCCGTCAGGCTACGAGCCACTTGTATTTCTCCACGCTGTAAAGCGGAATAAGCGGGATCATGATAGGAGTCTTCTTCACGTAAGCCTGATACTCCGGGTCGTCGCCGTAAGTGCGGTTCTGGCGCATCTCAAGCCTGCGGGCTCCGCCGAACATTACATAGATGATGCCGACATAGCCTACCACTGCGGCGATCCACTGCCAGACTCCGATGTTTGATCCGATGCCCGAGATAAATACTCCGGTCCAGAATGTCATCTCTCCTAAGTAGTTCGGACATCTTACGATCTTATACAGTCCCGTATCGACAAAGCGCTTCGGGTTTATCTTCTTTGCTGCGTTCTTCTGAAGATCTGCCGCGGTCTCCAGAACAAGCCCGCATACCATTATTATCATTCCCGCTATGAGCCATCCATAGGTATCGCTGCCATTCTCAAACCTGAACGAGATAGGGGCTGCCTCACATGCATAAAGCAGTGCCGCCGAGATCCAGATGCCGCACTTGCCGGCAAACGGCATATCCTTGCCGTCTTTTATCTCGGTCTGCATCTTCCTGTTATACGTGCTGCTCTTAAGTTCCCTGTATATAAGGAATCCGCTGAGCCTGCATCCATACAGTATGAGAAGAATGCTAGCCATGACCGGCAGCATGCCATCTTCAGCTCCGTAATACAGAGGAAGGAAAGCTCCGATAGCTGCTATCGCAAATCCGTATCCGATCGAAATAAACCATACATACTTTTTGAATCCTATCGAGCTGACTGCCAGCGCGATCAGAAACGTCATCAGAAATACCGACATTTTTATACTTTTTCTCCTTTATTTAACTTTTGCGCTTATCTGCGCACCGCGATCACAACGCGGTCCAGATGCGCGAGGTCGCGCACGACTCTCACGTTTCCGTAAGTCTTAGCCTTGTTGAGCAGCCTCTTTACCGCGACGCCCTGGTCACAGCCTATCTCGAGAGCGAGTACTCCGCCCGACTTCAGATGCAGGCTCGCCTTGTCGGCTATGATGCGGTAAAAGTCGAGACCGTCAGGTCCTCCGTCCAGAGCCAGCCTCGGCTCATGGTCCTTTACCTCAACATCGAGAGTCTCGATGACATCACTTTCGATGTACGGCGGGTTGCATACGATGATATCGAAGAGTTTGTCGTCAGGCAGCGCCTCAAACATGTCTCCCAGCAGGAAGCTGCAGCGGCGGTTCACTCCGTTGAGCCCGGCGTTGCCCATCGCCGTCTTGAGCGCCCCTTCGGAAACGTCAGTCATTGTGACGAGCGCTCCCGGCACCTTCGCCGCGATTGTGACACCCAAAGCTCCGCTGCCCGTGCAGAGGTCGAGGACCTCAGGTCTCTCAAGGCCCATTCCCTCGATGATGCCAAGCACCTGCTCGGCCAGTACTTCTGTATCGAGGCGCGGGATAAGTACCGACGGGTTGACCCTGAAAGGCAGACCCATGAATTCCTGCATGCCCACGATGTACTGGAGCGGCTTGCCGGCGATCCTCGCGTATATGCGCTTTTCGAATTCGGCGAAGTCGTCATCACGCATCAGTTCCTTGGCCTTGGTGATGAGCTGAGCTGTCCCGAGCCCGGTCGCGTATGACATGATGGTGCGCGCTTCATTCTTGCCGTTCGGCAGCATGCTGAGTGCAGCCTGGCCCCAGCTCAGCGCGTTCTCGTATGTCTTTATGTCGTTCGTGTATCTTCTCGCGAGAGTCCTCGCCTTGGCCTCCGCGGCCTCCTTGTCGGCGATGGCTCTTACGAGCGTGCGGCCGTCGGTCTCCTCAGGAGCAACGATAGTGTAACCGTCGCTTCCGAGCGTTTCAAGAAAACTGATCGCCTCGTCTATATCCTTGTCCGAAGCTCCCTTGCCCGGGTCCTCAAACACCGTACGGAGCTCGGCTTTTTCATTCTCTTCTATGGCCTGCTTCACGGCCTCCTTGTTCGCCTCGGTATGAGCCTCGACTTCTGCAGCCCATGCCTCGGACTCGCGTCCGGCTTCCTCTTCTTCGGCGCGCGATCTCACCTTGTTGCCGTCCTTGTCGACAAAGCTGCTTATCTCAGGCGTTGCCGGATCCACCAGGACCGCCTTGAGAGAAAGGATCGCGACTTCAAGCTGGTCTCTCGTCGGCTCCATTGTGGTGAGTCTCTGCAGCTGAAGGCCCGGCCAGCTCAGTATGCGGACGAGCTTTCCGTCCGAACGGCCTGCGAGTCTCAGAAGTTCATAGCTGATGCCCGCGATGACCGGGATCAGAAGTATCCTGGACAGTATGCGGAGCGCCAGATTAGGCCAGCCGAGGAAGCTGAAGAGCAGGAGGCTCACGATGAGCACGAACACCAGGAAGCTGGTCCCGCATCTCGGGTGGAGCGTGTAGAACTCTTCTGCGTTCTCAGGGCAGAGCACCCTGTCGTTTTCGTAGCAGTGGATCGTCTTGTGCTCGGCGCCATGGTAGCGGAAGAGCGTCTTTATGTCTTCCATGCTGCGTATGGCGACGATGTAGGCGACAAATATGAGTATCCTCAGCACGCCTTCCACGAGGTTCAGCACGAATGCGTTCGTTACCCACTTCCCGAGGAAGTTCACCACCCATGTAGGCAGTATGATGAAGAACACAAGCGTTATGACGAGCGCGAAGAGGAGAGCCGTGGTCATGAGGAAGTTCCATGCGGCCTTAGCGCCGAACTTCTTATTGATCCAGACTTCAAGCTTGCCCGGCTCTTCACTGTATTCTTCAGGCGCGTACTCTTCTAGGATGTCTGCCGACTCCATGAGCGTGCCCATTCCGTTTATAAGAGAGCGCACAAAGACCACTATCCCGCGAAGGAAAGGTATCTTTGCGGCGGCCGGCTGCTTTGGCTTCTTCTTTGTCCTTAAATAAAGCTCGCCGGACGGCAGGCGCATAGCGATCGCGGTCCTGTCAGGACCCTGCATCATCACGCCTTCCATGATCGCCTGTCCGCCGATCGACGTCGGGCACGCCTCCTTTATGAAAATCTTACTGTAGTCCACTTTAGCCATTTTTCTTTAATGCATCTTTTTAAGCATGAAGTTCACGAAGTCCTTGTTGGAGCGTGTGCTCGACAGATTGTCGATGATCTCCTCCGTAACATCCATGACACTGCCCGAACTCATCGCTCTGCGCAGCATGTACATTACCTGGTATTCCTCCTGGCTCAGCAGCAGGTCTTCGCGCCTTGTGCCCGACTTGTACAGGTCGATGGCAGGGAAGATGCGGCGCTCGGAGAGCTGCCTGTCAAGATGCAGCTCCATGTTGCCCGTTCCCTTGAACTCCTCATAGATGACGTCGTCCATACGGGAGCCGGTCTCGACCAGCGCGGTAGCCAGTATGGTAACGCTTCCGCCTTCTTCGAGGTTCCGCGCTGTACCGAAGAACTTCTTCGGCGGGTGCAGGGCACCCGGGTCGAGACCGCCCGAGAGCGTTTTGCCCGATGCCGGAACTTCCATGTTATATGCTCTTGCAAGTCTGGTTATCGAATCCAGGAGGATCATTACATCCTTGCCGGACTCCGCCAGACGCTTTGCTCTTTCGATAACCATCTGCGCCACTTTTACATGGTGCTTTGTCTCCTCGTCGAACGTCGAGTAGATGACCTCGGAATGCTTGAGGCTCCTCTTCATATCTGTGACCTCTTCAGGTCTCTCGTCGACGAGCAGCACGATGAGCTCGATGTCAGGATATTTCTCCTCTACCGAAGCCGCGATCTTCTTGAGGAGCACGGTCTTGCCCGCCTTAGGCTGGGCAACGATGAGACCTCTCTGGCCTCTGCCGATAGGAGCGACCAGATCCATTACCCTTGTCGAAAGATCTATGCTCGAATTCTCGAGGACTATCTTCTCATTCGGGAATATAGGAGTGAGATTATCGAAGTGAGGGCGCCTTTTGGCTGTCATCGGATCGAGCCCGTTGACCTCCTTCACATAAAGCAGCGCGCCAAACTTCTCAGTCCCGCGAGGCTTTCTCGATATGCCGAGGATCTTGTCGCCGGTGCGAAGGCCAAAGCGCCTTATCTGCGTAGGCGACACATATATGTCCTTGTTTGAAGTCAGGAAGTTGTCAAATCTCAGAAAGCCGAAACCATCTTCCGACAGTTCGAGTATGCCCTCGACCTCGGACTTCCCGTCGTCCGCAGGCTCTGCCGGAGCGCTTTCAGCCACCGCTTCAGCAGGAGTTTCCGCATCTGAAGCTTCCTCTTCGACCGCTTCTTCAATTATTAATTCTTTTTCTTTTACTTCTTCCATCTTTTTCCCTTTTTCTTCCTTCTGCAAATGCGGGCGCTCAGCGGAGCTGGGAAGCGAGAGTCGCGAGCGAATCTTGCCAGCTGCACCGATGGAGCGATAGCAGAGCGGCTGGAGTTTGATTAGAAGCTCCAGAGGCTGTTGCTTCGCATGAAAACTCCCCGCGACTGCAGAGCGACTGAGGATGCAATGGCAGATTCGGGAGCTTCGAGCGGAACAGCTCCGCTGAGCGCCCGGCACTGCCGGATGCAAGACTACAGCTCTTCGTTGGCTCCGACCGTAGTCAGGATAGTCTCCTTCGACTTATCCACCTGGCTGACCTCGAGCTTATCGATATCGTTCGGGTCGATCTCCTCGTTCAGCGCCAGCAGGGTAGGAGACAGATATACGGTCGACAGCTGCTTGCCCTCCATGCTGATGATAGATCTTTCCGTGAAATTCTCGCCCCTCAGATAGTACCTGTCGCCGATCTTGACGAGGTCCTTTATGCCAATGTTCTTATGTCCCATCTTCATGGCGACCGGCTCGTAAGGCTCGCTGCCTCCGTAAGCGTACTGTTTGCCGTAGAGCATGTCGTATGCCAGAGCTTCCTGGTCATCAAGATATGACTCGTCCTTCTCTGGATCGTTCGACTGCTGATAATCGAAAATGATGCCCTCATGCGCGAGTCCCGCGTCCTCAAGCAGCTCGGCTCCGCTCTGATATGAGTGGATATCCTTGTCGTTCTTCTTAAGGCCGATGTTGTCCCAGATCACGTAGCGCGTGCTGTAAAGATCTTTCTGCTTGTAGTTTTCTTCCTTTACGTCGAGCGCCGGGATGTGGTCTCCGTAGATGATCATCACGGTCGGCTCGCCGCTCTCTTCGATGGCCTTGATGAGGTCTCCCGTAAATGTATCCATCTCGTGGCACTCGTTAAGGTAGTACTCATACTTCCACTTTGTGGCCTCGTCATCCGCAGTGACTTCCGTGTACGGATTCTTGAAGACCTTCTCTGTCGGATAGGATCCGTGGCCTTCGACGGAAATGACATGCAGGAAGTCCCTCTCCTCGGTCGATGTCATGATATCCATGATCTCGCCGGTGAGGACCTTATCCTTGCACCAGTTGGTCGGAGTAAATGAAACGTTGTTCATGTACTCTACGGATGTGAATGTATTGAATCCGAGGTTCGCGTATACTTCGTTTCTGTTGTAGAAGAGTGCCCTGTGGTCGTGGAGAGCCGCGGTGTTGTAGCCGTGCGACTTTGCCACGTAGGCCATGCTCTCAAGTATGTTCTCGCGCAGCTTTCCCTTATACGGGTATTCGCCCGGTCCGAAGAACTTGGCGCTTATGCCTGTGAGCACCTCAAACTCGGTGTTTGCCGTTCCCGCGCCGCAGGCCGGGACAGTGAAGCTGCCCGATGTGTAATTCTTGTAAAGATCGTTGAACACAGGCGTCGGATCCTTCGACACCTCTATATTCGCGTAGTCCTGCGCAACGGTGAAGGATTCGAGCTGCAGCACTATGATATTAGGATGATCCGTGCTGTCATTCTTCTCCTTGAGCAGGGTGTCCGTTCCTTTTTTCGTCTTCTCCTCAAGTATGCCGGCGATCAGTTCATCCGAATAGCCTCTCGGTCTTGAAATGCCCGCATCTACAGATGTCGCGATAAAGCAGAACGGCATTCCGTAGTCCCTGTACGCGTAGTTGAGGTTTCCGAAGAAGGTGTTCACCACGCCCGTCTTTTCAAGAGCAACTGTCGCTCCCGACGCTACCGCCGCAGCAATGAGTATGGCTGCGATGCTCTTTTTATAGCGGATGTTCTGCCACTTCTCGCTCCTGATGAATATCATCACGATGGCCGCGGCTCCGAGTCCGACTCCGATCAGGAAGAGGACTATCTGGATATGCGAGAAGTAGGTCGTGGCTATGGTGAGACCGTCAGTGAAATTCTGAAGGTCATAGAGTGTGAACGGGGTCATTCTGGACATCAGTATCACGCCGTTTGCGGTCCCGATGCCAAGCCATATGACCGAGATGATAAACCATACGAAGCGGCGTCTCCTGAAGAGAAGCGCGAGTGTCATGGTCGCGAAGATGATCAGTGTGTTGTACAGAAAGATCACCGGATGGGTAACGGCCCACCTGATGCCTTCAAGCGGACCGGTCGTGAGTCTGGCAAACTCCTCGATGTACAGGCATATCAGAAGCGCGTAAAGCGCCATCAGACCTATGTACTTAAGTTCGTGCCGGTCGGCATCGAAGTATTTGGCCGCTCTTCTCGGGAAGATCTTATAGAACACCTTGCCTATGCAGCCCCAAACCTTTTTCAGAAAAGTCCATACGGCCGCAAGGACTCTGCGTATTTTATCCAGCAAATTCATGCCTCCTGCAAATTGTCTGAAAGCTTTGCGAAGTCCTCAAGCGAGAGTGTCTCCGCTCTTCTTCCGGGATCTATGCCGGCTTTTTCAAGCGCTTCAGACAAAGTATTTTTGTCGTAATCGCCAAGAGATGTGAGCGCGTTCAGAAGGGTCTTCCGTCTCATCGAAAAGCCCGCCTTGACGCAGCGCATAAGCATCTCTTCGCTCTTTACCTTTACTTTCGGTTCGTCCCTTAAGTCCAGTCTCAATACCACCGAATCAACTCCGGGTACAGGATAGAAGCATTCGCGCGGAACATCGGTGACCTCCGTGACCGACGCGTAATAGTGCACCGGATAGGTGATGGCTCCCGACGCCCTTGTCCCCGGTTCTGCGGCTATCCTGTCGCCGACTTCCTTCTGCATCATCACCGTGATGCTCTTCGCGCCGGTGTCAGCTTCAAGCAGCTTCATGATTATCGGAGTCGTTATGTAGTAAGGCAGATTTCCTATGATGCGGAGCTCTTTAAGTCCGAATTCCTGCATCTTCTGCTCCGTTATACCCTTTATGTCCGTCTGCAGGATATCGCCGAGGATCAGCTCGACGTTGTCCATGCCGAAGGTCTTGATCTTAAGCCCGTGTATCATCTCGGGGTCGAGGTCGACCGCGATCACTCTGCCGGCTCTTTCTGCAAGCGGCAGGGTAAGTGCGCCCGTTCCCGGACCGATCTCGAGCACCAGAGTATCCTCTGTCACGCCGCTCGCCTCTATGATCTCTGAGATCACGCCTTCATCTATGAGGAAGTTCTGCCCCAAAGCCTTGTCGGGCCTTACCCCAGCGAAGCCCTTCGGCCGCGGTCCGCGCCTGCTCTGTACGCGCTTTCTCTTACTCATCTGCACCTCCGGATCCGTCTTCGGAGGTCTCGTCCCCGCTCCCGGCAGGAACGGCACTGCCGTCATCAAAGTTGAAGAGTATCTCTCCCGGATTCAGCAGTCTGAGCTGCTTGCGCGCCTGCTCCCTGATGTAATCGGGATCATCGACTCTCGTCAGCTCTTCCTTGAGTTCGTCTCTCTGCTTTTCGAGCGCGATCTGCTGCTTTTTCAGCGCGCGGTTCTCCGCCTTGAGCCTTATTATGTCCCGTCCGAGCAATCCGGAAACCAGCACAAAGATCAGCACAAAGGCAACGACCGAAAGCCGCTTCTTTCTTCTCTTCTGCGCATCGCGGACCTTGCGGCGGGCTGCTATCTGCTGCAGCAGCTCGTCGTCCTCAAAGGCCGCTTCATTATTCTCTAAAAATTCCGTATATCTCTTTTCCAAATGAGAAATCCTTTTTCACCTATGGATTGACGTATTTTCTCGGGTTCTGTGATGAGCCGTTGATCCTGACCTCGAAGTGCAGGTGGCTTCCGAAGCTGTGTCCGGTATTGCCTACCTTCGCGATCTCCTGGCCCTGATAAACGAGGTCTCCCACGTTTACAAGAACGCGGCTGCAGTGCGAGTATCTTGTTACGACATTGTTTCCGTGATCGATCTCTACGCACAGGCCGTGGCCGGAGAACCATCCGGCCCTGATGATCTTTCCTCCGTCGGCAGCATAGATCGGCGTGCCTGTTCCGGCTCCGAAGTCCATACCTTCATGCATACGGCCCCATCTGCCGCCCCATTCAGACGTTACAACGTAGTTTTTGATCGGCATCTGGAAGGTTCCTGTAGCAGCCGTCTTTGGTCTCTCCGCTGTTCCGACAAGGATTATCTTGTCCTTCTTCTCCTTGATGACCTCGATGTTTACTTCGTCCCTGTCCGTTACTTCTCCGGCGACCTTGGTGATGGTTCCTTCAAAGATCTGGACTCCGTCAGAGCCTTCCTGTTCCAGATATGTATCTCCCTTGTAGTACTTGTCGGTCTCTTTCTTGATGGTCTCGAATTCAACGGTCTCCTTGAGTTTTCCCGTCTCGACCATCTCTACCTTTACAGGTTCCACAACATTCCTGATGCAGACCCTGTCGCCCTGTTCCAGTTCCGTTACGTTCTCACCGTTTTCTTCGTCATAGATATCCAGCACCTCTACGCCGAACTGCTCAGCCAGACTCTGCGCAGTCTCGCCCTCTTCGACGATGTGATATGTGGCCATCTCTCCGCCGTTTACCATCTGTTCTCTGGCGACCTCATTGCTCTGGACGCTTCCGAGCAGAACGTTTACCGGTCTTGCGTCGAGTTTGTTGATGAAGTCCGAAGACACGAGTTCCATTCCCGGATCAGGTATCGAGAGCTCTGCCTTTGTCTGATTGAGGAGGAGCTCAGCATCGTTGCTGTCTTTGACTATGGCAACTACCTTGTCTCCGTCATAAACTGCATACGCTTCGGTCTCGATGTCAGTCATGTAAATGAGCTTGTTGATGGCAGTGTCGGAATCGTCCGTGCTCTTTCCTCTGCCGTCGACCAGATTGAATGTCACATTCTGGTTTGCAACGAATTCAACCGGGATCTCGCTCTCGGTGTTTCCGCTCAGCTTTCTGCCGGCGACCTCGAGGATATCGGTTATCTCTTCCTGCTCCTGCACATAGCCGAGCACCTTCCCGTTATACGCGTATTCATAAACAGTGAACCTGTCAAATATGATGAGGATCGCCGCAGCAAGCATTCCTGCTATGAGGAGAGCAACGCCGATGCCTCTGCGCGAATTGCGGTACGTCGACGCTATGCTGTGAGCGCCCTTTACTATGTCTCTGCCCACGTAACTGAAAGCGCCTGCAAGTCCGTCCTGGACTTTGTCATGCAGATCTGTGACTGCCGAGAGCGGATCCTTCTTTGTCTCCCTCAGGAATCTCTCTCTGTAGGTGTTCATCCGCTTTTTTCTCGCGATCTGCGCTTTGCTCGGAGCCTTTTCCGCAGGAGCTTCTTCCGGTTTTTCCTCAGACTGAGCATCTTCAGCTTCCGCAGGTTTGGCTTCCGCCTCAGCCTCTGTTTCTTCCACCTGAATCTCTTCAGCAGCTTCAGCTTCGGTTTCAGCCTCGATCTCAGACTCTTCCTCCGGCTCTTCTTCGTGTCCTTCTTCTGCCTCAGCCTCAGGAAGTTCCTCTGCCGGTTCTTCTTCCACCTCGGCCTCAGGAAGTTCCTCTGCCGGTTCTTCTTCAGGTTCCGGTTCTTCCTCTGCCGGAACGTGCTCAGGCTCTCCGGTCACGATATCTATTCCCGCGGCCTCAGCTTCAGCTTCGAGCGCGTCAAAATCCACGCCCAGTTCTTCGGGTTCCGCAAAAGTCGCGTCTCCCGGGGCGAGGTCATTCTCTTTCAGATACCTTGCGTAAGCCATGGCTGCCGCCTTGATCTTTGCTTCAAGGACAGAATCGGTCATAGCTTCCGCTTTTTCGGGTCCTGTTTCTGTATTGTCTGTATTTAGAGTTGTCTTTTCCTCTGCGATATCTGTCATCTACGCCTTTTCTTTATTTGTGTGCCAGTCATATGCCTCTGCGGCGCGCTGCCTGCAGCAGCTGCACACCATGCCTTCGTCAGTGTATCCGGTATCCTTGCATATATCGCACCTGTACTTTCTGTTCAGGTAGCCGGCAGGGAATCCGTTTTCTGCCAGAAGCTGCTTTTTCCTTTCTTCTATCTCTATCCTTTCAGTCCTGAGCCTCTGCCTTGAGTCAAGGTCTCCGCCCGGTCTGAGCGAGAGCATCCTGCCGTTGAGGCGGCTCTCCTCCTCAAAGAGTTTCTTCATCTCCGGAACTTTCAGCATGACCTCTCCGATGCGGGCCTTCTGCTCGTTCTCATCGGTCGTCCTGATGTACTCATAGTAGTCAGCCAGCACCTTGCGGCTGACAGGGCTTGCCTCTTCGGTTTTCGCCGCAGCAGCCGGAGCAGGAGCATTGTTTTCTGCCCTCGTGTTGATCCCGCCTTTTTCTGCTCTGCGGTTCTCAAGCACCTTGTTCACGTATCTAAGGTTCGGCTCCCTTATTCCGGCGGCGGCATTGCATGCGTCGAGGACCTCGCCGATAGGGCATTTCATCTCATCGAACCATCTGTCCATTATCTCCCTGTCGGCAGGAGCCGGAAGTCTGCTCCATCCGAGAGCCTTGAAGACCTGTCTGTACCAGGAATTCCTGAGGCTGTGCTTCTCGAGCAGCTTCTTTGCGTCTTCGGCGGTGCGGCAGCCTTCCTCGGTCCACCTGAGCGCCACTTTGAAGATATAGTCTACGCTGTACTTTTCGAGATCGGCGCAGTAGTCGATCGCAAAGTCGAATATCTCAGGCTCGATCCCGTACACCTTTATGCCATCCTCTATCTTCGAAGTCTCCTGCCTTGAGACCGTTCTGCCGGTCATCATCTGGAACTTCTCATAAAGAGCCCGCAGCTTTTTATCCGTAAGCCGGTCGTTTACCTCGTCGTCGAAGTCCATATCGTCGATCGACATGTAAAGAGGGAAGTCGTCTCCGCTCTCTGCGTCCGGGGCTTCGTCTCCGGCCTCTGTGCCGGCGGTTTCAGCTTCGTCATCAGCCGTACCGTGCCCGTAAAGAGACTCGAGCGGGCTCAGAAATACCAGTGACGCCTCCTCTTCATTGTTCTCATTGACGGTCTTTATCCTTTTTACGAGACCTCTGGACTCCCAGTAGATCCAGGCCTCTTCGACTTCATCCTTGCTGAGACCCATCTTGAGACAGAATTTGCGCGGGTCGACCGTCTGCCCGAATTTGGCGTACATCAGGCAGAAAAGATACGCCTTAACATAGTCCCCCGGTGCCTCCGGCAGAAACTCCCCTATAAACAGGTTCTCTACTTCCGTACTGTACAGGAAGATATCCTTTGTCTCCTCTAGCAGCAGCTTGACCTTTGCCATGATTCCTTACTCTCTTGCCATGTTGCCGAACTTAACGTATCTAGGTATCCAGGTCAGGTTGGCAACGCCGACCGGACCGTTTCTGTGCTTTGCTATGTTGACAGCGCAGGTGAGTCCCGTGCTGTCATCTATGTTTGCGCGCTCATCTTCGGAGCTGTAGTAGTCGTCTCTCTTCAGGAAGATAACGACGTCGGCGTCCTGCTCGATCGCGCCGGAGTCTCTGAGGTCTGAGAGCTTAGGCATGTGATCGCCTCCGCGCTGTTCGGGTCCTCTGGAGAGCTGCGACAGAAGCACGACCGCGCAGTCAAGCTCCTTGGCCATGATCTTTATGGATCTCGTTATGGCCGCGATCTCCTTTTCTCTCTGTTCTATCCTGTATCCGCCCATGCTCATCAGCTGGAGGTAGTCGATCACGACGAGGTCGAGATCTCCTTTCTCCTGCTTGAAGCGGCGGCATTTGTTCTTCATCTCGAGCGGGGTTATGACAGACGATTCATCGATCACCATGTCCATCCCGTAGAAGCTGTCCTGGGCAGCCGAAAGATCCTCCCAGTCCTCCATCGAGAGCGTTCCCTTGTGGATATTCTCAAGAGGAACGCTTGAAGTCATGGAAAGAAGTCTCTCGCCAAGCTGCGTGTTGGCCATTTCGAGGCTGAATATCATTACCTTTTTGCCGACCGAAGCCGCGTATTCTGCGCAGTTGAGAGCGAACGCAGTCTTTCCGACACCCGGTCTTGCGGCCAGGATGATAAGGTCGGTCCTCTGGAAGCCTCCGAGGATCTTGTCGACATCTCTGAAGCCCGTCGGCGTTCCTTTCTCGGCGCCGCTCTTCTCAAGCTCCTGCAGATTCTTTATGTTCTCAAAGAGAACGTCATTGATGTCCACATAGCTGCTGCGCTGCGACTTGTGAGCGATCTCGAGTATGCGCTGCTCGGCGCTGTCGAGTATGTCCTCCGGCGGAAGCTCCGATGAGTAGGCCGCATCCCTTATGGACTCTGCCTCATTGATCAGCTGCCTCATCTTGGATTTGTCCGCCACGGTCTCGGCGTAGTAGCGGGCGTTGGACGGCACGATCGCCTCGTCCATCAGCCTGCTGAGGTATGTGATGCCTCCGACCATGTCAGAGGTCTTTCTCTGCTTGAGAGCGGAGTAGACGGTGGTTATATCGACACCCGTTCCCCTCTGGTCCATGTCGAGCATGGTCTTGTATATCTCTTGATGCTCCTTCAGATAGAAGTCCTCAGCACGCAAAAGGGCGATGACATCGGCCCTCGCGTCCTGATTCTTGAGCATGGAGCCCAGCACTGCTTTCTCCGCGTCTATGTCAGTCGGCGGAAGCAGTACGTCTTTTCTTTCTTCGTCCATTTTATTATTCGCCTTCGACTCTGATAACGACCTTAGCGTTTACGTCCTGGAAGAGCTTGATCTCAATGGTCTCGACGCAAGTCTCCTTGATAGGCTTGCTGAGGATGATCTTTCTCTTGTCCACATCTTCGCCTGTCTGCTCCTTGATGGCTCCTGCGATGTCCATCGATGTGATGGCACCAAAGAGTCTGCCGTTGTCGCCGACCTTTGTCTTTACGACAACGATCTTGTCAGCGAGTCTGCGGGCGAGATCTTCAGCGGCAGCCTTTTCCTGAGCGTATTTCTCAGCGGCCTTTGCCTTTTCTCTTTCGATCGCCTTCCTGTTTGCAGGAGTAGCCTCAACAGCAAGACCTCCCGGGATCAGCTTGTTGCGCGCGAATCCGTCGCTTACCTTTACGACATCTCCGGCCTTGCCTGTACCCTTAACGTCCTTTTTCAGTATTATTTCCATTCCGGTAACCTCTGTCTTTCTATCTGATCAGTTCGATCTCCTGTGTTCTTGTCATTTTCTGTCTGCGCTCTTCCTCTTCGTGCTCTATGTACTCCTTCACGAGCTTTCTGACACGTGCGAGTACTTCGGCAAGAGGATCGTCGGTCTGGGCAGCTGCCGATGTGAAGTGGCCTCCGCCCCCCAGCTTCTCCATGATGAGCTGGACGTTTATGTCCCCGAGCGATCTTGCGCTTATAACAGTCTGACCGCGCTCGTTTCTGCCGAATGAGAACGATGCCTTTGTGCCCTTGACGGTCAGCAGCTCATCTGCGACCTGGGCGTTTATGATCTGCATATTGTCGGCAGTGCCTTCCGCTACCGCATAGGCTATGCCGGTCTCATCGAATTCCGCTCCGGCGATAGCGTTCGCCTTTATTGAGAAGTCCTCTCGCTTCACCTGGAAGAACCTCTTTACCTCAGTGGTATCAGCGCCTCCGCGCTTAAGCCACGATGCGGCCTCGAAGGTCCTGACACCCGTTCTCACCGAGAAGCTGTTTGAGTCGACCATTATGCCGGCAAGCATCGCCTCGGCCTCGAGCTTGTTTATGAACCTCTTCTGCGAGAAGTGCTGCATAAGCTCTGCTATGAGCTCGCTCGCAGATGATGCATAGCTTTCTATGTATGCGACCGCCGAGTTCTGGTACGAGTCGGCCGTCAGTCTGTGATGGTCGATTATGACTCTCGTCTTAGCCGCCTCAACGAGTTCGGGGCTCTCAACGAGCATCGGCCTGTTTGTATCCACTATTATGAGCAGCGACCTGTCGGTGATCATCCTGAGAGCTCTCTCGGATTTGATTATGTTGTAATCTTCGGTGTCGGCAACGTGATCGTACACGACATCGAGGGCATCATTGTGCTTGTCCAGGACGATGTACGAGTCTTTGCCGAGGTATGTGCATATTGCGCTTGCTCCGACAGCCGACCCGAAGGAGTCCATGTCAGGCCATCTGTGGCCCATTATGAAGACCTTGTCGCTGTCGTTCACCAGAGCCTTTATAGCGTGCGCGATGACTCTCGGCTTGCTGCGGTTGTTTTTCTCAAACGACTGCAGTGTTCCGCCGTAGTACTTTGTCTGCTCGTCCGTCTTTACAACGGCCTGGTCGCCTCCGCGGCCGAGTGCAAGCTCCAGTGCTGCTTCGGCAAGTTCGGTCGACTCCAGCAGTGATACGCTCGAAAGTCCCACGCCGATACTTATCGATGCCGGGAAGTCTATCTGCGACTCTATCTTTCTCACTTCGTCGAGAACGCTGAAGTTTTCATCGATCATCTTCTGAAGTTTGCCCTGGCTGGTATACATTACATACCGGTCCTCTTCGATGCTTATCACCGGGGACTCGAACGATGCGCCCCACTTACGGACAAGGCTGTCGATCTGCGCAGGGATCATCCTTCTGAAATCCTCCGGAGCGCTTGCGATCAGCTCATCGTAGTTATCGATATTGATATACGCGATAACCGCTCTGTCGCTTTCAAGCTTTGTCCTGAAGGATTCCCTGGCAGTCGCTTCATCAAAGAAGACCACGATATCCTCGTCCTCTTTAGCGCCTTCGTTGATCCAGAGCTTGAACATCTTGTCATTACGCTCGATGATCATCTCCTCATGGTTTGCATCCATGAGCTGCTCCCGCTTGATTCCCGTAAGCGTAAAGAAGTTGTATCCGACAATATCCTCGTATACAAATACGTTCTTGATGAGCGGATTTGCCCCTCTTACTATTCCGTCCGTATCAACCGTACAGGCGGGGAAGGGGAGAGTACTTATGTATTGTTCGTCCATAAAGTCACCTCGCTACTTAAAGGCGTCCCTAAGTGTGTCTATGAGCCTGTTGAGCTCATCGAGACTGTAGTACTCAAGTTCTATCTTTCCCTTACTGTCATCTCCGTCTATGCGGACCTTTGTTCCGGTAAGAGTCATGAGTTCTCTTTCGACCGCAGCGATCTCAGCGCTTTTGGCCTTGTCATCTGCAGCCGCCTTTTTGCGCCTCCTGCGCTCAGGCTTGAGTTCATCCTTGACTTTCTCTGCCAGGCGTTCGGTCGCCCTGACGGAAAGATCATTGCGTATTATCTTGTCTGCTATCTCTTTCTGCTTTGCCTTGTCCGAGATATTGATGATGGTTCTTCCGTGAGCCGCGGACATTTGTCCGCTGGACACGTACTGCTGTATCTCTTCCGGAAGCTTCAGCAGTCTGATGCTGTTTGCTATATATGTGCGGCTCCTGCCGAGCGACTCAGATACCTGCTCCTGCGTGAAACCGTATTTCTCGGTCATCGACTTAAGACCCAACGCTTCTTCGATAGGATCGAGGTCCTCTCTCTGCATGTTCTCGATTATCGCGACTATGGCGTTCTGCCTGTCGTCGAAGTTTCTCAGAATGCATGGGACAGTCCTGAGACCTGCCTGCCTGGATGCGCGCCATCTTCTTTCGCCCGCTACCAGTTCATAGCCGCCGGCGCTCTCCCTGACTATCAGCGGCTGGATGACTCCGTTTGCCCTGATCGAGTTGGCGAGTTCTGCAAGTTTTTCCTCGTCAAAGTTCTTTCTCGGCTGAGCGCTGTTAGGCTTGATATCGTTGATGTCGATATAGAGGACTCTGTCCTCGTTTTCAACAGAGACTGCTTCTTCCTTCTTTCCCTTGACTTTTGAAGGCTTTTCGGCTGCTGCCGGTTCTTCGATTATCGGGGCTGCATCAGCGAAAAGCGCGTCAAGGCCCCTTCCAAGTCCTGATTTCTTAGCCATTGTTATTTCGCTTTCTTTCTTGCTCTTTCTCTGGCCAGGAACTCCTTAGTGAATTCCTGATACGCCTTGGCACCCTGAGCGCTCGGATCGTAATCGAGGATCGCACGACCGTAGCTCGGAGCCTCAGCCAGTCTGACATTTCGCGGAATAATAGTGTCGTACATTGCAGGTCCGAAGAAGTTTCTTACATCCTGGACTACAGCCTGCGAAAGATTTGTCCTTCCGTCAAACATGCTCAGGATTACGCCGTCAATGTAAAGGGACGGGTTCAGTCTTTCCTTGACCTTTTCGATGGTGCTTATGAGCTGGCTTACGCCCTCAAGCGCATAGAACTCGCACTGGATAGGGATCAGCACGCTGTTTACAGCGGTAAGCGAGTTGATTGTGAGGATACCGAGTGAAGGAGGGCAGTCGACCAGTATGTAGTCATAATCGTTTCTTACTGCATCGATGACCCTTTTGAGTCTGCCTTCACGGCCCTCAAGCTGCGCGAGCTCAACCTCTGCGCCGGCCAGATCAACACTTGCCGGGATGAGGAAGAGATTCTCCGTATACGTTGGAAGAACGGCTTTACGAACATCAAAATCCATGTCTATGAGCGCGTCATAGAGAGTATTCTTCAGAGTCCTTTTTCGGATGCCTATTCCGCTGGTGGTATTTCCCTGAGGGTCGATGTCCACCATGAGGACTTTCTTTCCTTTCTTCGCGAGACATGCTGCGAGATTGATGTTGGTCGTAGTCTTGCCGACTCCGCCTTTCTGATTGAAAATAGCAATTGCCTTGCCCATCTAAAAACCTCCTGCGGGACATAAATCCCGATTAAACACTTCCATGTATTATAGCTCTTTTTGAAGAAGGTTTTCTACTTTATATATGCCTTTTAATGTGTGGTTTCGGTGATTTCAGTGGCCTTAAATTTGTGCATTACGCAAATTGTGTTCCGGGGGCAGAACAGCCACTATATATAGATATGATGTTTCACGTGAAACAATCGCCGCTTCCGGCAGAATGTTAATATCGGATTGTATGTTTCACGTGAAACAATTACTTTCTGGATATAACGAGGAGGACGTGCCCGGAGATCTCTTCAGGCACATCTTTATAGGAATCGGCGCGGACAACAGATGCGCCGAGACGTTTAAGAGTTTTGGATGCCGTTTCAACTTCTTCGGAATAGGCTTCACCCTTATATGATATAAAGAAGCCGCCTTTTCTGACGAAAGGAAGGCACCACTTTGAAAGGGTGTCAAGATTTGCTACTGCTCTGGATACGCAGAGGTCAAAAGCTCCGCTGTATTCAGGCTTTCTGTTTATCTCTTCTGCTCTGGCATGAAGAGTCTTTAAATTGCCGACGCCAAGGGCGGCAGCGAATTCATCTATGACTTTAAGGCGCTTAAGAGTGGAGTCCAGAAGAACGAACTCTTTCTCCGGGCTTACAATGGCAAGAAGAGCACCGGGGAAGCCTGCGCCCGTACCGACATCTATGATCTTCCCGGCCTTCTTATACTCAGGCAGATCCGTGATCGCCAGAGAGTCCAGAAGATGCTTTACTGCAGCTTCATCCCTGTCCCTCACAGCGGTAAGATTGATATGCTCATTTCTCTCAAGGACCATATCAAGATATGCGAAGAGCTTCTTTGCCTTTTCTTCGTCATAGCGTGAGCCGAGATATTCAAATATACTATCTGAGTTATTGAGCATAAGCACCTATATTATTAAATTCAAAAGTGATTGCTAATTACCTGCTGCGCATCTCTTTCTCAAGATATACCAGCAGAACGTTTATGTCTGCAGGAGACACTCCGGATATGCGGCTTGCCTGACCCACAGTCAACGGCCTTATGGCTGTAAGCTTCTGTCTCGCTTCAAGCCTTAGGCCTCCGATCGAATTATAATCAAGGTTTTCGCTGAGCTTCTTGTCTTCAAGACTCCTCAGCTTTTCAACTTCATTTATCTGCTTTCTGATGTATCCGTCATACTTGAGGATGACTTCGACTTCAGTCTTTTCGTTCTCGTTGAGCTCAGGTCTGTCCTCATCTATCTCTGCAAGATCTACATACGAGATCGCAGGTCTCTTAAGGATCTCCGCGAAAGTCTGATTAGGAGTCTCCGCGATGTCTTTCTTCTTTCTTTCGAGAAGAGCCTTTTCCTCATCGGAAAGCTCCACTCCGTCAGCTGCGGAAGCCTCATGTCTGAGAAGGAAGTTTCTGAAAGTATCTATATCCACCTTCTTTGTCCTGAGTCTGGCGATCTCAGAATCCACACGCTCCTTCTTTTCCAGATACCTTCTGTATCTCTCTTCAGAGACGGTACCGAATTCATAGCCGGTCTCAGTAAGTCTTCTGTCTGCGTTATCCTGTCTGAGAAGGAGCCTGTACTCGGCTCTTGAAGTCATGATCCTGTAAGGCTCATTCGTACCCTTGGTGACAAGATCATCTATAAGTACGCCTATATATGCCTGGTCTCTTCTGAGTACCAGCGGCTCATGAGCCCTCAGTTTGCAGACAGCATTTATACCCGCAATAAGTCCCTGCGAAGCCGCCTCCTCATAGCCCGAGCTTCCGTTGAACTGGCCGGCACAGAAGAGGTTCTCAACCACCTTGCTTTCGAGGCTTGGCTTAAGCGAAAGAGGGTCGGCACAGTCATACTCGATCGCGTACGCCGGGCTTAGAATTTCAGCATGTTCAAGCCCCGGAATGGTAGCATAGAAAGCGTGCTGCACATCCTCCGGGAGACTCGAACTCATGCCCTGTATGTACATGAGATCAGTATCCAGGCCCTCTGGTTCTACGAAAAGCTGATGTCTCTTTCTGTCTCTGAATCGCGATACTTTGTCTTCGATAGACGGACAGTATCTCGGCCCGACTCCGACGATATTTCCGGAGTACATGGCTGATCTTTCTATATTGTCCAGGATGATTTTATGCGTGGTCTCATTGGTATACGAGAGCCAGCAGCTTATCTGGTCGATATCATAATCCTTGTCCTCGTTCATGAAACTGAACGGGACTATCTTTGCGTCGCCCTTCTGCTCGGTCATCGCATCATAGTCGAGCGTATCCTTATGCATCCGGGCAGGAGTGCCTGTCTTGAAGCGGCGGATAGGGATGCCGAGCTCCTTGAGATTTTCTCCCAGCTTTGTCGCAGGTCTCAGTCCTGCCGGTCCTGACACAGTAACATCATCACCGATGAATATCTTTCCTCCGAGGAAGGTCCCTGTACAGATAACAACAGCATCGCAGAAGTATTCCACATCTTCTGAAGTCCTGACGCCCTTGATTTTTCCGGCTTTTGCGTAAGCATCGCCTTCACCGGCCTCAGAATTATCCACAATGAGTTCAGTGACCTCATCCTCTATGAGATCGAGGTTTTCCTGCCCGCGGATAGTCCTCAGCATCTCCTGATGATACTTCTCTTTATCTGCCTGCGCCCTGAGTGAATGCACAGCCGGGCCCTTTGAGGTATTGAGCATCTTGGACTGTATAAAGGTCTTGTCTATATTGAGGCCCATCTCTCCGCCAAGCGCATCGACTTCCCTGACGAGGTGTCCCTTGCCTGTTCCTCCGATCGACGGATTGCACGGCATCATGGCAACTGACGCGATGTCCGTGCAGAACATGGCCGTCTTCATTCCCATGCGCGCACAAATAAGGCCGGCCTCACACCCGGCGTGACCGGCTCCGATAACGATTACATCATATTGTTTCCTGTTATTTGCTGCAGTATCTATATTAATTCCTCCAGAAATGCTTGTTCAGATAAAGTTCAGGCACTCCGTCAAAATGCGTCCCATAAAAATCATAAGAGGCACTACCCCCGGCAGGTATGCTGACCGGTGCTGCCGGATCAGGGGCATATACAGCTGCTCCGCAGATCTTTCCGCTCTCATCCCTGAATACCGCGACTGCATCACAGATCAGATCTCCTCCCACGACAGAACATGGAGCTGACCAGCTTGAGAAAGTATAATCCATGTCGCTGTCATTTTGAAGCGTCACGGCTAATGTATCAACGATATCCCCGGAATCTGTTGTCTTGGAAGCAGTGACCTCCGCACCTGCAGCGCTCAGTCCGGAAGGCTCCTGTCCTGACCCTGTAAGTATTTCCGTAACTTTCCACTCGAGCCTGTCAGGAATCTCAGAATAAATGCTCCATATAGTCGCGCCGTCACTATACTCATTAGTCTCGATCCAGGCGCCTTTTTCGCCCGGCTGCAGAACACCGAAAGACGGATAGAAAGCCATCGTCCCCTCGCTGTCTTCTGCCGGTTTGATGACATTGCCGTCTTTATCATAGGCGGTCGATTCAAGAGATGATTCTGAGACCGTCGTATCACCGTTATTCTGCACGATCAGCGCAACGGTATAATCGCCTGTCTCCTCATCGACATCGAGATAGCTGTCTACCACCTCGACAGAGCCAGATCCCTCATTACTTTCGCTGTCACCGCATGCAGGTATGAAGAAAACCATAAGCGCCAACATAAGCATCAGTATCAGCGACCGTCTGAATTTCATTATTATCCTCCACTGGATCACAAAAGCTTATTTCCCAAGGCAGAACTTGCTGAATACGGTATCCAGTATCTCTTCGCCGACTTCCTCGCCGATGATCTTTCCGAGGTCCTCATAAGCATAATGTGCCGAAAGCTCAGCAACTTCAACGGGTTCACCGTTCTGAAGCATGCCTATTGCCTCATCGAGATTGATGACAGCATTTCTCAGCATATGCACGTGACGCTCATTTGTAACGATATTGGATTCTCTGAGATCTATATTCCCAAGACCCGTCATTTCACCGATAGCCTCGGAGACCTTCTTTGCCGCGTCGATCGCGCCGCTCCCGACAAGGGAAGTTGTGATGACACGGATACCCGGAAGTTTGGACTGCACATCTTCCTCTGAAACGGTGCTGCCGAGATCTTCCTTATTGATGACGGCCAGCATGTTGTCTGTGCTCATCTTCTCAAGATAGCCGAGAACTTTTTCATCCTCGTCATCAAATCCGCGGCTGCCATCAAGAACAAGTATCACAAGATCTGCACCGGCAAGTGCCTGCGCCGTCTTCTCTATACCTATCTGCTCGACCTTGTCGTCAGAGTCGCGAAGACCCGCAGTATCTACCAGAACGATAGGCACACCTCCCATGGAAGCGCTTTCTTCGACGGTATCCCTTGTCGTTCCCGGAATATCCGTTACTATGACGCGGCCCTCGCCGAGGATCGCGTTCATAAGAGAGCTCTTGCCTGCGTTAGGCTTGCCCGCAATGACAACTCTTACGCCCTCACGTGCTATCCTGCCGATCGAGGCTGTGTCGAGAAGTTCTTCAACATCCGAAAGGACCCATCTTAGTTTGCTTATGAGTTCGCTGTAAGCACCGCTTTCGGCACCGTAATCCTCATCAGGATAGTCGATATCGACAGCCATCTCCGCAAGCACATCCAGAAGAGTCTCCCGGATCTCTCTGATCTTGTCACCGAGCCTGCCGGCACGCTGTTCTTCAGCAATTCCAAGCGAAAGATCAGATTTTGCCTTGATTATGTCTATGACAGCCTCGGCCTGCGAGAGGTCCATCTTTCCGTTGAGGAAAGCAAGTTTTGTGAACTCTCCGGGGTCCGCCATCCTGATATTTTCAAGACCGGACTGAAGAACCGCAGAAAGGATAGCCTTAAGAGACACGTTGCTTCCGTGACCCTGTATCTCGAGCATGTCTTCGCCCGTATACGAAGCCGGACCTTTCATGAACAGAAAGACCGCCTCGTCTATAACTTCTGCCGCAGGGTCGGAACTGTCTTTAACAACCTTGCCGAAATACGCGTGACGCGGCTCTATGTCTTCCGGGCAGCCTGTCATGAGCTTTCGCATTACAGCTTCGCTCTGAGGTCCGCTGACCCTTACTATTCCTATTCCGCCCTCACCGGGCGCAGTCGAAATGGCTGCAATAGTATCTGCCATGATTCTCCTTGTTTTATTCCATGATCTCACTCAGGAATGACTCGCCGTCGCCGCGGTACGAGAGACCGAAGTATTCAGCGATCGTCGCACCCTGATCCGCATAGGTATTGCGAGTTCCGAGGTCAACACCTTTTTTGAGCCCAGGTCCCCAGATGAGGCAAGGAACATCTTCTCTTGTATGGTCGGTGCCCTTGTATCCCGGGTCGCAGCCGTGGTCGGCTGTGATGATCAGCATATCTTCAGGACCCATCTTCTCCATCAGTTCGCCTATCTGCCTGTCGGCAGTGTTGAGCGCGTTGGTATAGCCCTCGATATCCCTTCTGTGGCCGTAGATCATGTCTGTATCTACAAGGTTCACATAGCAAAGGCCCTCAAAATCCGCGTCAGCGATATCGATGGTCCTTACCATGTTAGCTTCATTGCCCTTGTTGGAATAGCTGAACATAACGCTCTTGCCGGCGAAAATATCGTAGATCTTGCCTACGCCGATAACCGGGAAGCCCTCTGCTTTCAGTGCATCGAGCACTGTTTCGCGAGGAGGCACCAGGCTGAAATCGTGTCTTCTTACAGTCCTCTTGTAAGGCCACTCGCCCTCAAAAGGTCTGGCGATGATACGGCCTACACCGTGATCTCCCTGCATTATCTTTCTTGCCTTGCGGCAGATGCTGTAGAGCTCTTCAATAGGCACCACGTCTTCGTGTGCAGCTATCTGCATCACGCTGTCGGCACTCGTATAGACGATGAGAGCGCCTGTCCTGCAGTGCTCTTCGCCGTAGTCTTTGATGACCTCGGTGCCCGAATAAGTCTTGTTGCAGATTATGCCCCTGCCGGTAGCATCAGACAGCTTATCGAGTATCTCCTGAGGGAAGCCATCGTAGTATGTAGGAAGAGGTTTAGGCGAAACCATGCCGGCCATCTCCCAGTGGCCCACCGTGGTGTCTTTGCCCATCGACTTCTCATGCATGCGGCAGTAGCAGCCTTCGACATCCTCTCTCGGAGCAAAGAACGAAGTCCCTTCGATGTTGCGCATTCCCATCTTTTCCATATTAGGGATGTTAAGCTTGCCGCTTTTATAGCAAGTGCCGAATGTATCGCTGCCCTCATCACCAAAAGCAGCCGCGTCAGGTGCTCCGCCGCATCCTGCGCTGTCGAGCACTATCCAGAATACTCTCTTAGCCATTACTCCTGACCTTCCTTTTCTGCTCTGGCCTTGTCATCTGCGATCATCATGCGTATCGCTTCGATCGCGCAGCGTATAGCCTTGTCGGTATCATGCTCCTGCGGATTAGGAAGACCGGCTTTTTCTCTTTCCTGATTAGCTACGACAAGGAAGACTGATCCTACTCTGAGCCTGCGATAAGCTCCTACAATGAAGAGCGTCGAGGACTCCATCTCCGAAGCCTTGCAGCCGAGACGCAGCCACGCCTCCCACTTGTTGAGAAGCTCATGGCTGTTCGGAAGAGCCTCAGGCATGTGCTGCCCGTAGAACGCGTCCTTGCACTGTACGACTCCGGTGTGGTACGGATAGCCAAGCTCCCTGGCTGCAAACACCAGCGAAGCAGCGACTGTTACATCAGGAACAGCCGGATACTCTATAGGAGCATATTCCTTGGATGTCCCATCCATGCGGACAGCTCCCGTAGCAATGACGATGTCGCCGCCTTTGACATTGAGGTCCATGCCTCCGCATGTACCGACTCTGATGAAAGTCTTGCCGCCTACGTTTGCGCACTCCTCAAGAGCGATCGATGCGGAAGGTCCGCCTACTCCCGTACTTGTGCAGCTTACCTTGACTCCGTCAAGATATCCTGTATAAGTTACATACTCACGGCTGTCAGCGACCTTCTTTGCATCGTCAAAATATGCCGCGATCTTCGGGACCCTGTGAGGATCTCCCGGCAGAATAACGTATTCACCGATGTCTCCCGGCCTCAGCCCTACATGATACTGATAGCCGCCGCCTTCTGTATAATCAACCATAATTTGCACCTCTTTACTTGTAATTATCTTTCGATTAATGTAAATATCTTCTATTTTTCGGCTGCTTTTGCGGCCTTTACGACTCTGCTGGTGCCGAGTCTCTTTGCTCCTATCTCAAGGAACTTAGCTGCGTCCTCGAGTCCGGAGATCCCGCCGGAAGCCTTTACCTTAACGCCTTCGCCTACGTTCTTTACCATAAGCTCAACGTCTTCAAAAGTAGCTCCGCCGCCGCCGAATCCTGTCGAAGTCTTGATGAAGTCAGCTCCCGCGAATGTAACGATCTCGCAGAGCTTAACTTTCTCTTCCTCTGTCAGCATGCATGTCTCGATGATGACCTTCAGGATGTGATCGTCGCAGATCTCCTTGAGAGTGCGGATCTCGTTCTCGATGTCGTCCCATCTCTTGTCTTTTACCCAGCCGATGTTGATGACCATATCGATCTCGTCTGCGCCGTTGTCGAGAGCATCGCTTGTCTCGAAAGCCTTAACGGCAGTTGTGTTGTAGCCGTTAGGGAAGCCGATGACTGTGCAGATAGGCAGTCTTGTGCCGGCATAGTCCTTTGCCTGCGCAACATATGCAGGCGGGATGCAGACGCTTGCTGTCTCATATTTGATGCCGTCATCGATCAGCGCCTTGATATCTTCCCATGTAGCTGTCTGCGCCAGCAGTGTGTGGTCGCAGTATTTCAGAATCTCTTTTGTATCCATATCTTAGTCTCCTGTGTTAACAATTAGGATTGCTTATACATAGTCATTATACAACCCTTGGACATCTATTGCGAGAACAATGAAAAAGCGGAGGCCGAAGCCTCCGCCAGTCTGTTTGTTTTGCGATTCGCCTTTCCGGCTTATCTTGCACCCTTGTCGTAAGGTATACCTTCTGCCTTAGGTGCTCTGGAGTTCTTTGATGTGAATGCAAGAACGATGAGCGAAATGATGTACGGCAGCATGTTGTATACCGTGCTCGGGATGTTCATGTTTGCCAGGAACGGGATACCTGTGTATACGTTCGACAGCGCTCTGAAGAGCCCGAAGAGCAGAGCAGCCAGCGCGATGTTGGTCGGTTTCCACTGACCGAAGATCATTACGGCCAGAGCCAGGAAGCCGAAGCCCGCAACGCCCATTTCGAATTTCCACTCGGATACACCGGCCGTGATGTAAACGATACCGCCGAGTCCGCCAAGGAATCCCGAGATGAGTACGCCTGCCCAGCGCATCTTGTAAACATTGATACCTACAGAGTCTGCAGCCTGTGGGTTCTCACCGCAAGCCATGAGTCTCAGACCGAACTTAGTCTTGTAAAGCAGGAACCACGCAACTACCAGCAGAACAACTGCCATAAGCATGAACCAGCTGAACTCGAATCCTCCGATATACTTCAGAAATGCTTTCTTCTCCTGAATGTACTGGATCGAACTCGAAACGTTGTCCGGATTGATCGAAGAGTTCATGGCTCTTACGAATACTGTAGCAGCAGCTGTAGCCAACAGATTCATCGCGGTACCGATAAGTGTCTGGTCTGCCTTGAAGTTGATGCAGGCCACACCAAGCAGGCATGAATACAACATTCCGACCAGGATAGCAAAGAGTGTCGTGGCCAGTACGATAACGAACTTTGAAGTACCTGCAGGGAGGAAGAACATGGTCACAGCTCCGCCGAGAGCTCCCATGACCATGATTCCCTCAAGACCCAGGTTTATAACTCCGGAGTGCTCAGAGTAGCATCCGCCGAGCGCCACGAGGCAGAGAACCGAGGCGAAAATAATTGTGTACTGAAGCAGTAATAACATTACTTATCACCTCCTTCTGTCTTAGCCGCATCATCTGTGACCGGTACGTCATTGACGTTAGGACCGCCTTTATCTTTCTTTCCGATCCAGTTGTTGAGCGCGAATTTGAAGAAGAGTACGAATCCGCACAGATAGATGATGATCGATGAGATCAGGTCGGAGATCTGAGAAGGATATACCGACTTGTTGATCAGCGCTCCGCCGTCAGTGATGGACTGGATGAAGAACGAAGCAAAGATCGTTCCTATCGGATGCAGTCCGCCGAGGAATGTAGCGGCAATACCGTTAAATCCCATGCCCGGGACCGAAGTCTGTGTAGTGGACCATTCCTGATAACCTGTAAGGAAGAGGAATGCGGCACCGATGCCTGCGAGAGCTCCGCCGATCGCCAGCGTGATGATGATATTCTGTTTTTCTTTCATTCCGGCATACTTGGCAGCTTCCTTGTTGAAACCGGTAGCGCGCAGCTCGTAGCCGAATTTTGTCTTGGACAGTATCACCCAGATGAGTATCGCGAAGAGGATCGCCAAAGGGATCGCTATCGTGACTGTCCTGTTGTTTGCAAAAATACTGCTGAGGCCTGCTGACGGGATAAGAGCCTTAGGGTTTCCCGCAGAAAGCTTGACGGTATAAGGGCTTGTAGGGTCCTTTACCGATTTGCTCGTAAGCACCATGTTTGTCAGGTAAAGCATTATCCAGTTCATCATGATGCCCGAGATAACCTCGTTAACGTTTCTGTATGCTTTGAGCGCGCCGGATATAGCTCCGACTACAGCTCCTGCGATAGCTGCGAGCAACAGACAGACGACCCAGTTGCAGTGCCATGCCAGAGCTGCATAAAGTCCGATGCATGCGCCTGCCTCATACTGGCCCGGAGCTCCGATGTTGAAAAGTCCTACCTTATAGCAGAAGCAGATCGACAGTGCGCACATAAGAAGCGGCGCGGTCTTTGCAAGAGTGTTTCCGAGAGCCTTCATCTTGGCTGGGCCCGATGCTCTTGTAAGGAAGTTGAGGAGGATCGTTGTTATCGCTTCTCCGGCTCCTGCAGGGTTGATGATCAGAAGCACTATGAATCCGATGAGCAGACCGAGGATGATACATACCAGTGAAGTGAGTATCGCCTGGAAGGACGGATTCTTAAGCAAACTTTTATTCTGTTTCATTACGATTCCTCCTTCCCCTCTGCTGCAACACCGACATTTCTCTTGGCACCGGCCATGTACAGACCGAGCTCTTCCACTGTTGTCTTCTTAGGATCGAGTTCTCCGACTATCTCGCCTTCATACATTACGAGGATCCTGTCAGGAACGTTCATTACTTCTTCGAGTTCGAGTGAGATAAGAAGAACTGCTCTTCCGTTGTCTCTTTCCTTGATTAGGTTCCTGTGAACACCTTCGATGGCTCCGACATCAAGACCTCTTGTAGGCTGAACGGCAACGAGCAGCTTGTGATCCTTGTCGATCTCGCGGGCGATGATCGCCTTCTGCTGGTTACCGCCGGACATTGCCCTTGCGATAGTCACAGGACCCTGACCCGATCTTACGTCATGCTCTTTCTCAAGTCTCTCGGAGTACGCGCGGATAGCAGGTCTCTTCAGGAAACCGGCCTTCGATGTGAACTCGGACTGGTAATATCTCTGAAGAACCATGTTGTACTCGAGCGGATAATCCAGAACGAGTCCGTGTTTATGTCTGTCTTCAGGTATATGGCTTAATAGCTTGCTTCTCTGGCGGATCGAGGCCTTTGTGATGTCCTCTCCGCAGAGAGTGATCTTTCCATCGACAAGAGGCTCCATACCGGTAAGTCCGTAAACTAATTCAGTCTGGCCGTTTCCGTCGATACCGGCGATACATACGATCTCGCCTTCGTGGACTTCAAAGCTGACGTTCTTTACAGCGTTGTTGGCGTGTACCTTTGACGCAACGGTCATGTTCTCTACCTTGAGAATCGTGTCGCCGATCTTTGCAGGCTCTTTCTCAACAACCATGTTGACATCACGGCCTACCATCATGCGGCTCATCTCTTCTTTCGAAGTGCTTGCAACATCAACGGTTCCGATGTACTTGCCGCGGCGGAGTACCGTAACTCTGTCTGCGACAGCCTTGATCTCATTCAGTTTGTGAGTGATGAAGAGAATAGATTTTCCCTCAGCCCTCAGGTTCTTCATGATCTGCATCAGCTCGTCGATCTCCTGCGGCGTAAGCACGGCAGTCGGTTCGTCGAAGATGAGTATCTCATTGTCTCTGTAGAGCATCTTGAGGATCTCTGTCCTCTGCTGCATTCCTACTGTGATGTCTTCGATCTTTGCGTCAGGGTCGACCTGAAGACCATATTTTTCGGACAGATCCATGACCTTTTTTCTGGCCTCGTCCATCTGCAGGACTCCGCCTTTAGTTGTTTCAACACCGAGAATAATATTCTCGAGGACGGTGAAGCACTGTACGAGTTTGAAGTGCTGGTGTACCATTCCGATGCCCAGGTCGTTCGCATCGTTAGGGTCGTTGATCTTTACCTCCTTGCCGTCCTTTTTGATGACGCCTTCCTCGGCCTGGTAAAGACCGAAAAGGACGGACATGAGGGTGGATTTTCCGGCACCGTTTTCGCCAAGCAAGGCGTGTATCTCGCCTCTCTTAAGCTGCAAAGTGATGTTGTCGTTTGCAATGATGCCGGGGAATCGTTTGGTGATATTCACCATTTCTATGGCATAAGGTGCATCCATATTTCCGTTCCCTCCGTATAACAATAAGTGAATCCAATACACTATCATTCTACCAAAAAGAGGCATAATAAAAAAGGCGGTTCCTTTCGGAATCGCCTTTAGTGTCAGGTATTTTTATGAACCTTATGTTAGCCCTTGATTGCTCCCTGATCGTCGACCTTAACAGCCTTTGTCTCAGGAAGAGCCTCTGTATCAGCAGAAACTGTTCTTGTTCCGTCGAAGAGCTCCTTAACGAGAGTCTCGTAATCAGCCTGCTGGAATCCATCAGCCCACTGTGTCGAATCTGGCAGCTGTACATAGTTGTCAGCCGGTGTCTCAGAAACGAGTCCGAGAGTCTCGATCTTGCCTGCATACTGATCCCATTTGCCATCACTGATAGCACCAAGCAGAGTATTGACTGTTGCGCCAAGACCCTTCATAGCAGATGTAACTGTCATGCCTTCGCCGTAGTCGCCGTCGATCTTTGCAGCCTGGTCAACGTCAACGCCGATGACCTTGCCGCCTGTCTTCGAAGCAGCCTCAGCAGCCGAAGTGAAGATTCCGCCGCCGCAAGCGAATACTACTTCTGTGCCTGAGCCGTACCATGTGTCCATAGCAGCTGTGATGTCAGCATCGCCGAAGAACTGTCCGCCATATACGTACTTGATCTCTACGTCAGACTTGCCGAGCTCTTCTGCAGCAGCATCAGCACCCTGAATGAATCCGCCGCCGTATCTCTGAACAGCAGGAACAGCCATTCCGCCGAGGAATCCAAGCTTTGTGTAACCCAGCTTAACTGCTGCGTAACCTGCCATGTAGCCTGCAAGCTCTTCCTGGTAAACTGCGCTGTATACATTTGATCCGTCAAATTCTACTTCATTGTCTCCGTCGTGTGTGAGGTCATACTCACTTACGTCAAGAGCAACAAACTTTACATCCGGATACATCGGAGCTACCTCACGGATAGCTGCAGCAAATGCATAACCAGGCATTACGATTACGTTGTAACCTTCCTCAATAGCCTCTTCGATCGAGGAAACACGGTCTGCATCTGAGTCAGAAGCAGGCTTCTTATATGTGAAGTCAACTCCTGCGCCCTCGCAGTATGCCTTGCTTGCCTCATAAGTTGTCTGGTTGAAGGACTGGTCTGTGATGTCACCATAGTCAGTAATCATAGCTACCTTCATAGCGCCGTCATCAGCTGCTCCCTCATCGCTGCTTCCGCCCCCGCATGCTGCGAATGAGAATACCATTACAGCCGCGAGGAGCATAACAAGAAATTTCTTCATTACTATCCTCCCTAAATAAATAATTCAGAGTAATAAATATAAGTTTGGGATATGAATCCCACCTCGATAATTATACTATAATCGCTCGAAGGTAGAATACTTATTTATTCCAAAAAATTTGAATTTTCTTTTACGGAGCCATACAGGTTTTTTTGATGTATTATATTGTAAGTGTATGTTAAAAGCGGAGGATAATCTATGGCTAAGCTTTATTTCAAATACGGAGCAATGGGCTCTTCAAAATCCGCTCAGGCTCTTATCACAAAATTCAATTATGAAGAAAAAGGCATGACTGTCTGGCTCATAAAGCCCGGCACAGATACCCGCGACGGCGCCGACATTATAAAAAGCCGCATCGGCCTTGCACAGCGCGCGCAGATAATCTCGCCTGAAGATGACATCATTGATGCATATCACGCTGCCGGCAGCTGCGATGTAATAATCGCAGACGAAGCACAGTTCCTGACACCGGATCAGATCGACGGTCTCAGAAAACTGGTCGACGAGGAAGATCTGCCTGTACTCTGCTTCGGACTCAGGACCGACTTTCTCACTCACTTCTTCCCGGGAGCCCAGAGGCTCATGGAGCTTGCGGACTCCATCACAGAGATAAAAACTATCTGTGAATGCGGACGCAAGGCTACCGTGAACGCGAGATTCGACGACAACGGCCGCATCATTACAGAAGGTGATCAGGTGGTGCTTGGAGGCAATGACAGATATACCGCTATGTGCCACAGATGCTGGAAACAGCGCATAAAAGAACAGCAAAACCAGTAGATTATGTAATATTTTTACAGGAATCAAAATATTATTATGGAAAATAAAGGATATGTATTAGTTATCGGTGCTGCTAACATAGACATAGGCGGCACACCTTACAAGCCTCTTATCCCGGCTGACTCCAATCCCGGAGTAATAAAAATGAGCTACGGAGGAGTCGGCAGAAACATCGCTCACAATCTCGCGATGATGGGTGTAAATGTAAAATTCGTTACTGCAGCCGGAGATGACGCCCTCGGAAAAGAGATGATAGCAAAGTGCGAAAGCATCGGAATGGACACAAGCCTTTCGAAGATAATCCCGGGCGCTTCGTCTTCTGTCTATCTTTTCATCAATGATGAGACCGGCGAGATGGAACTTGCCTTGTCTCACGTAGACATAATGCAGAACATAACACCCGAATATATCGAATTCCTGAGTGATGATATAAATTCGGCCGAAGCTGTTGTTGCCGACTGCAATATCACTCATGAAGCACTGATGAAACTTAAAGATATCTGTAAGGTTCCTCTTTATGTAGATACCGTATCGGTCTCACATGCGGAAAAGATAAAAGGCGATCTTGATGGGATAGACACTATCAAACCTAACCTTCTTGAAGCCGAATATCTGACGGATATGATAATAGAGACAGAGGTCGATTTTATAGAAGCAGCCCGTGCACTCATAGACCAGGGAGTAAGAAGAGTGTTCATCTCGGCAGGACCTCACGGAATGCTTGCAGCTGATAAAAATCATATGACCATGGTCGACAGATATCCCGCACATGTCAGGTGCACGACCGGAGCAGGAGACTCCGCAATGGCGGCTATAATATGGTCCTCCCTCAAAGAAGGAAGTGATAAACTTGCGGATCCTGCGAAAGCTGCCAACGCCGCAGCATCTGCGACTATATCGGTAGATCCGACGATCCACCCTGAAATGAGCAGTGAGCTTATCGAAAATATAATGAATAGTCACACAATAATGATCAGAGAAATGGAGATTGATTAAATGAACAAATATCTTGATATAAGCAAAGAAGTAAAAGAAGCACTCGATGCCGGAAAGCCGGTAGTAGCACTTGAGTCAACTATCATATCGCACGGAATGCCGTATCCTCAGAATGTTGAGACAGCTCTGGCCGTCGAAAATATCATAAGGAAAAACGGAGCAGTACCTGCGACTATCGCAATAATAGGCGGACGTCTCAAGGCCGGACTTACTCCTGACGAGATAGAATATTTCGGAAAGAAAGGACCTGCGATCGCTAAAGCTTCAAGGCGTGACCTCGCAATGCTCTGCGCAAAGGGTGAAGACGGAGCCTGCACAGTCACAACAACAATGATGATCGCTCACATGGCAGGAATAAAGATCTTCGCGACCGGCGGGATAGGCGGAGTCCACAGAGGAGCTGAAGTCACAATGGATATAAGCGCCGACCTCGAAGAACTTGCCCAGACACCTGTAATGGTGGTATGCGCAGGATGCAAGTCTATCCTTGATATAGGTCTCACTCTTGAATATCTCGAGACAAAGGGAGTACCTGTTATCGGATTCGGAACAGAGGATATGCCTGCATTCTATACAACAAAGAGCGGATTCAAGGTGGATTACAGAGTCGACAGCCCGGCCGAACTCGCAAAATTCTTCAGGACACATACAGAGCTCGGAATGAAAGGCGGAGTTCTGGTAGGAAATCCTATTCCTGAAGAATATTCAATGGATCCGGATGTGATAAATCCTGCAATAGATAAAGCTATCGAAGAATGCAATAAGCTGGGAATAAAAGGAAAAGCAACAACACCTTTCCTTCTTGCTAAAGTAAAAGAACTTACAGGCGGAGATAGTTTAGATTCGAATATTCAACTCGTATTCAATAACGCAAAAGTCGCTGCACAGACAGCATGTGAAATGATAAAATAAAAAATAAGGTGTTCACTTGAACTCAAGTGAACACCTCTTTTTTTATTATTTAATTCATTCTGATCGGCAGGATCAGATAAGTGTATTTATCTCCTTTGAGAGGTTTGATGATTGCCGGGCTGATGCTGTCCTTGAAGTTGATGTTTATCTCTTCATCTTCTATGACACTGAGAGCATCTTTGAGATATCTTGAGTTGATACCTATATTGAGGTCTTCTCCGTCATTGATGATCTCGACCTTCTCTTCGATGTTTCCTTCTTCATTCAGGGAAGTGATATATATCATATCCTTTCCGATATTGAATCTGATCAGATTGTTATTCTGAACTGAAGCCAGGAGTGATGCTCTTTCAGTACTCTTTAAGAGATCATCCTTCTTTACTCTTACATTGATGTTTCCTTCTTTGTTGAGGATTCTTTCATAATCAATGAATTTACCGGAGTAAGTATTGATTATTACTTTATTGTTGTCGAACTTGAGAACTACTTTGTTATCGATCACTTCGAAGCTCATCTTTGAATCTCCGTCATCATCGATAAACTTTGAAACTTCAATAATAAGCTTTGCAGGAATGATAACACTTATATTTTCTTTATTTTCAACAGGGATCTTATAAGCAGCTATCCTGTAAGGATCAACTCCTACCATCTTCATGCTTCCGTCTTTGATCTCAAGAAGAACTCCGGTGATGATCCTGTTGAATTCATCAGTTGAAGCACTGAATGCTGTCTTCTTTATAAGCTTCTTTACGTCTTCCTTATCAAGATAGATAACATTTTTTCCTTCATCGAGGAAGATCTTAGGATATTCATCTCCTCTGAAGCAGATTATCTCTGAATTTGATCCGCCGCTCTTTATATTAATTTTTGACTTCTCATTATCGTAATCTATCATCATGTCATCTTCAGGAAGCTTTGAGATGATAGCGCTGAAAAGCTTTGCAGGAACAACGAATTCACATACACCTTCACAATTAACATTTATGACTGTCTCTGTAGTCATATTTGTATCTGTGGATGTAAGTTTCATCTTTCCTTCTTCGACATTTATAAGGATACCTTCAAGAATATTTGAAGTAGTCCTTACAGGAACAGAATGAGATACATTATTAAGAGCCTTATTAAGTTCTGTTCTGCTGCAGTAAATCTTCATGACTTTTCCCTTTCGTGTCTTTCTTATTCATTCCCGGTCAGGGCCATTATTTTTATTTAATAGATTTTAGTATTAATAGTAAGGCCTGTTGATTATGTGGATAACTTTTTAATATCTTGATTTTTGGGACTTACAGAAATTTTTTTATAGTTAATAAAGATATTTATAAGCTGTTGAATCGATGTTGATTATTTTAAAGGCCTCTATTTTTATCTCTTTCCGGACTGAAGTTTTGCCCTTATTGTCTCTATATTTTCATACAGGATCTCATCATATTTGATCTGTTCTTCTATCTTTTCTATTGCATGTATTACTGTTGAGTAATGTCTGTCTCCGAAAAGTTTACCTATCTTAGGAAGAGAAAGATCAGTTTCAGATCTGCAGAGATACATCGCTATCTGTCTCGGAAGCGTTATCTCGGCATTTCTCTTAGGAGAATCCATGTCTGCGATCTTTATTTTGTAATGGTTTGCGACAATTGACCTTATTCTTTCAGGAGCAACTGCCTGTTCATTATCCTTGATGATATCTTTGAGGATATTTTTAGCATTATCAACAGTTATAGGTTCATTGAGAAGCTGCGAAAGACCTACGACTCTGTTGTATGCTCCTTCGAGTTCGCGGATGTTATCCTTTACCTGGTCCGCAATAAGACCGAGTACATCGTTCATCTGCGGAGTAAGCTCTATATCGGACTTTTCTGCGAGATTCTGAAGGATAGCGACTCTTGTTTCATAGTCAGGCGGCTGGATATCCGCGATCATGTTCCAGCTGAATCTTGTTCTTAATCTTTCATCGAGTCCTTTGAGATTCACAGGCGGACAGTCACTTGTGATGACTATCTGTTTATTGTTGTGATAAAGAGCCTCAAAAGTATGGAAGAATTCTTCCTGTGTCTGTTCCTTACCTTCTATAAACTGGATATCGTCTATAAGAAGAACATCGAGTTTTCTGTATTTGTTTCTGAAAACTCTTGTCTTGTTATCCTTGATAGCAGTTATATATTCATTTGTGAACATCTCTGAAGATACATAAAGTACCTTAGTATCAGGATTGTTCCTTATTATCTGTACACCGATGGCCTGCATCAGATGGGTCTTTCCGAGACCTGATCCTCCGTAAATAAAAAGAGGATTATATATATCTCCCGGAGATTCAGCTACCGCAACAGAAACAGCGTGAGCATATTTATTTGAATTGCCCACTATAAAATTCTCAAAATTGAAACGCGGATTGAAAAGCTTCTCCTGATTGAGAGTGTTTTTCATTCTCGACGTATCGATCTTGCTTACTTCGTATTCCTTTACCGGCTTTATTACTACTTTATAAGGCTTTTCCGTGCTGCTGTTTATTGCGTTTTCTATCTGTGTAAGATAGTGATCATTTATATGTGTTATCAGTTTAGGCTGATCAGGCCACGCAAGAAAAACAACACCGGCTTCCTCATCTATATGATGTATATTCAGAGGAGCCAGCCATGTAGTGTAGCTCAGATTCGTATTATTATCTTTTAGAAAATTTAGGGTCGTCCCCCACAACTTATTTTTATCCACTATATATACCTGTCCTTAGCAGAGCGTATTCTATACAAAGTTTTCCACAGATTCAAATGCTGAAACGGTTCAAATATACGAACTTTCGACACAATATCTTGTATTTTTCCACTATGTTATAAAAACGGTCTGTAAACACATTTTACATAAAGTTTTCCACACATGCAAAGGTCAAATATCTGTTATAAATGCTTAAATACAGCCTTTCAAAAAATAAGTTTTCCACATATTGTTGATAAAGTTGTTAATAAGTTAAGTCTTATACTAGATATTGTGTATAACTCTATTTTTGAACGGATTGTTTTTTATTTAAACAAGTATTTAAGGAGATAGCTGCCTGCAGTCGTTCTTGACTTGCAAAACCCCTTAATCTATAATGTTTTGGTCTATGTGCTCATGGAATTCAGAGGGCACAGATAAATACCTACATAATATATAAAAGATAAAGGAGACAGACATGAAAAGAACTTATCAGCCTAAGAAGAGGCAGAGACTCAAGGAACACGGATTCCGCAAGAGAATGGCTACAGCTAACGGCCGCAAGGTGCTCAAGAGAAGAAGAGCAAGAGGAAGAAAGTCTCTTACTGTTTAATTGATTTGGTGTCCGCATGAGAGACCGCAGCGAATATACAATCAGAAATCAGAGGGATTTTTCCAGGATCTATAAGCAGGGAAAATCCAGGGGCGGCAGATTTACAGTCATCCTATATAAAAGGAACGGACTTAAAATCAGCCGGAGCGCATTCGTTGCAAGTAAAAAGGTAGGTAACTCGGTAGAGAGAAACAGGGCGCGCAGACTTATGAGAGCAGCGTTCAGGTCACTGGAGCCGGGTATTGCAAACGGATATGACATTATATTTGTAGCAAGAAATACCATTAACGGATGCAAAGAAGATGAAGTTGAAAAGCAGATCAGAAAGAGTCTGAAGGACTGCGGACTTATCGAAGGCGGCGTCAAAACAAATGAAAAGTGAGAAAAACATCATTCAGAAGATACTGATAGTCATGGTAAGAGCCTACCAGATCGGCATATCTCCGTACATCGGAGCTCATTGTCGGTACACGCCAACATGCAGCGCTTACTTCATAGAAGCAGTAGAAAAGTATGGCGCTCTCAAGGGGAGCTGGCTGGGCATACGCAGGATATTAAGATGTCATCCGGGAAGACCGGGCGGCTACGATCCTGTACCATAGGCTTCAGATGATCATGACACGAACGGAGTATTAAATGGGAATTATTGCAAAACCTATCGGATATCTGCTGATGCTGATATATAAACTGGTAGGCAATTACGGAATCTCTCTCATTATCCTCACAGTCATCGTTAAGCTGGTACTGTATCCGCTCTACGCCAAGCAGATCAAATCGACAGCAAATATGTCGGAAATGTCTGAAAAGGCACAGGAGATACAGCGCAGATACGCCAATGACAAGGAAAAACAGAATGAGGAGATGCAGAAGCTCTATTCAGAGGCCGGTTTCAACCCTATGAGCGGCTGCCTTCCGATGCTTATTCAGTTTCCTATTATCATGGGACTTTTCGCGCTTCTCAGAAATCCGATGAAGTACATGCCGACAAGCAACACCATGATGTTCGCCAACCACGAGTCCTTCCTCTGGATCAAGGACCTCGCGCAGCCGGACCTCTGGATACTGCCTATAGCCGCAGGTCTCGCAACGTTCTTCGCGTTCAGCATGAACTCAGCGATGACACAGCAGCCGGGCGCCAGCGCAGGACAGGCCAAGGCGATGAACGCCATCATGAAGTATTTCTTCCCTCTGAGTATCCTCTGGCTTGCAAGATCGTATCCGGCAGGACTTGCGATCTACTGGGCCGGCGGTCAGTTTATGCAGATCTTCTTCAATCTCAGAATGAATAAAGTCAGAGATAAGATGAATGAAGAAAAAGAGCATAAGAAACTCATTCAGAGAGCAGAGAAAGAGCTTGCCAGGAAGAAGAGAGCAAGAATGAAAGGAAGTTATTAACAAATGAGATCTTCAGAAAAATGGGGAGTCGATGTTGAGACTGCCGTGGATCTCGCGCTTAAGGAACTCAAGATAGACAGAGAGGACGCAGAAATCGAGGTCCTCGAGGAGTCGTCAAACGGTTTTCTCGGGATAGGATCGAAGCTGGCAAGAGTCAGAGTTACCGCAAAGGAAGAAGCGGAACCTCAGACAAAGAAGTCATCGTTCGACGATCTTGATGCAATACTTGCAGGACTGCCTGAGAATTCAACACAGCAGCTGCCTGACGAAGTAAGAGCAGACTACGACAAGTTCGAAGCAGAAGAAAGAGAAGACGCAAGGGCCAGAGAAAAAGCAAGCAGAAAAGAAAAGAGCCGCGGCGGAAGATCTTCGAAGAAGAAATACAACCTCTCGCTCGAAGACACAATGCTTTACGAAGTAAAGAAGCTTGAGCCGGCTGAGGGACATCCGCTGGAAGCATTTCTGAGAGACCTTGCCGATAAGATGGGAATCGATCTCGACTTCAGCGTAAAGGCAGGAGACGAGCTGGTATTCGTAGAGATCACAGGTAAGGATACCGGAACTATCATCGGAAAGCGCGGATCGACACTCGACGCAGTCCAGTGCCTCGCCAGCTATGTAGTCAACAAGGACTCCGACAAGTATATCAGGGTCATCCTCGATGCAGAGAACTACAGAGCCAAGAGAGAAAAGACACTTGTCAACCTGGCAAACCGCCTGGCAGGCAAGGTCGAGAGGACCGGAAGGCCTACAACTCTTGAGCCTATGAATCCTTATGAGAGAAAGGTTATCCACTGCACACTGCAGAACCACCCGAACGTTCAGACAAGGAGCGAGGGTAAGGACCCTTACCGCAAGGTAATAATCGAGACAAAGTAGTCAAAACAAGGCAAATGAAATAGCGGCCATCAGGCCGCTATTTTGGTAGTATGACGGGCATGCCGTCAGTCTGTGGTGAAAGTCCACAAGGGGCGTAGTTGCCGACGAACCCCCATAGCGATTTGCAAGGTTTGCATCGTGAGG
>CACYYD010000010.1 GCA_902778585.1 uncultured Eubacteriales bacterium | reverse complement strand
CCAGAACGTAGTCGACGAGATGTGGAGACAGGTCGAAGACTGGAGAGCAGAGATCATCATCATGTACCAGAACGTTGCCTGCAAGAACATGGCTACACTGCAGGGTATCCTGGACGACACATGCAGAGACAGAAATGCACACATGATCTGGATCGAGCATGACCTGATGGACCCTAGAACAGTATCCAGAAAGACCATGAGAGACAAGGTCAACGAGTACATGAGAACAGTCATGCAGGCAGAGCCTGTAGACCCGACACTCTGTGACTTCGACGACGAGCTCGGAATGTAATTCTGAGGGGAAACTAAATACTAAATAATAGTTTTACATAAGGTTGAAATGATATATAATTCAACCGGCTGAAAAAACACTTTTTTAACAATTATTAAAAGGAGAAAAAAGTTATGAAATATTATGGTGGCTGTGATGTAGGATCAACTTATACTAAGGCAGTTATTCTTGACGAGAACGGCAAGATCTGCGCTGACACTACAATCAAGAGCAAGATCAACTCCGAAGCTTCAGCAAAGCTGGCTATGGAAGAAGTACTCGGCAAGGTTGGCCTGAAGTCGTCGAAGGATCTCGCATACCTCATCGGTACAGGATACGGACGTAACAAGGTTCCGTTCGCTGACGAGAACATCTCCGAGATCTCCTGCCATGCTATGGGCGTTCACGTAACTGATCCAAGCGTAAAGGCTATCATCGATATCGGCGGACAGGACGTCAAGGGTATCGCTGTTGATACAGACGGAACAGTCAAGAACTTCGCTATGAACGACAAGTGCGCTGCCGGAACAGGCAGATTCTACGAGGCTATGGCCAGATCGTTCGAGATGAGCCTTCCTGAGTTCTCGAAGCTGTCCCTGACTGCTAAGAACGTAATTCCTATCACAGCTCAGTGCACAGTATTCGCTGAGTCCGAGGTTATCACTCTCGTAGGAGAGAACAAGCCTATGGACGAGATCGCTGCAGGAATCCAGATGGCTGTTGCTAAGAGATGCTTCGTAATGGCTAAGAAGGCAGGCGCTACAGACTCCATCACACTGACAGGCGGATGCGCTAAGAACGATGGTCTGAAGGACGCTATCGAGCACGTACTCAAGCTGAAGGTCATCAACCTCAAGACTGACCCGCAGCTGATGGGAGCTCTCGGTGCAGCTGAATTCGCTCGCCAGAAGGGACAGGCTAAGTAATTTATCCGAAAGGAGTATTACAGATGAAGAATTTATTCAAAGCGGTGAAGCTGATCATTAAGATCCTCGGCATCGCAACAGGAACACTCTTCGTGGTCTACTTCCTCAACCTCGACCAGAAGCTCCTTGCATGGGCTTATGCCAGAGTAAACGAGATATTCGACCGCAAAGAGGTTGACATCAAGTTCTAAAAGACAAAGCGGCGCAAAGTTCCGAACGGCTTTGCGCCGCGCTTTACAAAGAGGGAAAAAGTATGGAACTGTATGATTCGATAATTAAGAAAGTAAATGATCTGCTCGGCTCTTCGCAGCCAAAGCGTTATGAATATAATCCGAATAAGTGCTGGGAAGACGTTGGCGGCAACCAGCTCGTTATGATGAAGGAAGCTGCATATGAGCTCGGCGGCGACAACAAGCCTGCAGTCAATTATGCATGCGTAACTTCAACTGATGGTTTTGCAGACAAGGATGAGATCCTCGTTTACGGCAAGGACCTGAATGAGATCAGCGGAAGTGTTCCGTTTGCAAGAATAGTTCTTGTAAAGGTAGACATCCTGAACGGTGAGGGCGAAGAGGATACAGAGCCGCTGTTCAGAGCTATCCAGGATATCGATTTCGTGAAGTATCACGTATATCCTAAGGGATATATGATCAGATCGTCTTCCGACAGCTTCAGAGAACAGGTAAGAGTATCGAAGGATGCCGTACGCAGAGGCATCACCTTTGAGCAGGTAGGAAACTCCTACATTACCCAGTTCAAGAAGAATCCGGCAATAAAGTCTGTAAAGGTCATATTCGTAACAGCTGACGATCCGGATTATGCCGAGATGAAGAAGGATGCGAAGAAGGTCCGCGACATCACAAAGACTCTGTCCAAGATCCTCGAGGGAATGGCTACAGACTGCCACAGCTGCAGCCTGCGCGAGATCTGCGACGAGGTTGAGGGCCTCAAGGAACTCCACTTCGGCAAAGAGAAGAAGGAATTCAAGGGCTGATCAAATAAGGCTGAAAAAGGTCCTGACAGAAATAACAAGAAAGAGACATCGCTTTCAGAGAGATGTCTCTTTTTGCTCATTTATGAGAAGGGGTCTTTCATAATATGGGGACCTCCTTATGATAGCAGTTCGAATATCTGAAGTCCCACGTTATTGTAACACATGTGCCATGCTATAATAAGAAACAATACAGGACGATCCTGTCCGGCAGATGTGTACATAATAACAAGTATATTTATGAAGAAACCTGCAGATAAAAAGGAAAGAGAAAAGGCTGACAGAAGGCGCAGGCGCGCATGGGACCTTGCACAGAAGATAGTAGGCCCGTGGGCGCGCAGCAAATTCGGATTCAGCTTTGAAGATTTTGACCCGTCTGAAACGGATGGGCCTCTTCTTGTCGCCATTAATCACGCCTGCGCATATGACCCCATATTTACGGGCATCGCTTTCAGAAAAAAGCCGCTTACATTCATAGCAAGCGAGCATCTTTTGAGGACGCGGCCGTGGGGGCCTGTCATCGACAGATACTTTTCCATCATACCGCATCAGAAAGGTGCCAGGGGCAGCCGCACAGCGCTTGTCGCGATGAAGCGCATAAAGAAGGGAGAATCCATATTCCTGGCTGTTGAAGGAGAGCAGACCTGGGACGGAAAGCCGATGCCTGTTATGCCTTATACCGGAAAGCTGGCCAAAGGAAGCGGAGCAACACTTATAACATACAGGCTTGAAGGAGCATATCTTTCGGCTCCGAGATGGGCATCAAACACCCGTAAGGGAAAGGTGTACGGACAACCTGTCAATATTTACAGCCCAGAGAAGCTTAAAGGAATGAGCGATGAAGAGGTCGAAGCTGCGATCGCAGAAGACCTGGCCTTTGACATCTGGAAATGGCAGAAGGCGCAGCCAGGCGGACCAGTGAGGTATGTCTGCAGCAGCGGGGGCAAAGCAGAAGGCCTTGAAAGAGCGGTCTTTACCTGCCCTGAGTGCGGCCGCATGGACGCGCTAAGATCGGACGGAGACCATATAGGCTGCAGCTGCGGCTTTAAGCTGCGGCTGGAGGACACAGGCTTCTTTGCGCAGCCCGCACCTTTCGAGACAATCGCCGACTGGACATCCTTCGACAAAAAGACACTGGGGACGGTTCTTTCTGTCAACTTTTCAGAAGACGGAGAGAGGGAGCTGTTCGCAGATGATGGCATCACGCTTGTCCGCATAGAAGACGGGCACAGCGATGAAGAGGCTGCGACCGGAAAGCTGACTCTCAGTGCCTGCAAAGACGGGTACATGCTGCGTATCGGAGACTTCTGCTTCGATATGAAGAAGATCTCGAATATGACCATGGTGCTTGCGGGACGCATAGTCTTCAGCGATGAGAGTGGCTATTATGAGATAAGATCAGGCAAAAAACATATGACAAATCTCATAAAATATGTTATAGCAAGGGATATATTAAAAGAGACTACAGAAGAGTCAGAGTAGTTAAGGAAGGAAAGCAACAGTGGATTATTCTGCAGCAAACAGCGCATTATGGAATGTGATCATACAGTTCGGCTACATAGCCGCAGTAGTGCTCGTGGCATACGCGCTGAGACAATACGTTAAACCTATACGGAAGAGCATGATGCCTGTGGCGGTGCTCGGAGGATTCATTCTTCTCATACTCAAGCAGTGCGGCGTTGTTGCGCTCGATGAGAATATGCTCGAGGCCCTCACCTACCACGGCATCGCGCTCGGCTTCATCGCGATGAGTCTGCGTACCCCGGCACAGAGGGAAGAGAGCAGCGAGAGCAAGGTGGGATTCCGCTCCGGAGCCGTCATAGTCAGCACATATATGATCCAGGGAGTTACGGGACTTATCATAACGATAGGACTGGCCCTCACTGTTAAGCCGGACATGTTCAGGGCTGCAGGACTGCTGCTCCCGATGGGCTTCGGACAGGGACCGGGGCAGGCAAACAATGTTGGCGCCAGCTATCAGTCCCTCGGCTTCGCGGGCGGCCACAGCTTCGGACTTGCCATCGCGGCAGCCGGCTACGTAGTGGCATGCCTGGTAGGAGTCATAATTCTTAATGTTCTCCGCAGACAGGGAAAGATAAGTATAAGGGAAAACAGCGGAAGCGAAAGACCGGACGCCGACTACTTTCACGCCGGTGAAGGAGAAGATGTATCTGAATCCATAGACAAGCTGAGCGTGCAGCTTGCTATGGTCGTGATAGTATACCTGGTCACATTTGCGGCAACGGCGTGGCTCACATCAGGCATAGCAGCGATAAGCGAAGGTCTTGCAGGCACGGTCAACACACTGCTCTGGGGCTTCAACTTCATCATAGGTTCTGCGCTTGCAATACTTTTGAGAGTCATACTTGAAAAACTCAGAAAGAAAGGCGCCATCAAAAGACGCTATCAGGACAACTACCTGCTCAACCGCCTGTCCGGAGCGTTCTTTGACATAATGATCGTAGCGGGCATCGCATGCATCAACATAGAGGACATACGCGGACTGGTGCTGCCGTTCGTACTTCTCGTGGCGGCGGGAACGGTCGTGACATGGCTCCACCTCCGCTGGGTGTGCAAAGCTGTCTACAGCGATTACTACTATGAGGGCCTGATCTCGATGTACGGCATGCTGACCGGAACTATAAGCTCGGGAGTGCTGCTCGTAAGAGAGATAGATCCGCAGCTTGAGACACCGGCGGCAAACAATCTGGTAGTCGGATCTAGCTTCGGCATACTGCTCGGAGCGCCGGTCCTCATCCTGGTGGGACTGGCCACAAAGAGCAACATGATGTGCTTTGTGACGCTTGCTCTCGCGTTTGTCTACCTGCTGATCCTCGACGTTCTCATCTTCAGGGTAGGCCGCCACAGCAAGGCCAAATAATTTGCAAAAAAGCCTTGAAATGGCTTATTTCCGATGATATACTACGTAGGCTGTCGCCATTGGCGACAGCTGAAACGTTTCATATTATTGTAGAAAGAGGTACCAACATGAAGGAAGGAATCCATCCTAACTATAAGGAATGTAAAGTTACTTGCGCATGTGGGAATACATTCATGACTCTCTCCGATAAGGACGAGATGAGAGTAGACATCTGCTCAGAATGCCACCCATTCTTTACAGGCCAGCAGAAGTTTGCTAACAGAGGCGGCCGTGTAGAGAAGTTCAAGAACAAGTACGGCCTGTAAATCGAAAGACAGGACAAAACAAGCCGGAGCATCAGCTCCGGCTTTTAACTTGCTGTATTTACTTCAGCGGCCTATCACTTCACAGTCTTTGGGATCGCATGGAAGATCAGGAGCGAGAAAACGATCCCGGCGGTGAACTGTCCGAAGTTCCATGGCAGGGCAATAAATGCTGCAGCCCAGCTGCCGTACATAAGACGCTCGGCGATCAGATAACCGGCGCACATCACCAGTCCTCCGGCGGTCATCGCTGTTGCATACAGAAGCGATCTGCCCTCGGAGCTGCCTCTTCTGATGCTGCGCTTCTCGATAATGAGACCGGCCGTGAAGGCCATCGCGAATTTGATCACGAGAGACCATGGCGCCCAGTAGGCGAAGCCTCCGAGAATGTCTGCTGCGGCGGACCCGATGCCTGCGGCGGCTGCCGCGTTCCGCTTGCCGAGAAGCATCACGCCGAGGCAGATCATGGTGTCGCCAAGGTGGATGTAGCCCTGTGTCATCGGGATGGGTACCCTGAAAAGGATCGTTCCAAGCACGATAAGGGAGATCATCAGAGCTGTGATCACAAGCTGTCTTGTTTTGTTGTCAGAGCTTTTCTGTGCGGAATGGCTGTCCATAAAACACCCCCGGTCCGGTTCAAACTCAGGATTGACCGATGTATCGTTACTAACTATAATATATGCAGATTGTGATTAAATAAATACACACTTTATCAGTTTTTAAAAGATACACTTTAACGGAAATTTGGGACTTAACTATGATTTCATTCGAATTTGATAACAATTCAGCCAAGAGCCTTTATGTACAGTTGTATGAACATCTCAAAAGAGAGCTGAGCGAGGGCAGGATCAGCACGGGCGAGAGACTGCCGTCACTCAGAGGCATGGCTGATTCGCTCGGTATAAGCGTGACTACCGTGAAGCTGGCGTACGATCAGCTGATCGCAGAGGGCTATCTGCTAAGCAGGCCGCAGTCCGGATATTACGCAGCATCAGGAGCAGGAGTTTCAGCAGGCACAGAGCCCGGCAGCGGCAGCTCTGAAGACAGCCGGTCCGAAAGCAAGGCGGGCTCAGACCTGATAACTGAGCCGTTTAACTGCGATCCAGGGACCTTCGACTTTGTAAAGTGGAAGAAGTGCATGGCGAGCGTTCTGAACGATTCACCGGAACAGCTTCTGACGGGTGCGGACAGACAGGGCGAGCCGGCGCTCAGGGAAGAGATAGCAAAATACCTCTACCAGTCGCGCGGCGTCATATGCACTCAGAGACAGATCGTTATCAGCGCCGGAACGCAGCAGCTCACCGGCCACATCGCCAGGATACTAAAGCTGATGGCCATCGGGCATGTCTCGGTCGAGGATCCGGGATACATGCCTGTCAGAAGCATATTCCGCGACTGGGGATTCAACCTGAGCTGCATACCGGTCCGCGAGGACGGCATAGCGATAGAAAAGCTCCCGGCCAATATCCGCACAGCTGTATACGTGTGTCCGCAGAACCAGTTCCCGACCGGCGTGGTGATGCCTATCGGCCGCAGGCGCCGGCTCCTCGAATGGGCGGAGAGCAATGACAGCATAATAATAGAAGATGACTATAACAGCGAACTGAGATACAGCAGCAGGCCGATACCGGCACTGCAGGGACTGGATCAGGGCAGGAGAGTCGTGTATATCGGATCGTTTTCGTCCACGCTCTTCCCTGCTGTCAGGATCAGCTATATGGTGCTCCCGCACTGCATGGTCGATCTTTACAGCCGCATCAGTGAAAATTACGACCAGACCTGCTCGAAGACCGAGCAGCTGACCCTGGCGGAGTTCATGAAGAGGGGCTATTACAGCACCAACCTGAAGCATGTGCGCAAGCTGTACTCACGCAAACAGCAGGAGGCGCTAGCGGCAGTCAGGGAGTACGGCAGTGACGGCGGCTTTATCACCGCGGAGAACACCCAGTCAGGGATCAATATCACGCTGCGCCTGGACACACATGTGAGGGTCATCACGGAGGGCCGCCCGGGACGGAACAGAAGCGACGAGATCCAGCACGAACTCGCGGAAAGGCTGGTGAAAGCAGCAGCCCGCGCCGGAGCCAAGGTCAGAGACATAGAGCAGCTCGACCATGACGGACGGGTATACCTTATATTCAGCTACAGCCAGATCCCGCTTGACGAGGTGCGGCCTGCAGTCCGCGCCATGATCGCAGCCTTCAAGTCTGCCGTGACTCTCGGGAGCCTCGATATGCCTTCGGTATACGAGGTGGTGCGCGTAACGGATGGCAGGCCGGTGTTCCTCGAAGAACACTACAGCAGACTCGAGAAGTCATTGGCGGCCATGGGCAGGGTGCCTGAGTTCAGCTGCGAAGAACTGAGGGAATGCATCGCGGGCCTGGTCAGCGAGAGTGGGATAAAGGACCACAATATCAAGATCGAGGCAGATGTGGAGGGCTTCTCGAGGCTCTACCTCAGCCCTACGCATTATCCGGAGCCGGAGCTGTATGAGACCGGCGTAAAGACAGATCTCTTCCGCGGAGAGCGCCGCAGCCCTAATATCAAAATGATGGACAGAGAGCTGCGCGAGGCGACTGACGAGGCAATCAGGAAAGGCGGCCTTTACGAGGTGCTGCTTGTCGACAGAAACGGGCAGATCACAGAGGGCAGCCGCTCCAACGTGTTCTTCATAAAAGACGGGGAAGTGTTCACCGCGCCTGCAGAGAAGGTGCTGCTGGGCGTTACCAGGAGCAAGATAATCGAAATAATACGGTCCATGGGCGTCGTGCTCCATGAAGAGGCCGTGGACGCCGGGGATATCGGAAGCTTCGATGCGGCGTTCATAAGCGGTACATCGCCTAAAGTGCTTCCTATCTCATCGGCAGGTGAGACATCATTCGATGTGAATGAGCCGATACTCCGTAAGATAATGGAAAAATACGACGAATACTGATATAATAAACTGCTTTTGAGCATAACACATTACAGGAGAAAGAAATGACCGACAGAACTGGACGCAGAATACTCGAAGGACGATAGCGGAACGGCAGTGAACTTCCGTTATTGATTTTGCGTACAGAAAGGAACTCATATGTTTGATAAATTAGATTTTATTACAGAAAAATACAAAGAACTTTCAGAGAAGGTCGCCGACCCTGCAGTCATCTCCGACCAGAAGACCTGGCAGAAGTACATGAAGGAGATGTCCGAACTCGAGCCTGTGGTAAAGGCGTACGAAAGCTACCGCAAGATGCAGAGCGACCTCGCCGACGCGCGTGAGATCATCGATATGGAAGATGACGAAGAGATGCGCGAGATGGCCAAGGAAGAGGCAAGAGAGCTCGAGGAGAGCATGGAGAAGGCTCAGGAAGAGCTGAAGATCCTGCTGCTCCCTAAGGACCCTAACGATGACAAGAACGTAATCCTGGAGATCAGAGCCGGTACGGGTGGTGAAGAAGCTGCACTCTTCGGAAATGACCTTCTGAGAATGTATCTGAGATACGCCGAGCGCCGCAGATGGAAGTCAGAGATCATCGAGATCAATGATACCGGTATCGGCGGTATCAAGGAAGCCGTCGTCATGATCAAGGGCAAGGGCGCTTATTCGAGACTCAAGTTCGAGTCAGGCGTACACAGAGTACAGAGAGTACCTGAGACTGAGTCGTCGGGACGTATCCACACTTCGGCAGCTACAGTCGCAGTGCTTCCTGAAGTAGATGACGTCGAAGTTGAGATCAACCCTAACGATGTAAAGGTAGACGTATACAGAGCATCCGGAAACGGCGGCCAGTGCGTAAACACAACAGACTCTGCCGTAAGAATGACACACCTTCCTACAGGCATAGTAGTTACCTGCCAGGATGAGAAGTCCCAGATCCAGAACAGAGAGAAGGCCATGAGAGTTCTCAAAGCAAGACTCTATGACAAGATGCTCCAGGAGCAGAACGACAAGATCTCGGCAGAGAGAAAGAGCCAGGTAGGATCGGGAGACCGCTCCGAGCGTATCCGCACGTACAACTTCCCTCAGGGAAGGATCACGGATCACCGTATCAACCTCACTCTTTACAAGCTTGACCAGTTCCTTGACGGTGATATCGATGAGGCTGTCGACGGACTCATCACGGCGGATCAGGCGGCTAAGATGCGTGACTTCGGCTAAAGCGCGCGGCTTAACTAAAACCCCGTAAAGTATGGTACAATATGGAAGGTTATAGTTTAAGAAGCAGGTAATAGTGAATACATTAAGATTATCAACAAGAGAAGAAGATCTGAACATCGCCGGCAGGATCATAAGGGACGGCGGTCTTGTTGCTTTTCCTACAGAGACGGTCTATGGATTGGGAGCCGACGCTCTCAACGCAGAGGCCGTCGCTTCTGTATACAGGGCAAAAGGGCGTCCGTCAGACAACCCTATGATAGTCCATATCGCCGATGCCACGGGGCTCTATGAGCTGATCGAGGGCGGAGCGTCCGGACTGAGCGAAGAAGCATCCAAGCTCATAACGAACCTGTGGCCGGGACCGCTCACAATGGTCTTCAGAAAGTCGGATATCATACCGGATGTAACGACGGGCGGACTGGATACCGTCGCCGTTCGCATGCCGTCAAACCCTACGGCCAGAAGGCTCATCAGGGCAGCGGGCAGACCTATAGCGGCGCCGAGTGCCAACCTGTCGGGAAAGCCGAGCCCGACGACTGCCGATGACGTGCTCGAAGACATGAACGGCCGTATCGATGCTGTCGTCATGGGCGAGCAGTGCGACGTCGGGATCGAGTCAACGGTGCTCGACCTGACGGGAGATATCCCTTACATTCTTAGGCCGGGCGCAGTCACAAGAGAAAAGCTCATGAGCGTACTGAAGAGATCGGTGCTCTATGACAGCTCGCTTCTGGAGAGGCCGGATGCTATCGCCGATCCGTCTGAAGGTGTCGCGGATACAGACTTTAAACCGAAGTCGCCGGGCATGAAGTACAAGCACTATTCACCGAACGCCTCGGTCAAGCTGATCCATGGAAACGCTGAGGAGTTCCGCGAGAAGGCCAAGGCGATCGGGATCGAGGCCATGAAGAGGGGCGAGAAGGTCGCGATACTCGATTACGATAACGACCCGGGCAAGGCTGCCCATAAGCTCTTTGCCGAGCTCCGCGAGCTCGACAGGCAGGGCTACAGCCTCATCCTCATAAGGATGCTCGATGAAGAGGGCTTCGGCTTCAGCGTAATGAACCGCATGCTGAAGAGCGCGGGCTATGACATAGTTAAATAAGATAATCAGGGGAAAACGGGACAGTTTTCGAAATAAACCGATAATAATCAAAACTTAATTACATTCCTGGGAGGTAAACAATGGGAAAGATAATGGTATTCGATCATCCGCTGATCCAGCACAAGGTGTCGATGATGAGAGACAAGAACACTACGAGCAAGGAGTTCAGGGATCTCGCTCGTGAGGTAGCGATGCTCATGGCATTCGAGGTAACAAGAGATCTGCCAACACAGGAAGTAGATATCGAGACTCCGATCTGCCCTACAACAGTCAAGATGCTCAAGGGCCTGGACGTTGCTATCGTTCCTATCCTGAGAGCGGGACTCGGATTTGTTGACGGCATGCTTGAGATCATCCCTAACGCCAAGGTCGGCCATGTGGGACTCTACAGAGACCCTGACACTCATGAGCCTGTTGAGTACTACTGTAAGCTTCCTGAGGATATTGACAAGAGAAAGGTCATTATCGTAGACCCGATGCTGGCCACAGGCGGCAGCGCCATCGCAGCCGTTGACTTCGTAAAGAAGAGAGGCGCAAAGGATATCAGCCTTATGTTCCTTATCGCAGCTCCTGAAGGCATCGAGGCTCTGACAGCGGCTCATCCGGATGTGGACATCTACATCGCAGCCAAGGACGACCACCTGAACGAGAACGCTTACATCGTACCGGGACTCGGAGATGCGGGCGACAGGATCTTCGGAACGAAGTAGTATTTATATATAGAAAGGAACTGCATCAACATGAAGATTGCTATCGGCTGTGATCACGCAGCATATGAAATGAAAGAAGCAGTAAAGGAAAAACTGCTTCGCGAGGGATATGAAGTGACAGATGTCGGATGCGATTCGACAGAATCGGTAGATTATCCTAAATACGGACATGCTGTCGGAAAGCTGGTCGCTTCCGGCGAGGTCGAAAAAGGGATCGCCATCTGCGGCACGGGTATCGGTATAAGCATCGCGGCAAACAAGGTCCCGGGCGTCAGAGCCGGAGTCGTTCACTCTGTAGAGACCGCTCACTGGACAAAGAACCACAATGACGCGAATGTCCTGTGCTTCGGAGCGAGAGTAGTAGATCTGGATACCGCTTTCGCTATGGTCGATGAGTGGCTCAGCACTGAGTTCGCGGGCGGCAAGCATCTGCGCCGCATCAACGAGATCGAAGACCTTGACTTCTGACAGACAGACGGCTGATCCGCCGGTCTCGTTAGCGCGAAACAACAGAAGCAATAAAAGAAACTGCCGGCTTTTGCCGGCAGCTTTTGTTTGAGCCTATATTCCTGTGAAATGGAATTCTCTTTGCACCCGTGAAAGATCAGTCCAGTTCGATCAGCTGCTTAGCCTGTCCAATGTGTTTAAGGGTGTTCATATAACTGTTGGTTATATCTCCCGCTTTCATGCTTTCGAGCATGGCTCGGTGTTCCGCCACGGTGTTCTTAAGCCTTCCCGCAGTCTTGAGTGAGGCGACAGTCTGGCTCCTCATCCTGTAATGATATGCGTCAAAAGTCGCGGAGATCGCTTCGTTATTGAGCGAGTACACGAGCCTTTGATGGAATTCCGTGTCATATACGGAAAACTCTTCTACGTCCTCTGTTGTGGAAGCTATGGCATCCATGTCACGAATGAGAGATTCCAGAGCATGGAAAACACGAAGCGTCTCCGGGTCGTTCGAAAGATGGGCAAGATGGACCGCGCAGTATCCTTCAAGGGCGCATCTTACCTGATATGTGTCTTCGAGGTCCTGTCTTGTCATCTCATGCAGCATAAAACCCTTGCTCGGGATGACATCGATGTAGCCTTCCTGCGAAAGACGCTGTATGGCGTCTCGCATCGGGGTCCTTGACAGACCGAGTTCTTTAGATGCCTTTGTTTCAGAGTATATCTCGCCGGCAGTGAATTGCCCTTCGAGTATCATCTGCTTCAAGCTTTCATAAGCCCGGATCTGGAGTGGTTGTGCAGTCTGCATGTCGTTGGTCCCGTCCTTTTCAGCTAACACAATACGGAATCCGGCATACCGGTTTCGTTACATCTATATAATATACTATACCGGCATTCCGGTCAATCAAATTATACCATATGTAGTAGAACCCCTAAATTTCAAGGGATACAATTGTCAAAAAATAATCTATATTCGTTAAAAAAGTATCTTTTGTTGACCGGTATACCGGTATGTGGTACATTGAGCATGCAAGGTATGAAGCAGAGAGCCACAGGAGAACAAGATGCGCCGCACCTTTCCGGAAATTCTCAGTGAAATAAAGAAAAAAACACAGACCAGCCTTTTGATCTGCGTTTCGATGCTTACCGCGGGAGCCATCCTGCTGATATCGAAACACAGTGTCGGCTGGCTTTTTGTTTGCATGGGTATTGGTCTTGCCTATTCTCTCTACAATAAGAACGCGCGACTCGGCAAAGAACTCTCGCATATATCTGATATGGACGGGTTCTGCGCACAGTTCGCCGCCGGCTCCTCATTCTATTCAGACCTGCTGGGACTTACGATATCAGATGACTACGCGGTCATCACTGTCCCTTACCTGCAGATCTTCAGGCTTGATGAAATGGAAAAGTTTGAAGTCGGTCTTCAGGGAGATGTCCGCAAGGCTCTTTTCCTGACCGGCAAAGACGGCAGGCGCCATAAAATCGCCGAGACACAGAAAGGTGACGCTCTTCAGGAAGAATTCGACAGAGCTTATGAAGCGGTGCGTGAACTCTTCGTGGCACGCGGTGATGAAGCGTAAAAAAGATACAAATCATGCGATGCGAAAAGCTGCGCATGTGTATTATAAAGATAATTACAACAAACCATATAAAAATGAAAGGAAGTGGCATTATGAAAGTTGGATTTATCGGACTGGGTATCATGGGACGCCCTATGGCGAAGCACCTTGTCAAGGCGGGATACGATGTGATGGTCGCGGACCTCAATCAGGACCTCGTTAACGAGCTCGTAGAGATGGGCGCGAAGTCAGGCAGCTACGCTGACATGGGAAGAGAGTGCGATATCGTAATGATGATACTGCCTACAGCAGGTATCGTTCAGGGTGTCATCTTCGGTGAGGACGGTGTCGCATCCACAATGAAAGAGGGCGGCATCATCATCGACCACAGCTCGGTCACACCGGTAGAGTCCAGAGAGTGCTATGACGGCCTTAAGGAAAAGGGCATCGGATTCCTCGACGCTCCTGTATCCGGAGGAGAGCCTGGCGCTATCGCCGGCAGCCTCGCCATCATGGTCGGCGGAGATGAGGACGTATTCGAAAAGGCTAAGCCTTATCTCGAGGCATATGCTTCTTCCGTACTCCTGACAGGCGGCTGCGGCAGCGGAAGCGTTACAAAGCTCGCCAACCAGATCATCGTAAACAACAACATCGCCATCGTATCCGAGGCTCTGACATTCGCTGTCAAGGCCGGAGCTGATCCTGAGAAGGTCTACATGGCGATCCGCAGCGGACTTGCCGGTTCAGCAGTTCTCGACGCTAAGGCTCCGATGATGTACAACAGAAACTTCGTTCCTGGCGGCACCATCAAGGTAAACCACAAGGATATCACCAACGTCGTAAAGACCGCTCACGCGATCGACGCTCCTATCCCTTACACAGCCCAGCTGTATGAGATCATGCAGACACTGAAGGTCCACGGACATCTGATGGATGACCATTCCGGCATCGTTCAGTACTTCGAGACACTTGCTGACGTAGTAGTTAAGAAACCGGAGGCATAAAATGGCAATCAGCGCAGAAATCCTGAACAGCTATAAGCCGATCGATGTAGAGAAGATCGACGCACTGCTCAACGCCGAGATCGCGGCTAACAACAAGAAGATCGTCGTACTCGATGACGACCCGACAGGAGTCCAGACAGTTCACGACATTACAGTCTACACAGGCTGGGACAAGCAGAGCATCCTCGACGGATTCAACGAAGAGAACAACCTGTTCTACATCCTGACAAACTCGAGAGGCTTCACTACGGAGCAGACTACAAAGGCTCATAATGAGATCGCCGCTGTAGTAGATGAAGTCGCCAAGGAAACAGGCAAGGAATACATCTTCATCAGCAGGAGCGACAGCACTCTCCGCGGACATTATCCGCTCGAGACGCTGCTCCTGAGAGACGCTTACGAGAAGAATACCGGAAAGAAGATCGACGGCGAGATCCTCTGCCCGTTCTTCAAGGAAGGCGGAAGATTCACCATCGACAACGTCCACTATGTCAAGTATGGCGATGAGCTGGTACCGGCAAATGAGACAGAGTTCGCGAAGGACAAGACTTTCGGATACTCGGCGGCTACGATGCCTGAGTATGTTGAAGAAAAGACAGGCGGAGCCTTCAAGGCAGAAGATGTAACATGCATCTCCCTTGAGGACATCCACAACATGGACATCGATAAGATCCAGGAGCAGCTCATGGCTGTGAAGGATTTCAACAAGGTCATCGTGAACGCGGTGGACTACGCTGATGTCAAGGTGTTCTGTGTCGCTCTCTACCGCGCCATGAAGGCAGGCAAGGTGTTCATGTTCCGTACAGCTGCCGCGATCGTAAAGGTCATGGGCGGAGTTACGGATCAGCCTCTCCTCACAAGAGAGAAGATGGTCACGCTCGACAACGACAACGGCGGCATCATCGTGGTAGGATCGCATACCGCTAAGACAACGGCTCAGGTAGAATGCCTCAAGACGATGGACGAGGTCACATTCGTTGAACTCGACGCCACTCTCGTAAGAGATGAAGAGGCATTTGAAAAGGAAGTTCAGAGATGCCTTGCTCTCGAAGAGGAGTGCATCCGTTCCGGAAAGACAGTTTGCTGCTATACGACCAGAGCACTCATCACTGCTGACACAGGCAACAAGGAAGACGACCTCAGATTGTCGGTACGCATCTCTGACGCGGTACAGTCGCTGGTAGGCAGACTCACAGTCACTCCTGCCTTCGTCATTGCTAAGGGCGGCATCACATCGAGCGATGTAGGTACAAAGGCTCTCGCTGTCAAGAAAGCGAACGTTCTCGGACAGATCAGGCCGGGCATTCCTGTATGGCAGACGGGCGAGGAGAGCACATTCCCTAAGACACCGTATGTCATCTTCCCGGGCAATGTCGGAGAAGCAACGACTCTTAAGGAAGCGGTAGAGATACTTCTCGCGAAATAAACAGACTGACACTGCTGAAGCCTTCAGAAAGGAAATGATATGGCTGAATGTGTAGTTATTGCAGATGATCTTACAGGAGGCAACGCGACAGGCGTTCTCCTTAAGAACATGAATTATCAGGCATACACAGTGCTGAACCTCGGAGTTCTTGACAAAGAGGTACTAGATAACGGCCAGTGCATCATACTGCCGACCGACTCAAGAGGCGTAAGCGCTGAAGAGGCATATGACAGAGTATACACAGCGACAGAAGCTCTCGCGGGGGACGACGTAAAAGTGTACGCGCACCGCATCGACAGCACGCTCAGAGGAAATCTCGGCAGCGAAACGGACGCGATGCTGGACTTCCTCGGAGATGAATATGTCGCGATCGCGGCGCCTTGCTTCCCATCGACTCAAAGGGTGGTCCTGGGCGGATACATGCTGGTTGAGGGGACCCCTCTTCACAAGACGGGAATCGCCATTGACCCGAAGTGCCCGGTAAGGACTTCGGACGTAGCGGCGCTGTTCCGCGAGCAAAGCAAGTATCCGGTAGCAGCTATCGATATGAACGAACTGATGCACGGCAAGCACTATCTGGCTGACAGGATGAAGGAAGCTGTTGCGGCGGGAAACCGCACCATCGTGCTCGACTGCGTGACACAGGAAGATCTCGATCTGATCGCTGACGCGGCCATCACGAGCAAGATGAAGATCCTCGCCGTCGATCCGGGAGTCTTTACGGCAACACTGGCCAGAAAGCTGATCACGCCGTCCAAGAGCAGAGAGAAGAGCAAGATCCTCGCGGTCATGGGCAGCGTGCATCCGAACGCAAGGACTCAGATGGAACATCTGTGGCTTTCGCAGAGGACATACAATGTCATGATAGCGACAAAGGAGCTCCTCGAAAGCGATGAAAGACGCGAAGCGGAGATCGCCAGAGTAGCTGCTGAGATACTCGAATACTGCGACCGCAACCAGATATCCACTGTTACAGGTGATGGCATCTACCCTGAGAACAGGATAGATTTCAAGCCATACATGGAGAGATTCAACTGCTCCATGAACGATGTCACGGACATCATCAACAAGTCGCTCGCGGAGATCGCGCACAGAATATTCGTGGCGGAACCTACTTTCAGGGCTCTGTACACGACCGGCGGAGACATTACAGTATCGGTATGTGAGAGATTCGGAGCCGCAGGCCTCGACCTGAAGGACGAAGTGCTTCCGCTTGCAGCGTACGGCACCATACTCGGCGGACCGTTCGAGGGCACGCATCTTATCACCAAGGGCGGAAGCCAGGGCGACAATGACGCTATCAATAAATGCATCACTTATCTAAAGGAGAAGATCTTCATCTAGGCCGGAGCGCCATGGACTGAGATCCCGGAAAAGGAGGAAAAGCAAATGAAAAAACCACTTATTGCCGTTACTCTGGGTGATCCTGCAGGCATCGGTCCTGAGATCGTCGTAAAGACAGTTGCGGACAAGGACCTCTTTGAAGAGGCGAACTGCATCGTTATCGGCGACGCCGGCGTAGTTGAGCAGGCGATCGGAGTAACGGGAGTAGACCTGAAGGTCAACTGTGTAGAGGATCCTGCGGATGGAGATTACTCCGAAGGCGTTCTCAACATGATCGACATGAAGAACATCGACCTGGATAAGTTCGAATACGGCAAGGTCAGCGCGATGTGCGGCAAGGCTGCGTTCGAATATATCGAAAAGAGCATCCAGATGACGATGGACGGACAGGCGGATGCCGTAGCGACAGCGCCTATCAACAAGGAAGCCATCCGCGCTGCTGAGATCAACTTCATCGGTCATACTGAGATCTTCGCGGAACTCACGAATACCAACGACCCGCTGACTATGTTCGAGACAAACGGTCTGAGAGTATTCTTCCTCACAAGACACGTATCGCTTCGCGATATGCTCGACATGATCACAAAAGAAAGAGTCATCGACTATGTGGAGAGATGCACCGAGGCTCTCGCCAGACTGGGAGTCAAGGAAGGCACCATGGCAGTCGCGGGACTCAATCCGCATTCCGGAGAGCACGGACTGTTCGGATGGGAAGAAGTCAACGAGATCGCTCCTGCAGTAGAAGAGCTCAGAGCCAGAGGCTACAATGTAGTCGGACCTGTACCTGCTGACTCGGTATTCCACCAGGCAGCGCTTGGCAGATTCAACTCGGTACTCTCGCTGTATCACGATCAGGGTCACATCGCGACCAAGACTCTCGACTTCGACCGTACTATCGCGATCACAAACAGCATGCCTATACTGCGTACATCTGTCGACCACGGAACAGCGTTCGATATCGCGGGCAAGGGCATCGCAGGCGCGGTCAGCATGATCGAGTCCGTAAGACTCGCGGCCAAGTACGCGCCGTACTTCACAAGATAATTGATAAGTCCTTCACGGGAACGGGCTTAGAAGTTATAACCCCGCCCCGCACTCATGGTGCCGGGCTGCAAACATATTATTTCTCAACTTAAAGTAATTGGAGGTTCATATGGTAAACGGATTAGACGGAACCAGGATGCTGATCGCGCTCTTTATCGGTATCGCGATCCTTATCGTCCTCGTTCTCAAGACCAAGGTTCAGGCCTTCCTGGCCCTGATCCTCACAACCGTACTCGTAGGTGCGATTGGAGGCATGCCGCTTCTGAACATCACTCTTGAGGACGGAAAAACGTTCGGTATCATCAACTCGATCACGTCAGGCTTTGGCGGAACACTTGGAAGCATCGGTATCATCATCGGCTTCGGTGTAATGATGGGACAGATCTTCGAGATCTCGGGTGCCGCCAAACGGATGGCGCACACCTTCCTTAAGCTCTTCGGAAAGGGCAAGGAAGAAGAGGCTCTCGCCATCACAGGATTCCTTGTATCGATCCCTATCTTCTGCGACTCGGGATTCATCGTACTTTCGCCTATCGCGAAGGCTCTTTCCGAGACTACAAAGAAGTCTGTTATCGGACTCGGAGTTGCTCTGGCTTCCGGACTCGTTATCACTCACTCACTCGTACCGCCTACACCGGGCCCTCTCGGAGTCTGCGGAATCTACGGTATCGATGTCGGTAAGTTCATCCTTCTCTCGATCGTACTGGCTCTGCCTATGACTATCGCCTGCATCTTCTACTCAAGAAGATATCTGTCGAAGAAGTTCTACAGACTGCCGGACGAGAACGGTAACATCGTAGAGGCTGAGTATCAGGAGCCGAACTATGACGCAGCGTTCAACATGGATATGGAAGGCATCCCGGGAACATTCGCTTCTTTCGCGCCGCTGCTTCTCCCTATCGTCCTGATCCTGATCAACACGATCGCTACAGCTCTCGGAGCTAACACAGGATTCATGGCAGTCGTAGTATTCCTCGGACAGCCGATCATCGCTGTTGGCCTCGGTCTTCTGCTTGCCATCTTCACACTTGGCAGACCGTTTGACCGTCAGACCATTCTCCAGGAGATGGAGAAGGGCATGGCTTCCGCCGGTATCATCATGCTGGTAACAGGAGGCGGCGGAGCTCTCGGACAGATCATCAAGGACTCCGGACTCGGCACATTCATGGCTGATGGACTTGCTAAGACAGCTATTCCAATCATCGTACTGCCGCTGATCATCTCGACAGCGATGAGATTCATCCAGGGATCCGGCACAGTTGCCATGACAACAGCTGCCAGCATTTCCGCGCCTATCCTGATCGCTGCAGGAGCTAACCCGCTTCTCGGAGCAGTCGCCTGCTGCGTAGGATCGCTCTTCTTCGGATACTTCAACGACTCGTACTTCTGGGTAGTTAACAGAACACTCGGCGTATCTGAGGCTAAGGAGCAGCTGACCATCTGGTCCGTCAACTCGACGATCGCTTGGGCAGTCGGCGTTATTGAGATCATCGTTCTCAGCATCTTCATGCACTAATCATTTACGCGCTGCCGAAGCCGGCTAAGCGCAGTATATCGGAAAACACATATGTGCGCGGCAGTCATTGCCGCGCACATGTTCAATGAAACAAAAGGAGGGTCTTATGGCTCTTGTAACAATGAAACAACTCGTAGATGAAGCCTGGGAAAAGGGGACCTGCATCCCGGCATTCAACGTCGGAAGCCTCGAGATGGTGCGCGGAGCTCTGCGCGCTGCGGAGGAACTCGAAACTCCTGTGATCATCCAGATAGCTGAAAGACTGCTCAAGTATTCTCCGCTCGAACTTATCGGACCGGGAATGGTGCAGGCGGCAAAAGAATCAAGGCTTCCTGTTGCGGTCAGCTTGGACCACAGCAGCACATATGATGTGATCAAAAAGGCGCTCGACCTCGGCTTCACGTCGGTCATGTATGACGGATCGACTCTTCCGTTCGAGGAGAATATCGCCGGTACCCGTAAGATCGTGGAGCTTGCAAACGAATACGGCGCAGTTGTAGAAGGCGAGCTCGGCCTTGTCGGCGGAAGCGAAGACGGTCTGTCAGATCACGGCATCCTCTGCACAAATCCTGATAAAGCGCATGAGTTTTGTGAAAGAACAGGCATCGCCTGTCTCGCGGTAGCTATCGGCAACGCTCACGGCGATTATCCTACAGCTCCTGTGCTGGCGTTCGACATACTCGAGCAGATCAATCAGAAGGCCGGAGTACCTCTGGTGCTCCACGGCGGAAGCGGGATCTCCGACAATGACTTCCGCAAGGCGATCTCGCTCGGCATAGCCAAGATAAACATTGGTACCGCAAGCTTCAATAATGTGGTAAAATTCGCGACAGAATATCTCGCAGCTGATGGCAAGCATACATACTTTGAGCTGAACACGGCTATGACACAGGGCATGTATGAGAATGCGCTCAGACATATCAAAGTTTTCCGCGGTCTATAGTTTTACAGAAAGTGTTGGGACATCAACTATGCTTCTGATTTTCAGCAAAGTGCTGGTAGTATTCATATATATTGGTGTTGGATTTATCGCAAACAGACTTAAGGTGCTTCCGGAGGAATCCGTGAAGCACTTTATCAGTCTTGTTATGGGAATAACCGTGCCGTGCCTGATGATCAGCTCCATAACAGGGCAGGAAATCAACGGCAGCATGTACAGAAACACGATACTCGTACTGGCCCTTGGCGCAGTTATATATATAGTGACTGCAGTCCTGACGACCTTTATATCCGACAGGGTGTTTCCGGATAAGGAGCAGCAGGACAGGAACGTCCTGGCTTCTGCGATGACAGGCTGCAATTCGGGATTTATGGGACTTCCTATAGCAAGCGCGGTGTTTGGCAAGCTTGTATTTTACTATCTTGCTATACAGACTATCGTTAATAATACGTATCTGTTTGTAGTGAGTCTCTCGCAGCTGCACCACAGGGAGGGCAAAAGGTCTTCAAAGAGCCTTCGCGAGAAACTGAGCCCTCTGGTAAATCCGACTTCTATTGCTACGGTCGTTGCTGCCATCATGCTGTTTGCCGGGCTCCATCTGCCGGAATACGTAATGGGCATAGTTGAACCTTTGGGCGATGCAACGATACCTCTGTCGATGATACTGGTAGGAGTCCAGCTTGGAGGAACCGACTTCGGGAGCCTTCTCTCAGATAAGGACCTCCTTATAACATCGGCGGTAAAGTTGATACTGATGCCGGCGATAGCCTTGCTGATACTTACTCCTTTCCCGGTGGATCCGGTAGTCAAGCTCACTTCGCTGCTGGCAGTGTGTTTCCCGTCGGCGGTGATAGGCGTAGCCGTAGCGGCGCAGGAGGGGAAAAACTCACAGCTGATGGCCGAAGCAGTGGCGGTCAGCACCTTGCTGTCTGTCATAGCGCTGCCGCTGTGGATCATGCTGATCAGCCGTCTGTACTTATAACAGACGCCGCAGTCCTGCGTTTTTAATGGTTTGACAGCAAAAGACGGGAGTGGTATATTTTTACCGTATGTGAAAGGAATTTCATGAAATGACCGGATTCGGAATCGTAGCAGCAATCTATTATTACAACGAAACTTCGTATTACGAAGACTGATTTTGCTGCGAATCGACACGGCCCATATAAATTGGTACATTCGGCTTCGCGGCATGACTGCGAAGCCGTTTTTTAGAGGATATCTACAGAAGGAGAAAAACGATGAGTTCACTTATTCCTGACAATGTAAGCAAGCACACGAACGTCTATGATGTGCTCGTAGAAAGAGGTCTTGTGGCGCAGTGCACCAATCCTGAGAAGTTCAGAGAACTGCTCGGCAAGGAGAAGATCAAATTCTACATCGGCTTCGACCCGACTGCTGACTGCCTGCATATCGGACATTTCATTCCGATGATCACCATGATGTATATGCAGAAGTACGGACACACTCCTGTGTTCCTGCTTGGCGGCGGTACCGGCGAGATCGGTGACCCTTCGGGCAAGGCTGACATGCGTCAGGTAATGACTATCGACACTATCGATGAGAACTGCAGACAGTTCAAGAAGCTCTTCGATAAATATATCGATTTCGATGATGAATGGAAATACGAGGGCAACGAAGGCGTATACCACCCTGGCCACCAGAACAGAGAGCCGATTCCGGGCAAGGCAGTAAGTGTAAACAATGCTGAGTGGATCAGACCATGCAAGTTCACCGAGTTCGCGAGATACATCGGTTCGCAGTTCAACGTCAATACGATGCTGCGTGCTGACTGCTTCAAGACCCGCATGGAGAGAGATACAGGGCTCACATTCTTCGAATTCTCATACATGCTCCTTCAGAGCTATGACTTCTATGTCATGCACAGAGACTTTGGCCTGATGGCTCAGCTGGGCGGAAACGACCAGTGGTCGAACATCATCGGCGGAGTTGACCTCACCAGAAAGCTGAGCGGCGATGAGGTTTACGGACTTACAGTTTCGCTGCTTCTGAAGAGCGACGGCCAGAAGATGGGCAAGACAGTAGGCGGCGCTCTCTGGCTCGATGAGAGAAAGACCCCTGTATACGACTTCTTCCAGTACTGGAGAAACGTTGATGACGCAGACGTCAATACATGCCTGCGCATGCTCACCTTCCTGCCTATGGAAGAAGTAAACAGACTCTCCGCTCTCGAGGGAGCCGAGATCAACAAGGCTAAGGAGATCCTCGCGTTCGAGGTAACCAAGCTGGTTCATGGTGAAGAGAAGGCTCAGAAGGCTCTCGAGGCAAGCCGCGCGGTATTCGCTGGCAGCGGAGTGTCCGATAACATGCCTACAAAGGCATTCGAGGCATCGCTTTTCGCAGGCGAAGGAATGGGTCTCGCAGCACTCCTGAAGGAAGCAGGTCTTGAGCCATCGACATCCGAAGCTTACAGAACTATCCAGGGCGGCGGTGCGAGAATCAACGGCGAGCAGATCACCGACAAGAGATACTCCGTCACAGAGGCCGACTTCAAGGACGGCGAGCTCGTTCTCCAGAAGGGCAAGAAGAAATTCATGAAGATCACTCTTGCATAAGCCCCGGAAACAGCACGGGAAATAACGGATCTATGAAAGACGCAGGGACCGCTCATCTGAGCGGCCCTGTTTTTATACGCAAACTGACTGCTGCATGCTCTCAGCTGCGATCATACTGAGGTCAACACTGCATTTGCCATTCGATATACGTACGGGTATCGTATCGCCAAAAGAATATGTGCTATACTGAACATGCTATGAAATACACAGAACTGAAGATCAATACAAACCATAGAGATGCAGAGGCCGTGCAGGCTGTTCTGATTGAGGCCGGCTTCACGTCCATGCAGATAGATGATCCGCTGGATGCCCTCGATATCGCTGAGCATAAGGATCTCTACAAGTACGACTATATAAATGAAGAGATCGCTCAGAAAGCTGCCGATGCTGAAGCGCTTTCGCGCGGAGATGTCACGATCACGCTGTTCTTCACTGACGATGAAGAGGGCCTTGGGCAGCTCAGGGTAGCTCAGGATACACTGGACTCTTTCTGCCGGGACAGCGGCGCGGAGCTCAGCTATGGATCGTCCTTGACGGGTGATGACAGCGAGTGGCTGTACAGGTGGCAGGAGCACTTCAGGCCGACAAGGATAGGTGAGCGCATAGTAGTAAAGCCGGGCTGGGAGGACTACTCTCCTGCTCCCGGAGATCTTGTCATAGAGATGGATCCCGGCATGGCATTCGGAAGCGGACTGCATGAGACCACGTCGATGTGCATAAAGGCTCTCGAAAAAGTGCTGGCGGATTCCGGACGCAGGCAAGGGATAAAGGTCCTCGACGTGGGAACCGGCACGGGCATACTCGCGATGGCAGCGGTGCTGCTCGGAGCTGATGAAGCCTTCGGTATAGATATAGATGAAGAGGCTGTCCGCGTATCGAACGAGAACATCGTGAAAAACGGGATGACTGACAGGATAAGGATAGAAAAGGGCAACCTGATCGACGGCGTGGACTATGAGGCAGACATCATAGTTGCCAACCTTATGGCTGACCTCGTGATGATGCTCTCGCCTGCCGCTGCTTCACAGATAAGACCGGGAGGCATTTACATAACATCGGGCATACTGGATATAAAGGAAGAAGCAGTAAAGAAGGCCATTGCTGACGCAGGCTTCGAAATAACAGAAGTGCTTGCTGACGGAGAATGGCGGGCCATAGTGGCAAGGAGGTAAAAGAGGATGAAGGTAAACTCGACTCCCGGACCTCTTCTGGCGCCGCTGCCGACGGTGATGGTAAGCTGCGGGACTATGGAGGAATCCAATATCCTGACCGTAGCGTGGACGGGAATAATCAATTCAAATCCGCCGATGACATACATATCCGTGCAGCCAAAAAGGCACTCGCACGATATAATAGAAAAGAGCAGCGAGTTCGTCATCAACCTGGTATCGGCAGACCTCGCGAAAGCCACGGACTTCTGCGGAGTGCGCTCCGGACGGGATATCGACAAGTTTGAGTCCCAGGGGCTCACAAAGGAAAAGGGCGATACCGTTGCGGTGCCGCTTATCGCGGAGTCTCCGGTAAACATCGAGTGCAAGGTGAAGGATGTGGTGAGACTCGGTTCACACGACATGTTCATGGCAGAGATAACTGCCGTGCATATAGATGACAGATTTGTTGATGAAAAAGGCGCATACGACTTCGGTGCCATGGATCTTGTGGCTTTCACTCACGGAAAGTATTACAGGCTCAGGCCTGAAGAGATCGGATTCTTCGGATTCAGCATCATGAAGCCGAAGACGGCAAAGCGCAAGGCTGCCGAAAAGAGAAAGAGCAGAAAAAGATAAGGAGTCAACGGAGGTAACAAAATGGTAAAAGAAGTAAGCATGGAAAAAATGCTCGCTGATGCAACTGAAAACTTCACAACGGGATTCATGTGTTCCGAGTCCGTGCTCGAGGTCCTGAACAGGCATTATGAGCTCGGCATCGGAGAAGAAGCGATCGCTCTTTCAACGGGCTTCCCGTACGGCTTCGGAGACGGAGGCAACGTATGCGGGGCAGTAGCAGGCGCAACGATGTGCCTCGGCAAGGTGTTCGGCCGCACAGTAAAGGGCGACCCGGCATTCAGAAAGTGCATCGATCTCGTAAGAGAGCTCAATGAGGATGTAGCGAAGGATTATGTCAGCAGCATATGCCCTGAGCTCATTGCAGACTACGAGTTCACCGATCCTGAACGCAAGACTTACTGCACCGGGATCGTGCACACATGCATCAGATCGTTCGCAAAAATAATGGAGCGTGAATGCGGAGTCAAGGTGCTGTAAGAACCGCTTTTTATTGACACATAATGCTTCAAACAAGTAAAATTTAGGGGTAACAAAAAGATGAAAACCGCGTTCTGCGGGTACGGTGTATAGTTCAAGGAGGACTGGACCATGGATATGACAAGTGTAATGGAAATGGCTCTTAAGAGCGGAGCTCTTGAGCAGGTAAGCGGAATGCTCGGCGTCGATGAGAAGACTGCTGAAACCGCGATCGAAACTGTTATGCCTATGCTTCTCAAGGGAATGCAGGGACAGATGAGCAACAAGGAGACTCAGCCGGGATTCCTCAAGGCTCTGATGGATCACAGTGCAGATGACACAGACGATCTCAAGAAAGCCGTAAAGAACGTAGACATGGAAGACGGTGCAAAGATCGTTAATCACCTTCTGGGCGGAGCACAGCAGGAAGAAGTAGCTGCAAAGGCCAAGAAGAAGAGCGGCCTTGACAAGAAGACGATCCTGAAGCTCATGGCTATTCTGGCACCTATCCTGATGTCCAAGATGGGTAAGACAGCAAAGAAAGAGACAGCTAAGAGCAGCTCCGGCGACATGATGAGCGTAGTCGGCGGACTCCTCGACGGAGTAGATGCAAAGGACGTAGTAAACATCCTCGGAATGCTGATGAAGTAAAGCAGGACGCTTGAAATACGTTAATGAAGGTCGACACTTAAGTGCCGACCTTTGTTTCTGAGAATTGGATTGGATCAGGATAAAATGGATCAGGACAGAAGAGATGCGGCCGCATGGGCGAAGGAATGGCATATAAGACGCAAGAACCGCAGGATACTTTATATCCTCGCGGCTGTTGCTGCTGTTGCGGTAATATCTTTCGCGATCAATTTCATTATAGTCCATACCGAAAGGACGACTTTCGGTTCGGTAGAAGAGATGCGCGCTGCGATGCAGGGCAGATATGCCATTGAGCAGGACTACGAAGATATTTACATCGAGGGTGACACCATCACGCTGACATATCTTGAGTTTTCGCATTACGACCGTGAATATGCCGAAGAATACGGCTATGACTACGATGCCGAAGATTCCGTATATGACGACAAGATCACCAGATGGGATTACAGAAACGGTGTGATAGAGACCGAGTGGATGGGTGACATCATCGTAGACAAAAACGGAAACATAAGGCGCGGTGACTCATATTACGGAACGTTCTTCAGGACGGATGAACCGCGTCCGGATCCTATTGACCCTTCGACACTTACAAACCCGGAAGGAAACAGCAGCGAAGAGCTGAGCCCTGAGGAGGAGCAGGTGATCGAGGAGAGAGAGGAAAGCCAGCAGTTGACCGAGGACGCGCTTGAAGAAGCGGCGCCTGAAGGAGAAGGAGATGTCCAGGCTTAGAGTTATAAGGACCGGCTGCACGGATCCCTATGTGAACCTTGCGGCAGAGGAATACCTTACGATGAACGCGGAAGACGGCGTGATGACGCTCTTTCTGTGGCAGAATGCCCACACCGTGGTCATCGGCCGCAACCAGAATCCGTGGCGTGAATGCGACGTTGAGAAAATAAAGCGCGACGGTATAAGCCTTGCCCGCAGGATGTCGGGCGGAGGAGCCGTTTACCACGACATGGGGAATCTCAACTTCACGTTTATCGCCCGTGACGGGCTCTTTGACATCTCGAGGCAGACTGACGTAATACTTCATGCGTGCAGACTTCTGGGAATAAACGCGTCAAAGACGGGCAGAAACGACCTGACAGTGACAGAGCGCAAGTTTTCGGGACATGCGTATTACTCGTCAGGGGGATACAATTACCACCACGGGACTATAATGATGGACGTCTGCGCTGACGATCTTTCAAAGTATCTGAACGTTTCCGAGGCAAAGCTGAGATCGAAGGGGGTCGCTTCGGTAAGATCGAGAGTGACCAATCTGAGAGACCATCTTGATGAGCCTCTGCGGAGCGCGGATACGAAGGACCTGATCGCGGCGATGCAGGAAGCAATGGTGAAAGCCGCAGCAAGGGAGTACGGCTGTGAAGCGGCAGAGGAAGCTCTGCCAAAGATACCGGAGGAACTGCTCGACAAATATGCTTCCGAGGAGTGGCGCCTCGGCACCAAAATACCTTTTACAAAGATCATCGATCACCGCTTCGAATGGGGCGGTGTTGAGATACAGCTCGCGATGAGGGGCGAATACATCGAGAGCTGCAAAATATACTCTGATTCGCTCGAAACAGAGGTATTCGGGACTGTAGAGAAGCTCGTCGAAGGCTGCAGGTATGACGCAGCCGAGATACACGGGCTGCAGGACAGACTGCCTGAGGGCACATCTGCCACCGCATATGAGATATTGGGACTCATAGCAAAGTCTATTTAATAGAAATTCAAATACGGAAAGGATCAACTCATGAGTGAATTCAATTACGATCTTCTGATCATCGGAGCAGGCCCGGGCGGATACGAAGCTGCTTTCTATGCTGCAGACCTGGGTATGAAAGTGGCTATCGTCGAGAAGGACCGCCTCGGAGGCACATGCCTCAACAGGGGATGCATCCCTACAAAGGCTCTGATGCATTCTTCTGATGTCTACAGAGACGCTGCTCACGGAGCAGAGGTCGGTGTCGAGGTGGAAGGCCTTAAAGCTAACCGCCAGAGAATAGGAGAGCGCAAAGACGAAGTCCTCGATACTCTCAGAAACGGCATTGCGGGCCTCATCAAAAAGAAGAAAATCGAACTTATCGAAGGCGAGGCTATGGTCACGGCTCCGCATCATGTTGCGATCAACGGCGAGGACTACACAGCCGAGAACATCATGGTAGCTACAGGCTCAAAGCCTTTCATGCCGCCTATCCCGGGACATGATCTTCCGGGCGTTATCGACAGTACCGAGCTGATCGAGATGGGCGGAGCAGAGATCCCTGAGTTCGTCATCATCGGCGGCGGCGTTATCGGCATCGAGTTCGCGACCATCTATGCGGACCTCGGAGATCACGTAACGGTTATCGAGGGCATGGACAGACTCCTCCCTGTCATCGACAAGGAGATCGGCCGCAGCATCAAGATGACTATGGAAAAGAAGGGCGTTGATGTTCACGTATCCTCACCTGTACAGAGGATCGAGAAGGACGGCGACAAGCTGGTCGTAACGCTAAAGAACAAGAAGGATGAGGAGATCAGCGTAAAGGCAGACAAGGTCCTGATGTGCGTAGGCAGAAGACCTAACACTGCGGGCGTATTCAGCGAAGAACTCCTCAAGGCATATCCTGACCTCGAAGACGGCAAGGGATTCATAAAGGTAGACGAGAAGTACCAGACACCTGTTGAAAGCGTATACGCTATCGGTGACTGCAACGGCGGTATCCAGCTGGCTCACGTAGCATCCGCAGAAGGACGCAACTGCGTGGCTCTGATGAACGGCGCACAGGCGACCATCAACATGGGAACTGTTCCGAGCTGCATCTATACAGACCCTGAGATCGCTGTAGTCGGAATGACGGCAGATGAGGCAAAGGAAGCCGGCATCGATGTAGTAACAAAGAAGTACCCGATGTCTGCAAACGGCAAGACTCTGATCGCGGGACTCGACAGAGGCTTTGTAAAACTGGTAGCAAGAGCTGACGACCACGTGCTTATCGGCGCGCACCTGCTCTGCGGAAGAGCTTCCGACCTTATCGGTGAGCTCTCAGTGGCGATCGGCCGCGGCATGATGCTCGAAGAAGTAGCGAACATCATCCATCCGCATCCATCCTTCGCAGAAGCTATCATGGAGGCTGCAAGACTGTAGTTGACAAAGGGGACGGTCCTTACTGTCATGTATTGGATAAGACCTGTCTTCACAAATATGTGGAGACAGGTTTTTATGTAAAACACTTTACGGCGAAGGAGAACGCTATATGATATAAGGGCTAAAAAGATACCGGTGAAGAACACTCAGAAGGTGGACTATAATGGGCAAGTACGGAGCGGGCTCACCGCAGTGGAACAGAGTCAAAGAAGTCATGATACTGAAGATCGGAGAAAATCCATCCGTAAAAGAAGCGTTGGATACACGCGCGTTCAGTATCATGGACCTGATGAGGGCAAATACCATAAATGAATTGCCTGCTGACTGGCGGGCATTCGCCGAGAAATGCAGCCGGGAGACCGACTGGATACTCGAGTAGAGGGTAAGACTATGAGTGACAATTTCGAATTATACGATCTTAAGGTCGAAGTTATAGGATCCGATAAACCTATGGTCTGCAGCCATAAGGAAGGCGAGGCCTTTTATGTGATCGGAGAGAATCTGGTGTTCCCTGAAGGCGGATCTTTTTCGATGTACGCGCTTGCGGCACTTCTGCCAATGCTGCCCGCAAAGCAGAGGGAACTCCACAAAAACGACTGGATGCTCTCGGACAGCATCATCGCGTGCCCTGATCCAAACTGCGGCGCAAGGTTTAAGATAAGCCGGGCCGGCAAAAGGGAATTCAGCCACGCGGAATGTACCGCGGTGCCTCTTCCGGATGACGATGAGCAGGAGAAATAATGGCAAATAATGATCCAAAAGTCAGGGCTGCCACGCTGGCGGCGCTGCTCTCCAATTTCATATTCGGACTCAGCTTCATGGCGTCGAGGATAGCGCTCGAGCACACCACATCTGCGATGATGCTCACGCTGCGCTTCGGATCGAGCGTGCTCATTATGCTGGTCCTCGCGGTACTGGGCATAACGAAGCTGAACCTTAAAGGCAAGCCCCTGCACAGGCTCCTTTTGCTTGGGCTGTTCCATCCGGTCATTTATTTCATAGGCGAGACCAACGGGATAAAGTACACCAATTCGTCCTTCGCGGGCATCATGATATCCCTGATCCCTGTTGCGACAGCCCTCTTCTCAGGCGTGTTCCTTCACGAGAAAATGTCTAAAAAGGCTTACGCGTGGATATTCTGCTCTGTCGCGGGCGTCATAGTTATCTCGCTTTCACAGGCGGGCGGCGGAGCTGTTCACCCGGTCGGCATATTGTATCTTTGCCTGGCGATCTTCGCGGGCGCGATGTTCTATGTTTTCAGCCGGTCGATCTCCGGGGTGTTCACGCCTTTCGAAAGGACATTCATCTCCATGCTTATGGGATTCATCTTCTACGCATCGGTCGGACTGGTGCAGGAGGGAAGCGGCTTTGTACAGGTATTCACAGAGGCAGCCACTGACAGATACGTGCTGCTCCCGGTGCTCTTCCTGTCGGTGATCTCGTCAGTCATCGCTTTCATGCTGCAGAACTATTCCGTAACACACCTCGATGCTGCGAAGGTCACGGTCTTCTCAAACATGGTGCCGATAGTCTCCCTGCTGGCGGGAGTCCTGCTTCTCGGAGAGCCTTTCTCGGCGGTCTATCTCATCGGCATCGCGCTGATACTGGTCGGAGTGTACAAGGCAAATACCGTAAAATAAAAATCGGCCCGCGCTACGCGCGGGCTTTTTCTATGCTCTTAAGAAGATCGAAGAATCTGTCGATATCTTCGGTATTGTTGTAATAGTGCATCGCCAGCCTGACTCTGGATGTCCCCTGCATCATCGCGTTTATCTGATGAGCTTCGAGCATCTCGCGGGATATCCCGTAACTTTCAGGGAATGAGATAGTGACGATACCGGAGCGGTTCTCCCTGCCGACCGGACCCCATACCCGGCAGTCCTTCAGTTCTTCTGCTCTCTCATAGCAGTGATCCGCCAGCGACAGAATATATTCTTCTATGTCAGCCGCCCCAAGGCGCAGATAATTGTCCGCGACTCTGGTGAGCCCTTCAAGAGCGACAAAGCTTATTCCGCCGCATTCGAATTTACGGGCCTCGTCGCATAGCTCGAGCACCATTGCATCGTTGTGAAGTTTGTCTACCGTGCCGACCCAGCCGATGATGCTCTGCGAGAGCTTCGGCATAAAGTCTTCGTCTATGAATGCGATGCCGAGTCCGAGCAGCCCCTGCAGCCACTTATAGGTTGACGCGGCATAGAAATCTATCTTCATCTTCTTTACATCGACAGCCATCGCGCCGCAGGCCTGTGTGCCGTCTACCGCGAAGGCGATTCCCCTCTCGCGGCAGAAGCTTCCGATGGCTGCGAGATCGTGCCTGTAGCCTGTGCCGAAGTCGACATGGCAGACGACCATGGCTTTTGTGTTTTCATCGCAGAGTTCAAACAGCTTTTCACAAGGCGTGCGTCCTTCGTCAGACCCGGCGATCCTTACTTCGATGCCAAGCTGCTCTCTCTTGTTGAACCAGATGTAAGACATCGAAAAGTAGGTGCAGTCATAGATGACCACGTTGTCTCCCTGCTTAAGGCCGAGTCCGTTCGCGAAGATGTTCATCAGCTCCGAAACGTTGGCTCCGAACATGATCTCCGTGGACTTCGCGTTCAGCATGCGGCCGACTTTTGCGCGGACGATGTCGAGGTCGTCCCACTGTGCTGACATCGAGATGACATCCAGTGCGTTCAGGTGGCGGCGCTCTATATACTCCTGCATTGCCTGCGAAGCGTAGGTAGGAATGAGTCCGTTCTGCGCTGTATTGAGGAATGTTTTGTATCCCAGCACCGGATAGTACTGACGCTGTTCTTCAAATTTTTTTATATCCATCATACTGCCTCCCTGCCGGACTACCGGCTTGCTCCTCTTGCGTCGACAGTCAGAGTGCCGACGACTTCATCTGCCCGAATTTTATACATCCCGCCGGCTAGGTTAGGTACTACGCAGGCGTGGTTTGGTATTATGAGGACCTTATCTCCGACTTCGAACGGAAGAGGCTCCGGCGAAGCGATAAACGCGTGCTCCTCGTTCAGATCAGTGATTTTTATCTCCGGATGACCGCAGATGCGTCCGTAGCCGAGATCCGTTCCGTGAAAGACATCGGATGAGAGAGTCTTGGTGCCTGCATCAAGGATCGCGGTGCACGGACCGGTCTTGCAAACGACGGTGCTGAGGATCTTAAGAGCGCACTGCTCCTCGCTTACGCGGTCAAAGTACAGTTGCTGGCAGTCGTTGAAGATATAGTTACCGGCGCGGATCTCGGTAAGTCCGAGGAGATGCTGGGGAACCTTTGAGGAAACGCTGTTGCCGCCCGAGAGCACCGACATGTCGAAACCGTGCGATGCCAGAAGCTTTGCAGTGCCGGTCACATCCATTCTTTCGCGGTCCGCAGCGGCTGCGATGCCTTCGTCGTCGTGCTTGCTGTAATTCGCTCCCGGATAATACATAAGGCCACAGATGTGAAGACCTTTCAGACCACGGATAGAGTCAGCAAACTCCAGGGAGGCATCGCCCGGCGCTATCCCTCCGCGTGATGTTCCGCCGTCCACTTCTATCAGGACATCATATTTGTCGTTGCTGCGGAGAGCGGTATCAGACAGAGCCTTCGCTCCCGCGATGCTGTTAACTATGGTCAGCAGACCCGGAGACTTCTTATGGAGCTCCGCATAGCGCTGCAGTTTAACATCTCCTATCAGTGGGTATGCGACCAGGATGTTGTTTATGCCTGCCTCTGCCATGATCTCAGCCTCGCCCAGTTTTGCGCAGGTGATTCCTGCCGCTCCTGCAGACAGCTGCAGCTTTGCAAGCTCCACACACTTATGCGTCTTTATGTGCGGGCGGTGCGCCAGACCTGCAGAAGCTGCTCCATCAAGCATTTCCCTTATATTGCGCTCCGCGGCATCCATGTCCACGAGCACAGCCGGGGTGTCGAGTGATGTGTATTTCATATTATTTACCTCCTTCACATATCAGAAGGTTATCTTTCTGCCTGCAGATTAAGGCCTTAAGCCGGCGGCAGTCTATAAAGCGCTTTACACTGCAGGGGTGTAAATCAATATACAGGTTTTTTTCAGGCAAAAGGATACCATAGAAAAAAGTATTTCAGCTGGAAGAATAATGAGTCCGGAGGGAATTATGATCAAAGAAACTATCACGATAGCAGGGCAGAATTCTCCTGCACCGGTATCACCTGCGGTAAAGGCAGGCGGATTTATCTTTGTATCCGGCCAGTGCGGCTATGACATGAAAGCGGGACGCTTTTTCGGTGATGACATAGAGTCACAGACGAGGGGAGCACTCGATAACCTTTGCGAGGTGCTTGAAGCAGCCGGAAGTGATCTAGAGCATGTCCTCAAGGTAAACATATATCTGAACGACGTGAACGACTTTGCGGCGGTGAACGCTATATACAAGGAGTACTTCACCGGCGAAAAGCCTGCGCGCACATGTCTTCAGATAGCGAAGATACCGCTCGGAGCGCTTATAGAGATAGAAGCTGCAGCCATAGAGAAATAGAGATATTCAGCGGAGGGGAAAGATGGAAAAATACAGATTCTCGGATACTGATCTGGAAGTGACCAGGATCGTCATGGGAACCGGCAACTTCAAGGAGAGACTCGACAAGGAGAGCGCTTTCCGCGTGCTGGACACATATCTCGATGCCGGCGGCAACTTCCTTGATACAGCCAACGTATACTGCAGGTGGCTTCCGGATACGGAAAACTGCGCAGAGCAGTTTCTGGGTGAGTGGTTCAGAAAGACCGGAAACAGGGACAAAGTCGTCCTGGCGACAAAAGCCGGGCATCCTCATATAAGGACGGGCAAGTGGAGAGTCGACAGGGAGCACCTGAGGCAGGACCTCGAAGAGAGCCTCCGCACCATGGGGACCGATCATGTGGACATGTTCTGGTTCCACAGGGACAACACGGAGAAGTCCGTCGAAGAACTCATCGACATAGGCGAAGAACTCGTCCGCGAGGGCAAGACCAGATACTACGGTGCATCCAACTTTACTCTCTCCAGAATGAAGGAAGCCGAGGATTACAGAAAACAGACAGGCAAGGGCTTCAGAGCACTCAGCAACCAGTGGAGCCTGGCATATCCTAATCCGGGGTACAAACTCAACGGTGACATGTCACTTGAGGGAATAGACAGCGAGTATTACAGGTGGCTATGCGAGACCGGTTTTACTCTGGTGCCATACAGCTCAACAGCAGGAGGCTTCTTCAACAAGGCTCTGAGCGGCAGACTGTCTGATACTCTCAAAGCCGGCTATGTCAATGACAGGAACATGGAGCTGGCCCGCATACTCGAAGGCATGGCAGAGAAATATGAGACATCGCCTCTGATCATATCGGTCGCCATTCTCATGGTGCAGCCTTTCGGAGCCTTCCCTGTCACTGCTGTTTCCAGTCCTGAGCAGCTGCTGGAGACACTCAGGGCAGATGCGATAAAGCTTGATGAAGAGGATATCAGCACACTCAGCAAATACCTGTAAAATGAAGCATTTCCCGGTATTTACCATTATGCGGTACAATATCGGGATTTTTGTTTTGTTTTGTTTTTTCCGCTGTGTGTAAAGCGGTTTACATATTGAAAAATTGCGTTGTGCTATTTTCCGAAGTAACAGGTATTACACTCATTTGGTTTAAATGAAAGGATACTATTATGGAGGAAAAGAAAAAATATGAACTGGAATTTAGAGGAACTTACCTGTTCGCTCTTATTCCGCTGATCCTCTTCGTAGTCGGATGCATCCTGTTCTTCGTAGTCTTTAAGACATACAACATGATGGATCTGTGCACAGGCGGATTTGCAGCACTCATGATCGGCTCACTCTTTTCGAAGAAGTGGTCAGTTTACTGGAAGGCAGTCGTAACCGGCATGCAGTCAAGACTTGTTGCCGAGCTGACAGCTATCCTGCTCCTCGTAGGAATGTTCGGAAAGCTCATGACAAGAGGCGGAGTTGCTCAGGGATTCGTATGGCTTGGTGACAAGTTGGGCCTCCAGGGCGGCATGTTCACGGCATTTGCTTTCATCGCTACATGCATCATCGCAACGGCTACAGGTACATCGATCGGAACACTGTTCACAGCATTCCCTATCCTGTACCCATCAGGACTCCTTCTCGGAGCTCACCCGGTATTCCTTGCAGGCGCTATCCTCTCCGGAGCTATCTTCGGTGACAACGTAGGTCCTGTATCGGATACAACTATCGTATCTGCTCAGACACAGCAGTACATGAACAAGGACGGATTCGCAGATATCGCCGGCGTAGTCGGATCGCGTATGAAATACGCCATGGCCGCAGCTATACCTGCATGCATCGTCTTCGCGATCTTCGGCGGCGCAGACAACGGCCTGTCCGCAGCAGAGGGCGCAGAACTGCTCGCTCAGAACAGTGATCCTAAGGGACTCATCATGCTGATCCCTGTAGCTATCCTGCTCTTCACAGCGTTCAAGACAAGAAGCATCTACATCGCTGCTACATGGGGCATCATCTCCGGTACTATCATCGGTCTTGTCTCCGGTATCATCGTACCTGCTGACATCATGTCCGTTCAGGACGGAGCGCTCCAGGGCTTCCTCAGCGACGGCGTCAACAACATGATCGGAACAGTCGGATACAACTATGCTGTAGCCGGAATCGTCGGAGTCCTCACAGCAAGCGGATTCCTCGACAGAGTTATCAACGCGCTCACAAACAGCAAGCTCAACCAGACTGTACCTGGAACAGAGTGGATCTGCGGCATCGGCCTCATGATCTCCTCGATCGTGCTCGGCTCAGCTAACGGCCCGGCCATCCTTATGTATGGTCCTATCGCAGCTGACATCAGCTCCAAGAAGAAACTGCATCCATACAGAAGAGCTAACCTGCTCGACGGTTTCGGAAGCGGACTTCCTGTACTGATCCCTGTAACAAGCGCGTTCATCTTCATCTGCATCTCCTGCGTCAACGGTCTGATGGAAGAGTTCTCGTTCGTACCTGCGCTCAACCCGATCGCTCTCGCAACACACACATGGCACTGCATCTTCCTGTTCGTAGCATTCGCCTTTGCAGTCATCACCGGCTGGGGCCGTGCATTTGAGGGCCCTCACGGCGAAGTTATGAAAGGCAAGACTTATGAAGAAGCACTCGCTAAGTTCGAGGCATCTCAGAAATAAGAAAAACAATAGGTACATAATATACCTCTAAAGTGACAAATTCCCCTTCCCGTAATATAATCACAGGAAGGGGAATTGAGTTTTTGTTGCAGACAAGGGGAGACTATGGCAGAAAAAGTAATAAGACCTGAGGACTCGCCATGGATGCTGATGGAGATCGACTGGTCTTCACTGACAGACGGACTGAGTATAAAAACCTTCAAGAAGGGGCATGTCTTCTATGAACAGGATGAGGCCTCGGACTATGTTTATATTGTCGACAAAGGGCGCGTTGCGCTGAGGATATTCACGACCGAAGGTGATGCAAGAACCATCATCACGCTCGATGAAGGCTGCATATTCGGCAATCTGAGCCTGTTTGACGACAGGGCAAACTCATGCCGTGCGGTCTCGGTAAGCGACGAGGCGAGCATATACATAATCCCGAAGCCGCAGGTCATACGGAAGATAAACGAAGATGCCAACCTGATGCATAATATGCTTCTGGAGTCGAACCGCGTAAACAGGATACTGACCAAGCAGATGGAGCTGATGAGCTTCCGCAATGCAGAGTGCATAGTCAGTTTTTACCTCATGCATATGGCAAATCTCTACTCGGAAGACTCCTCTGACGGTAGCAGAGAAAAACGGAAGCTGACCATGAAATTTACGCATCAGGATATTGCTGATGTGACCGGCCTTTCGAGAGTGTGTGTTTCGAATGTTATCTCGACGCTTATGAAAGAAGACATACTTGAGAAGGCTGATGGTGCATATATACTGGCTGATCTAAAGGCGCTCAAAACAAAGGCACGAGTCTGACCAATATACTGACAGATACAGGCAGCATAAGCTACCTGTTTTTTGATGCAAAAAAAAACATAGCAGTGCACCGGATTGTAAAGAAATTGACAGAGACAAAAAATGCCGTATGTTAGTGTGAATCCAGATAATAAGCGGTCCTTGCGGGGACATACTTTATAAAGATCACGGAGGTAAAACATGTCTTGTTATGATCTGATAAGCGACTTTGCAAAACAGGCTCCGCCGTACGTCGTAGGCGCGGACGAGCAGAACAAAAAAATCAGACCGGAGGTTACACGCGTACTCCAGCTGGCAACCAATGAGAACCCGTTCGGTGTATCCCCGATGGCTGTAAAGGCCATGAAGGAACAGTGCGAGATCGCCAACAGATATCCTGACGTAAGAGCCCAGGCTCTCAGGGAAAAGCTGGCCGTGAAGCACGGACTCACCGTCGATGAGGTAATGGTAACGGAAGGCGCTACAGCAGGACTCCAGTTCATCGCTGAGGTATTCATGCTCCCTGGCGACGAGATCATCCTGACTCCGCCTACTTATCCTAACTATTACAACTACGTAAAGAGACAGCGCTGCAAACTGGTCGAGGTCCCTATGTTTGAGGAGACCTACACACCGGACTTTGAAGGTATACTGAACGCCATTACAGACAAGACAAAGGTCATTTTCCTTTGCAACCCTAACAACCCTACGGGCACGCTGATCGATTCGGACGAACTCCATGAGTTCCAGAAGAAGCTGCCTGATCACGTGCTGCTGGTAGTCGACGAAGCATATATCGACTTCGTGGAGGATGACAGCTACCGCACAATGGTTGACGCCATCGCAGACGACGCGAACCTGATCGTCGTAAGAACATTCTCCAAGCTCTACGGCATGGCCGGTATGAGAATGGGATACCTGATGGCCAACAAGGAGATCGTCGAGTACCTGATGCGCGATTCCACCGGATTCTGCTGCAACAGAGTAGGTCTCTACGGAGCAGAGGCTGCTCTCGATGACTATGAGTTCCAGAAACTCACACTCGAAGGCAACAAGAAGGCAAGAAGGATCCTCATCGACACGATGAACGACCTTGGATTCAGGGTATGGCCTTCGAACTCCAACTTCATCTACTTCGATCCGCACGTAGACGCAGCATGGTTCGCTGAAGAACTGCTGTGGTACGGGATCATCATCAGAGGCAATTTTGACAAGAACAGGATCTCGATCGGAACGCCTGAGGAATGCACATTCGTTGCTCAGTGCATGAGAGAGGTCATGGCAAAAGTACAGAAATAAGAAAGGAGCCTGTCTATGAAATCTCTTGGATTTGTTGAGACTGAAGGCTATGTGCCTGCTTTCGCAGTAGCGGACGCAATGGCAAAGGCCGCAAATGTCGAGATCGTCAAAAAGGTATGGGTAGGCGCGGCGATGGTAACAGTCGTCGTAAGAGGTGACGTCGGAGCGGTAACGACCGCTGTCGACGCAGGCGCAGCAGCAGCCAACAACATGGGCGCGCTGATCTCGTGCCTTGCCATAGCCCACCCGGCAGAGGAATTCGCAGCCGCTCTCGGCTATGAGGAATAGGAGGTGCAGATCATGCGTTCATGGGGATTTATTGAAGTCATAGGATACACTCCTGCAGTAGCCGCGGCTGACGCAATGGTCAAGGCAGCTGACGTAAAGCTGGCAGGAATCGAAGTCATAGGCGGCGGATATGTGACAGTCGCCGCTACCGGTGAGATCGGCGCGGTAAGGACCGCAGTAGATGCCGGTGCAGAAGCAGCCGCACAGGCCGGAAAGGTGCATTGCGTGAATGTGATCGCAAAGCCTTCCGCGGGCGCTGCAGTCGTCACTACGCTCGAACTTGACAAATAAGGAGGAACAAGGATGGATGCTTACGGATACATTGAAGTAGTCGGCCTCGTTCCGGCTATCGCAGCTGCAGACGCAGCTATCAAGGCGGCTAACGTAGAAGTCGTCACAAAGGAAAATACAGGCAAAGCGATGATCGCTGTGATCATAAAGGGCGAGATCGGCTCAGTACGTTCGGCAGTAGCTGCTGCTGAAGAAGAGGCTGCAAGGCTCTCAACAGTAGTCAACACAAACATCATCGCAAGACCTGACGAAGCACTTAAGGGACTTTACTGAACCGGGAGATAGAAGATGCAGAAAGTATTGACCAGAGCTGACGTGCTCGAGTACAGCAGAAAAGGGATAAAGACCATCGTCCTTGACGAACAGCCCATTCTGACCGATCTCGCGCGCGACGCTATGAAGCAGGCGGGCATAAGCCTCAGCGTAGGCGGCAGAGCCGCTGCGCCGGCGGGACAGCCTCAGCCTGCTGCAGCACCGGCACAGTCTCAGAGCGGACAGGGCGGCGGAGGATACGGCGCAGGAGGAACGGGAGCTCCGCAGGGCAATCCCGTAGCCAGAAAGCTCGCCACGCCTACCATTGAAAAGGCACCTTTCCGCGACATTATCTGCTCTGACAAAAGGCTGGTGGGAACATTCATCGGAACGCCTCATCCGGTAATGACGGAATTCGTAGGACACCTGGGTTTCGACTTTGTATGCATCGATGCCGAGCACAACGCGATAACGCTTGAGACTCTGCAGAAGATGCTTCAGGGACTTCAGGGCACACCGACATACGCGATGGTCAGGGTGCCGATGATAGGATACGAATACATTTCCGGAGCGCTGGACATAGGCGCCGATGCGCTCCTAATACCGCAGGTCAGGACAGTTGAAGACATCGAAAAGATAAGGCAGTTCAGCCTTTATCCGCCTCTCGGCAGAAGAGGCTGCGGCCCGTCGAGACTGTGGGACTACGGAGACGGCATAGGACAGCTGGGGACGCAGGACGGCGACCTCAACTATACCACCAACATAGTCGTACAGATCGAAACGGTGCAGGCGCTCGAAAATCTCGACAGGATAATCGACACAGACTTTATCGATATGTTCTTCATCGGACCTGGAGACCTCTCAATGGATATGGGGATCTTCGGACAGTTCAGCAATCCTAAACTGGTGGATACGATAATGATGATACGCGAGAAGACAGCGAAGGCCGGCAAGAGACTCGGTGTATTCGCCGGCAACTTCGAGGGAGCAAAGTCCTGGTACGAAAAGGGCTTTGACATGGTGATCATCAACTCAGAGCTCGCCATCATGAGCGGAGCCGTAGGCGAAGGCATGAAGGTGCTGCAGTCCACACTCGGGAGATAAAAGTGAGTAAGATCTATACCAATCAGGACATAACGGAAATGGCCAGGTCGGGCCGCAAGGAGCTGGTGCTCGGTGAAGGCGAACGTCTTACCGACATCGCCAGACAATCGGCAGCCAGGTATGGGATCAAAGTAGTCAGATACGAGGCAGCAAGCGCCGGCACAACTTATCCGCAGGCAAATCGTAGCGGGACTGGAGCTGCCGTTGCGGTGGCCGCGTTTGCAGACGGTATGTATGACCTTCTCATAAAGGGGGGCACTTGTGTCATTCCGGAGATGGGTCTCATCAGGACAAATGTCTGCATCAGGGGGGACAAGGTCGCCGCAATAACCAGCGATACCCCGCCGGCGAGGGATGTTGTCGATGCTTCAGGCAAGTATGTGCTTCCGGGCATAATCGACCCGCACACTCACCTCGGACTGTTTACAGGGCTCGAGACAGAGCTTGAGACAGAGACGAGGTCTGCGGTGCTTGGAGGAGTTACGACCATTGGGACATACTTCAACCAGGAAGAGAGCTATCTGCCGCTGATCGACAGCCTCAGGAGGAGCGTTCCGGCTCTTTCGAGAGTCGACATGATCCCGCACCTCAGCATGCGCACTGACGAGCAGGTCGCCGAGATGGACAGGTATTCGGCTCAGGGCATGAACTCCTACAAGGTGTACATGTGCGGAGTGCCGGGGATCTATCCTAATCAGGAGGACGGCTTCATCGTTAAGGTGATGAAGAGGATGAAGGAACTGCCTCCGTGGGCGAACCCGATACTGAGCGTACACTGCGAAAACCAGTCGATCTGCGATTACGCAACTGAGGAATGGCAGGGCAGGACCCTGAAGACTCTGGACGACTGGAATGAGACCCACCCTAACCTCGCGGAAGGTGAAGCGGTCCAGAGGACGGCATATCTTTCCGAAGAGATAGGCGTAAGGGCATACGTGGTGCACAGCTCAACAAAGGAAGCGATGGAGAGGCTCAGCCTTCTGAAGCATGACAAACTCTATGTAGAGACCACATCGCCTTACCTCGCGCTCGATACCGGAAGCGGCATAGGAGCATACGGAAAGATGCTGCCGCCTATAAGGGAAGAGGAGAGCAGGCTGGCGCTGTGGGACGGCATCAGAAAGGGACTGATCGACACCATAGGCACCGACAACACGGTCATGACAAGCGCAGAGAAAAACATAAGCGGAGGAATGCATGGCGCCGGAGCGGGTTATCCGACACTGGGAACGCACCTCGTATCCGTGCTCAATGAGGGGCTCTTCAGGCAGGAAGTGATGCTTGATAAGCTGGTCCCTCTGATGACCATGAACCCTGCGAAGATCTTCGGAGTTTATCCGCGCAAGGGAACCATAATGCCGGGCAGCGACGCCGACATAGTCATAGTTGACCTTAACAATGAAAGGACGGTAAGACCGCGCGACCTTCTGTCGCGTTCGGACTTCTCGCTTTTCCAGGGCAGCAGGCTCAGGGCATGGCCGGTAATGACGATAAAGGGAGGCCGCATAGCGGCACAGAACGGAAGGATCACCGATGACGGCGTCAGAGGCAAGATCCTCGAACACTGATAGTAATCGATTGGCATACAAGGAGGTTCATCTATGCTGATGTGCAAGGTAACGGGCAAGGTAGTCTCGACAATAAAAAATGAGAGCCTGGTCGGTATGAGCCTGATCACGGTCAGAGCTCTTTCCTTCGACGCTAAGGGCAATGAAGTCGTCGGCAAGGAAGTCTATGTCGCGGCGGATCCTTTCGGCTGCGGAGTCGGGCACTGCGTGCTGGTCACACAGGGCGGCAACGCCAGATTTGCCATAGGCGACGGCAAAGCACCTGTCGACATGGCTGTAGTGGGTATCATCGACTGACAGAACAGGGAAGGATCAGAGAAATATGAAGAAACTGTTTGAACCTGACGGCATCGCAATAGCCGGAGCCAGTACAAATCCTACAAAGGCCGGCTATGTTGCGCTCAGGAACATGAAGGAAAAGGAATATCCGGGCAAGGTCTATCCGATCAACCCGAATGAGACAGAGATACTCGGCTATAAGTGCTATAAGGCACTTTCCGAGATCGAAGGAAATGTAGATCTCGTGGTACTCATCATGCCGGCAAGGCTCATCTATGACATAATGGATGACTTTGACAAGCGCATGGAAGAAAAGCACGACGTCAAGTACATAGTATGCGCTGCTGCCGACTATGCGGAGACCCAGACTGAAGAAGGGGTAAGACGCCAGGCGCGTCTTATGCAGTCTGCAGAAAAATACGGTGTAAGGGTCATCGGACCAAACTGCATAGGAGTTATCGACAACAGGACAAAGGTAGATACTACCTTTGTCGACACGGGGGTGCCATTCTCGGAATTCGGCGAGCCTACAGGCATCACCTTTATTTCGCAGAGCGGTGCTCTCGCGAGCGCGGTCCTCATGGAAGGTGCGGGAAGAGTATTTCCGGTGCTCTATAACAAGTTCATTTCAATAGGAAATATGGCTGACATCGACTTCGTAGACCTTCTCGAGTATCTCGAGAACGACGACACTACGAAGGTGATCGGGATGTACATGGAAGGCTACCGCGACGGCAGAAAACTCGCGGAGACCCTCCGCAGGATAACCGCGAAAAAGCCTGTTGTCATCCTGAAGGTAGGACGCAGCGAAAAAGGATCAAAGGCGGCCAATTCCCATACGGGATCGATGGCTGGAGCAGATAACGTCTATGACGCTATGTTCAAGCAGTACGGCGTCATAAGAGTAGACACTATTGACGAACTTATCGACACGATGCAGGCGCTCGATGCACTGCCTCTGCCGAAGGGAAAGAACCACTTCCTCTACTCGCAGGCAGGCGGCCCGGGGATCTACTGCACGGACGCTATCGCAGCTGCGAAGAACCTCGAGACACCGCTGGTATCTGAGGAGACAAAGGAAAGACTGAGAGCATCCCAGCTGCCTATGGCCAACATCTGCAGCCCTGAGGGATATGCTGACATCACGGCTTCGGCATCCGTCGCCAACCACGTTGACGGTCTCAGGATAGTGCTCGAAGACGACGCTGTCGACTCGGTGACATTCATCACTGTTGTTCCGACATTCCTGCCGCAGATAGAACTGGCGAACGCCCTTGTGGAGATGGAAAAGTCCATCCCTGAGGACAGGAAAAAGCCGGTATATTACTGCGTCATGGCCGGAGCATACACGGCGCCTGCCAGAAAGATCATGGAGGAGAACGGTCTCTGCACCTTCAACACTCCGGACAAGGCGGTAAAGGCGGCTGACAATATGACACGCTATGCTCTGTACCGCGCGAGAAAGGCAGGTGAGGAATAATGGCTTTAAAGGCATATAACGAGATCGAAAGTGCTGCTTATCTCGCTGAGAACGGCATCTGCACGGTAAAGTCCAGGATCCTCACAGAAGGAAGCGCAGAGGAGATCGCAGCTGCTGCCGCAGAACTCGGATTCCCGGCAGTAATGAAGATCCTCTCCGACGACATCCTGCACAAGACCGACGCGGGATGCGTTGTACTCAATATAAGGAGCGAAGAGGAGATGGCGGCGGCCTATGAAAAGATCATGGCCAACGCGCTCGCGTTCAGGGCAGACGCCAGGATACAGGGCGTCGTTGCCGAGCAGATGATACCGTCCGGGCTCGAGGCTCTTGTCGGAGTCAGCACTGACCCGCAGTTCGGCCAGGTTCTGATGGTAGGTCTCGGCGGAGTCCTCGTAGAGCTTCTTAAGGCAGTATCGCTCAGAGTCATTCCTGTATCGAGGGCGGACGCTGAGGAGATGCTCGACGAGACACCGCTCGCCCAGGCGTGCAAGGGCCTCAGAGGCTCTGTGTACAACAGGGAAGAGATAATAGACATCCTGATGAAGGTATCCGCCATGGTCGAAAAAGACCCGGCGATCAGGGAAATAGATATCAATCCGTTAATGCTCTATGGCGACGGACGTCCGGCAACGGCGGTCGATGCTGTAGTTATAAGAGAAGTTGAAAATTAAGAGTACAGGAGGTAACTGGAGATGAAAGAAATCAGACTTCACGGAATAGGTGGTCTCGGAACCGTGAAGGCCGGAGAGATGCTGGTCCATGCTGCCGTAAGCAGCGGTAAGTACGGAAACTCCACACCGTTCTTCGGATTTGAGAGACAGGGCGCGCCGGTCACATCATTCGTAAGACTGGGCGACGAGAAGATCAGAGCTAAGAACCAGGTCTACAACCCTGACTGTACTCTGATTCTGGATCCGAGCCTGCTGGTATCGGCTCCGGTATTTGAAGGACTCGCGGAGGATTCCTATGTTATCCTCAACACCCGCGCCGAGGACCCTACGGACGTCATCAAAGATCCTAACGTAAAGTGCCTGGCATGGCTCGACGCAACAAGCATCGCCGTTGAGATGCTCGGAAGACCGATCACCAACACGATCATGCTCGGAGCTTTCCTCAAGGCGACAGGCTGGGTCGACAAGGAGGCTCTCGAGGCTATCATTGAGCAGTTCTTCGGTGCAAAGAATGTAGAAGCATTCAGACGCGGATATGACGAAGTCAAGATCCACGAGTTCAGATAAAGGGGGTACAGATAATGAAATATGTAAGTGATTACATCGTTCCGATCGGCCCTGAAGGGCTCAAGATCGTCAACACCGGCGCATGGCGTACACGTTATCCGGTAATGGACACAGAAAAGTGCGTAAAGTGCGGTATGTGCTTCATGTACTGCCCTGTCAGAGCGATCATCAGAAAAGAAGACGGAAGCTATGAGATAACTTTCGACTACTGCAAGGGCTGCGGTATCTGCGCTCGCGAGTGCAGAGTCAAGGCCATCGCGATGGAGAATGTCAAGGAGGGTGATGAGTAATGTCAAAAGTACAGGTAATGAATGGTAATATGGCTGCCGCTATCGGCGCCGCTATGTGCAGACCTGATATCATCGCTGCATACCCTATCACTCCTCAGACTCCGATCGTAGAATATCTTGCCGACTTCGTTATCGACGGAAAGCTCGATGCAAGTGTCAGCGAGGTAGAGTCAGAGCTCTCGGCAATGAGCGTTGTTACAGGAGCTTCTCTCGCGGGCTCCCGTGTATTCACGGCAAGTGCTTCGCAGGGACTTTCGCTCATGTATGAGCCTTATTTCCGCGCTTCCACACTGAGACTTCCGGTAGTAATGGCAGTCGCAAACCGTGAGATGATCTCGCCGCAGACTCTCTGGGGCGGACCTCAGGACACTCTCTCGGTAAGAGACGCGGGCTGGCTGCAGATCTACTGCGAGGACAACCAGGAGATCCTCGACACGATGATCATGGCTTTCAGACTCGCAGAGGACAAGAACGTACTGCTTCCTATCAACGTATGCTTCGACGGTTTCTACCTCTCGCACATGGCAGAGAGAGTCGAGATCCCTGAGCAGGAAGACGTAGACGCTTTCGTTCCTAAGTACGTACCTGAGCACATCAAACTGGATCCTAAGAAGCCTATGGCAGTTGACCCGCTCACAAACGGATATCTGCTGGCTGAGTACAGACTCAAGCATATGATGGCTCAGCAGAACGCTCTCAAGCTGATCGACGAGATCGATGAGGAATACGAAAAGAAGTTCGGACGCAGCTACGGCGGCGCCATCGAAGAATATAAGTGCGAGGATGCTGATTACATCATCGTGACAATGGGCTCCATGACAGGCGTTGCTAAGGACAGAGTCGATGCAGCCAGAGCTGCCGGCAAGAAGGTCGGCCTCGTAAAGGTCCGCATCGTACGTCCTTTCCCTGGAGACAAGATCGCAAACGCTCTCAAGAACTGCAAGGCCTTCGGAGTCGTTGACAGAAACGTTTCCTTCGGCTGGAACACAGGAATCATCTATGAGGAAGTCTGCGCGGCAATGTTCAGAAACAACCTGCTGATCCCTAACGTTCCGTTCATCGCGGGACTCGGCGGCGAGGATGTTACAGGAGAGCACTTTGATTACGCTATCGATACTGTTATCGCTCAGGAGGGCAACGCTGATAAGCACTATACAGTGTGGCTCAACCGTGAGGATAAGGGAATTTAAGGAGGGACGAGATGAATCAGAGAGAAACTATAGAACTGCTGGCAAGATCAGAAGACCAGATTTCTCCGGGCATCTCCGCATGCGTCGGATGTAACGTAGAGCTGACCCTCCGTACCTGCATGCAGGTAATGGGACCTAACACCATCTTTGCTATCCCGCCGGGGTGCATGGGCGGAGTCGGAGTCGTAGGCTGGGACAAGCAGTCCGGAGCCAAGATCCCGGTATTCTTCCCGCTCCTCGACAACCCTGCATCGATGCTCGCAGGCATCAAGATGCACTATGACAGAATTGGTGAGGATGTAAATGTAGTCGCTTTCGCCGGCGACGGAGCTTCCGTTGACTGCGGATTCCAGGCTCTTTCCGGAGCTGCCGAGAGAGGCGATAAGATCATATACATCTGCTACGACAACGAAGGATACATGAACACAGGCTACCAGAGGAGCGGCTCCACTACAAAGGGAGCATGGACCTCGACGACACCTGTAAGCAAGGACGGAAGAGGTGGAAAGAAGCAGAATAAGAAAGACATGCCTATGATCATGGCTATGCATGATCTTCCTTACATGGCTACGATGAGCCCTGCTTTCATTCCTGACATGGTAACAAAGCTTGAGAAGGCAAAGGCCGTCAAGAGCGGACTCGTATACCTGCATGTATACAACCCGTGCGTAACAGGATGGGGCTTCAAGTCTGACGAGAGCATTGAGCTCTGCAGACTCTCGGTAGAGACAAACTATGCTCCGCTCTTCGAAGTGGAGAACGGTAAGTTCACACTCAACCGCAGCCTCGACAATCCTAAGCCGCTTGCTGACTTCATCAAGAGATTCAAGAAGTTCAGACATCTCGGTGACGAGGAGATCGCAGCTCTTCAGGAGCTCTGCGATTCCAAGGCAGAAAGATTGAAGAATCTTGCATCACTGTAAACGAAGCAATAATTGAGAAAAATGTTGCCGAAAAAAGGCCCTGCTCATCTGAGCAGGGCCTTTTGTCTGGCTGAAAGATCTGAGATGCTTATTCGAAGTCGAATCTCAGATGCGGCTCTCTTGCTGCCTTTGTATCGTCGAGTCTCAGTACCGGTGTGGTCTGAGGTGCCATCTGTACGCTCTCAGGCGCATTGAAGATCCTGTCGTAGATCTCGCGGAAAGCAGTGATGGCCTCGTCGAGAGTCTCCTTCGTCTCTGTCTCTGTAGGCTCTATCATGAGGGCCTCGTGGACGATCAGAGGGAAGTAGATTGTAGGTGGATGGATGCCGTAGTCGAGGAGTGCCTTGGCTACGTCCAGAGCCGAAACATGAGTCTTTCTGTAGATCGGATCAAGTCCGATTACAAACTCGTGCATGCATGTCGTGTCGAATGCGATAGGATAGATATCCTTCAGCTTCTCCTGCATGTAGTTTGCGTTCAGAACAGCGTTCTGAGCCAGTGTGTAGACTTCCTTGCCGATGGTCAGCAGGTAAGTGTAAGCCTTGACCATTACCAGGAAGTTTCCGTAGAAGCCTGTCATGTTTCCGATCGACTTCTCGGCTCTTGTGTACTCGCCGTCCTTGCATACCAGTCCAGGTGCAAACGGAGCGAGGAAGTCCTTGTATGCGCAAGGGCCCGATCCCGGACCGCCGCCGCCGTGAGGAGTCGAGAACGTCTTGTGCAGGTTCATGTGGATTACGTCGAATCCGATGTCTGCCGGACGTACGATTCCGATAACAGCGTTCAGGTTGGCTCCGTCATAGTAGCAGAGTCCGCCTGCCTCGTGGACGAGTCTTGTGATCTCCATGATGTTAGGGTCGAAGAGACCTACTGTGTTAGGGTTGGTCAGCATCAGACCGGCCGTCTTAGGGCCGAGGTGAGCCTTGAGGTCGTCGATGTCTACAGTACCGTTCTCGTTCGACTTGATAACGATGGTCTTGTAGCCGGCCATGGTAGCGGATGCAGGGTTTGTACCGTGAGCTGCGTCCGGAACGATGATCTCGTTGCGCTCAAAGTCGCCTCTGTCATGGTGATATGCCTTGATCAGGAGAAGACCCGTGAACTCGCCGTGAGCTCCGGCTGCAGGCTGGAATGTGACTCCGGCCATGCCTGTGATCTCGCAGAGGAATCTCTCGAGGTCTGCGATGAGCTCGTTAGCGCCCTCTACGGTATGCGCAGGCTGCAGCGGATGCAGCTTAGTGAATCCCGGAAGGGAAGCCATCTTCTCGTTGATCCTAGGGTTGTGCTTCATTGTGCAGGAACCAAGAGGATAGAATCCGTCGTTGACTCCGTGTGCTCTCTTAGCGAGAGCTGTGTAGTGTCTTCCCATCTCGTTCTCGGAGATCTCAGGCAGGTGAGCCTTCTTCTCGCGGAGCGGTGCGTCAGGAAGCTTGCATGGAACGTCGCATGCAGGGAAGATATCTTGCCCTCTGCCAGGAATGCTCTTCTCGAATATCAATTTCATCTTAGAACACCTCCTTTGCAATGGCGATCACTTCGTCAATATCTTCCTTGCTGTTGAGTTCTGTGCAGCACCACAGAATGCAGTCAGTGTCGCAGTCTCCGTCGCAGCAGCCGCAGCAGAGCTTGAGTCCGCCGAGGATGCCCTTTTCTTCGAGAGCCGCGAGCAGCTTGTCTGCGTCAGGGCATGTAGTAGCGAATTCGTTCCAGAACTCGCCGCCGAAGCAGCGCTTCATGCCGATCTTCTCGAGCTCGTCAGCCATGTAGTGAGCCTTGGACGAGCAGAGCTTAGCTACCTGCTCATAGCCCTGAGGACCGATAGTCGAGAGATAGATGCCGGCTCTCAGTGCGCACCATGCTTCGTTGGAGCAGATGTTGGAGCTGGCCTTTTCACGGCGGATATGCTGCTCTCTGGCCTGGATGGTCAGAACAAAGCCTCTGTCGCCTCTTGTGTCTACAGTCTCACCGATGAGTCTGCCAGGGATCTGACGCATGTTCTCCTGCTTTGTGGATAGGAATCCGAGGTACGGTCCGCCAAATTCAAGACCGAGTCCGAGAGGCTGTCCCTCGCCGACAGCGATATCTGCGCCGACCTCGCCAGGGCTCTTAAGAGCGCCGAGTGCGAGCGGATGGCAGTACATGATGAACTTTGCGCCGCCGTCATGTGTGATCTTGCAGAGCTCTTCTGCGTCTTCGATGATTCCGTAGAAGTTAGGATACTGCATCAGGAAGCAGGCTGCCTGATCGTCTTCGGCAAGAGCCTTTGCGAGAGCGTCCTTGTCAGTTACGCCGTCCTTTGCAGGAATGACTACGACCTTGCTCTCTCTTCCGAATGAATATGTGTTGATTACGTTGAGGATCCTCTCGTCGAGTGCGCCGGACACATAGAAGGTGCTGTGTCTTCTGTCCTTGCACATCCAGCATGCCTCGGCGGCAGCCGAAGCGCCGTCATACATCGAAGCGTTTGCGATGTCCATGCCGGTGATCTCTGCGATCATTGTCTGATACTCGAAGATCGACTGGAGGATACCCTGGCTGATCTCAGCCTGGTATGGTGTATATGCCGTAACAAATTCTTCTTTGTTGGCGATCGCGTCTACAGCAGACGGTACATAGTGGTTATACGCGCCTGCGCCGCGGAAGATCGAACGGAAGATGACGTTCTTTGCAGCAAGTCCCGAAACCTTGCGGTCAACTTCGATCTCGCTGAGTCCCTCAGGGAGGTTGAGTTCGCCTTTGACTTTGGCTTCTTCAGGGATCACTTTAAAGAGGTCATCGAAATCCTTGTATCCGATCTCGTTGAGCATTTTTAGCTGCTCTTCCTTTGTGTTAGGAATGAAAGTGCCCAATTTGATTTCCTCCTGTAATTAGATACTGCTTGGAATACGGATTTCTTCCTGTGTGATTATCCTCTGTACTCGTCGTACTCATCAGCAGTCATAAAGTCCTCACAGGCAGAGATGCTTCCGACTTTGATGAACCATGAGCCATAAGGATCGTTGTTGATCAGTGCGGCATCATCGAGAAGGTCTTCGTTGATCTCCAGAACAACGCCTGATACCGGTGAGAACACGTCAGCAACAGCCTTTACGGACTCAACGTCGCCAAACGGCTCGCCTGCAACTACTTCATCGCCTACCTCAGGGAGGTTAACGAATACGAGGTCGCCGAGCTCGCTCTGAGCATAGTCGGTGATGCCTACAAAAGCGTCATCTCCATCGAAACGAACCCATTCATCGTCCTTTGTGTACTTCAGTTCTTTTGGATCAATCATCGTTCTAATCTCCTTTGTATTTAATTTTAGTTGGATAAATTGATATCAGATATTTGATCCGCTTGCGCGGGAATCAACGATCTTAAGGATCACTTCTCTCTCTTATAGAAAGGAAGCTTGACCATCTCGCAGTCTACCATACGTCCTCTTACGTCTACCTGGCATGCTGCTCCGATCTCTCTGGCGCCGGATTCAACGATAGCCATGGCATATGAACTTCCGAGGTATGGCAGGAATGTTCCGGATGTGGTGTGGCCTACGATCTTGCCGTCTCTGTAAACGTCAAGATGCTCTCTGAGGATGCCGCGGCCCGTGACCTTGAGGCCGACTCTTCTGTTCTTGAGAGGCTGGTCAGCTTCAAGAGCAGCCTTTCCGATGAAGTCAGGCTTGTCCATCTTTACAGCGAAGCCGAGACCTGCTGTCTTAGGGCTGATATCATCTGTGAGCTCGTGGCCGTACAGAGGCATTGCAGCTTCCATTCTCAGAGTGTCTCTTGCGCCGAGTGCGCATGGGATAAGACCGTCATCCTTGCCTGCAGCGATCAGGGATTCCCAGACGTCTGGAGCCTTGTCTGCCGGCATGTAGATCTCGAATCCGTCTTCGCCTGTGTAGCCTGTGCGGGAGATCATAACAGGGATGCCCTGGAAGTCACCATCGAAGATGCAGCTGTAGTATTCAGCAGGAATGTACTTGTCATCCACTACCTTGTGGAGGATCTTGTCTGCGTTAGGTCCCTGAAGTGCTACCTGGCCCCACTCCTCGCTGACGTTTTTGAGCTCAACGCCGTCGATCTTGTGATCGCACATCCAGGCGAAATCCTTATCGGTGTTTGCCGCGTTTACAACTACAAAGTAGTCGTTCTCAGCCTTCATGTATACAATGAGGTCGTCGACAGTGCCGCCGTGCTCATTGCACATCGGGGAATATCTCGCATATCCCGGCTGAAGGTCTGTGTAATCGTTAGTCAGAATCAGATTGAGGAAGTCCTTTGCCTTCTCACCCTGAACGAGGATCTCGCCCATGTGGGATACGTCAAAGAGTCCGCACTGGGTCCTGACCGCCATATGCTCTGCCTTGACACCGCTTCCATACTGGACCGGAAGAAGGAAGCCGCCGAATTCGACTATCTTTCCGCCGTACTTGATGTGGGTATCATAGAGCGGGGTTTTCTTTTCCATAACCATACACCTCCGTTTTTCATGTATTATTCAAGCGTTTTGAAGCGCACAAAACGCCCTTCTAACATATAATAATAATAGCACCCGTGCCGATAAAGCGTCAATTAATTTGAAATCTGTCAAAGCCTTGCAAATGCTGAAAAGAGTAAGCGGAATTGTACTATTTTTTGTTCTTGAAAAATGCCTGTCTTAGTACATAGCGCCCTTATGTGGTAGAATACACTCATGAACATCGAGAACATAGAATGGTGGATGATCGACGGAGGCGTATGCCTTATCGCTCTTATCGCTGCCCTGAGGGGAGCAGTGAAGGGCGTCGGCGATACGATAATAAAAATACTGTGCATCGCAGCCGGTCTGGGACTTGGGATATTCTACTCCGACAGGCTGTCTGATTTTCTGATGCAGACAAAACTCAGGGAGACCATCTACCAGAGATTCTTTTTCTATATCAGAGGTGATGCTGCTGCAGCGGCAGACCCGGCAGCTCCGGCGGCAGACGCGGGAGAGTCCTTCTTCGGATCTATTTTCGCGACTGACGGAGAGGCGGAGAGCGTCATCTCAAAATCGCTCGCGGGACTTTTCAGCGATGCGGCCGACAAGGCAGCTGATGCGGCAGCGGACAGGCTCACGCAGATAGCGATGGGCGTTATCGCGTTCGCCCTGATCATACTTGCCGTCAGCATACTCTCCATGATCCTCAGGTGGCTTATCAGACACGGCAGAAAGAACTCCGTGGTGATAGGTTTTGCCGACAGGGTGCTCGGCCTGGTGCTCGGCTCCGTGCGCGGACTGCTGCTTGCGTGGATCGCGGTCGCCCTGCTCATACCGGTCACAACACTCGTCTCGCCGGACAATGTGGTGCCGATGATGGATGCCCTTCAGAAGACCACGGTCGCAAAAGTTCTGTACGATGTAAATCCTCTTCTTTATCTTGTCCAGCACGTATTTCTTTGACGCTGTTTTTGTTGATATTTCAAGGCGGTATATGGTAAAATATCCCGGCTATGGTTTTTGATGGAACGATTTGCGCAGACGATGACGAAAAGTACATGCGTGAGGCCCTGAACGAGGCAGCGCAGGCCGCCGCTGAGGGAGAGGTCCCCGTCGGAGCCGTCATTGTAAAAGACGGCCGTATCATCGCGCGGGCGCATAATACGATCGAGACCGCACACAGGTCCTCGGCACACGCTGAGATGCTGGCCATCGACGCCGCAGAAGAAGAACTCGGCGCCAAGTGGCTGAGCGGAGCAACGATGTACGTTACGCTCGAGCCATGCAGCATGTGCGCCGGAGCAATGGTGCTCGCGAGGATATCGCGGCTGGTCATCGGAGCCGATGATCCGAAAACAGGAGCCTGCGGCTCACTGTATGACATAGCAGGAGACGGAAAACTCAATCACAGAATAGAGATAACAAGAGGTGTGCTCGGCGATGAATGCTCTGCGGTCCTGAAGGACTTTTTCAGGAGCAGACGAAAGTAAGGCCGTCAGCATGTAAGACTTGCCGCAGGGATGCGGCACAGAGGAGGGTATATTTAATGAAGAAGATAAGCGTGATCGCAGTACTTGCATCGATCATGATAATGGCAGCATCGGTGTTCAGCTTTGCTGAAGGCGGACTCGAGCTCGTTTCGTCGTTCCCTGAGGACGGACAGACAAACACTTCGATGGAGAACCTCGGCGTAAAGCTGACGTTCAGCAGTCCTATCAACAGCAAAGAGGCTCAGGCTGCAGACGCCGACAAGTTCAAGATCGTCGACGAGGACGGAGAAGAAGTTCCTATAAAGGTCCTCTTCAGCGAAAAGAATGACGGCCTTGTGCTGGTACTTGCGGACACTGACGAGGGGTTCACAGCAAAGAACAATTCGGAGTACAAGCTGACCATCAGCGGAGATGTCGTTGACAACGAAGGAAATACCCTCGGAGCAGACAAGACCATAACATTCAAGACATACAACCAGGCCGTAAACAACGCGGTCAATATGGTAATGATGTGCGTCATGTTCGGCGGTATCATGATCCTCTCTCTGCGCCAGCAGAACCAGAAGAAGGAAGAAGATGAGGCTAACACCCCGGATTCCGCAAAGGAAGCCTTCAATCCGTATAAGGAAGCAAAGAGGACCGGCAAGTCCATCGAAGAGGTAAAGGCAGAGCAGGCAAAGAAGGAAGAAAAAGAAGCAAAGAAGAAGGCCCGCAAAAAGAAAAAGACTGAGGAGCCGCAGGAAAAGAAGATCGAAAACTGTGCTGAGCTTCTGAACAACGTGTACCACGTACATGCACCTGCGCCTAAGAATAAAGCTGACCGCTCCATTGAAGCACTCAGAGCTTCCAGAAAAGCTGAGTCGAAGGGCAGCAAGAGCAAAAGCAAAAAGAAATAAGCATTGATCACAGGGGAGCGTCCTCCCCTGTTTTGTTAAGAAATGGAAAACATAAGACTGAACGCTCACGCAAAGATCAATCTGTCGCTCCGGATAACGGGAAAACGTCCGGACGGATACCATGAGATCGTATCCTTTATGCAGGGTACGGGTCTTCATGACGTGATAGAGATCAAAAAATGTTCTCAAAATGGAACAAAATACAATTTGCCGCATTGCACAATAAATAACGTTGTTGTATATTTATGTACGGACGTAAAAACAATCCCGACAGACATGAGCAATCTGGCACTCAGGGCAGTAAAGGTCCTGCTGGATGAGCTTGCAGTAAAGGGGATCGCCGGAGACTGTCTGCCTGAGGGCCTGGTAATAACTATAGACAAGAGACTGCCTGTAGCTGCCGGGATCGCGGGAGGCAGCGGCAATGCTGCGGTTTGCCTGCTGGGACTGAATGAGCTTCTTGGGAACCCGCTTAGCCTGAGAGAGCTTATGAGCATTGGGACAGCTGTCGGGGCGGATGTCCCGTTTTCAGTGTTCATGAACGCATCCAGAAACCGCAGTCTTCTTGCCGGACTTGCAGGAGCAGAAGAAGCGGCTGATGCGGCAATGACCTCCGGGATCGGCGATATAGTCGAGGCAGCGGAAAGCGTTCCGAGGACCGTCATACTGGCAAATCCGGGGACGGCGGTATCGACAAAAGCTGCATACGAAGCTATGGACCGTATAGGCTATCAGGATGCCGGCGCAGGATCCGATAAGCTTTTTGTAAATGACATGGAAAAGTACACGCTGACGGCAGATCCGAAGGCCGCGGCACTGTACGGCTTCATGAATGAAAAGCTGGGCGCTGATGAAGTCCTGATGAGCGGGAGCGGACCGACGATAGTTGCGTACTATATGGATGATAAAAAAGCTGAGGCGGGCATGGAGGCTCTTTCCGGACTGATCGCAGAGGATCCTTCGGTAAGGGCATGGCTCACCGACACAGGCAGATAATACAGGGGGAAGAAATGACTGACATACAGCTCAAAGTACAGAAACCGCTGAAAGATCTGGTATATCTGGAGCTCAAGCACAAGATCCTTACAGGAGAGATCGTGTCGCAGACAAGGCTTATGGAGATCGACCTTTCCGAGAAGATGAACGTGAGCCGTACACCTATAAGGGAAGCTATCAAGAGGCTTGCGGACGACGGACTGGTAAAAGTCGAGCCAAGGCGCGGTGCTTATGTTGCAAACATATCCATCAAGGACATGCTCGATGTCTTTGAAGTAAGAGAGGATATGGAAGGCTTCGTGGCAAAGCTTGCGGCAAAGAGGATCACCGAAGAGGAGAAGGTCCAGCTGAAAGAGATAGCGTATGAGTATGAGGCTGCTATCGAAAAGGCAGACGACAAGGAGCGCATCATAGAGCTGGACGAGAAGTTCCACAACTTCATCGTAAAGTGCAGCGGCAATGAGACACTCAGAGAACTCGTGAATTATGTTCAGGAGCTGTCCCTCAGATTCAGATATCTGTACTATGATGACTTTTCGCTTTATGAGTCCACTGCAGAGCAGCACAACCGCATCATGGAAGCGATCAATTCAGGCCGTGAGAATGAAGCCAGAGTTGAGGCTGATGCTCACGTCAAGGCTCTGAAGGAATTCGTCTTCGCTCTCGGAAAGAGAATGGAAGCGATAGGGGATACAGAGTAAAGATCCCTGCAAATAATAAAAAAATAACTCCCGCGCTTTAAGCGCGGGAGTTTTTGCTTGTGCTCAGCTTACTGCTGGAGTTCTTCGAGAACAGTCTTGATCTCGATCTGCTGGCCGCCTCTGCTGACGACGACTGTTACTGTATCGCCTACCTTGCACTTGCGTACCAGTGAGATGAATTCGCTGCTGCCTTTGATTTCAGTTCCGTTGAAGGAGATGATGCGGTCTTCTTCCTGGAAACCGGCCTTCTGCGCGTTCTCGCCTGTTACCTGGGCAATGTATACGCCGGCAGATTCAAGTCCGTAGTACTGGGCGTTCTCTTCCGAAACATCGCTTATTACGATGCCGACTGCCGGTGTCGATGCTGCCACCTGTCCGCTGCCGCCGTTTTCGATTATGTCATTGATTATTCCCGAAACATTGTTGATCGGAAGCGCGAAGGCAAGTCCCTCTACGCCTACTGCGGAAGCCTTTGACTCAACGATTCCGATGAGTTCGCCCTTGCTGTTGAAGAGTCCGCCGCCGGAGTTTCCGCCGTTGATCGCTGCATCTGTCTGGAGCAGTGTCAGAGTCGTGCCCTCAACATTGAGCGTTCTGTCGAGCGCGCTGATAATGCCTGAAGTCGCTGTTCCGCCGAGCTGCCCGAGAGGGTTTCCGATGGCTACCGCAAGGTCTCCTACCTCTACGGTGCTGCTGTCACCGACGGTGGCAGTCGTAAGATCCTTCGCATCGATCTTGATGACCGCAACGTCGTTCGAAGGGTCGCTGCCTACTATTCTGGCGCTGTACTGTTCACCGTTGTGAAGAGTTACCTGCACCTTTGTGGCGCCCTGTATTACATGGTAGTTGGTCGCGATGTAGCCGTCTTCCTTGACGATGACTCCGGAGCCCGCGCCCTGTGTCAGCTGGAACTGGCCCCACATATTCTGCGCAGTGCCCGATACGACGATCTCTACAACGGCGTCCTCATTCTTTTTGATGATCTCGCCTACAGTCATTTCGCTTCCCGTTGCATCGCTCAGGTCGAGCTGCGAGAGCTTGGAGTCGTCTCTTTCTGTCCTGCCGGATGAGACTCTGTCGATCATGGATCCGGCAACGAAAGCGCCGAGCATGGAGCTTACTATCATGGTAAGTATCATGCATGCGATGAGAGCGCCCCTTGTTACGTACTTCTTCTCTTTCTTCGCGCTGTGCGAAGGGTACTCCGGTGCTGCGTGAGTGTGGGAACGCATCGATGTATCGGGTTCGATGACGGTGCTTACCTCAGGCTCTGCAGCCGGCTCCGGTGCCTCGAGTTCTACCGTTTTGATCTCCTCAGGTTCTTCAGCTTTTTCAAAGCTGATAATGTGTCTGTCCTGTTCGTCCATTGTTCAATACCTGCCGGCAGGATCCATTCTGCCGATTCCTTTCCGAATATATATAATAAAGTCTGAAACTTAAATTAACCTTAACTATTCAGTAATTCTACACGAATTATTCTAAATTTCAAATATGACGTTATTGTGTCATTTGAGCCAAATGTTATACAATTAATCCGTTATGAAAAAAAGCGTAAATCTCAAAATCACAAGTACTCAATACATAGAAAACCTCAAGCCGAGCGGTGAAGCTTTCCGCCGCGAACTCGAGCTCGAGGACTCGATGGAGATACTGACTGAGGGCACGATGTACTCGCGCAACAACGCGACTTACATCACTTACGAAGAGTCCGAGGCCACGGGCTCCGAAGATGTCCGCACGCTTTTCAAGCTAGAGGACGGGACCATCCGCATCCGCAAATACGGCCGGGATGATGACGACGAGGGTATGGACATGATGCTCAAGCCGGGGATACTCAACATAACGAGATATCAGATACCGATGATGTCATCAGTGAACCTTGAGGTGTATACGAACAAGCTTGAGGACAATCTTGATGAAGAGGGCTACGGGACAGTTTCGGTAGATTACAGGATCAAGTTCGACAAGTTCTTCTCGAGGCGCAATATACTCGAGATAGAGGTAAAACCGTCGTAAGGGGAAATGGAGCAAAGCATGTACAAAGAAGGTTTCAGCGCAGAGAAGTATATCGAAGAACAGTCGAAATACATCCTTGAGAGGATACACAGCGGCGAGGGACGCCTCTATCTGGAGTTCGGAGGCAAGCTTGTCGAGGACAAGCACGCGAAGAGGGTCCTCCCGGGCTTTGACGAAAACGCAAAGATAAAGCTCCTCCAGAGAATGAAGGATCAGGCGGAGATCATAATCTGCATTTACGCGGGAGATATCATCAAGAGCAAGACCCGTCAGGACTTCGGCATCACGTACGACCTCGAAGTAATGAGGCTCATCGATGCTTTCAGAAGCTACGATCTGTCGGTCAACTCCGTCGTCGTCACACGCTACGAAGATGCTCCTTCGGTCAACCAGTTCATGGCCAAGCTCGAAAGGCGCGGTATCCGCACCTACAAGCACATGTTCACAAAGGGCTATCCTACCGACGTCGACACCATCGTGTCCGAGGCCGGCTATGGAGCCAACCCGTATATAGAAGTAACAAAACCGCTCATCGTGGTGACCGGTCCGGGCGGAGGTTCGGGCAAACTCGCGACATCGCTTTCGCAGGTCTACCACGAGTACAAGCTGGGCCGCAAGGCGAGATATGCGAAGTTTGAGACCTTCCCTATCTGGAGCCTGCCGCTGAAGCACCCGGTCAACATCGCCTATGAGGCAGCTACTGCAGACCTCAAGGACTTCAACATGATCGACCCGTTCCATCTGGAGGCATACGGCGAGACAGCAGTAAACTACAACAGAGACGTTGACGCTTTCCCGGTGCTCAGAAGGATACTGCACGCGATCACAGGATCGGATGAAGGCTACAAGTCGCCTACAGACATGGGAGTCAACAGGGCCGGCTTTGCGATCACCGATGACGAAGTCTGCAGGGAGGCCGCAAAGCAGGAGATAATCCGCAGATATCTGATCGCGGAGTGCTCATACAGAAAGGGCACTATCGACGAGGGAACGCTCGAAAGATGCAAGCTCCTCATGGAAGAAGTCGGAGCTACAAGGTATGACAGACCGGCAGTCGCCGAGGCAGAAGAGTACGTCGAGGTAAAGAGAGCGCAGGATCCGGAGAGATACGAGAACGTCGTAGTCTCGGCCATGCAGCTTCCGGACGGCAGCATCGTTACCGGCAGATCGTCGAGAAGGATGGTCGCAACAGCCGCGATGGTGCTCAATGCCATCAAGAAGCTTGCCGGCATCCAGGACGATATGCTTATAATCTCGCCGACCATCTTTGAGAGCATGTCCAACACAAAGAAGAATGTGCTTCATGAAAAGACGAGCCTCAACCTTGAAGAGGTCATCATGGCGCTTACGCTTACCAAGCTGACCAACCCGTTCGCTGAACTCGCGCTCAGAGAGATCCCTAACCTGAACGGATGCGTCGCTCACTGCACAGCTATCCTCTCGGATAAGGACGAGCAGGCTGTAAAGGCGCTCGGCATCGATATCACATCGAATCCTGAGTTTTCGAATAACAACCTGTACTCGAAATAGAGTATAATAATTTCGTAATCATCGCTTCTGAACATAGGCTGAAGGAGGGTATGTTATGAAAATAAACGCAAAGGAAGTTATGGACAAGGCAGCCGGCGCTTCGACAGGACTGGCCGTTGCGGTGGCATTCCTGAACGTTGCGCTTCTGCTTGTAAAGATCGTGCAGACGGTATCCGAAGACGTAGTGAAATCGGAAGAAAATAATTGAATAAAAGACGGCGCTCTGTTATATTAACAGAGCGCGATGCGCTGATATAAGGTTCCCTATGGAACACACGGCGTTGCCGTGAGGTCGGGAACCTTGATCTCAGTCGGCTGCGCTCCTTCGATAGACGCTTAATGGCAGAGCATCTCGATCGCAGCCTTGTTTGCTGATATAGCTTAATGGCAGAGCATCTCATTCGTAACGAGAAGGTTGTGGGTTCGACTCCCACTATCAGCTCCAGGAATTGGTCTCCGAACCCGGAGACCTTTTTTCGCGAAGCCGTTGATTTTACTGCGATACACGATTTTCATCATTGTGCACAGTTTCTTGTAAAAGTATCCAGGCGCATGGATACACCTGGATACACTTGATTTTGTGTGTCAACTGGACAAAGCGTAAGTGATCTGAGTGAGCTTCTCATCATCTTCGCTTCTGTCAAAGCAGTAATTGTTAAGAGTAGTTCTTTCGTCAACATGCCCGGCAAGCTGCCTGGTTGTATTGATGCTTACACCATTGCTGATAAGGGTAGATGTGAAAGTCTTACGCTCTTTGTGCGGGCTGCGCTCGTCTATTCCGAGGTCCCGGCAGTATTTCTTGATCGCTTTTTCAATCGCATTGTAGGTGCTGATTGGCTTGTCATTAGGGCAGAAAATAAAGCCCTTGAGTTCCAGACCTTTTTCCTGGCGGTGATTTTTAATCTCCTCAATGACCTCTGCTGCAAGCGGAATGAGCGGGATCGTCCTGCTGCCATATGTTCCCTTGGTATGCTCTACGATTTCTCCTGTCGGGAAGCGGACCAGTCTGTTTACTGTCATACTGTTCCCTGTAATATCCTCAAACTTGAGAGCGGATATCTCACCAATACGCAGACCCGTATAGAACATGAAGATTATTGCCAGCGGTGTATACCACTGAACATAATTTTCGTTCTTTCTGAATGCAGTCCATGCGCGGTCGACGATCATATTCTCTTCAGCCTTGGTAAAAACTTGCGTATGATCAGGTTTCTTGACTTCGGGAACAAGAACCCTTCGCCTGTTTACTTTAACATCCAGGAATAAGTTCTTGTTAATGATCTCGCTGTCTACTGCAAAATCCAACAACTGCCTGATTATTGCAGAGAAGTTACCATACTGGTGAGCATTCATATTGTGCTTACGGATCATCGTATGAACCCAAGTATCGAGCTCAAGCTTTGTAATGCTTTTAATCGGCTTCTTGACTATGGCGTCATTTTCATAATATCTGCACCAATCATACTTGATGCGTATTACTGTAGTTTCACATACATGAAGACTCTTAAATTCGATCCATGCGGGGTATAAGGCTTCAAGTGTGCAGGCCTCTCTGACAAGATCCTTATCATGAGAAGTGTAGTACTCGCATATCAAATCAATCAGATCATCTTTTTTGGATTTGACTATGAGCTTACGACCTTCTTTCTTGGTTTCGTCGGGCAGGTGAGAACGCCACCTGCCATCACTGCCTTGATAAATTGAATATGGGTGTTTTTCTAGGATTTTCTCCTTTCTGGACTTTCTCATATCTCTTTCGACGTCCCTCAGGTCGATGGTACCATTTTGGGAGATATACGACAAGATTTCGTCCGGAGTAAAATGCATCTCAGAGAGATGCGTGTCGGTCGTGACAGCCGTGACAGTGTTAGCGGGAGTTGTCCTCCTTGCTGTCACAGCCGTCACAGCTGTCACAGATTTCAAAGGACAGTATTCTG
>CACYYD010000009.1 GCA_902778585.1 uncultured Eubacteriales bacterium | reverse complement strand
TCAGCAGAGATTTTTACGCCCTTCCTTTCCATAAGAAAAACTCCCTCCATGATTAACAGTTTTATTTTTTACTGTCTCTCATAGAGGGAGCATATCATTCCGCCTCCCTTTGATTCTGTCTGATCTTATTTGACCTTTACTCTCTTGGTCGCGCTCCAGGACGAGTAGTACCTGATACCGCCCGAATCCTTATACGTTCTTACCTGTACGTAGTAGTATCTCTTGCGAGCGTTGGTCTTGATATTCTTGCTGACCTTGTTGTACTTAGTTCCGATGGTCTTTGTGACGCTGTCGGACATATCGCTGTTGCGGCTGTATCTTACCTGATATCCGCTCGCATTGGACTTGGACTTCTTGGCTACCTTGACGTAGAATTTCTTCTTCTTGCCCTTGAGCTTCTTGATCTTTGTTGCCTTAACAACGACGTTCGGCACACTGATGTAGCTGGACCACGCGCCCGATGCAGGTGTCAGATAGTTTGCGCAGTTTATCTCGTCCTCTGCGTTTCCTTCAGTCGCTGCTGCGATCGTTATAGGCACGAGAGCGTATCCGCCGTAAGCACCTATTCCCTTTATGTACGCATAGCCGCTGCCGGCAGCGTTGTTTCTGATACCGCCTACGGAGTAGTCGACGCCTTCCCTGAGAACAGTCTCCCCGTTGTACAGAGTAAACTTAGGCGATCTAGCATCCGCCGCGCTGAGCACGGTCCTTCCGCAGATCTTTGTGACGGTCGGGCTCTTTGCCTCTCTCCTGTTGAGGTACCAGAAGTCCGCGTCGATCTTTCCCTGCGATCCGGTATATGACAGCATGCCGTTGATCTTGGCGCTGCTGGAGTACTGCCACTTGGTGTAGTTGACTCCGGACTGGTTGCGCTTGTAGTACTGGGCGCACCAGAGATCGACGTCAGCTGCCAGCTGGCCGGTCGCTATGTATGAAGCAAAGAACGATGTGTTTGCGTAAATACCCGGCTGATAGCCTGCTGCCTTTATGGTGTTGCAGAAAGCGACAGCAGCGTTGGTCGCCGCGGTCCTGCTTATGCCGTGCATCCTTCCGAAGATACCGCCCGCGAACTCATAGTCCATATATACAGGCAGGTTGAGGTCCTTAGGTCCGATACCGAGAGCACGCAGTCTCTTTATAGCGAATTCGGCTTCTCTCGCGCCTTCCGATGCGTTTTTAGCCTGCGAGAAAACGTACACGCCTGTCATGACGCCGTTGGCCTTTGCATTGACGTACTGGCTCTGGAAGTTATCATCGTTGTGCAGCGTAAGGTCGCTCTTGCCGTACGATGTCCATGTGACTCTCATGATAGAGAAGTCCACGCCGGCTGCCTTGGCATCACCGAAGCGGCAATTCTTTGACTGCCAGTCGGAGATATCTACACCGTTTACGATAAGGTTGTCCGAGAATCTCGCCGCATGGGTATATGACGAATACCCTGTGTTGCTGAACGGACTTCCGGTGGCGAATTCCGATGCCGCATATGCCGGTTCGTCCCATACCGCAACGCCGGCTGCCAGGCTCATCGTGAGGATGAGGGCAAGCGCGGTATTCAGTATGCCTTTTGCTCTCTTGCCGGTTTTCATTTCTTTTCCCCTTTTCTTATCAGAACGTCGCGACCTCAGGATCGCATGGTTCACACTTAGCCAGTTTCTTTATATAGAGCACAGGGCCCTTTTCCTTGTACGCTTCGGTATATTCGCAGCGCACCTTTGCCGTTATCTCCACCCAGTCGCCTACGCTCAGCTTTTCAGCGCCGGAGTAGTATGCGAGAAGTCCCGCAAACTGGATGTCCGCCTCGCAGCAGGTCATCACGTGTCTTCCGAACGCGAACTGTCCTTCCGGAAGTTCTTCGGACAGCGCCACCCTTCCTTTTATGATGAAGGTCTTGCCGTCGTAATCGTCCTCATTCTCGTTGATATCCCGGTACCACTCCGCATACCAGTCGTCTTCGATCTTTATCTGCGAAGCCTTCATGTCGTAAGGCAGCGGATCGACTATGTCATCAGGTTCGATGTCGTCCGGTCCGTACTCGTAGACGATCATGTTCTTGCGGTTGGCTATCCTTACCTCCTTGTGGTAAGGCATCTTGTCGAAGCCCTTCTCGCAGCGGTTGAATACCACAAGGTCTGCTGTCTGCATCTTGTTGAAGCAGAGCTGGCGCATGTTCTTGTTGTACATCATGAAGGTGCGTGTGTCGAAAAGCGCCATCTCCTGCGCGATGAGCCAGCCTCTCGGCATTGCGGCGAAGAACTTCTGGTTTTCCCACATGCCGTTCATCTCAACGACCACGCGGTCAAAGCCGCCCTGCCTCTCCATGCGTCCGAGATTCACTTCGTTGAGCTCGGCCTCGGACTTGATGCGCTCTACCCTGACTCCGGGTCCTACGAATTTCTCAGGCTCGTACTGGGCCTCGCCGTTTTCGCAGATGAGGAGCAGTGTGCGTCCGTCGTCTCCGAATTCATGATGCTCCAGAGTTTCCTTTATGAATGTTGTCTTGCCGGCTCCGAGGAATCCGGTGAAAAAATATACGGGTACTTCTCTCATGCCAGTTTGAACAGCTCCTTGAGTTTGTCTTTGTTGAGCCTTGTGCCGATCACGGCTACCATGCCCGTAGCCTCAGCGTCAGTCGCCCTGACTTCACCCTCGCCCGGAACGTAGTCGAATTCTAGCCAGCCGCCGTCAGCGTTCTCTACGATGCCCTTTGCTCTGAGGACCTCGCCGCACTCATCGAGGCTGTCGATGATCTCCTCGAGTTCGGCCTTTGTGTACTTGTTGCTTGTCTGTGCACCGACCTCATCGAATACCTCATCGGCGTCATGTCCGTGGTGGTGATGATGGTGATGGTGATGGCCGCAGCCGCACTCGTCGTCATCGCACTCATCGTGGTCGTGGTCATGGTCGTGATGATGGTGCTCATGGTGATGGCAGCACTCATGCTCGTCGTCGTCATCATCATCGTGATGGTGGTGATGGTGACCGCAGCCGCACTCGTGATCATCATCGTCATCGTGGTCGTGATGATGGTGATGATGCTCGTGCTCGTGTTCATGCTCGTGAGCCTCGAGTTCTTCGTAAGCTTCTTCTCTCAGCTTGTCGAGCTCTGCGTTCAGAGTCTTGTCGGACTCCATGACCTCGAGCATCTTTGCTCCGCTCAGCTGATCCCAGTCAGTCGTTACGACCTGTGCTGTCTTGTTGAGCTTCCTGATATCGTTAACAACATCATCGAGTTCTGCGGCAGACATGCCCTGCTGATGCGAAAGGAAGATGGAGCTTGCGTGCTCTACCTGGTTCGCGAAGAACTCTCCGAAGTTCTCCATGTACATCTTATATCTCTTGGCATCGACTACTGTAGTGAAGCCGTTGAGTTCTATCTTGTCATTCTCGAGATCCTGAACGGCAATGATAACATCCGAGAGCTTGCCTACGCCCGATGGCTCGATAAGGATCCTGTCAGGATCATACTGCTCGATGACCTCGTTGAGTGCCTTGCCGAAGTCTCCGACGAGTGTGCAGCAGATGCAGCCCGCGACCATCTCGTTGATCTTTACGCCAGACTCTCTGAGGAATCCTGTGTCGACTCCGATCTCACCAAACTCGTTCTCGATCAGAACGATGTTCTTTGTCTCATAGCCTTCGGATATAAGTTTTTTGATCAGTGTTGTCTTGCCTGCTCCGAGGAATCCGGAGAAGATATCTACTTTTGCCATTTTGTTCGCCTTTCTTTCTGACGGGAGGTGCATTCTCCCACTTATACATTGAAAATTATAACACCGGCAAAGTGCCGGTGCTGTTATCCTTTACAATCTTTAATCAAGCCTTTGCTTGTGTCAGTCGCTGTTTTCAGCGGCTTTGCGCCGTGCTTCACGGTCCTTTACCCAGGCCGGATAGAAGATGGAAATGATGATGAGGACAGCGCCGGCGATTATGGCCGGTGTCAGTCTTTCACCGAGGAATAATATCCCGAGAGCCGTCGCGGTCATAGGGTTGGTTACCGTAAGCAGACCGGCGCGCTCAGGAGTTATGTACTTCTGCCCGAGAGGCTGCAGCGTGAATCCGACTCCGCTGCAGATGATGGCCAGGGCCAGCACGGCGCCCCATTCGGCGCCGCTCTCGGGCAGCCTTATTTCTTCGAATACCAGCGCGCCGAAGAACGCGAATAAACCTATAAACAGCAGCTGGAATATCGCTATGTTCATCGGGTCGCAGTTCTTGGCCGCCCTGTCGGTGGCTATGGTCGAGCACGAATACCAGACGGCTCCGGCCAGCACCAGAAGTTCGCCGGCCGTAAAGCCGACACGGTCGCCCTTCAGAGTCAGGAATCCGACTCCGGCGATCGCTATTATTGCCGTTATTATCGTGAGCTTATCCGGAAGCTTGCGCTCCATGATGCAGGTCAGCACAGGCACTATCACAACGACCATGCCCTCAAGGAAGGCGGTGACCGTCGACGATGTGGTCTGAAGCCCCCTCAGTTCGAATGCCATCGAGAGGAAAAGGAAAAATCCCACAAGTGCGCAGTATCCCAGTTCCTTAAGCGTGACCTTTGCAAGCCTCTTATGAAATATGAGTCCGATTATCGCGAAGGCAATGAAAAACCTCGTTGCCATCAGCAGAAACGGTCCCATGGTGCGCATGGCGATCTTTGCAAATAAAAGGGAGCTGCCCCTCAGAGCCAGGGCAGTCCCGACAAGTATCTCGCCAAGGCGTTCGTTCTTCTCTATCCTTTTGTTCATATCACACACTTCCCCTTATAATGCGTTCTTTGTCTAAACAAGGAACTGATCCTTCGCAAATCTGTACTCCGACAGCTTATCCGGAGCAAGAACGCCCTGATCTGTGACGACTCCGCTTACGAGTTCAGGCGGAGTGATGTCAAAGGCCGGATAATATCCCTTAACATCCTGATTCGCTGTAAGTGTCCCCATTGCCTGCAGCACAAAATCAGGATCTCTCATCTCTATTTTTACTGTGTCGACGGTCGGATGTCCCTTGTCCGGAGTCCCGCTTACATAGTAAGGCACGCCGTGGTACTTTGCGGCTATAGCCGTATTGTACGTACCGACCTTGTTCACCACGTGTCCGTCGCAGCAGATAACATCGGCTGCTGTTGTGAATACGTCTATGCCCTCGTTCTTCATCACGAAAGCAGGCATTCCGTCGGTGATGACCGTCACGTCAAAGCCCATGTCGTTGGCAACGCTCGCCGTAAGACGTGCGCCCTGGAAGTATGGCCTGGTCTCAGGGCAGAAGAGCCTGATGTCCTTACCCTGTATCTTCGCCTCCTTCAGCATCATGCCGACTATGGTCTCTGCGAAGCAGTATGTCATGACAGCTCCGTGCTCCGGGAAAAGTCCGGCCATATATCTGCCGACCGTTCCGATACCTGCGTATCTTTCATTGTTCTGCTCGATGGCAAAATCCTTTATGACTTCAGACACGTCGGACTTGCCCGCGGCCAGAGCCTGCTTCGCCTCAGCGATGCATGCCTCGGTTATCTTCTGCATGCGCCAGGTAGTCGTCGGTCTCGCGTGGGATATAGTGTAAGCAGCATCCTGAAGATACGCGAGCTGCTCTTCTTCGCTCCTGCCCTTGCACTCGTAAGCAGCAAGAGCCATGCCCATAGCTGCTGCCGTATAAGGACCTGCGCTCTGGGTCACCATATCGCGTATTGCTTCTGCCACTTCCTGGTGGCTGCGGCAGATGACCTTATTTATCTCGACCGGATATATGCGGCGGTCAAGTATGCTGACTGCGCCGTCCTCGTACCAGGCGATATTCTCATACCTGAGCATCCACGCCAGTCCTTTGTCCTGTCTTTCCATGTCTTTTCTCACTGTTTTGCGCACGATGCGCTTATCCTTCTTTACTTACTTCGCTTCAGCCGCGGCCGCAGCTTCTGCCTCGGCCTTGCGCTTTGCCTCTTCCTCTTCTTCGAGCACTCTGTAGGCCACCTTGCCTACCAGTGTCTTCGGAAGTTCATCGCGGAACTCGATGTCATACGGCATCGAATACTTGGCGATATGCTTCTTCGCGTATGCCAGGAGCTCTGCCTTGAGAGCTTCCTTGCCTTCATCTGTCGAAGGCACTCCGCCCGCCGGCTTTACGAACATCTTCACCTTCTGCATCTTGTAGTCGTCAGGGACTCCGATGCAGCAGCTCATCTGCACCTTCTCATGCGCGTCAAAGATGTTCTCAAGCTGTGCCGGATAGATATTGTATCCGGATGAGATGATCATTCTCTTGGCTCTGCCCTTGAAGTAGATGAAGCCCTCATTGTCCATCGATCCGAGGTCGCCGGTATAGACCCATGTGAGTCCGTCGTCATGCGTCCTCAGTGTTTCGGCAGTCTCCTCAGGCATGTCCATGTAACCCATCATGACGGATGGTCCGGCCAGAAGGATCTCGCCTTCTTCGCCGAACGGCAGCTCCTTGTCTGTACCCGGCTCTACGATCTTGTAGTAAGTGTCAGGGAACGGGATGCCGATGCTTCCCTCCTTGTGCATCTGCGGAGGTGTAAGGCAGGATGCAGTTACGCATTCCGTAGTGCCGTATCCCTCGCGGACCTGAACCTTTCCGTTGTGGTCGAAGAGGAACTTGTCGAGCTTCTTCTTGAGCTCGATCGACAGCGAGTCGCCGCCCGAGAATACGCCCTTGAGGCACGAGAGGTCTGCGCCCTTCATTGAAGGCAGTCTCAGCAGAGCCTCGTACAGTGTCGGAACGCCGGCGATGAAGTTGCACTTATACTTTGTGATCAGCTTAGCGTAGCTCTTCGGTGTGAATCTCGGGACGAGTATGCATCTGCCGCCCTGCGAGAGCATGGTGTGCAGGCAGACACCGAGTCCGAAGCCGTGGAAGAGCGGCATGGCTGCCAGCATCTTATCTCCCGGACGGAACATCGGGTTGGCCGCGATGACCTGCTCCGACAGCGCGTTGAAGTTTAAGTTTGTGAGCATGATGCCCTTTGTTGTGCCTGTTGTGCCGCCCGAGTAAAGGATGGCAGCAGGAGCATCCGACTGGCGCTTTACTCTGTACTCGTAACCGCAGTGCTTGCCGAGTCCAATGAAGTCAGGCCACTGGAATACCGGCGCATCTTCAGGGATCTTCGCGATCTTGCGTCCCTCGGTCAGCATGTATCCCACTCTGATAGGTCTTGTGAGCTCGTCCCTGATGCGGGCGATGATCACGTTCTGTACCTTTGTGTTCTTACGGATCGCTTCGATCTTGTGATAGAACTGGTCGAGTGTGACGACCATGATCGACTCGGACATGTTGAGGTAGTTCTCGATCTCCTTCTCGGCCGAAAGAGGATGCACCATATTTGCAATGGCGCCTACCAGGTTTACAGCGTAAAGCATGTAGATGGCCTGAGGGCAGTTAGGCATCGCGATGGTGACCTTGTCGTTCTCCCTTACTCCGAGGATGCGGAGCGACTTGGCACAAGTGTTGATCTGGTCGATCATGTGCCTGTATGTTATGTGCTTTCCCATGAAGTCGAGGGCAATGTTGTTAGGATACTTCTTTGCCACGGCCTCAACTTTTTCATACATGGTGCCGTTTGTGTATTCAAGAGTTGCAGGAAGGTCGCCCCTGCTTGCGAACCAAGGAGTCTTTACCTTCTCCGGGATAGGAAAAACTATTTTTCCGTTTTCATTTATCGTCCACTTATCTGACATTTCTTCTTTTTCTCCGTCTTTCAGTTTCAGTTATTTCCGCTGTTTCGCCGCGGTGCATTCCACGCAGCTCGAACCCATGTATTGTATCACTCTTTTATACTTATTGCGACCACTGATTTCAGGCGAGCCACGGCTGTGGCGGGCTTCGATCAGGCCATTTCGTCTGCCCGCCTCGCCTTTGGCCTAATTTGTCAACTCACGGCGGGCTTCGATTAGGCCATTTCGTCTGCCCGTCTCGACTTTTGGCCTAATTCGGTGACTCACGGCGGGCTTTGATTAGGCCATTTCGTCTGCCCGCCTCGCCTTTGGCCTAATTTGTCGACTCACGGCGGGCTTCGATTAGGCCATTTCGTCTGCCCGCCTCGCCTTTTGGCCTAATTCGGTGACTCACGGCGGGCTTCGATTAGGCCATTTCGTCTGCCCGCCTTGCCTTTTGGCCTAATTCGGTGACTCACGGCGGGCTTCGATCAGGTGGAGTTAAGGTTTCTGAACAATATGTGTTTTATGAACAATAATTATTGTAGGAATGTGTTGCAATAAGGTAAAATTTACGATTGGAATTGCAATTATGCAAACAGGGAGATTGAGACTGATGTTAGAACTCAGAGGCATAACAAAAGAATATAAAACCGGCGCCGAGACCGTACGGGCACTGCGCGGGATAGACCTCGCTTTCAGAGAGAGCGAGTTTGTTTCCGTGCTCGGTCCATCGGGCTGCGGCAAGACCACCATGCTCAATATTCTGGGCGGTCTTGACCAGTATACAGACGGCGACCTTCTGATAAACGGGATAAGCACCAAGAAGTATAAGGACGCGGACTGGGATGCGTACAGAAACGACACGATCGGATTCGTATTCCAGAGCTACAACCTGATATCCCACCAGACTGTGCTCTCGAACGTCGAGCTCGCGCTGACTCTCTCCGGCGTGTCGCATGCAGAGAGAAAGCGCCGCGCGGCTGAGGCTCTGGAGCGCGTTGGCCTGGGCGACCAGATAAACAAGAAGCCGGCGGAGATGTCGGGCGGACAGGTGCAGCGTGTGGCGATAGCCCGTGCGCTCATCAATGACCCGGATATCATACTCGCGGACGAGCCTACGGGCGCGCTTGATACAGAGACCAGCAACCAGGTTATGGGAATACTTAAAGAGATCTCGAAGACCAGGCTGGTCATCATGGTCACTCATAACCCGGAACTCGCCGAGGCGTATTCGACAAGAATAGTAAGACTGTCCGACGGACAGGTTATAAGCGACAGCGACCCGTATATACCGGGCGCCGGAGGCAGCGCTGCGAATGCTCTTGCTGCCGGAGGCGCCGTGCCGGGCGCGGCCGCGGCCGCGGCGGCAGCCGCCGCCAAAGCCGCCTCTGACGGTGCTGCGGCTTCTGCTTTGCCTTCGGAGGCCGGCGAGGTGCCGGCAAAGGCCGCAAAGCAGAGCGGCCGCGCTTCTGGCCGCCGCAACAGGTCGATGTCTATGGCGACGGCTCTTCATCTGTCGCTCAACAACCTTATGACCAAAAAAGCCCGTACTCTTCTTACGGCTTTCGCGGGCAGCATAGGTATCATCGGAATAGCCCTGATACTTTCCGTATCCAATGGCTTCCAGACATACATCGACAAACTCGAGGAGGACACCCTTTCGTCCTATCCTTTTACCATAATGTCCGAGACCGCCGACATGTCTTCGATGATAACGGCGTTCATGACCAACGCGTCCGATACCGAGGGCGAGGCATCGGGCAATAAGCTGCACGAGCAGCAGATCATGACTGACATGCTGGCCAGCGTCGGTTCGAATGACCTGGCAGCCTTCAAGAAGCGCCTCGACTCCAGCATGGGCGAGATCGGCGACTGGTTCAACTCATACCAGTATTCATACGGTCTTTCGGTCAACATCTATTCGACAAACATGGAGTACGGTCCGCTGAGAGTAAGCCCGGGCTCCATCATGCAGTCCTACATGAGCGGTCTGCAGCAGAGCAGCTTCTCGATGATGAACACAGACGTCTTCTTTCAGATGATGGACAACGAAGAACTTCTCAAGTCACAGTACAAGGTACTGGCCGGCAAATGGCCTGAGAAGTATGACGAGCTCCTCCTTGTGCTCGACAGCGAAGACCAGCTGAACGACTATGTCGTCTACACGCTCGGACTCCGCAATCCTCAGGAGCTGAAGGACATGATCAACGATGTCATGGACGGCAAGAAGGTCGAAAACACCAATGACCGTCTCGAGTGGACCTATGATGACTTTATCGGAATGGAATTCGCGCTTGTACATGCATGCGATACATACACCCGCAACTCCTCCTATGATGTATGGGAGGACAGGACCGATGACGAAGACTTTATGGAGGACCTCATCGGGAGATCCGAGAAGCTGCACATAAGCGGCATAGTCTGCGCGAAGGAGCAGTCAGGCGCCAATGCCATGAGCTCCGGAGTCGGATATCTTCCGTCTCTTACCAACCACATGATCGAGTATGCGGCAGAATCTGATATCGTGAAGATACAGCTGCTCAACAAGGACATCGACGTATTCAGCGGCAAGAGCTTTGATGACATCCGCAACAACAACAGCGAAGGCCTCGGCTTTGAGGACATGATAAGCATCGACGAGAACAAGCTCAAGAAAGCCCTCGGCGGCGACATCGATCCGAATGCGATACAGAAGGAGATTGAAAAGATCGCTACCAATGAAATCAAAGATCTTTCAAAGAACGACTCCGCAGAGAAGATCGAATCCGATGTGAACGCGGCGCTCCGCAAGGGCTGCGAGGGAATGGTCGACTATATAGTAAGCCAATACATCAAGGATCCGGCTAATTTCAAATTCGACGATACTCTTACAGCCAAAGCCCTGGCAGAGAATCAGGACAGCGGCAGCCACAAGCAGATAGTCGATCCTCTTCTGGGAGGATATTCTAAGGTGCTCAGTGCGGCAGGACCTGAAATAATGAATGCCATAGCTGCTGCGACCGACCCTGCGGCTGCAGCTGCAGCTAAGGAAGCCGCCCAGAAGCAGGCTGCAGCTGACGTGGCTAAGAGCCTTCCTGCGGGGATCGCCATATCTGAAGATGACCTCTTCGCGGCTCTTAAAAACGGCAGTCTGTCTGACGAGCTGATATCCAAGTACAGCATTCCTGAAGTGCTGGTGCCTCAGATCAATGCGCTCATCAAACAGACGAACGACACTATCGATGAAAACATGGCCAAGCAGCAGCTTAAGCCGGAAGATATCCTCAGGAATGCCCTTTCGCAGACCATAGCTCCGTACACCGGCAACAGCGATGTCCAGAAGGGCATCAGCCAGTACGGCGAAGGCATAGAGATGATGCAGAACGCGAAGGTCGTAGGACCTGCACTCGGCAAGGCTGCACAGGCTGTCGGAAGCCAGTTCAATGTCGACCCGGCGGGCATCGCGGACGCCTTCACCATGAAGATGAACGAAGATGAGATCACAAGACTCATCACCGCATACATATCGGGCGGCGCCGAGACCAGTTACGATACCAATCTGGTGAAGCTCGGCTACGCCGACATCAACAAACCGTACTCGATGTCGTTCTACCTCAAGGACTTCGAGTCGAAGGAAAACTTCCTCAAGTTCATCGATGACTACAACCAGGAGATGCAGGACAACGGCGACGAGGACATGGTCATCAGCTACACCGACGTCACAGGCGTTCTGATCAAATCGGTAAAGAACATCACAAATGCGGTCAGCTACGTGCTCATCGCTTTCGTCGCGATATCGCTGATCGTATCGTCCATCATGATCGGAGTCATCACATACATCTCCGTTCTTGAAAGGACCAAGGAGATCGGAATACTCCGCGCGATCGGTGCCTCCAAGAAGGATATCGCGAGGATATTCAACGCGGAGACCATCATCGTCGGACTCTGCGCGGGCGTGATAGGAATAGTCGCGAGCCTGCTGCTCCTGATACCTATCAACCACATACTGATAGGTCTCACCAAGATATCCGCGCTGAAGGCCATACTGCCGGCAACAGGAGGAGTCGCACTGGTGATAATAAGCATGATCCTCACATTCATCGCGGGACTCATCCCTTCAGGAATGGCGGCGCGCAAGGATCCGGTAGTTGCTCTCAGGACGGAGTAGCCGAGGCGCCCAGACATTACAAAAGAATAAAAAAGAACATAAAACAAAAGCGGTGGTCCGATTCCACCGCTTTTGCATTGTTGTCTTAGGTATTATATGGAAAATGTTATATGGAGGTTTCAGAGTTCTTTTCTCTCTGTACACCCATATGGTAGCCCCCGAATATGTCGAAATGGTGATGTTTGTGAGATTGTAATTTGTATTTTAGAAAAATACGCCCCTTATCCATATCTCAAGACCTATCGCGATAAGTATGACTCCGCCGAGTATAGAGGCCTTTCCGGCGAGCATTTCTCCGAGCCTGCGCCCGATGCGGAGACCCGCCATGCATATGGCGAGTGTCACCACGCCGATGATGAGCGACGAGACCAGCGCCTGCGCGGCGTTGTACGATGCCGTCGTGAAGCCGACCGAAAGAGCGTCTATCGATGTCGCGACGCCCTGTCCGAAGAGCATCAGCGCGCCCAGCTTTTCAGCGCCTCCATCATCGCTTTCCGCTCCGGCATCACTTTCGCCTGAAGCCTCTGCAGCCTTGCTCTCCTTCAGTTCTTCTATACCGTCTTTAAGAAGTCCGCCTCCTATAAACAGCAGGAGGACCAACGCTATCCACGGTATGAGCGGGCTGAACCACTCGAATGTCTCAGCCATCCTTCTTACGACGAACCAGCCTATCATCGGCATCGCAAACTGAAAAGCGGCGAATGTGCCCGCTATGGTCAGCATCCGCCCCGTTTTCATGTTTCTGTCTGCCAGGCCGTTGGCTATGGATACACTGAAAGCATCCATAGCAAGTCCGGCGCCGAGAAGCGCACTTGTAAGTATCAGTTCAAATCCCAAACTTATCCCTCACGCAGCTTTCGTTGCTGTATCTGCATCTTCAATATCTTTATCTGCGATCTGTATCTGCCTATATCTACAGTTTGTTTATCTGGCGGATCGCCTTGAGCAACACCGGGAAGTCCTCCGCTTTCGGAAGCCTTATGCGGGCCGCGCTCGAGTCGAGTCCCCTGAAGTCATAGCCGTCAACGACCAGCACTCCGCGTTTGAAGAATTCCTCCTTCAGGTTGATCGACGGATCGTCGTGGTAAAGGAGCATCAGCGAGTTGCTGTCCAGAGTCTCAGCCAGATGCAGCCTGCCGCGGTTTCCTGCCGGGAACTTGTCAGTGCATCCGAGAGCCCTGCGGATCTTCTTTTTCATGCCTCTGAAGTCGCTCTTGCAGCCTCTGATGAACTCGTCGTGCTTCAGCGCCTCGGCCGACACCTCGCGGGCAAGTTCGCTGACCATGTACGGATTGATCATCTTGTTCATGCAGTGGGCGAGCTCCTTGCAGGCGATTATGTAGCCTACTCTAAGTCCCGCGAGACCGAAGCCCTTCGACATGGTGCGGACCACCACGAGGTTCGGATACTTTTCGCAGAGACGCACTGCGGAGTTCCTCTTCGGCATGAAGTCGCCGTAGGCCTCATCGACGATCACGGTGATGTTCTTCTTTCTGGCGCCTTTGACTATGCGCTCAATATCCTTTAAGTCTATTACCTGGCCGGTCGGGTTGTTAGGGTTGTCTATGTAAATGAAGTTGTATTCCCTTGCCGGCATCGATGCCTGCGCGTAGTCTCCGGCGATGTTGTGCATTGCCATGAACTCGTAGGTATCGAATTTATAGTTGTGCTCCTTCTTGAGCTGGTAACGGGCGTACTTGATGCCTATCATCTCGGCATGCATGTAGTAGTCCGTAAACTGAGGCGAAATGCCAAGGACGACCGCGTTGTGTGTATCGAACATATTGTTGATGATATACAGCGCGTTTATGCTGCCGTCAGCCAGCACTATGTTTTCCCTCTCGATGTTGCACTGGCGCTTCCAGTACCTGATTATGGCATCGTACAGCGCCTGGCTGTGAGGATAAGGACCCATTCGGGCAGGATCGAAGTTTCTGAAAACTTCGGCGCATTCAGGCGGGAATCCATAAGGATTGCAGCCTTCGCCGCAGTCGATGCCGCCCTCCGGCAGATCGATGTGGTCGCTCGCATAGCTGATCTTTTCATGTTCAAGAAGCTGCTGTTTGATCTTGAGGTTCCTGTGACCTTCCATTTCTCCCCCTCTCACGCTCAGAATAAGCCGTTCGTCTTAAGTATAAACAGAAATACCGGTATGGTGAAGCAGGAAGTTAAAGTAGTTATGACTACTAGTTCTCCTGCGAGTTTTCCGTTGCCTCCCATGGAGCTCGCCATAGCGTACGACGACAGGGCTACAGGCGCGGCCGTCATGAGTGTGATGGCGATAAGCGGCACGTCTCTGAATCCGAGAGCGACTGCTCCCGCTATGCCGATTGCCGGGAATATGACCAGCTTGCCCAGGGCGCATATTGCGATGCGCTTTCTGTCGCTGCTGAATCCTTCAAAGTTAAGGGAAGCGCCGAGCAGTATGAGTGATATAGGCGCGGTCGCGTCAGACAGCGCTCCCACGGTCGTCTCTATAGTCGCCGGCAGGTCGATCCCAAGCATCATGACGACAAAGGCCGCGATACCTCCGTCGATGATAGGGTTTGTGAGTATGCGCTTCAGTATGTCCTTTACATGTACCTTTCCGCCGCGGAAGTTTTCGAAGATTATCACCGAAGACACGTTGTAGAACGGGACGACCAGCATCATGATGATCGCTACCGCCGTGATGTTGCCCTTGCCGAAGAGGTTGATGGCGATAGGAAATCCCATCAGCACGTAATTGCTCCGGTAGAGAGCCTGGATCATGGCGCCCCGTTCAAAGTTGTCCTTTTCTATGCCGCAGACGAACAGCCAGGATACCATAAACTGCAGGAAGGTAAAGCCGATCGCATAGAGTCCGAGTTTAAGGTCCATGTGTTCGGCTATATTTTTTCCGTAAAGATTCTCGAACATTATAAACGGATAAAGAGCCACGAATACCATATGGGTAAACTTGCGGACCTCTTCATCCGTTACTACATGTGCAAGCTTAAGAATGATCCCTATTGCCAGATAGATCGCCGAAGGTACTACGGCGTTTACGCAGATCAAAAAATTCTGAAGCATCCGGCTGCTTGTTTCCTCTCTATATGTTTTCTTTTACTATGCCGGCAAATTCGGCACAGCCTGCGCCGCCCGGAAGGCCGGTCATGCGGGCGCCGAGCATGTCGTCCGCTTTTTTGACGGCCGCCTCAAGGACTGCCGCTTTTTCCGTAAGTCCTATGTGACGAAGCATCATTACCGCGGCCGTCATGAGGCTCGCCGGATTGGCGAGATGGGCTATGCCATCGGAGACCATGCGAGGCGCCGATCCGTGGATGGCCTCAAACATTGCCATATCCGTTCCGATGTTTGCCGAACCCGCGGTGCCGACTCCGCCCTGGATCTGGGCCGCCTCGTCGGTGATTATATCACCGTAGAGATTCGGCAGCACAAAGACCTCAAAGCCGCTTCTTATATCCTTATTCACAAGGTTCGCTGCCATTATATCCACAAACCACGTGTCTGTCTCTATCTCAGGGTAATCTCTTGCAACATCCAGGCAGATAGTCTGGAAATCCCCGTCGGTCTTCTTCATAATATTGGCCTTGGTGACTATGGAGACACGCTTTTTTCCGTTTGCTCTCGCAAAGTCGAAGGCAGCCTTCGCTATCCTGCGTGTGCCCTCACCCGTGATGACCTTGAAGTCCACCGAGAGCCCATCTCCGGCTTCCTTGCCGAGCCTTATGCCGCGGCTTCCGAGCGCGTATTCGCCCTCTGTGTTCTCGCGGTAGAATGTCCAGTCGATGCCTTCCTCAGGAACGCTTACAGGTCTGACGTTCGCGAAAAGATCGAATCTCTTGCGCAGAAATACATTTGCGCTCTCAAGATTCTTACCGCCCATTGCAGCGTTCGGAGTTGTCGTAGGACCTTTGAGGATGACGTCGCAGCAGTCCATCTGCTCCAGCACTCCTTTAGGGACTGTCTCGCCCGCGGCGAGTCTCTCTTCGAGAGTGAAGCCTGTTATCTCCTTAAATTCCACCCTGCCGCTTTCGAGTTCATCCCTGAGCAGCATTTTCAGGACAGCCTTTGTCTCATCCATGATGACAGGGCCTATCCCGTCTCCCGGCGCAAGACCTATAACGGTCTTTTTATCCGCATCTCCGCAACCGGCGTCACCTCCGGCGCCGCCCGCCCGCTTCGCGGCCGCCGCGAGCCGCTCATTTCTTTCATACTGCTCAATGAGCATCTCCCGCAGCTGCTCCGCCGCTTCGTCTATCTGTCTTCTGATCTCATTGTCCATTCCGCTTGTTCTCCCTTTTGCTTCTTGTTCTTTTTTCCATTTTTTATCTGCTCTTAATGACTTGCTATCCCCGATGTATTATCATACGCGTATCGGTACAAGAGAGCACTCATTACACCAATACACGACAGGAGCATGCATGAATACAGTTAATCAGAACCAGCATTCCAGCGCCCTTACGACGACGGATATCGCTTTTATCGCATTGTTCACAGCCCTGATGGCGGTCTGCTCATGGATCTCGATCCCGGCAACTGTGCCTTTCACTCTTCAGACCTTTGCGGTATTCCTTACCACCGGTCTCCTGGGAGGAAAGCGCAGCACTATTGCCGTCATCCTGTACATACTTCTCGGAGCGATCGGGCTCCCGGTATTCTCAGGATTCACCGGCGGAATAGGCCATCTTGTCGGACCTACGGGCGGATACATCTTCGGCTTCATATTCACCGCGCTCATCATGTGGCTCATCGAGCACAAGAACGGCAGATCGGTCCCTGTACTGGCCTTTTCGATGGCTGCAGGGCTTCTCGTCTGCTACGCGATCGGTACCGAATGGTTCGTCTTCGTATATACAAGAAGCAACGACCCGGTCAGTTTCGCTACAGCTCTCGGCTGGTGCGTCATCCCGTATATCATTCCGGATGCTCTGAAGATCGTTCTCGCCGTGGTACTTACCAGGCGTCTCAGACCGCATCTTCCGCTGTAGACAGCAAGTCATCCCGCGGAGCCTTATGGCTCCGCTTTTTTATTTCCCGGCTGTATATTTCAGAAGGCCTCCTGCAAGCAGCATCTCTTTCTGCCTGCCGGCAAGCTCCATGCAGAGAGGGATCTCCGCTTTTACCGCTCCGCCGCTTATCACCTTCGCGGTGATCTTTCCGGCCTTAAGTCCTTCGTGTATGCCGGAAAGCTCGAGCCTGTCGCCCTGGGCGATCCTGTCATAGTCCGCCTCGTTCTCAAATATGAGAGGCAGTATCCCCGCGTTCACCAGGTTAGCCGCGTGTATGCGCGCGAACGACTTCGCTATGACCGCTCTGATGCCAAGATAGAGCGGCACGAGCGCCGCGTGCTCTCTCGACGAACCCTGCCCGTAGTTCTGTCCGCCTACGATGATCCCCTTACCGGCTGCCTTGGCTCTTTCAGGGAACTCAGGGTCTACCACTTCGAAGCAGTACTGCGACAGATGCGGGATGTTCGATCTGTACGGAAGTATCTTTGATCCTGCCGGCATTATGTGGTCGGTCGTGATATTGTCTCCTGTCTTCAGGATCACCTCCGCATCCAGGCTGTCCTCGAGCGGATAAGTCTCAGGGAAAGGTTTGATGTTAGGTCCCTTCACGACTTCGGCATCCTTTGCCGCCTCTTCATCGAGAGGCGCGATGACTCCGCTGTCGTTTATCCTGAATTTCTCAGGCACGTCATATATCGAGATGTCTGCCGCCGGTACCGCAGGGTCGCTTCCGGCCTTTGACGGATCCGTTATGTATCCGGTAAGAGCCGAAGCTGCCGCTGTCTCAGGCGAGACGAGGTAGACCTGTCCGTCCTTTGTTCCGGAGCGTCCGAGGAAGTTCCTGTTGAATGTACGGAGCGACACGCCGCCTGAATTAGGCGAGAATCCCATTCCTATGCACGGTCCGCATGCGCACTCCAGAACTCTTGCCCCCGCGTCGATAAGGTCTGTAAGAGCTCCGCATTCTGCGAGCATCGAGAAGACCTGCCTCGAGCCCGGCGAGATCGAGAGGCTCACGCTGTCCGCTATCTTGCGGCCCTTCAGCATCGATGCCGCCTTGAGCATGTCCGTGAGCGACGAGTTGGTGCACGATCCTATGCAGACCTGGTCCACCTTTATATCCGAAAGCTCGCTTACAGGCTTTACGTTGTCAGGGCTGTGCGGACATGCCGCGAGAGGTCTCAGAGCCGAAAGATCGACGCTTATGACCTTGTCATACTCAGCATCCGGGTCGCTTGCGAGCGGAATCCAGTCGGATCCTCTGCTCTGCGCCTCGAGGAAGCTGCGCGTGATCTCGTCGCTCGGGAATATCGATGTAGTTGCGCCGAGTTCGGCGCCCATGTTTGTGATGGTGCAGCGCTCAGGCACGCTGAGAGTCTCTACTCCAGGTCCTGCATACTCCACGATGTATCCGACTCCGCCCTTTACGGAGAGCTGTCTCAGCACCTCAAGGATGACATCCTTGGCGCTGGCTCCGCCTCCGAGGCGTCCGCTGAGTTCCACTTTTATCATTCCCGGCATCGGGATGTAATAGGCACCTCCGCCCATTGCTACGGCAACGTCCATTCCGCCGGCTCCCATGGCCAGCATTCCGAGTCCGCCTCCGGTAGGTGTGTGCGAGTCAGAACCGATGAGGGTCTTGCCCGGGACACCGAATCTCTCGTAATGCACCTGATGGCAGATACCGTTTCCCGGTCTCGAGAACCATATGCCGTGCTTCGCGGCGACCGTCTGTATGTATCTGTGGTCGTCAGCGTTCATGAAGCCCGACTGCAGCGTATTGTGATCGATGTATGCGACCGAGCGCTCAGTCTTTACGCGCGGTATGCCTATTGCTTCGAACTCGAGGTAAGCCATCGTGCCCGTCGCGTCCTGCGTAAGGGTCTGGTCTATCCTGAGCCCTATCTCGCTGCCCTTTATCATCTCACCGCTCAAAAGATGTGCGGCTATTATCTTCTGTGCTATCGTCTGTCCCATTTCTGTTCTCCTACTGCTGCATGGTCGTGAATTCGTTGACCTTGTTGTATATCTCGTCTGCGCCTATCTCGGCAACACGGCCCGACTCGTATTCTGAGTCGACCCAGTTCTTTATGTAGATGACTACGGCGCTGTGCTTGTCGACCATCTTGTCGTTTTTGAGTCCGTAGCTGGTGTTGAGCCAGTGTGCGATGCCGGCTGCTCCCGAGCTCTGGCTTATGTTGACAAGCGGCGGCCTCTTGAGGAACTTCTCTGTGTCGAAGATATTGTAGATCTCCTCGTTCTTCAGAAGTCCGTCCGCGTGGATGCCCGCTCTGGTTACATTGAAGTTGGAGCCTGCAAACGGTGTCTGAGGAGGCAGCTGGTAGCCCACCTTCTGCTCATAGTACCTTGCGAGGTCAGTGATGACCGTGGTATCCATTCCGTCGAGAGTTCCCTTGAGCTGCGCATATTCGAAGACCATCGCCTCGAGCGGGATATTGCCCGTTCTCTCGCCTATGCCGAAGAGTGTGCAGTTGACCGCTCCGCAGCCGTAAAGCCATGCCGTCGCCGCGTTGGACACCGCCTTGTAGAAGTCGTTATGTCCGTGCCACTCAAGGCATTCACTCGGAACTCCCGCGTACTCGTGAAGTCCGTAGATGATCCCGGCGACCGACCTCGGGAGAGCTACTCCCGGATAAGGCACTCCGAAGCCCATGGTGTCGCAGACTCTTATCTTGGCAGGCATTCCGGCCTCGCGTGCCATCTCCTGTATCGCGCTCACGAAAGGTACGACGAATCCGTAGAAGTCCGCCCTCGTGATGTCCTCAAGGTGGCAGCGCGGTGTGATGCCGGCCTCAAACGCGTCATACACGACCGAAAGATAGTGATCCATCGCCTGGCGTCTTGTCATGCCGAGCTTGTAGAAGATGTGGTAGTCGGAGCAGCTTGTGAGGATGCCCGTCTCCTTCACGCCCATCTCCTTGACTATTTTGAAGTCCTCTTTCTTGGCGCGTATCCACGTCGTTATCTGCGGGAACTCAAGCCCGAGATCCTGGCATGCCCTGATGGCTTCCTTGTCTCTGTCCGAGTATGTGAAGAACTCTGTCTGCCTGATGATGCCCTTAGGGCCCGACAGCTTAGACAGCATCTGGAAGATATCTGTGATCTGCTTGGTGGTGTAAGGCTCTCTGGACTGCTGGCCGTCGCGGAATGTCGAGTCGGTGATGAGCACCTGCTGCGGCATGCCGATCGGGCTGGTCCTGAAGTTGAAGCCTACCTTCGGTACCTCGGTGTATCCGAAAAACTCGCGCAGGAGATTAGGATCAGGAATGTCCTGCACCTCATAATGGTAGTTTTCCATCTCGAGCAGGTTTGTCTTCTCGTTTATCCTGGTCCTTCTTGTCGAGTTTTTTTCTGTTTCGTTCATTGTTTTCATAGTATTGTCTCCAATATTCCTTATTGCGGCAGTGATAAAACTCTCTTATGTGCCGCAAAATGTATACATGTATTTTAGTCTAAAAGCAGTATTCCCGTCAATCGGAAGCGCTCTTGTTTTTGTTGAATTTACTGGTATTTTGCTGTTTTTTAACATAAAAAAGACGTCTTCCTTTGTGAAGACGTCCATATATGCCAGATACCGAGCCACAGCACATCATATGCTATTTTTGCCCTATTTAAAGGTGTTTTGTATACAATCTAGAGGAACCACTCCGAACTTCTGCGCACCAGGCTTATTCTTTCAAAGACCTTCTGCGCTATCTCCGCAGCCCTCGGTGAAAGTCTGCTTATCTTGTGGACAGGCATCCTGCCGTTTACCTCCACAGGCGCAGGCTTCATCCTGAATTCTTCTATCTCAGTGCCTGAAAGCCTTTTGATCTTATCTGATACTGCGCGGCTGAAATCCCCCATGGAATCAAGATCAAGGGACGGATTCATGCTGTTGGAGCTTCCACGTATCGCCATGTAGCTTATGAGGAACGCTCCGGCACCTACCAGTTTGAATCCGAGATCCTCAGCTATAGTCTTGAGTTCGAAGAGCGCATTCCCGTACGACCTGCCGCCATACGAGACCGCAGCTACAGTCATCGCGCCGTTCCCACTTATCTGCTCTATAGCTTCTATAGCAGGCAGAGGAATTTTTCCCACATAAACAGGCATGCCGATGACGACGATGGTCTCGTCATCTATGGTCATGCCGGACAAATCGTCCCTCAGCAGATCGCAGCACTCGACGCTTATCTCTTCAGAGCTGCTGTCACTGAGAAGCTTTCCTATTCTCCTTGCCAGCCTCTCGGTCATTATGGCCGTGCCTCCGACAGGGCTGTAATATATTCCTGTAACTCTTCTGATCATGATACTTTATCCCGATGCCGTGTGCGCATGCAGCGCCGCGCTCTTAACACTTTATGATGAATGCATCTGACCGTACAAAGGAATTGTAGCACCGTATCAGTTTCGAAATTCGATGAATCTGTGAAGATTGTTTACCAATTTTCTGCGTTCAGTTTGTAATAACGCGGCAGGCGTCGTCTATCATGCTCTCGACATCCTGAAGATCGCTCTCCCTTGTGAGTATCTCAAGCTCATCTCCTGCTCTTAGGATGGTATTGCCGTCAGGGATTATCTCTACACCTCCGCGCGTGACCGACACGATGAGCGTGCCGAGAGGAAGGCCGAAATCGGATACATGCCCGCCGTCCATCCGTGAGCCCACATCCACTTCTGCCTCTATCACTGTCTTTCTGTCGCGGAGCGCAGACAGCGCGCCCATATAGCTGCCCGTCCTTGCGGCAGCGGCGCTTCTGCTTTTGCTGCTTCTTTCCAGAAGCTGGGTATATATAGGTTTTGTTCCCAGAGCCTCAGCTGTCACATAGGCAATAAGCGAAGTGAGCACGAGCGGCAGCAGCGAGGTAAAGTCACCTGTCATCTCTGTGATCAGGACCACGCCTGTCACGGGCGCCCTGACTATGGCTGCGAAGGCGCCGGCCATTGATATGACGACAAAGGCTCCAATATAGCTCTGATCTATGCCGGCCGCGCCGAGCAGCCTGCAGAAGAGACCGCCCGTGACCGCGCCGAGCACCAGGAGCGGCAGGAATATGCCGCCGGGCGCGCCCGAGCCGAAGCTTGCCGTCGAGAATACGAATTTGATCATGAGGAGTATGGCGAGGGCGCCGAGCGCGAATTCGCCGCGGCTTATCCTGCCGACGAGCGCGCCGCCGCTTCCGAGTGCCTCCGGATATACGAAGAAGAGGAGGTAAGCGAGGAAGAACACTCCGAGCATCCTGCCGCCCCTTGCGAGGCGCGATGCAAGGATGGTAGGGTGAAGCCCGTCCTTGATGACGCTCTCATTCTTTCCGAGCAGTCTGCAGCCAAATGCTCCGAAGGCTTTTCCCAGGCGCTCAAAGCCGTTCTGCATAAATTCTATGCTTCTGTTATATACAGCACCCAGAAGTCCGAGCACCAAACCGAGCAGCGCTACCGCCCAGTAAAGCGACAGAGGCAGACCGTGCCAAATCTCGAGCCCGAATACCGGTTCGAGCCCAAGCACATTTGCGGCCACAAAATCGCCGGCAACAGATGCCGCCATAGTGGTCAGAAGTACCTCTGCGGAGAAATTCCTGTGTAACTCTTCAAGGCTGAAGAGAGCGCCCGCGAGCGGCGCTCCGAAAGCGGCCGAGAGGCCTGCTCCCGCTCCGCATGTTATAAGAAGGCGCTCCTCGGTGAGCAGGCGATGGCCGGCCCTCGCGAATCCCTTGCCGACCATCGAGCCGAGCTGAATGCTCGGCCCCTCCCGGCCAAGCGCGAGCCCGCCGCCTATAGCCAGCGCGCAGCCTGCCATCTTTGCGGCAATGACACGCCACCATTTCATATCCTTCTGCCCTCTGAGTTCGGCCTCTGCCTGCGGTATGCCCGAGCCCGCGATATCCGGCTCCCATCCGAGCAGGCATGTCACCGCTATCGCGATCGCGAAAAGTATGAGCGCACAAACAAGCGCGGCTGTCGCTCCGCCGCTGTGCACATAGTCAGCCAGCCTTCCGCGCAGCACATCAGCTCCGCTCAGCATCAGTCTGAATACCGAAACAAGAGCGCCGGTGATAAGACCTATCAAGGCGCCCTCAGCTATAAGCACATATTTGAATCTTTTCTTACGGTCCATGTTGGCAACAGCCTCATGGCCTTTCGCTATTTGTACTCTCTCTCCCATCTCTCGAAGTAGTCGATCTGCATGGCTTCCTTGACATCGGCAAGAGTTGCTGCCGCCGTCTTTCTGGCCTCCTCGGTACCCTCGGTCAGAGCCGCGATCACCTCTTCAGGGTGAGCCTCAAAGTACGCTCTTCTTTCCCTGATAGGAGTCAGGAACTCATTCAGGACTGCGAAGAGGAACTTCTTCACCTTTACGTCGCCGAGTCCGCCTCTCTGGTAGTGAGCCTTCAGCTCGTCGAGGTCCTTGTACTCAGGCAGGAACTTCTCGAAGGAGTCTTCCTTGACGAACGCGTCGAGGTATGTGAATACCGTGTTGCCCTCGATCTTACCCGGATCCTCTACCCTGAGGTGTCCCGGGTCTGTGAACATCGACATTACCTTCTTGCGCAGTGTCTCCTCGTCGTCCGAAAGGTAGATGGTGTTTCCGAGCGACTTGGACATCTTTGCCTGTCCGTCTGTGCCCGGGAGTCTGAGGCATGCCTGGTTGGATGGCAGATAGATCTCAGGCTCTACCAGTACTTCCTTGCCGTACAGCCTGTTGAAGCTTCTTACGATCTCTCTGCACTGCTCGAGCATAGGCTCCTGGTCCTCGCCGACCGGAACGATAGTTGCCTTGAATGCAGTGATATCGCTGGCCTGGCTGATAGGATATGTAAAGAATCCTACCGGTACGCTCTCGCCCTCAAAGCCTCTCAGCTTGAGCTCGGACTTTACGGTCGGGTTTCTCTGCACCCTGCTTACCGTAACGAGGTTCATATAGTATACGGTCAGCTCGTGCAGCTGCGGCACCTCTGACTGGATAAACATGTGAGTCTTCGCAGGATCAAGTCCTACCGAGAGATAGTCGAGCGCTACCTGGAAAACGCTTTCCCTTACCTTCGCAGGATTGTCGAAGTTGTCGGTCAGCGCCTGAGCATCAGCGATCATGACGAATACTTTTTCATAGCTCGGATCGTCCTGAAGCTCGAGTCTCTGTCTGAGTGATCCTACGTAATGTCCTATGTGCAGTCTGCCCGTAGGTCTGTCGCCTGTGAGCATTATCTTTTTCTTCTGTTCAGCCATTATTGTCCTTCCTTTTCCTTTTAATATATTCCCGTCCGCTTTGCGGCACTGTCAGTCTGTGATGTGTCCTTTCATCCGGGCTACTTCCGGCCCGGTGCCCCTTAAGGACGCCATCGGTAGACCATCTTCTCTGTCACTACTGCGTCGACCGGCATGTCATGCGGCTCGGTCGGTATATCGTCAAGCATCGCCTCTTCATAGCAGAGCGCCATGGTGAAGCAATCCTTTCCTGTCTTGCTGAGGAATTTGTCGTAGTATCCCGCGCCGTGTCCTATCCTGTTGCACTCCCTGTCGCACGATATGCACGGCAGTATGATTATATCTATCTCTTCAGGCGGTACGGGCACTGTATCTGCCTTTGGCGCAGGTATCCCGTAAGCTCCGGGAACGAGATCATCAAAGCCCGTGATCTGTCTCGCTTCCATCGCTTCTACGGTGTCCGTTCTGTGTCCTTCTTCATCGAGATCGATGCAAAGCGGCAGGCAGACTCTTTTGCCGGACTTCAGAAGCTCGCTTATGACCGCCAGCGTGGACGGTTCGCTTCCGACCGAGAAATAGGCAAGCACGGTTTTTTCGGTTTTTCCCAATCCGAGGAATCCTGCCCTTTTGCTCTCTTTCATCTCAGGAATGTTGAGCGCATTCAAAGCTATCGCTGCCGAAGCGCCGTTTCTGTATTCTTCCGTCAGGGCTGCCAGTTTTTCGCGCGCCTGCTTTCTGTATTCGTTTTTGAGCTCTTTGGCAGATCTTTCTTCCATAAGCCGTTACTGTACGGATGCTTCCGTCTGCAGAGCGTTTCCCTCTGCATCCCGCGGTGTCATTTTACTTATTATAGTCTTTCTTATGCGCTTAGTATAGATTATCGACATTGTAACACCAACGATCTCTGCAAGCGGGAATGCCCACCATACCATGTCCACTCCGCCTATCTTCGCGAAGATGTACGCACACGGTATTATGACGATCAGCTGCCTCATGATCGAGATGTTCATGCTGTACACGCTCTTTCCAAGCGCCTGGAAGGCTGCGCCTCTCATGATGCAGAAGCCCGCGAACGGGAAGTTTAGCGACATGATGTGAAGAGCGACGATACCCATCGAGACCATCTCCGGCGGTGCGCTGAAGAGCGCCATCAGCTGCTCTGGGAAGAGCCAGAAGATGAGCGTGCCGACCGACATGACCCCTACGCCGTATCTGACTCCGAGGCTCATCGTATGCTCAAGCCTGTCGCGCCTGTCAGCTCCGTAGTTGTACGCGATGATAGGCACCGATCCGTTGTTCATGCCAAAGATAGGCATGAATACGAAGCTCTGCAGCTTGAAATAAACTCCGAAGGTCGTGACCGCCAGGTCTGAGAACATCGAAAGGATCTTGTTGAGGCTGAAGTTCATCACGGCGCCCATGGCCTGCAGCACTATCGAAGGAATGGCGATCCTGTAGATCTCCCTCATGGTGCGAAGGTGCGGTCTTATCTTGCTGATATGAAGATCGACTTCCTTATTGTACTTCTTATTGAAAATGTGTCCGAGCACGCAGCCGAAAAGCTGTCCGAACACGGTGGCGAGAGCCGCTCCCTTTGCTCCCATCCTCGGGAGTCCGAAGAGGCCGAAAATAAGTATAGGGTCTACCACTGCATTGAACAGCGTGCCTGCGACCTGCATGTAGAATATGTATTTTGTCTTGCCGGTTCCCTGAAGCAGTCTCTCAAACATGGACTGTATCATAGGGGCGAACGAGAGCCACTGGGTTATCCTGAGGTATATCGTTCCGTCGGCGATTATCTGCGCGTTGGTGCTGTCGGATGTCATCAGCCTCATAATAGGGCCGGCGAGGCATCCGACAATAAAGAATATAGTGTAGTTTATGGCAACAAGAATGAAACCGTTGTGCGCAACCTTGTCTGCCCTGTCGTATTCCCTGGCTCCGAGATATCTGGAAAGCAGAGCGCTCATGCCGACAGCCGTTCCGATACCGAATGCCGCATTCAGGTTCTGGAACGGAAAGCAGTAGGAGACGGCAGTCAGTGCGTCCGTGCTGTACATTCCGAGAAAGATGGAATCTACGATATTGTACAGAGCCATTACAAACATCGACACCATGAGAGGCGCCGACATCTTCAGCAAAAGCGAATGGACGGGCTCGGTGCCGAGCCTGTCCGAATCGCGCTTCTGCATATTATTGCTGTTTTCTTCCGTGTTGATCTTCTTTTCTTCCATTAACTGTATATCAGCTGCGCAGCTCCTCGCCCTTGCGTCTTGCCGCCGCGCGCTGGAATGCCTTTACAATTTCAACGATAGGTATTATGAGTATCGCAAGACCCATGGCAATGCCATACTCTTTGAAGCTGATAGGCGTAAACTCAAACAGCGCTGCCAGAGCAGGTATCTCGATGACCACGGATGTGAGGAGCAGGGCCATTGCCGCCGATCCCCAGAGCCAGAGGTTCTGCCTCGAGAGAGTAAAGATGGACTGTCTGCGCGATCTCATGTTGAACGAGTGGAAAATCTCGCACATCGACATAGTGAGGAATGCCATCGTGATACCGTCATCGCTTGCAACTATATGCCACTGGCCGGTCTCAATAAATTCGCCCACAAAGTATGCGATAAGAACGAGCAATGTTGTGGCAGCTCCCTGGTACAGGATGTCCCTGTCCATTCCGCCCGCGAACACTCCTTCGCGCGCGCTTCTCGGCTGCTGCCTCATGGCATCGCCTTCGCCCTCTTCCATTCCGAGGGCAAGAGCAGGAAGCGAATCTGTGATGAGGTTGATCCAGAGCAGGTGAGCCGGCTTCAGGATCGTGAAGTTGAGGATAGTCGCGATGAGTATCGACAGCACCTCACTTATGTTTGTGGCAAGCAGGAACTGTATGCATTTCCTGATATTTGCGTAGATCCTGCGGCCTTCTTCGACAGCCGATACTATCGTCGCAAAGTTGTCGTCAGCCAGGATCATATCTGCAACATTCTTTGTTACATCCGTTCCGGTGATGCCCATGCCGACGCCGATATCCGCCGACTTGATAGCCGGTGCGTCGTTGACTCCGTCTCCCGTCATGGCTGTGACCATCTGTCTGGCGCGCCATGCCTTAACTATCCTTACCTTATGCTCAGGCTGCACCCTCGCGTAAACGGAGTATGTGCCAACCTTGTTGAGGAGCTCTTCATCGCTCATGTCATCAAGAGCTGCACCAAGGATGGCGTCATCAGCGCTTTCAATGATGCCGAGGTCTTTGCCGATGGCTACGGCTGTGTCGAGCTGGTCGCCGGTGATCATGATAGGTCTGATGCCTGCCGTGCGGCACTCCGCGACAGCAGCCTTTACCTCAGGCCTTATAGGGTCGATCATTCCCGTGAGTCCTACAAAGATGAGTTCCTGCTCGAGAGCCTCATCAGAGAAGTCGGTCGGTCTCTCATGGTAGACGCGTGCTGCGAGTGAAAGCACTCTCAGGGCCTTTCCGGCCATTCTCGCGTTGTCTCTCTTTACGTTTGCGGCTAGGTCTTCCGTTATAGGCTCGATGCCGTGGTCTGTGAGTATATGAGAGCAATGTCTCAGCACTACATCAGGTGCACCCTTTGTGAACTGTACGTACTCCGACCTGGCGATGAGCTTATCGAGTTCTGTATCGAGTCCTGCAGGAGCGTCCATGTCATTGTTCTTGTGAACAGTGGACATCATCTTGCGGCCCGAGTCGAAAGGAGCCTCCCCCACACGAGGGAAGAGTTTTACGAGTTCGGTCTTCGGCAGATTCTGTACAGATGAGTATGCTACAAGAGCAGCCTCTGTAGGCTCGCCCACGACCTCTTCGGTTCCGTCTGTTATCTTAAGCTCCGCATCGCAGCAAAGCGCCATTCCGGCAGCCAGCAGGTCTCTGTCGTGGCCTGCGTAGTCCACTACCGTCATTTTGTTCTGCGTAAGTGTTCCTGTCTTGTCAGAGCAGATTATCTGGGCACAGCCCAGCGTCTCTACCGCGGTAAGGCGCCTTATGACCGCATTCCTGTGCGACATCTTTGTGACGCCGATCGAGAGGACTATCGTAACTACAGCTACAAGTCCCTCCGGTATCGCGGCAACGGCCAGCGAGATAGCCAGCATGAAGGTGTCGATCATGACATCCATGCTGAGGCGGCCCGCCTTGATCACTCCGAGCACAAAGATAAAGAGGCAGATGCCGAGGACCAGCTTTGTGAGGATCTTCGAAAGCTGCGCCAGCTTTATCTGAAGCGGCGTGAGCTCTTCCTCTGCCTGGGCGAGCGCGTCGGCGATCTTTCCCATCTCGGTATCCATTCCCGTTCCGGTTATGACGGCCTTGCCTCTGCCGTAAACGACAGTGCTGCCCATGTATACCATATTGCGTCTGTCGGCGAGAGCCACATCCTTTGCTCCCTCGGAGATCTCCATGGCCTCAGCTGTTTTTGTGACAGGCACCGATTCTCCGGTAAGTGCGGCTTCTTCGACCTTCATAGAGGCTTCTTCTATGATGCGGCCGTCAGCCGGTATGCTGTCGCCTGCTTCGAGCACCACTACGTCTCCCGGGACGAGTCCGGCGCTCTCGATAGTGACGATCTGTCCGTCACGCAGCACCTTCGACTTTGCCGCGGTCATCTCCTTGAGAGCTGCGATGGCTTCTTCGGCCTTGTTCTCCTGGATCACTCCGAGCACGGAGTTGAGAACTACAACGAATAATATAATGAAGACATCCGACGGGTTCTCGTGCTGGTACAGCGATGTGATGAGCGACAGAGCGGCAGCCGCGAGAAGGATGAGGATCATCGGATCCTTCATCTGGTCAAAGAACCTTGCAATGCTGCTTCTCTTTTTTGCTTCGATAAGTTTGTTTGGCCCGTATTTGGTGAGCCTGGCGGATGCTTCCGCCGCGTGCAGACCCTTTTCCGAGGAGTCCGCTTTTGAAAGCACTTCTTCTGTGCTTTCAAGATACGGTCTGTATCCTTCTTCCATTTTCTCTTTTCCCTCCGTTCACATGGTGAAAAATATGCCTTGCGGCATGCCTTTTTGCGACCGGTGGGATCAGGTGCGGGCATCGTATTCCGATGCCCCGGCCTCATCCCGCAGATAACTGAGTTATTCTATCACTATCGCCAGTCCGTAAACAATTTGTTTCTAAAAAAAACTTAATAAAAGCGTTGAAATATCAAAGCCTTGAAATATCAGTGATTTGTGACGGACAAGTGAAAAGTGACAATTTATTGACGATGTTTATGTTTGACATCACAAAACCAACACATTAGAATTTATATGTATAAATCCGGATTTATGTGTTCTGCTTTTCATGGACCCGGACATGTACGACCAATCTCTTAATATGTTATTGGAGTTTGTAAGGAGGTATTTATGAGCATTGGTGAATTAATCAGCTACCTGGACGGACTAGTCTGGGGTACCGTCATGATGGTTCTCATCATCGTAGTCGGTATTCTCCTGTCTGTACGCACCAAGTTCCATCCTCAGAGAAGGCTCGGCACATCCCTCAGGTACGCAGTTACCAACGAGGAAGGCGCTGAGGGCGACGTATCCAGCTTCGGAGCTCTGACAACAGCTCTCGCTGCCACAGTAGGTACGGGTAACATCGTAGGTGTATCCACAGCTATCATGGCAGGCGGACCTGGAGCTCTGTTCTGGATGGAGTTTGCGGCATTCTTCGGAATCGCTACAAAATACGCAGAGGGTGTTCTTGCTGTTAAGTACAGACACGTTAAGGACGATGGCTCGATCCTCGGCGGACCTTTCTACTACATTGAAAAAGGTATGGGTCCTAAGTGGAAATGGCTCGGCAAGATGTTCGCTCTCTTCGGAGCTCTCGCCGGAGCTCTCGGTATCGGAACATCCACACAGGTTAACGGTATCGTAAACGCCATCTCCAAGGTCGGTGACTCACTCGGCGCTACAAAGGTCGCATTCACAGCATTCGGACAGGATGCTACATGGGTAAAAGTCATCGCTACGATCATCATCACAGCCGGAACGATCGCTGTAATCGTAGGCGGTATCGAGAGAATCGCTCAGGTAACTGAGAGGATCGTACCTGCAATGATGGTCATCTACGTAGTATCGGCTCTCCTGGTATTCTTCTTCAACATCGGAAACCTCGGCCACGCTATCGTTGAGGTAGTTGCAGGAGCATTCGGACTCAGAGCTGCTGCAGGCGGAGCAATGGGAGCATTCCTCCTGGCACTGCAGAAGGGTGTTGCGAGAGGTATCTTCTCGAACGAGGCCGGTCTCGGTTCGGCACCTATCGCTGCTGCTGCTGCACAGACTAAGGAGTGCGTACGTCAGGGCATGGTATCCTCGACAGGTACATTCCTCGATACTATCGTTATCTGCACAATGACAGGTCTCTGCGTAGTCATGACAGGTGCTCATGAGCAGGGTCTCGAGGGCGTAGAAGTTACAATGTGGGCATTTGGTAATGGATTCCCATGGCCTGAGATCGTAGGATTCATCATCCTCGCTACATGCCTCGCTCTCTTCGCATTCTCGACTATCCTCGGTTGGGACTACTACGCTGAGAGATGCTTCGACTATCTGACAAACGGCAACAAGGGTGCTATCAGAGCTTACAGATGGCTGTATGTAGCCGCTGTAGCTATCGGACCTTTCCTGCCTCTCGGAGTTGTTTGGGACTTCGCCGACCTCATGAACGGTCTTATGGCATTCCCTAACCTGGTTGCTCTCTTCGCTCTCTCAGGAATCGTTGCCAAAGAGACAAAGGACTTCTGGGACAGAAAGACATCAGGCGCATACGACGACGGACTCGAAGCAGCAAAGGCTGCAAAGAAGGCTGCAAAGGGAAAGTAGTCTGACGCTGATATTCATCAGTCAATACGTCGAAAGACAAATAAACAGACCCCGCACTGATGTGCGGGGTCTTTATTGTCGGCATCTTTATTGTTGACAGCCAGAATCGTCCCCGGTGTCAGCTATTTCTTTTTCTTGCCGCTTGCAGGTCCGACTACCGGCTCTGCCTGCACTTTCTTCCAGGTCTTTCTTACGGCGTCTATCTGCTTCTTGTCGGCGTTTCTCTTCTTAAGCTCCTTGATGTACATCTCTTCTGTCATGCCGATCTTTTTATAGTAGCCGATTATCTCTCTTTCCTTCTTCTGCAGGAAGATGTATCCTCCGCCTACAACTGCAACTCCGATCAGCAGGGCAATAAGAAGTCCCCACCATCTGAGCTTCATGATAAGCAGTATCGATGCAAGCAGCCATACGACTCCCGCTGCGATGGCGATATTTCTGAACTTCTTCTGATCGAGAGTCTTTGGCGCCTTGATGCCCTGTGTATTCAGCTGCTGCTTGTAGAGGTTCTTCTGATAGCCGCCGGACGGACGGTTATACTGCATGTTTCCCTGCATTTTTCCGTATCTGTTTTTTGCCATTAGTATCTCTTCCTTCTTCCTTTTTTATGTTTTATCTTTTTGATCGTCTTGATTCACTATGTGAGTTTACCATATTCGGCGACCGTGCGGTACACAAAAGATCACTTTTGTTCCTGATAGTTTTTGGTCTTCATCATGTGCCTGAGTATAAGGATCGAACCTGCCGTCATGATGACATACAGAATAGCGGCATATACCGCAGGAATCGCGTTCATGTTGCTTATCCCGCTCCCTGCCAGCGCAAATAGTGTCAGTTCGGGAAGCAGCGCGGTGAGACTGCCGCCCAGATACGGCAGCAGCTTCACTCCCGAAGCTCCCATATACATACTGCCGAGGTCATAGTTTACCACCTTGAGCGTCCTTATAAGCAGCGCGAACAGGAATGGGTTGGAATCCTTCAGTCCCGTGAACTCACCAAACTTCGGATACTTTTTCGAGAGGTCTTCGACCAGCTGCTGGCCTCCCATGCGTCCGATCCCGTATCCTTCAAGGAGCATCACCAGTGCTCCGGCAATATTAACGGCTATAGCCACCGGGAGATCAAAGAGCATCCCGGATACCGTGAACAGAAGTCCCGAATAGAAGACTACAGACAGAGTCTTAAGTGCAAACAGCCCCATCATCATGAGCACTGCCAGCAGCAGGTTCTGCGGTTCATACGAAGCAATAGCTTCAGGCGTTATCTTATCCCGGTTTATAAACGCAAATACTATGAGGGCGACCCATATGACAAGAGCCAGCTTCTGCAGCACACTTCCGTATCTGCTGCCGCTTGTTTTTTCCTTCTGTACTTCTGCCGATCTGTTCACTGCCTGCCGTCGCCTTTCCTTTCCTGCTTAGCAGGTCTTGTAAGTATCTCCTCTATTGCCTTGTAATCGAACGCCTTTCTCATCATTCTCGCAAGCTCATCCACGGATTCTTCCCTTCCGGTCTCATCCCATATGGTCACCAGCGAAATGCATCCTCCTATGAAGACCGCGATCATATATCTTGACAGATTATCAAACTTATAGCTGTCCGCTTCGGCCACCTGCGTGAGATCATTTCTGAGCGCTCTGGATATTACATGCATCTTGCCCGAAGAAGTCACATTGAGTATGACGCGGCTCTCCGACATTATGCTGCGTATGAGGTGCTCCGTGAAGTCGGTCCAGTCCATTTCCCTGTAATCATTCACCATGTCAAGGAATTCCCCTTCGACAAGATAAAGGAGCACATCGTCCGTATTGTCGAACAGCCTGTAAAACGTAGACCGCCCGGTGCCTGACCTCTTCTGTATGTCAGTGACAGTTATCTCGCTGAGCGGCTTTTCAGTCAGAAGCTCCCTTAATGCCTCTCCTATCCGCGCCGCTGACTTTATGCACCTTTTGTCGTTCTTGATGTGATACATATTTTGACCTCACTGTTTCAGATAAATACGAAATAATTGTATCACATTTTTCTATTAAGTATAATGGTTCGCGTCCTGAGAAATATCGGAAAATACAGCAAAGAAAGGGCTTAAGAACACAGGTCATGAGAAATAAAGCAGACAGAAGACGCTGGGGCGACAGACGCGACGCAAAGCTTGTAAGGGACATTGACTCCATGCATTTCATAATGCCTCTGATGTACCCTAACCGTTGTGACAACGAAGCTTTCATGTCGGAAACTATCGACCTCACCAATGTGATGGCATATCTCGAAAAGAAGAATGCCGAAGGTCATGAGTACAAGTACAATCTTTTCCAGATCATGGTAACGGCTCTTCTAAAGACCATAACCCTGAGGCCGCAGCTCAACCGCTTCTACGCAAATTACAATCTGTATCAGCGCAATGAAGTTACGGCGGCTTTCACTATTAAGAAGATATTCTCGGACAGCGGAGAAGAAGCCCTGGCATTCATCCACTCCAAACCGGAGGACACCCTTGATGATATCCACAACGAGATCTACCGCCAGGTTTCCTACGTCCGCAAAGACGGCAAGGATCAGTCGACGGAAAGCATGGACCTGCTCCAGCATACTCCTCTTATTTTCAAGAAAGCGCTCGGAGCAGGCGCCAGATTCCTTGACCGCCACGGCATGATGCCTCAGTCGGTCATTGCTACTGATCCGTTCCAGTCTTCTGTTGTGCTGGCAAACCTGGGTTCAATAAAGCTGCACGCAGGCTACCACCACCTTACAAACTGGGGAACGACCTCGCTCTTCTGCATAATAGGAGATATGAAGAAACGGCCTTTCACGGATGCGGAAGGCAATACCGAGATGCGCATGAGCGTCGAGATAGGTCTGACCGTCGACGAACGCATTTCCGACGGCTACTACTGCTCCAGGTCTATCGCGCTTCTTAAGAAGCTGCTCAGCGAGCCTGAACTTCTTGAAAGACCTCTGGGCGAGAAAGTGGAGTATTAGGACATGAAAGACAGGATAACAGATCTTGTTTTCCGCTTCATAAAGCTTCTGGTCCGCATCTTCTATCCGAAGACTGAGTTCATCGGAGCCGGGAACATACCGGACGGCCCGGTCATCATAGTCGGCAACCACGCAAAGATGAACGCGCCTATCGCATGCGAACTGTACTTTCCGGGGAAACACAAGACATGGACCGCGGGAGAGATGATGCATCTCAGAGAGATCCCGCCGTATTCATACAGAGATTTCTGGGGCTGCAAGCCCGCTTATATAAAATGGTTTTTTAAGATCCTCTCGTATCTTATCGCGCTGCCTGCGTACTGCATTTTCAACAATGCGGACTGCATAGGCGTATATCACGATTCGAGGATCATGGGCACTTTCCGCTCGACCGTCAGAGAAATGCGGTCCGGAACACGCGTCGTCATACTTCCGGAGCACGACGTGCCGCACAACAACATAGTGTGCGAGTTCCAGGAGAACTTTGTTGACGTTGCCCGCATGTATTACAAGAGATATAAGGAAGAGCCGAGCTTTGTCCCGATGTACACAGCTCCCGCTCTCAAGTCCGTATACTTCGGCAAGCCTGTACGCTATGACTCATCTGCGCCGGCAGAAGAGGAGCGCGCAAGGATAAGCAGGGAAATGATGGACGCCGTGACCGCTATAGCCAGGGATCTTCCGGAACACAAAGTCGTTCCGTATCCGAATATACCAAAGAGTGAATACCCTTCAAACAAATCGATAACCAAGGAGTTTGACTCAAATGGAATTTCTTACTCATGTACTTGGGCTTAGAAAGCCCGTACGGGACTACAGTAAATTCAGATTATCAGCTATCAACCAACCGAGATACCAGCACCTCAAGCTGCTGAGCGGCTGGCTGGTATACTTTGTTCTGTTTTTCATAACAGAAAATCTTATTCCGGTCTCCGCCTGCCACGTGGTGCACTCGCCGGTCGATGACATGATACCTTTCAATGAGTACTTCCTTCTCTTTTACTGCTTCTGGTACGTGCTCATAGTCATCTCTCTCGGATACTTTCTGCTGTATGACATCAGAAAGTTTAAGGAACTGCAGGTGTTCATCATGATCACCCAGGCTGTTGCGATGTTCGTCTACATAGTGTACCCGAGCGTGCAGATGCTGAGACCCGCTGTAATGCCGCATGACAACTTCTTCTGCGACCTTATGAGCTTCATCTACTCCGTCGATACACCGACAGGCGTCTGCCCGTCACTGCACGTTGCATACTCTATCGGCATAGCGACGGTATGGTGCAAGTACAAGGACGCATCCAAATGGTGGAAGATCTTCGTCGTCGCCTCGGTGGTGATGATCTGCCTGTCCGTCATGTTCGTTAAACAGCATTCGTTTGTCGACGTGATGTGCGCGATCCCTGTCTGTATCGCAGCCTACATCCTGGTGTACGGACAGAACAACATAATACAGTAAAAAGATCTTCCGGAGGGCGCCGCGGCGCCCTCTTTGATTTGGCCATTCTTGCGGCAGCGCGGCGCTTTGCCGTATAATGTTCTCATCAAATATAGCGACTTCGTCGTAAGGGTATATGTACTATGAAAATGACAGATCTACTGGAAAAAGATAAAAGCAGCCTGCTGACCGCGCTCTCGGCCGCAGGCACCGCAGACAAGGCTATCCGCGTACTGGAAAACGAGATAGACAAGCTGCTTCTCAAGCACAATGAGCAGTGCGGGAGTGACCGCGAAAGAGAGTCCGCGGCATATATGATGCAGTCGGTCAGGCTTTCGCTCCCTCTTATCGATTCCAACGGCAAAATGAAAGTCTGGGAGAGCGGAAGGGACAGCAGCGAAGAGGGATCCTTCAAGATCTCCTTCCTTATCCTCCTTATACTGGGTCTGGCTCTCTGCGTCTTCGGTTTCGGGCCTCTTCTGATGGAGCAGTTTGTGGCGGCGGACTCGGCATCACGCAATGAGGTCCTTCTCCACGGAGGTGCTTCGGTCGTCGGCCTGATCGCCCTTTATTTCTCAGGCTACATGTATGGCCGCCCTAAGCACAGCAAAAAGAAGAAAGAGCACCAGGTAGAGATAAAGATAGATGCCGATAAGGTCTACCGCAATTTCAGGACTGCGATCCTGTCTGTTGACCAGGCGCTTGAAGAGATAGGCGCGGCAGAGCGCTGGCGTGAACGCGAAAAGGCCGGCACTATCGAGGGCAAAGCGGTAACTCCGGCAGAGCTCGACCTCTTCTCGGATCTTCTGGCTGCGTCCTACAGCGGTGACCCTGAATACGCCCTCGAGAAGATAGAACAGATAAAGTACTTCCTGCACAGGCAGCAGATAGAAGTAGTGGATTACAGCAAGGAAAATGAAAAGTACTTCGACCTGATGCCGGGAATCAAGGCAGCGACCATCCGTCCTGCCATGGTGGCGCAGGGCGGGCTCCTCAGGAAGGGCCTGGCCTCGACCGGCAAATAGCAGAGTAAGCGGAAGAAAGGTTTTCTGATGGATCGTTTTTTCGGATTTGACCTCGGCGATGCCGAAAGCGCAGTCGCAAGGCTGAGCAAAGAAGATCAGGTAGTGCCTGAGATGCTCACTGTGGTAGGTGAGCAGAGTTTTATTACGGCTTACGCGCAGCTCTCGTCAGGCGAACTCCTCATAGGTGAAAAGGCCTGCTACGCTGACAACGTCATAAAGCGCAAGCTGCGCTTCAAGAGCAGATTCCTGACGGACCGCTCGAGCGCGTCTGATGTAAAGAGTTTTGCGGCAGGAGTCCTCGGCGAGCTCTACGGCACCGGAGACCTCATAAAAAATGAGGACTGTTCGTTCTACATCGGCTGCCCGGCAGGATGGAAAGCCAACTCCAGAGAGCATTACCGCGAGATATTCGAGAGCGCCGGCTACCCGCCTGCGCGCATAATCTCCGAATCCAGGGCTGCAATGGTGAGCGCCTGCCAGTCAAAGCACCTTCAGATAGGTGTGGATATTCTTTCGAAGCCTGTCCTTGTTGTGGACATCGGCTCCTCGACCACCGATTTCGCCTACATCATGGGAGGCAAGGAAGTCGAAATGCAGACTGCCGGCGAGGTCGTTCTTGGCGGCGGCATCATGGATGAGATACTTCTCGAGGAATCGGTCGAGGCATCAGGCCTCGCTCGCAAAAAGATAAAGGCTGTTTTCGAGGCCAGCGAAGCCTGGAAGAATTATGCCGAATTTGCGGCCAGAAGGCTGAAGGAAAAATACTATTCGGACGAGGATTACTGGAGCACACACGACTGCAAGGAGACGATCGTCCTCCACTATGACCGTCCGGTAAAGCTGACCCTGAGGATGAACAGCTCAATAGCGAAGCAGCTGATCAACAAGCGCACGCCGTGGCTTGGCGGACGCTCATGGAAGTCGGTCTTCATAGCGTCGCTCAATGACGTCAAGGCAAATATTTCGGGAGCTCAGCCGGAGCTTATTTTCCTTACCGGCGGAGTCAGCAAGCTGGCGGCCATAAGGGACTGGTGTTCCGAGGTCTTCCCTGACGCCGTGGTGATCTCCGCGAACGATCCTGAGTTTTCAGTCGCCCGCGGTCTCGCGTACTGCGGCCGTATAGACGAGGATATCAAGGAGTTCAGAGCAGATCTCGATCAGCTCATAAAGTCGACAGCCATCGAAGAAATAGTCGAAAAACACATTCCTGTCCTTTACAGGGATGCCGTCGACTGTCTCGTTGCTCCTATAGTCGAGCAGGTAGCCATGCCTATTTTCGACAGATGGAGAAACGGCGAGATAAGCAAGCTTTCAGATACTGACAGCATACTCCAGGCCGAGGTCCCTGAATTTCTCCGTAAGGATGAGACCAGAGAACTTCTTGCGGGGCCGATCACTGCCTGGCTCAAGCCTGTGATCGAAGAACTCGAGTCGCTCACGGTTCCTATCTGCATAAAGCACAGAGTACCGTACACAGCGCTGAGCCTTCGCTCATACCTGTCGGCCGATGATATCGATATAAAGGTAGATGCCAAGAATATCTTCGCTGTAGAGGAAATGACCTTCCTCATCGACTCGATAGTAACGGCGATCGTAGCCATCCTGATCTCGGCTATCGACCTTATCCCTTTCATGGCAGGTCCTGAGGGTGTTATCATAGGTGTCATCGCTTCGGCGGTCGTGCTCATTCTCGGCAAGGACAAGATGCAGGACAAGCTGCTCACAGCCGACATTCCGAAGGCAATACGCAAGCTCGTGCCGAAGAACACCTTCAAGATGCGCATGGACAGCATCTGCGCAGATGTAAAAGAGACATTCTATGAGTCCCTTGAGAAGGAAAAGAATGATGAGATAACCGCCAGAATGGTCGAAGACATCTCAGGCCAGATCGAGCATACGCTCGTAAAGATGGCCGAGGTAGTGGAGATACCTCTCGGATAAAAAAATATGCGGCCTCCCGCGGGAGGCCGCTTTTAGTTTGCTTTAGAACGGATCGCTTACAAGCACTTTGCCGTCTTCCTGAATGATGATGTTCATCCCGTCCTTTACGTAATCGAGGAACTCATCTCCGAGCGAATCGATGACAGGCATCTTTGACTTGGAGTCTTCCAGCCATACGTCAGCCAGAACTGCTCCGGCAGCTGCCAGCGAGTCGATCGGTTTTGAGAAGAGCATGGCCGCAGGCTGGCGACCCATCGAGCATGCACAGTAAAGTACGAGTCCGCCCGTCGTCGAACCTATAGTCTGCGGCAGGCAGAGAGCCTTTCCGGCCATCTGCTTTCCGTAGAGGTCCGGATTGTTCTGGTCTCCGCATGTCGCATTCTTGTCGCCAAACTGGAGCGCTTTCTGGAAAGAGGCAAGAGTGTTAAGACCGCCGTGCGATACCAGCGCCTCGGCAGAGACCCTGCCCGGCGCGACTACGCGTCCCTGAAATGATTTCATTTCCTTTTGCCTCCCTTCCTGTTCTGAGTTATCTGCTCGAGTATCTCGTCATCCGTATAGAAGCGGGCCGAGGTGTATGTCCTGAGCTTATTGCTTGATGTAATGACAGGCATCTTCTCGCTGAGAGGATTGTTCATGTACATCAGCGGGCAGATATACGAAGTGATGACACCTGTCGCCTTGAGTCCGTCGGCGTACGGGGTCTTCGCAAACGCCTCCAGAACGTCAGGCGCAGCGGTAAAGACCGTAGGTACCGAGACCTTCGCAGCTCCGCTCTTCGCAAGTCCCGCCTCGACCTTGTCGGTCCAGTCCTTCAGCTGCTGTAGGCTCATGTGCGGGCATCCCATAAAGCAAAGCTTCGGGTCAGCGTCTTTGTTCTTCCAGATGACCGGATACTCTCTGTAGACTCTTTCGAGCTCCTCATCATCTACCACGTAGACCTTCGCGTCCTTCTTTATAAGTTTCTCGCCGTATTTGACGGCCTCAGGAGTGAGACCGTCGATGTGATAGAGTCCGACCGCTCCATTGGACGCTGTCGCAGCTCCGAAGTCCTTGAGATATGTGCAGGCTTCGTCATCGAGCTCATTGCCGAGCCACTTATCGAGACCCTTCACATACGGAACGTCTTCCATGACCTTCATTCCTATGGCCGAGCCCAGAAGCTGCGCCTCAGGCTTCTTCTGTGTTTTGACCTCGATGATCCAGTCAGCCTTGCGGCCTTCGTCGGTCAGCAGGCCAAACTTAGGCACGTATCCGATGACCGATCCCATCAGGTCGATGATGCCGGAGTTTCTGTTGCATCTCGCGCCGAGGACTGAGTTTGCGTATACGACGGCTGACGATTCCGACCAGCTGAGGATCTCGCCGAAGCCCGGCTTGTTGCCTACCTCATCCATGTAGCAGGTGCAGGTAAAGGCGTTGTCCGACAGCAGACCGAGATCTGCCAGCTGCTTTTCGTAGTCCTTCTGTCTGCTGTACATGAAGAGCTTGAAAACGACATCCTGGGCAAAATTGCTCGGAACGTTTTTGTCGAGCGGCTTAGGGTCTACTGTGAACTTCTGACCCGACGGAGCGCCTGCCTCGAGCAGCTTGTCCATAAGTTCATAAACAGGTCCGAGTGCCTTGAGACCGAACGAGGTCACGAGGTGATTGAACTTGCTGCTTATAGGCACCATCTCTGTTGCCCCGAAGAGCTCGCCATATCTTACAAGCGATTCCATGACCTTCGCCAGAGTCTCACCCTTCGATCCCTCGAGTATGGCTTTCTGCTCATCGGTAAGTTTTACCTTGTAATCCAATGATCCCATCTCCTTTCTTTTTGATTTTTCTTTTGAAATATATTAGTTATCTGCCAGGTTGAACCCGTTCTTCATCTTCTTGCTCGATGTGTCGAGTATCCTGCCCAGAGCTTTATCTGTCTCTTCTTTTGCCATCTCGCAGATCTTCCTGTTGGCTTCTTCGGTCAGCGAGAAATCGCCGGACTCAGCCATGCGCTCATCGTACTCGCGGATCAGCTGCAGGCCGCGGATATTGACCGCATCCTGGTAGCGCTCGATGTTCTGCACGCAGTCAGCGTAATTCTTGTCTGCCATGGCGCCGATGAGGCGGTCTGCCCAGTAGAGGTTCTCAGTCGTTACGTCCATCGTGACCTTGCTGAGATAGTCAGGCAGCTTCGCAACATTGGTGTATACCGGTACCCAGCAGGAGAAAGTCGTAGATCCGTAGCAGATCCACTCGATACCCTTAAGCTCGTCCGGGCCCTCGCCTCTTATCTGGCAGATCGAGGTGACGCCCGTCCTGTTGATGCCGATCGAGCGGTACATTCCCTTCATGCCTGTCTCGCGTCCGCTGTACGGATCGTACGGCGTTCCCTGGTAGTGTCCCGACAGCATATACTGGACGTCCTCTGCGGTGACCTTTCTGTCAGGAACGAGCGACCACGGAATATCATCGCTTTCAGGGCCGAACTCCGCGTTCTCGCCTTCCCAGCTGTGAGAGAGCGGCGCGAGGTATCTGCCCATGAACCACGCTCTTGGCGTGTTGTATATATGGTCCATGTCCCTGCGGGATCCGAAGATGTCCCTCGGGTTGAACTTTCCGTTCTGGTTGAGATCGAGGTGATTGTCCTTTATGAACTCCCTCATGTCGGCCGAGCACATATGGTCTTTCTGTTTTCCGAGGGCGTCCTCGAGATCGAAATTGTCGGTGCCGAACTGGTTAGGGTTTATGACTACGCTGTCTGCCGGGATCCTCGTGGCGATCCAGTGGTGGCCGCCGATGGTCTCCATCCACCAGACTTCGTTTTCATCGTTGAACGCGATGCCGTTGGACTCATAAGTGCCGTATTCTTCAAGGAGCGATGCGAGCCTCTCCACTCCTTCGCGGGCGCTTTTGATGTACGGGAGCACCAGCACGACTATGTCCTCTTCGCCTATTCCGCCCGGGACCTCCTTCTGCTTTCTGCCCTTCGCCGGCTTCAGCTCTACCAGCGGGTCAGCGGTCAGGACTCTCGAATTCGTGGTGATCGTCTCGGTCGCTGTCATGCCGACATTCGCCTCGTTGATACCTGTCGCCGCCCAGATGCCTTCCTTGTCGTCTACGCTCGGGCTGGCCGTATATCTCATAGGATCATCCGGCAGCGGGATCTCTACATGCGAGATCTTGCTTTTATATTTACGCGGCTGATCCTTCGGCAGCACCACTATCGTCTTCTTGACATCGAAGTGGCCGTCATCAGTCCTTGCTATCATTGTTGAACCGTCATTGCTCGCCTTCTTTCCGACGAGCACCGTTGTGCATGACATTATATTAATACCTCCTGAAAGTGATAATTGTTGACTTAAGTATATCACGAAGTTACAGAAGGCTTTAGTTACATTTAAGGTTCGCGTGTTATTCTTCAGCTGTAAGATAAAGAAAGCAAAAGGAGAACCCCCTATGAAACTGAATTCCAAAGCAAAAAAGATATTTGCGGGCGCGCTTGCCGCGGTGATGATCGCGGGCATGACAGCCTGCGCGGGGCAGGAGGCCGATACAGCAGCAGCTTCTTACCTGACAAAGGAAGACATTACTGTAAACGAGACGATCGAAAACAGTGAAGACGGCGGCCACGCGATAGAAACGAGCGGAGAAGAAGCCGAATACTCCAACATCGGAGTCACAAAGACAGGCGAGGCTGACGGAGACGAGGCCGACTTCTACGGCGAAAACTCAGCAATATTCGCAACCGAGTCCGGCACGCTCACCATAAAGGATTCCCTGATCGAGACCAACGGTACCCATGCCAATGCCGTGTTCTCATACGGCGAAGGGACAACAGTTAATATTTCCGACTCAGTCATCGAGACACAGGGCAACTGCTCCGGAGGCGTCATGACTACCGGCGGCGGCACTATGAACGCCAGCAACCTCACGATAAACACATCCGGCAACTCATCGGCAGCCATCAGATCTGACAGGGGCGGCGGTACGGTCAATGTAACGAACGGCTATTACAAAACGACAGGCACCGGATCCCCGGTAGTCTATTCGACAGCAGACATAACGGTCTCTGACGCATACATGGAATCCACCGCATCGCAGGGTATCGTAGTCGAAGGAAAGAATTCGGTCACCCTCAACAACGACACTCTGGTTGCCGACAACAACACAAAGAACGGTGACAAGTCAGATTACTATCAGGCTGTTATGATCTACCAGTCGATGTCGGGTGACGCTGCAGAGGGAACCTCATCCTTCACCGCAAACGGCGGAAGCATAACAAATAAGAACGGAGACATCTTCTTCGTAAACAATACAGCGACAGAGATCTCGCTCAGCGGCGTTGAGATCACCAACGAAGATGCTGAAGGCAATTTCCTCAGGGCAGAGGCAGCCGGCTGGGGCAACGAGGGTTCCAACGGCGGTCATGTAAACCTTAATGCCAGCGGCCAGGTGATCGACGGGAACATCATCGTTGATGACGTATCGACACTGAACATGTATCTGAAGGACAAGTCCGTATTCACAGGCGCCATCAACACAGACGGCCAGAAGGGTGATGTATATGTAGAGATCGAGGACGGAAGCTCATGGACACTGACGGCAGACTCATATGTAAGCGGACTGACGGTCGGCGAAGGATCGGCTATCGATCTTAACGGCCACAAGCTGTACGTTGACGGCAAGGAATACACAGAAGGATCCGCAAGCGAAGGAACAGCCTTTGACATCACCGCAGCCGCATCAAGCGGAAGCGGTTCGGGAACAGGCGCCCCTGACGGAGCTATGGGCGGGAACGCCCCGGATGGCAACCCTCCTGCAAAGCCAGACGGTGAAGCCGGCAGACAGGGCGGCCCTGGAGGAAATCCGCCTAGCGGAGATCCGCCTGCAAAGCCGGGCAGCAATAACTGATACAAAAGATCCACCGGGTAAGTCCCGGTGGATCTTGTTTTGTTATCGGCTTCTTTCTCTGAGTTTCTAGAATGTATTTCTCTTGAGGTACGCGACTGCCTCATCAACGATGTATGTCGCGTTCATGCCGTCCGCTCTGATGACCTCCTGATGCGGCAGATCGCCGTGGATGTCAAGGTGCGAGTTCTCGGCAAGCTTGTTCTTGAAGTAGTTGTTGTCATCGATGCAGCTCGGATCAGGCTGCACAAGGCAGATGCTGTATGCCTGCATGATCGAATATACATCTACGCCGTTCCATGTAAGGCCTCTGTACTTCTCGAGTTCTGCAGGAGGGAAAGGTGTGCATTCCCTGTAGAACTCCATCGCCTTCCACAGCGCTTCGGTCTCAGCCTCGCTGAAAGGCTCTGCTTCATTGGCTGTTTTGGTGTTGTCCATTACCTGCTCAAGTTTCGACATACCGGAGAGCACAGCGATCACTCCTTCAAGCTGTGAAGCGAATCTGATCGACCACGAAGCGATCGACTTGTCAGGGCATACTGCCTTGAGGACATCCTCTGCAGCCGCCGGCAGCTTTGCGAGTCCGCCGCCCTTTACCGCTTCCATAACGATGACTTCCTTGCCGTGTCTGCGGATTATCTCGTAGCACTCCCTTGCGGCGACCCAGTCGCTGTCCCAGTCGATAGGATTGAGTGCGATCTGTACGAATTCGATCTCAGGATGCTCGTTCAGAACTCTGTCGAGCAGAGCCGGCGATGAGTGGAAGGAGATGCCGAGGTGTCTGATCTTTCCCGCGGCCTTCCAGCCCTTTGCATGGTCAAAGAGATGCTCCGAGTTGAAAAGTCCGTCGCCCTTGCCTTCTATGCCGTCGTACCATACAGTCTGCAGGTTGTGCAGCAGGTAGTAATCGATATACTCCACACCCAGATTCTCAAGCTGCTGGGCGAATGTCTTCTCTACATCCTCTTCTGACATAGGAATGAACGAAGGGAATTTTGTAGCGACGCGGAACGACTCTCTCGGATGTCTCTCCACCAGGGCCTTGCGGGTCGCCTCTTCACTCTTTCCGTTGTGATATACATAGCTTGTGTCGAAATAGTTATAGCCTGCGTCAAGGAACGCGTCGACCATTTTTTTGAGTTCTTCATAATTGAAGTTCGTTGGGTCTCCGCCGATGACCGGCAGTCTCATCATTCCAAATCCGAGATTTTTCATTCAATTACCTCCGCTTATTACGAACAGATGCTGTTGTTTCGCATCAATCTTACAACAGTTTTTTGCGCCTAATTTGATATCAGTGTGATTTCGCAGGTTTCTCCGCCAAGCAGAGCCCTGAGTTCGTCAGCGCTTTTGCCCTCGATATGTCCGAGCTTTGTATAAGCCCAGGAGTTGTTTCCGAAGAACACGACTATATTGCTGCTTGAGTACAGCATTATGTCGCCCGGCTGAGCTGTCTGCTGAGTGTCGCTGCTCGGAAGCGCAGTGCCGAGTCCGCCTACCTGCTCGAAGCCGCCATAAATTGAGGTCTCTGCGGTGAGTCCCGATCCGGCCGCGAGTTCTGCCAGAGCTCTTACGGAATCATTGTCTTCCCATGTTACGTTTACTTCTTCACCGTTTATCTTAAGGATCATCTCTGTCATTTTGTCTTCCTCTGCGCTGCTTTCCGCACTCTGCACACTTTGCTCCTGCTGCTCCTGCGCGTCAGCAGCTTCAGGCTCAGGAGCATCCTGTGTCTGTCCGCCTGAGCAGGCCGCCGCAAAAACCATTGCCGCTGAAAGCAGTATTATTGTGATTCTTTTCATCTTACAGATACTTTTCGAAGAATGCCTGCAGCTTGTCGAACGGGATAGCGTTATTGCTGCCTCCGTCGTACAGGTCTGTATGCACTGCACCAGGAATAACCAGGAGTTCCTTGTTTTCTGTGTACTTGTTGCCGTCGATCATGTTCTCGTAGGCTTCCTTGCCGAAGTAGAAGGAATGCGCCTTGTCGCCATGCATTACCATGACGGCACTTCTGATCTCGTTGCTGTACATGAGGATAGGCTGGTTCATGAAGGACTCGCATCCGATGACGTTCCAGCCGCCGTTGGAGTTGAGGGATCTTGCGTGGTATCCCCTGTCTGTCTTGTAGTAGTCATAGTAGTCTGCAACGAAGAACGGAGCATCCTCAGGAAGCGGATCGACTACTCCGCCGCCAAGTGTGTACTCACCGGCCCTGAGATCTGCCAGGCGCTGAGCGCACATGGCCTTCCTCTTCTCATAGCGCTGCTCCTCGCTGTCCTCGGAATCAAAGTAGCCCTTCGCGTTGACTCTTGTCATGTCGTACATAGTCGAAGCTACAGTCGCCTTGACTCTTGTGTCGAGAGCTGCAGTGTTGATGGCCATGCCGCCCCATCCGCAGATGCCGATGATGCCGATGCGCTCAGGATCGACCTTATCGCAGAGCGACAGGAAATCTACTGCAGCCATGAAATCCTCAGTGTTGATGTCAGGCGATGCCATGTATCTTACATTGCCGCCGCTCTCTCCGGTGAATGAAGGATCGAATGCGATCGTAACGAACCCTCTTTCTGCCATGGTCTGGGCGTAGAGGCCGGAGCACTGCTCCTTTACTGCACCGAAAGGTCCGCATACAGCTATAGCCGGCATCTTTCCTTCTGCATCCTTAGGCACGTACATGTCTGCGGCGAGTGTGATGCCGTAGCGGTTCACGAAAGTCACCTTGCAGTGATCGACCTTTTCACTCTTTGCGAATGTCTTGTCCCATTCCTTTACGAGGTTCAGTTCTTCTTTCTTTATCATTTCAGTTCTCCTTTTGAATATCACATGTCCGATCATCTGCTCTGACGGCCGGTCTGCAATGCGTCTGCCGAGCGTATCAGCCTGTCCATCCTGTCGACACTGCGCTGTTTGTCGTGCAGTTCATCCATCAGGGTGCACCTGCATTTGCGGAGACACTGCATTATCTCTGCGTCCATCCCTGCCTCATGCATGCGCCGCACTCTTTCGGTGTCTGCCCGGCTGCATCCTGCCGCCCTCATATCCGCGATGATCATTTCAATATCTTTCTCTTTCATGGCTACATATTACTGCCTTGCAAAGATATTCGCTAATGAATAAAATGAATCCGTGATATTCTTGTTTCGAATATCGTACCGGGAGGACAAAATGGAGATAAGACACCTCAGATACTTTCTCGCAGTCGCGAGAGAAGAAAATATGACGCGGGCCGCAGAGCTCCTGCACGTATCGCAGCCTACGCTTTCGAAGACTTTAAAGGTGCTCGAGGAGGATCTCGGCAAAAAGCTCTTCACGCGCAAGAGCTTCAGCATCAGCCTGACCGAAGAAGGCCTGCTGCTCCGTGACAGAGCTGAAGACCTCGTGGCTATGGCTGACAAGATAGAGCAGGAATTCGTATCACTCGACGATGTGAGCGGCGGCGACATCTACCTCGGTCTCGCAGAGTCGTTCCAGATCCGCTATCTCGCGCGCGAGCTCGGAAGGCTCAAGTCCGTTTATCCCGGACTCAATTACCATATCACCAGCGGCGACACCGAGCAGGTCACCGAAAAGCTCGACAAAGGTCTCCTTGATTTTGCTGTCATATGCGAACCGCCGGACGATCTTAAATATGAATACGTTGAATTCCCCGATGTCGATGTATGGGGAGCAGTGATGCGCAGGGATCATCCGCTCGCTGCAAAGGAAAGCGTTACGGCTGACGACCTCACCGGTCTGCCTCTCTTCTGCTCCGAGCAGAGCTGGAATTACGAGATAGCCGAGTGGGCCGGAAGCAGGCATAAGGACCTTCACCTTGAGGGCTCATTCAGACTGTCATACAACGGGTCCATGTTCGCACTCGAAGGCCTCGGACTGCTGCTCACCTTCCGCGGTCTGGTAGATTGCTCAAAAGAAAGCGGCCTGGTTTTCAGGCCGCTGTATCCTCAGCAGGAAACACATCTTTATCTTATATGGAACAGATACCAGGCGCTTACGCCGATATCATCAAAATTCCGTGATCAGGTCATCCGCGCTTTTTCGCGATGACGTTGAGCCACTTTACTCCGGGCCGTCCCATGGCGTCCTCGGTCACTACGGTCTCAAGTATCTCACAGCCTGCACCGTCCAGAAAGCTCTTAAGCTCGTCTGCGGTGCAGTTGCTCGTATATACGCCCTCTTCATCTGTACCCGTTTCTATCCCTTCCTTCACCGAGATGTAGATCACCCCTCCCGGCTTCAGATTGTACTGCAGGTTTCCGAAGAAGCGCTTCTTCTCCTCTTCATTCAGGTGTATGAGCGAGGCGCAGCACCATATCCCATCGTATGGCTCCGATGCTCTCCAGGTGACCATGTCGCCGACCGAAGCCTTCACCTCGAGACGCTCTTTCGCGAGCTCCACGAGTTCTTTCGATGCATCAAGTCCGCTCGCGTCGTGTCCCATATCGCAGAAAGCCATCACATCACGCCCGCTCCCGCAGCCAAGGTCGATCACCCTGGATTCTGCCGGAAGGTATGCCGCAAAGGCGTTTCTGAGCTTGCTCATGTCGATCCCGACAGTCGTCCAGTAGTACGAGTCAGCGATCCTGTTGTAATAGTCTATGGTCGATCTCACAGCATTCACCTTCTTTCCATAGTTCGCACAGGCAGTTACGCTTCTGCCGCCTCGCCGCACGGGATCCTGAACGTGAAAGTACTTCCCTTTCCGAGCGTGCTTTCAACGTCCACACTGCCTCCGTGGAGCTCAGCTATCTCCTTTACCATCGCGAGGCCTAGCCCGCTGCCGCCCTCGGTGCCGCGCGAAGAGTCGGCCTGCCAGAATCTCTGCCATATCTTGCCCTTGTCTTCCTCAGAGATGCCTATGCCATTGTCCTTTACCGTGATGACAGCGTCACCGCCATCCCTGTGAAGCTTAAGCTGCACATAGCCGTTTTCTTTTCCGTATTTGTATCCGTTCTGCAGCAGATTATACACGACCCGCGACATAAGCGACGGGTTGAAGCTGCACTCTATGCCGTCTTCGATCTCAGTCTCGAGCCTTATGCCGCGCTTCTCCGAAGGAACGAATTCCTCAGCCGACAGTGTGATAAACTCGCTCAGGTCGCTCTTCTTCAGCGGGTACTTCTCTGTTCCCTGCTGCAGCCTCGTGATACCGAGGAGCTCTTCAATGAGATCGGACATGCGCTGACCCTGAGTCTCGATATGCCCTATCGACTCCCGGTAATCATCAGGAATCTTTGCCTTGCGTTTGGCCCTGTCGCACTCCGCCAGTATGACCGCAGTCGGCGTCCTGAGTTCATGTGACGCGTCTGACGTGAACTGCCGCTCTGCCTCAAAGAGTTTCTCCAGCCTCTCAAACATCCTGTCGAAGGCACGCGCCAGCTGCTTCATCTCCTTAGGACCCCTCTTAAGGTTTATCCTGTCCGTGAGGTCATCCGCGTCGTTGATCGAATTGGCTGTTGCGACGATCTTCTCGATAGGCTTGAATGTCCTCGAGGATATCCAGAGGGCACCCAGGAACGTGATGATGAGGATTATCGGCAATATCATCACAGTCAGCCGGAGTATCACGTTCGTTATGCCTACATGGCTGTCCGTCATAACGACTCCCCTGATCCACAGCCCGGTGACCTCCATGTCCACGTACCTGTCATAGAGATAGAACTCCTTGTCCCCCGACGTGACCGTCCGTATGGTGTTTTCCTTGAACGGCTCATCCGAGAAGTCCATGTCCTCCTTGTCTGCCGAAAGAAGCAGATCTCCGTTGGTATTGTAGAACGAGCAGTAAACTCCTCTTTTATATACAGTCATTTCATTCCACTCGAAGTTGCCGCGGTCGAATTCCACGTCACTCGCGTTATCCATCACGACTTCCACCAGATACTCGGCAGGATCTTCCGGAAGGCTGTGTCTGTTGATGACCAGCACAAAGACCAGCACCATCGCCGAGACGACCAGCACCATAAATGTGACCCAAAGTGTCAGTCTGAGTTTTGCAGACATGTCTTACTCCTCTCTCAGGACCCAGCCCGTTCCCCAGACAGTGTGTATGAGTTTTTTATTGCGGCCCTTGTCTATCTTGCGCCTCAGGTAGCCGATATATACATCGACCACGTTGGTGCCGCCCTCGTAGTCAAAGTTCCAGAGGTTGTTTTCTATCATCTCGCGGGAGAGCACGACTCCCCGGTTCCTTATCATGTACTCGAGAAGCGCGAACTCCTTGGACGTGAGGTCGATAGCTTCTCCGCCGCGAGTTACCGTCTTTGCGTCAGTATCCACGACAAGATCGCCTACGCTGTACTCGTTCGTCCGGTTGCCGGTATACTTGCGCGCCATAACCTTTATTACGGCAAGAAGCTCGTCGAAGCTGAAAGGCTTGGTCAGATAATAGTCGCCGCCGGCGTTAAGACCCGTCACCTTGTCCATGACGCTGTCACGGGCAGTCAGGAAGAGTACCGGTGTGCCGCAGCCTCCGTCACGGAGCCTCTCAACGACCGTAAAGCCGTCCATCTTCGGCAGGTTCACATCAAGCACTATGACGTCATAGTCAGCCGCCATCGCGTAATCCAGAGCCTCCTGTCCGTCAAAGCAGCTGTCGACGCTGTACTTCTCATCCTCAAGAGCCTCACTTATAAGGCGGTTCATGTTTATTTCGTCTTCTACTACCAATATCCTCATTTTTATCTCCGTTATTTTGCCGGACCGCCGGCAGCCGTCCGGGATTTTCCTATTTCCCTACAATATATTCTAAATGCAAATTCTAAGAAATCAATTAGAGATACCGCATAATGCGGAAAGCTCCCGGAAGGCGCATTGCCTGCCGGGAGCTTCTGCTTTGATCGTCTTTCTATACCGAATACTTTGTTTTGTACTCGCTGTAGTAATTCTGGAATGTCTCGTCCTGTCTGTAGTCCATGTTCATATGATACTCATGGGCCTGTGTTCCTTCAGGACCGGCCTCGATGATATCCACCGCAATATTGCTGCAGTGATCGGAGATCCTCTCATAGTCCGTAAGGAGGTCATTGAATACGAAGCCGTTCTCTAATGTGCATTCCTGACGGCTGATCCTGTCGACATGATGTGCCTTGAGCTCGTCACAGAGATCGTCTACGACCTCTTCGAGCGGGTCGATCTTCATCGCTGCCTCGATATTGTTGTTTATAAAGGCGTCGATCGTAAGCTCGGTGATCTCTCTGACAGCATCCTCTAGTATACGCAGTTCTTTCTCTGCAGGTTTTGAAAGTTCTATCTTCTTCTCGTGTATCTCTTCAGTGGCTTCGCCTATGTTGCGCGCGTGGTCAGAGATCCTCTCAAAGTCCGACAGCACCCTCAGGTACTTGTTGGCATCCGTCGACTGTTCCTCGCTGAGTGAATGCGACGTTATCTTGAAGATATAGGTTCCAAGCTTGTCCTCATACCTGTCGAGCACTCCTTCAAGGTCAAACACCTTCTTGAGCCTGTCCTTGCTGTATTCCCTTCTTACGTCGACTGCGCTTTCGACGCTTTCGAGAGCCTTTGCCGCCATTGAATCTATAACGGTCCTGCTCTGAGCAAGTGCCAGCGCCGGGTGATCGAGGAACCTGGACTCGAGTCTGTCCATATCTGCCTGCTCAGCAGCTGCCTCTTCGCTCTCAGGGAAGAGCGCGACAACTATCTTTTCGAGCAGCCCAATGGCAGGCGACAGGATTATAACTATGGCCAGTCTGTACAGTGTGTTCGTAAGAGCAACTGTCACCATGTTCATCTCCATATTCATGAAGCTGAAGTGGACAAACGCGTTCACTATGTAGAATATGCCTCCGACGAGAACCGCTCCCAGCACATCTATTATGAGATAAACGAATGCTGTCCTCTTGCCGTTGGTGCTTGCTCCGAGAGCGCTCAGCATTACAGGAACGGACGCTCCGATACCGATACCCATCAGGATAGGGAAGGCCATGTCAAATTCAACGGCTCCCGTAACTGCCAGCGCCTGAAGGATACCTACGGCAGCACTCGCGCTCTGGATTATGGCAGTGATAGCCATACCGGCAATGACGCCGATGACCGGATTGACGAAGCTTGTCATCATGCTGAGGAACCTCGGATCCTCTCTCAGCGGCGAGATGGATCCCGACATCATGCTCATGCCGTACATCAGGACGGCAAAGCCCAGCATAATTCCTCCGACGTTTTTCTGAACCGACTTCTTGGAGAACATCCACAGCGCTATTCCGATGAGCGCCACGACTCCGGTAAGTGTCTCCGTGCTGAATGCCGAGGCAACGCTCGCGCCTGACCCTCCGATGCTGTTGAGAGCGAGGATCCAGCCCGTGATACTTGTTCCGAGTATCGCTCCAAGTACGATCCCTATGGCCTGGCGGACCTTCATCATGCCGGAGTTTACGAAGCCGACTACCATGACGGAAGTTGCCGACGATGACTGTATCACCGCGGTCACACCTGTTCCGAGCAGTATGCCCTTCACAGGATTGCCGGCAAGCTTATACAGTATCATCTCCATTTTGCTTCCGGCTACCTTCTTGAGCGAGTCTCCCATGACTGACATTCCGAAGAGGAACATCGCCACTCCGCCGAGAAGCGATATTATATTAGTTGCATCCATTCCTTACAATACCTCCGTTCACCGCCGCGCCACGCGGCACGGCGCGTTTATAAAAAAAGACTTTTACCGCAAAAGCGCGGTAAAAGTCTCGCTCTTTCAAACATACTCCGGGGCTTATTGTCCCGTACTGACGAAATATGTCACGCATCTGCCATGCGCAAGCTACTCCCTTTTTAACCTCTGAAAGTATGTCATATCAGCATGGCAGTGTCAATCGCAAAAGCCTTTATTTGCCAGAAAATACAATCTCATCGCCGCGGTATCCAAGGCTTACGCCCCCTTCGGTGCCGGCAATGTCGAGTATGGCGTATCTGGAGTTCCCCTTGCCTTTTCCGTCGGCCTCCCAGCCGTCCGGCATTCCCTTAAAGAGGTCCTCATCGATCTCGACTATGATGATCCCGTCCTTGAGGTACATCACGCGTCCCTCAAAGCCTGACCCGGCGCCGGAAGACTCCCTCATCGCGAGGTAAGGGCCCTTGTCGCAGTGATCCTCCTCTATGGAGAGATCCCAGCCATCAGCGCTGAAGCCACCCGCGAGTTTCGCGAGTTCGGACATGTCGATGTCGTGTTTTCTCTGGTTTGTGATGTATGACTCCGGCCTGGCGTCGTTCTCCTCCTTCTGCTTCTCATTTCTTATCGAGAGCGCTCCGAAGGTGCCGATGCCTATCGCCATTATCAGCGTCACTATAAGCCATTTTGCGAAGTAGCGGTTTCTCTTCATGTATCAGCCCCTCATGACCGAAGCCACTTCGCCGTCCATGTCCCTGAACTCGGAGCGGAGAGCGCGTATCTCGGCGGCCTTCTCAAGCTGCTTTCTGTTTGTCGCTCTTACAAGATCCATGTTCTCGTACGGTACGGTCTCAGGGACCTCCGCGTCGAGGTTGCCTCCGTAGATCGGAGCGTTGTCCGTGAACAGGCCCCACTTCTCGTCGCCGTAGTCGAAGTGCCACCACTCGGCAGGGAAGTTTGTGAATCCCGCCTCGATCATGACATTGTAAAGCATGCGGCGGTTGTCCCTCGCGGTGTTGTTCTCGCCTTCGCCCTCTTCGCCGTCCTCGTAGTAAGTGGTCCACGCGCGGTCGCTGAACTCGTCAAAGGCGCTGCCCATGTCGAGCCTCTCGCCGTCCGGACCTACTATAGTGAGGTCTACGGCTCCGCCGGTGTTGTGGAGGGACGGGAGCAGGATGTTGTACGAAGGGAAGGATACGCAGAACAGAGTCTGGTGGTCGATCTCCTCGTCAGTCGCGCCCGGCATCTCCTCTACCTTCTTGGCCCTGTAGTAGTCCCACAGCGACTGCTGCACAGGGATAGGCCTGTACGCGTCAAAGATGAAGAACTTATAGCCCTCAGGCAGCAGCGCCTCGGCCTTCTCGAGCATCTCAAAGACGGTCTTGCGGACCAGGATGTTAGGGCTCGAACCCGGCAGCGGCGTGCCGTTGGTCTCAGGCCAGTAATAGTACCACGAGTGGCAGATGAACCTGTCGTTCATGAGCACCATCGGCTCATCCGACGGCTCCGCGACAGGCAGTTTGTTTGACAGAAACTCGATCTTAGGGATCGGCTTTTTATAATCGACCATGATGATCCTCCCGGCTTATTAGCCTACTACTTCTTTTACGATCCTGTGGAAGTTGCCGTAAGCGATCTTCTGCATCTCGTCCTCTCTCATTCCCCTGTTTTTGAGGATCTCGAAGAGTCCCGGGATCTTGCTCGCGTCCTCAAGGCCCGCGGTGACAGCATCCATACCCGAGTATACCTCAGGGTCGTTAGGATCGCCAAGGAATCCGCAGAAGTCGAATCCGCAGCCTACGTGGTCGATGCCCATCACATCGATCATGTGCTCGCAGTGGTCGGCAAGCCTGTTGATGTCGCCCTTTGCAGGGTCGTTGTCGAGGAACTCATTCCAGGCGTTGAGTCCTACGCAGCCGTTTGCGTCGCGGATGGCTCTCAGCTGGTCGTCAGTGAGGTTGCGCGGGTGGGAGCTGAACTTCTTGCAGTCGGAGTGCGACGCGATGAACGGACGTCCGTCCATGATCCTGGCGATGTCCCAGAATCCGGCCTCGTTGAGGTGCGATGTGTCGACGATCATCCTCTTGTCGATCATCCTGCGGACAGCCTGCTTACCGAGCTCGCTGAGCCCCTCTGTGCTTCCGGATGCGGCGCTGTGACCGAATCCGTTCTCTTCGTTCCATGTGAGCATGCCGTGTCTTGCTCCGAAGTCGTAGTATTCGTCAAATTTAGCGAAAGTCGGGTCATATGAAGCGTAAGCCATGCCCTCGACGCCGATCATTATGTAGAAGACACCTTCTTCGCGGGCCTTCATCATCTCGTCATATGTCCTGACGATCCTGAAGTCCTTTGCCTCTGCTATCTCATCGGATACGCAGCTGAAGATCTCTTTCGTTCTCTTTTCGTAGTCTCTTGTATGAGGCGGATCTACCCAGAGAACGAGAATCGTTCCTTCGACTCCGCCCTTCTGCAGTCTTTCAAAGTGATGATTATGAAATACGTTTGTCTCGCCTTTCATGCGCTTGATCGTGACATCCGTCCAGATGTCACTGTGAGCATCAAAAACTTTCATTGATATAGCCTCCTGAAAAAATAATCAGGCGCCCAAAAAACTGAGCGCCTGACAAACGAATCGTTTATAAGCCGAGTGTTACGGCTACGACTGTTCCGAGATAGTTTCCGATAACATAACCGAATGTACCGATGAGCATCGCAGGTCCTACGAGGTCGACCCAGCCCTGTGAAATGGCCATGCCGGCTGCTGTTGTAGGTCCGCCGATGTTGGCGTTCGAAGCGATGATAGCATCCTCAAGGTTGAACTTGAAGATCTTGGCAGCTCCGAAGCAGAAGATCATGTTTACGAATACCATGATAGCTGTGAGCACAAGGAAGAGCGGGCTCTTTGTAACAACGGTGTAGATGTTTGCAGGAACACCGATTACGAAGAGGAACAGGTAGATGCAGTATGTACCGATCTCCTGCGATCCGTGCATTTCCTTTACAGTCTTTGTCATGAATGTAGCAACGAGTACGGAGATGGTAGTGATCCATACGTACTGCGATCCGAGGAATCTTACTACGAAGTTCATGAATACGCCGTTTGGCTCGAATCCGCCGAAGATGCCGGCGATGAGCTGCGAGATCCATACTACTGTCGCAGCATAGCCGATGTTGATGGCGATGTCCTTGAGCGAGATGTCCTTGCGGCTCCAGAACTGAGCAGCAAGTGTCTTTGCCTCTTCGAGATCTACAGCGCCCGACTCGACTTCGTCGATCAGAGGGTGCTTGAAGTTCTTGCGGAACCAGCTGTTTCCTGCGAAGAAGATAAGAACGAAGAAGTAGATAGCCATCAGCAGGTTATCCGCTACTGTAGCAGCTGCTGTTACGTCCTCACCTGCAGCGTACTGCGATGCCATAGCGGCAAAGTTTACGCCTCCGCCGATGTACGAACCTGTCATCATCGAAGCTACTCTTGCGAGATCCTGAGCATTGCCGTAAGGTCCCTTGAGCAGGAAGTACGCGAGATATGCACCGATAACTGTTCCGAGAGCACCGAGCAGGAATATGACCAGCATTCGTCCTGTCTCAGCCCAGATCTTCTTCAGGTCACACTGGAGAAGCAGCATAGGGATGCCGAGAGGAACGATCACGCCCCAGACGATATCGTCATAGAGTACGCAAGAAGTAGGAATTACTCCGAGATTAGCAAGGACCATAGCGATGATCAGAGCGATGATGGCGCCGGATACCTTGGAAGCCCAAGCGTATTTCTGTTCCAGCCAGATGGAGAAGAAAACACCCATAGTCATGACTACCAGGAGTCCCCACATGTCATCAGCTGCGATCAGCGACTCACGGCCGACTAATCCCATCCAAAATGCAGACATTTTATTTACCTCCCATTAACATATAAAAACAAAAGCGCTGTGTGTTTTTTTTTCACACAGCGCGTATTATATCACTTCGTTACTAACATATCAAGCATCGGCAAGGACCACCGCCGCGTCAGGCAGCACCGCTTCTATCGATGCCTTTACTATCGCGTCTGCGTCTTTTCTGAATCTGTCCTTTTTACCCCTTTTCTTTATAAAACTGTCATTTTCTGATCTTCCCGTCTACGATCACGTATTTCACTGCAGTGTCGCTCACCATAGGATCTCCGTCCGTAAGCACGATGTCCGCGTCCTTGCCTGCCTCGAGGCTTCCGACGCGGTCTTCGATCCCGATATGTCTGGCCGGATTGATCGTTATGGCCTGCAGCGCCATGAAAGGATCCATGCCCGCCTTTACCGCAAGACCTGCGCAGAGCGGCAGGTATTGTTCAGGTATCACCGGAGCATCGGTTATTATCGAGACCTGTACTCCCGCTGCAGCAAGAACTCCCGGTGTTTCCCAGGACTTGTTCAGAAGCTCAAGCTTGGAAGCATTGGTAAGGGTCGGGCCTACAGCGACCGGCACTCCGGCTGCTGCAAGCTCGTCGACTATGAGGTGACCCTCAGTGCAATGCTCGATCGTGAGCTTAAGATCAAACTCCTTCGCTATGCGGATGGCGGTCATGATGTCATCACTTCTGTGGGCATGAGCCTTGAGAGGGATCTCCCTCTTCATCACAGGTATGAGCGCCTCCATCTTCATATCGAATTTAGGCATCTTAGTGATGTCGTCTCCCGCCGCTTCCTTTCTGAGCATGTAGTCGCGGGCTTCAAAGAGCGTCTGGCGCAGTATTGCCGCCGTTGTCATCCTTGCCGAATCGCACTTGTCCCTGTAGCACCTCTTCGGATTCTCTCCGAATGCGCACTTCATGGCGACAGCCGGATCTACCAGCGCCTCTTCGACTGTGTTTCCGTAAAGCTTTACTGCGATGAATGTGCCGCCCAGCACATTTGCCGATCCCGGACCTGTAGCGACAGTCGTCACTCCGCCCTCGAGCGCCATCGGAATGGCCGCATCCTGGGCGTAGTAGCTGTCGAGTCCGCGGAGCTGCGGACAGCAGATGTCGTTCATCTCGTTGTAGTCGAAGGTGTTCCCTGTTGGCCCGCCGTAGCCGTCAAGCCCTATATGGCTGTGCGCATCCACAAAGCCCGGGTATGCGTGAAGCCCGGACGCATCGATGACTTCACCGTCTCCAGTTACGGCCGCTCCCACGGAGACGATCTTTCCGTCTTTTACCAGTATGTCTCCGGTGTAAGGTTCCGGATGTATCGCGTCATGTATGACCGCGTTTTTTATAAGCATGCTCTATCCTCCTGATGGTTCTGTTTAACGCCTACATAATACCACAAAAGAGCTGCTGTTTAGTTTTCACGGTTGTATATCTTTTCAATATGCTTTTTTGAGCCCCCGATAATTACCAGGGCAAGGGCCGCCTCCACAAGCATCGCCGTCATAAGGATCGTTCTTTCGGAGACCGCCTCGCTTACGAATCCTGCTGTCATCTCACCCAGCAGCGCTCCTATCATGAAGAGCATGTTGAAGGCTCCGTTGAAGCGCCCTTTCTTCTCGTCCGGGACATAGCTTTGCGTAGCGGATATGCGGATGGTATATGTAGTCACTCCGCCCACTCCGATAACGAAGCACATCAGCATCATGACCGGGACAGGGAAGAAGAGGTAGAAGCCCTCATTCAAAGCGTTCAGAATGTAAAGGCACAGGGCAATGATGTACCTCTTTGAAGCCGGAATGACCGTCTTATAGTGTATTCCTCCGCCTATCGCTCGTCCGGCCAGGCCGCATCCCCAGACCAGCATATATATGTACTCGCCGTTATCGAAGGTATTCTTGAAATACGGCAGCGTGATCACATTGGAGACTCCGCCCGTGACGGCAATGAAAGCGAAGAAGGCCGCTACTGCCATGAGCCCTTTTTCACTCATGAGATATTCGAAGCCCTCGCGCGTGTCAGCCATCATCTGTCTGATTCGCCCCGCGTTCTCCAGCCTTGTGCTTCGCTGTGTCTCTATATAGTTCTCTTCCGAGCGAATGCGCGTCTCCATTACGGCGGCAATAAAGAAGCATATCCCGTTGCCGGCAAGGAGCGGTGCTATTCCAATGCCTTTATACAGAAACGCCGATACCGGTACCATGACCGCCGAAGTGGTCTCCAGAATGCTCTGTATGGAATATGCCTTCTGGTAGTTTCCTTCGGATATAAGCAGCGGATAAAAGCTCTCATAAGCGACCATGTATGCGCTCTCTATAGAGCCCAGGAGAAAGCAGTATCCGGCAAATACAGGGAACGAGAACCATCCCGTTGCCAGCACGGCCGCCATTATGAAGTACAGACCTGCAGATATGAAATCCAGCGTATAAATGGTCCTCTTTCTTGAGTATCGGTCCAGGAGGGCTCCGGAGAACACCGGCACTATGAGCTGCGGCACCGTGTACATTGCGATGTATACCGCATACAGAAGTGTGGAATCGGATATGTCCAGCACCATCAGGCTCATAGCAAAACCCGACATAGCATTGCCGAACATCGAGATGACACTGCCTGCCGTTATTATCGTGAAATCACGGGTCCATAATGAAGTTGTGTTTTGTTTCCTTTCTTCCATCTGTGCCTTATACAAAAAAAGCATCTGCCTGCATGTTCAGGCAGATGCTGGGAATGGTCTGTATCTACTTTACGCCATCAAGGAGCCTTTACAGAGCGATCTTGCCGTCTGCAAACTCAAGTCCCTTTGTGAAGAGATCCCAGAAGTCATACTTGAACTTTACCGGAATGTGCATCGTCAGATTGCCAAGAATAGGCAGTCCGTTCTTGTTCATGTATGCTACTGTTCCGGCAACTCCGCCGATGATCGCTGTGCAAGCTAAAAACTTTTTCATTTCCTGTTTCCCTCCCTAGTAACAGTCAGTGCTGCGTCTGGCAGCAACGGTTTTCTGTAATGGATTATAGCATATTTACCCTGTATTGTATTATCTCAGATCTTTCTGCCTCTGCTGCTAAATAGTTTCTATTTTGATCAGGTTTGTGTTGCCCGATATGCCGGTCGTTCCGCCGCCGGTGATGACTATCTTATTGCCTTCCCTGAGATCCATCGCGTCGATCGCGGCTTTCTTTGCCATGTAGAACAGGACCTCAGTGGACGGGACTATCTCACACATCCTCGGCGTGACAGCCCATGAGAGCGCGAGTGAGCGCCATGTCTTCTCGTTCGTCGTAAGCCCGATAATGTCTATCGGTGAGCGGAAGCGCGAGACCATCTTGGCTATGCGGCCGGACATTGTGCAGGCTACTATCGCGTCTGCGCCGACATCCATCGCCATTCCGCAGGTCGCATGGGATATCGCGTCCATGTCGTTCTTGATCGTGAAGTCATGCTGATAGAATTTCTTCTTGTAATCGATGTTGCGCTCTGCTTCTTCGGCGATCTTCGCCATTGCCTTCACCGCGAGGACCGGATATTCTCCGGCAGCGGTCTCGCCCGAAAGCATGACCGCACTCGTTCCGTCATAGACAGCGTTCGCGACGTCGGATGTCTCTGCACGCGTCGGACGCGGGTTGTGTATCATGGACTCGAGCATTTCGGTAGCTGTGATAACGCGCTTTCCGATCATGCGGCACCTGGATATGAGGTCCTTCTGGATGGCAGGGAGCCTCTCGAAAGGCACCTCTACGCCCATGTCGCCCCTTGCTACCATGATGCCGTCGCACTCGGCACATATATCGTCGATATTGTCGTAACCCGACTGGTTCTCTATCTTGGCAATGAGTTCGACCGAATCATCTTTGCCAAGAGCTTTCAGATAATCATGCACATCGGTAAGATCCTGCCTTACAGATACGAAGGAGCACGCGATAAAGTCGACATCCTGCTCGACTCCGAAGGCGATATCCGATTTGTCCTGCTCCGACAGATATACCTGCTGCATATGCTTGCCCGGGAAGCTCATAGACTTTCGGTTCGACAGTTCTCCGCCGGCAAGCACCTCCGTAACGATATTGGTACCGTCTGTTGACAGCACCTTGAACTCGAGGAGCGCATTGTTGAGCAGTATGGTATCTCCCGGAGCAAGTTCGTTAGCCAGATTCTTGTAGCTTACCGATACTATATTTTCATCGCCCTCGATGTCTTCGGTAGTAAAGGTGAACTGTGAGCCTTCCTGCAGCATCACCTTGCCTTCTTTGAATGTGCCTATCCTGAATTCAGGACCCTTTGTGTCGAGCATTATGGCGATAGGAAGCCCAAGCTCCTTTCTCACCTTCTTGATCCTGTTGATCCTCTCAAGATGCTCCGCGTGTGTCCCGTGCGAAAAGTTGAGTCTGGCAACATTCATTCCTGCCAGGCACAGTTCTTTCAGAGTCTCTTCCGACTCGCTGGCCGGCCCTATAGTACATACGATCTTTGTTTTTCTCATGATCCTGTCTCCCCATTATCAGCGCATCTCCATGCCCGCTCTGACAAAGCGGAACATCCTCAGCGCTCCTTCATAGTATAGTTCTTCCGCGCGCTCGAGTGCTTCGCTGAGCGGCATCGGTGCGTTCACTGTAGTCATAAGCGAGGATACTCCGCAGTCACAGATGTCCATCGCATTTTTTCCAAGCGATCCGGAGAGTCCCAGTACAGGAATGCCTTTTGCCTTGGCATGCATACCGACACCCTGCATGACTTTGCCGAAGCAGCTCTGCCAGTCGGTGCGCCCCTCTCCGCTTACGACCAGATCGACGCCTTTGAGGCGCTCGTCAAAGCGTATAAGGTCGAGCACTGTCTCGATCCCGGACTTCATCTCTCCGCCAAAGAAGACTTTCAGAGCAGCGCCGAGTCCGCCTGCCGCTCCCGCTCCAGGGATCTCATCGCAGTCTATTCCGAAGCTTTCTTTGATCACATCACGGTAATTGCACATGCCGGCTTCAAGCTCTTCCAGTATCTCTGGCGTTGCGCCCTTCTGTTTTCCGAAGGTCCATGTTGCTCCGTCCTTTCCGCAGAGAGGATTCGTCACATCGCACATCACGGTGATCTTCGATTCTTTTATGCGTTCATCCAGGCCCGAGATATCTATCGCCGATACCTTGGCAAGATCGCGCCCGAATCCCTCGAGCTCGCAGCCTTCGCTGTCCAGGAATTTCACGCCCAGAGCTCTGGCGCATCCCATGCCGCCGTCGTTGGTGGCAGATCCGCCTATAGCTATCGAGATGTCACGGTAGCCCTTCTTCAGCGCGTCGAGGATGAGCTCGCCGGTGCCGTAAGTCGTGGTATTGAGCGGATTCCTGAGTTCTTCAGGTACCATCGGCAGTCCGGAAGCCGCAGCCATCTCTATTACAGCCTTGTCTCCGTCAAATACTCCGTAAAAGCTCTCTGCCTCCTCCATGAGAGGCCCGTGGACTTTCACCTTGACATATTCGCCCTGCTCTGCCGCGATCACGGCCTCGACGGTACCCTCACCGCCATCGGCAACAGGCACGCCGGAGCACTCGCATTCGCCGAATACCTCGCGGGCGGCTTTGCTGAGCAATTCTACGGTTTTCTCGCTGGTCAGACTCCCTTTGAAAGAGTCAGATGCAAATAATAGTTTCATATACTTTTCTCCTTAAGTCCCAAACGTCCTTCAGTGCTGCTCTTCTGCCAGCGCTGCACTCGTCTACCGATACCTGCTCCCTTATATTCCGTCCCGATCATAATGACCGGTATCCGGTCGATCTGCTTCAATAATAATCAATACGGCCGGCAGAGACAAGTTATCTCCCGGCTGCCTGCATATAAAAAACTTCGGAGACCGCTGAGACTTGGCATTGTGCCCCCCCTGCAACATTGAGTAAAATTTAAAGGCAAATTATCACGTATATGAATTCTTTCAGGGGTATCGGTACTTAATGAAACTTGCCGCTTTGATACTGTTTATAATGATGTACGCGCTTATGATAGCCAGACCTAAGTACAGACCGTACATCGCTCTTACCACCGCGGTGATATTTATAGCCGCAGGCATACTTCCGCTGTCCATGGTGGCAGAGACTATCAACTGGAACGTTCTGCTGATGATCACAGGTACTATGATCATCGTTTATTACTTCATAGATTCCGGCATGCCGGTCCTTCTGGCAGACTTTCTGCTGTCAAAATCCGAGAACGCCATGTGGGTCACGATCCGCATGTCAGTCTTCGCGGGTCTTATTTCCGCATTCATAGATAATGTATCAACGGTCCTGATCGTAGCTCCTATCGGCCTGGCCATCTGCAGGAAGCTCAGAATAGACCCTGTGGGTATGATCCTTTCGATCTCTGTATCATCAAACCTTCAGGGAGCAGCCACTCTTGTCGGAGATACCACCTCGATCATGCTGGGTGACTATGCCCATATGAACTTCATGGACTTCTTCTGGATGAACGGCCGTCCGGGCATCTTTTTTGCTGTAGAGCTCGGTGCGCTTGCCACCATCCCGGTAATGATGATCCTTTTCAGGAACTACAAAGACCCGGTACCGCCGGTAGAAAAGACCAAAGTCAATGATTATCTTCCAACCGCTATGCTCATTCTTATGGTCATAGCGCTCATAACTGCATCATTCATTCCGGATACTCCGGATATAACCAACGGTGTCATCTGCTGCGTCCTTGCTGTCATCACCGTGATCATCGACACCATAAGAGACCGCAACACGGAAGATACCGTCGCCTCTGTCAGGACTCTTGACTTCGGAACGCTCGGACTTCTTCTGGGCCTCTTCATCGTCATCGGAGGCCTCACCAACGCGGGTCTCATCAACGACATAGCAGACCTGATCGTAAAGGCCGGAGGAAACAACTTATTCCTTCTGTATACGATAATAGTCTGGGGCTCAGTCGCGATCTCAGCATTCGTAGACAATATCCCTTACGTTGCGACCATGCTCCCGGTCCTGACCGCGGTAACAGCATCGCTCGGTGTTGAGCCTTATCTCCTGTACTTCGGGCTGCTGTCAGGCGCTACGCTCGGCGGAAACATCACTCCGATAGGTGCCTCCGCGAACATCGCCGCAGTCGGCCTTCTCGAGAGCAACGGCTATAAAGTATCGTTCGCCGACTTCATCAGGATAGGCGTTCCGTATACGCTGGTCGCTGTTCTGGTCGGATATATCTATCTCTGGATAGTCTGGGCATAAAAAAACTCCGGAACACTTCCGGAGTCCTGGAGCTGATAGTGGGAGTCGAATAAATAAGCATTTCCGGATACGTTGAAATTTCAAGAAAGGAGAGACGTCCCTCACACAGAATGCATTTATCATTTTATGAAATTCAGAAGAAACTCTGTAATTCCAATTATAGTAAAACCGTTTTCATCCCGGCTCTCCCCGATCGGTCTATTGACCACCAAAACCTTCTGTACCTGATCATTTAAAATCATGTATGGTCTTACCTCTCTCGCTCTGGTTTCAGCACTTGATATATCTGCCGTTACCTGAATGTAATATGCACGCAATCCCCTCGTAGCATAAAAATCCACTTCATAATTTTTTCTGACAGATTTACCTTCTTTATTTTTCTCTATCGAATCAAATGCACCTATATTCACTGAATAGCCATTATAAATCAGTTCGTTATATACGATATTCTCAAGCATTTGCCCCTCATCCGGGAATGCAAAATTTAAGCGGACATTTCGAAGACCGGTATCGCAGAAGTAGTATTTCCGTAATGCCCCGATTTCTTTCCTTCCACGGAGGTCAAATCGTTTCGCTTCCTGAATAATGAATGCATCTTTAAAGAAAGCAATATACTTCTCTACAGTGTCTTTTCCTATTTTTTCATGCCTTACACTGGCAAATGTGTTGGCTATTTTTTCTGAATTGAGCAGGTCTCCTGTTGATGCGCTTATTATGTTGCAGAGCTCGTCAAGGGCCTCGCTCTTTTTCAGATGATTGCGCTCAATGATATCCCGGAAGTATGTAGTTTCGAATAACGATTTCAAATACAATCGCCTGTCATCCTCATCGCTAAGTACCGCAAGAGGCATTCCTCCATACTGCATATATTCGTATATATTCTCAACAGCAGATTTTGGACTATAGTTATTGAATTCCTCAAACGACAACGGAAACAGCTGAATGTTTGTCGCCTTATCTCTGAAGGCAGTTACTATATCAGAAGAAAGCATTTTTGAATTTGACCCGGTAACATAAAGGTCGATGTTTGTTTCGCGGGACAGTCCCAGTATGACATCTACAAATGTGATTATTTGCTCATCTTTTTTACTGGCGGGCATGTGTTCTCCTCCCGTCAGGTTAGGATTAATAATCGGATACACCATCTGTATTTCATCCAGAAACACATAGCAAGTATCTTTCCCTTTGCATAAGTCACGGACATAGCTTCCCAGTTTCAAGGGATCGCGATACTTGCTGTTTTTATCGTCATCCAGTTCCAGAATAACAATGTTGTCATCTTTTACACCATCCGAAAGCAAATATGAACGAAATATCTCTTCAAGGAGATAAGATTTTCCGCATCTCCGAACCCCTGTGACTACCTTGGGGAACCCATTATTTCTTGCTTTGATCAGTTGGTTAAGATATTTATCCCTTCTTATCATAATTACAGCCTCCGGAGCCATTCTCTTAAAAAGTGTAGAATTCTACAGATTTTTCGACTTGATTGTAGCATTTGTCTTGTTTCCCTGCAATGCAATCCTGTAGAATTCTACAAATTTTTCGATTTAGAAGTGTTGGAGTTTCAGCCGTAGGTTGCACCCTCGCTTCGCTTCGGGCAATCCTGGCATCGGCCGAACGACGCTATGGAGAATGCTCAAAGATAATTAACTAAAAAAACGACCGGCTGGTCCTCGTTTCAGCCGGTCATCCATTATTATCGCATATTTCAGTTAAGCTGCCTTTTTCTCTCCGCTTCCAAAGAGGAACATCAGATAACGAACAAAAGCATATAATGTCGTGCATGTAGCGATGATCGTCTCAATAAGCACGATTGGCTTGAGGAATGCCATTGGCTGTTCCATTGCAACAGAACATGCCATTAACTGCTTGGAAGCTATAGCGCTGATAGCAAACGGGAATGTGTATGCTGCGTAGCTAGGGAAGAATGGCATCTTCAGGTACTGTACGAATTTCACACATGCGAACAGGAAAAACACTGTTGCGACTACCCACATGACTGTCAGAAAGCTCAGCGATTTTGTTGCTGCCGACTGGATATAGCCTGCGATGCAAAGACTTACAGGTGCTGCGTAGATGCAGATCAGCGGCTTTGCCGGATCAGGTGCAGGCAGTTTGACATATCTCATCGTTACAAAAACGAGCAGGATGAGCAACGCTGCGAAGCCAAACCAGAATGTTGCCATTCCGAAACCTGTTGCTTCGTATGCCGGAGCAGTCATTGCTGCCATTGCGATTCCGACATAAACGATGTAATAGCTTGCGTGGACTATCTTAAGATCAGGTTTAAGTATGAAAGTCTTCGTAAAGTAGATAATCATCACGATATGCAGTGCGATCGCAAGATACCAGATAATCTGCGAGACCGCGCCGAACCACGGCTTGAAATACACGCTGAAAAGCATAAGCGCCATCGGGAATGTGCAGAATACGCTTGCCATTATCGGGTTCTTCATATTTTCTTTGAACTTTCCGAAATCAGTAAATACGCTGATCAGGAACAGTACAGCAAGGATCGTAGCGATGACTCCGCATGTCATGCGGATGCCTTCTGAATATGACTGCAGCAGATTGCCCAGGCCAAACATTCCGAGTATCACGCCGCAGATAGGAATTGGGATTTTCTTTATCATTGTCTTTTCTCCGTTAATTATTATTCTCCAGTCACAATTCAGCTAATTATGCCTCGAGCGGTGTGGTTCTTGTCTTGAGATACTCATCGTGTGAGAGCAGTGTGATCTTGCCTGTTGTAGGGATGCCGAGCTCACGCGCAAGGATCTCTGCTGTCTTTGCAGCGCAGATGCCTGTGTAGTAGATGCACTGTGACTTGTGTCCGCCTACGCTCATGTCGAATTCCTTGGTCAGAACACGGCAGCATGCAACACCCTTTGTGTTGTTCTGCTTGAACCAGTCATGCAGTTCATTAGTCATGCCCATGCACTTTACAACGTTAGGGTCCTTAGGTCCCTTCTGCTCGGATCTTCCGAAGAACATTCCGATAGCGAGTACTCCGCCGTTGAGCGCGCCGCAGATGCATCCGGACTTGCCTACGCCGATAGCCATTCCGGAAGCCATTCTTATGGTCTCATAAGGAACGTCGAGCTCGAAGTTGTTCATGATAGTCTCCATTACTGCTTCACAGCAGAAGAAACCCTTGCGGTAAGATTCTTCAGCGTCAGCCTGGACCTTAGCCAGATCGATTGTTTTAGCGTTGATATTCATTGTTTTCCTCCATTACTAAATCTACAATAATATACTTACCACTTTACGATAACATTGAGAGTATGCATCATGACATCAACAGTTAGTTGGCTGACCCCAACGCTTTGTTTATTAATTAACAAAATTTATATTAAAATGAAACTAAAAGCGCCTGCTATAAATACAATCTATAGCAAGCGCATATTTATGCTTCTGTTCCGGCTGTTGCCCTTAATCGATCCTGTTTTCTTTTATGAATGAGATAAATCTGTCAACGGCCTTACTGCGGCCTCTTCCTTTTTTGGTAATTATATAAAGAGGCCATTTCAGTTCCTCTGTAAACGGGATAGTCCGCATCTCATCACTTTCAATCTGTGCCGCGACACTGTCTATGATCACAGTATTAGCCATGCCGTCTTTCCGCAATTTGAGACTTCTCAGGATTCCGCCTGTATTCAGCATTATCTCAGGATCTGCCCCGTATTTCTCAAATTCTTGCATCATGATCCTTGTAGTGGCAAAATTCCTGTTGCGAAGGGTAAGCGGTTCATCAGCTATTTCACGTATCGAAACTGATTCCCTCTCATAGAACCTGCTGTCCTTTATCGGAACAAACAGTATTTCAGATTCGTTTATAAGATCATATTCAAATTTATCCTTATCGACGTATGCGGCAAATCCAATATCGAGTTTTTCGCTCAGCACAAGCTCTTCCACGATTTTATCAGGCATTTCCGCAAAATCCAGTTCATACTCAGGATATTTATTCTGAAATTCCTGAGTGATATTCATTGTTAATCCTGACATTACGCCAAATGAATATCCGATACGGATGACTCCCTTCTCGGCTCTTGAAAGGTGTTCGATCTCTGTGATCATCCTTTCATATTCCGATTTTGTATTTACAGCATATTTATAGAAAGCCTCTCCACAGACCGTCGGTACTGATCCTGCCCTGTCTCTGTTGAACAGCGAACATCCGAGCTCCTGCTCGAGCCTGCTTATCACATTGCTCAGTCCCTGCGCAGAAATAAAGAGTTTTTCAGACGCTATACTAATGCTTCTGCACTCATATACTTTGATAAAAAAATCCAAATCTCTGATATTCATTAACACGCCCCTTTCCAGTCGGTAATAATAATACTACTTGAAGAGCTTTATCACCCTTCGCTTTTTCATATATCAGATGATCTGGCAAAAGAGAAAATCTATATCTGCGTATCACTTAGCAGCAATGTAGTCCGTTCTCCGAATAGTCTGTTTACAATTATTTCTCCTCTGAGAATCCTAACAGCCGTCGCTTCCGCAGAACCTCATCACCTCAGTCCCGTACTCTTCTTCTATTACTTTTCTTAAAGCAGTAACCTTATTCATATATTCAGTGCTATGTCCCGGACGGCCTTCACCGTTACATGATACATATGTTACAAGCGTTGAAAGCAGTGAAAGCTGATCAAATTCTTCTGTAACCGTTCCAGCTATGAGATACCAATCCATCAGCATGGTACTCTCTATATTAGCAGGATATCCGGCCGCTTTGATATCTTCCAGTGAAATACGTTTCATGATATCAAGCAACTTGAGAAGAGCGTTTTTATACTGTTCCCCTTTTGCTTCATGGCTCAGGGCTTTGGAGCCAACAATACCGCAGTATTCTATGATTTCTTTTAATTTCTGTGCATCAGTCATTTCTATATCCTCTTTTCTCCCTTGCAGCATCATTTTATCACAAACTGCGAAATTGCCGCTTTTACTTAAAACAAAAGAACTTCCGGGATTTTTTACCGAAAGTTCACTGGGAACTGCAATTTAAGCAGAACCCAGTTTTTCTTTGTGTTAATAATGATTTTGAAGGCATGAAGATACCTGTAGTATCGGCAGAGAAATTGACCTTGTATGTGTGCTTACGTTTTGACTCGTGAACGATTACCTGAGCAGTGATCCATTCTGTGAAGTTGTAGACGATAAGAGCTGCATACACTTCCTGAAAGATGAGATGCATTCTGCTTTTTTTGAGTTAAAATGCAGCATCCCCACTGTATATTTAAGACTTCTGAAAGAAGTTTCTATACCCCAGCGCATGGCATACAGCTCTTTTAGCTTCTCAGGAGGATATTGATCCGCAGGCAAATTGGTTATCAGCGTTTCCGCCAGCTCTTTAGTTATCCGCACCCGCACGATCCTATATCTGATGTTGTAAAAGACAGGCTTTGTTCCATAAGTGCCCGTCAACAGCGGAAGATAGTCGAATTTCATAGTTGAAGGAACATACCTGTAATGATTCTTGTCTTTGCTTAATTCTTAAACTTCACTCGTTAAAGGCCCGCCGCGCATATTGAGGATAAAAGAGATCAATGTGCAAAAGGATGTTTTTCTTCTTCTCGTAAAATTCCGTCCTGGACTCCGACAATAAAGTTCCGGATGTTCGGATAGCTTTTGGATCTGTTTGACCAGAGTTTGTTTTACACATGCTGCGTCCATTTCGGCACCTCCTTTCAAGCGTGTGTCCTGCCTCTGATCGCATTACATACAATTGATTTCCTTTATCGCCTGAAGCAAAACTTGAAAATCGGCCAGTTTAGGCAGCCTTACCCTTGCAGCGCTGGAGTCCAGGCCCTTGAAATCATATCCGTCTATCACCAGGACCCCCCGCCTGAAGAATTCGTCCTTAAGATTGATTTCAGGCCGGTCATGATATAGCAGGCATATGGAATTGGTATCAAGAGTTTCTGCAATATGCAGATTTCCAGACGTGCCCGATGGATCTTCTTCAGTGCATCCGAGCACACGCCTGATTTCTGCTTTCATAGTTCTGAAGTCTTCCCGGCACTGCTCCACAAATCCCGTGCATCTGACGGCTGCAGCCGCGACTTCTCTTGACAATTCACCAACCATATATGGATTAGTCATTTTGTTCATGTAACTTATCAGATTCTTATGAGCGATTATATATCCAACCCTCATTCCTGCCAGGCCATACCCTTTTGACATGGTCCTGACTACCGCAAGGTTAGGATAACCCGCGAAAAGCTGTACAGCAGAGTTCTCCTTCGGCATGAAATCCCCATAAGCTTCATCGATGATGACCGTTATGTTGTATCTCTCTGCCTCCGCTACGATCTTTTCTATGTCCCGGATGCCGATACACTGTCCTGTCGGATTGTTTGGATTATCTATATAGATAAAGTTATATGATGTATCCATTACCGGTTTTCCGGTTTCACTGCTGCCGGCTTCCTGATAATGCATTTTTATGAAAGAATCGATATCAAACTTATAATTCTGTGACCGTTCCAGCTGATACGGGGCATATCTGATCCCTATCATCTCTGCATGCATGTAATAATCCGTAAACTGAGGCGATATCCCAAGCACAACAGCATTATGAGTATCGAATATATTGTTTACTATATACAGTGCGCTCATGCTGCCTTCAGTAAGCAGGATGTTGTCCCGTTCAACGTTGATCTGATCTGCCCAGAACTCATGTATAGCTTCATACATGGCCTGACTGTGAGGATAGGGCCCTAGCCTTGCCGGATCAAATCCGCGTAGAACTTCCACGCATTCAGGAGGAAAGCCATACGGATTGCATCCTTCGCTGCAGTCTATTCCGCCCTCAGGCAGCTCTATATGATCCATCGCGTAACTGACTTTCTCCTGCTCCAGCAGCTGCTTTTTTATTTTGAGTCCGCTCATCTTCATTATCTTCCCCCTCTTCTATGCAGCGTCCTTATGTTTGATAATCTTATAGCCGCCAATAATAAGTGTCGGCAGCAGGTAGAAGATTATAAAACCATATGACAGGTATGTATAACCTGCTCCAATCAGATCGACGACTCCTATGCGTGAAAAGATAAGTGCTGCAACAAGCGTCAGAACTGCTATTATTCCTCTCAGCTTCTTGTCAAGCGCTGCGCGGCCCTTCTCCTGCAGCGCAATATCAGCTCTGTCAATGATCATATGAATGCAGCCTGTTGCCGTCTCTATAAGAGTCCATCCCATTACTATCCCGAACAGCGTCAGCAGCCCTGCTCCGCCGTTTACGGCTGTAATCATCATTGTCCAGGGAGTTTCGACTTCCGGTCCTACTATAGACATGTCGCCGTAGAAGCACATCATGGCGAAATAACTGAGAAACCATGGGATCACCATGAGCAGTCCCGCGAACAGTCCGCCCCACATGGTATGTTTTCTCTCTGTCTGTCTCTTCAGCGAGAACATACCCATCGGTATAGCGTTGATGTTATAAGCAACATAGAGAATCCCTGTCCATATACACAGTGCCACAGTGACCTTTCCATCGTAAGCTACTGTGCTGTGGCTGGCGAATACTTCTCCGATATGATCACCCTTACGGGCAATCACTATGATTGTGAACAGTATGTATCCGGCATACAGAAGGATAGTTCCTATGGATTCGAATCTCTCGATTATGCGTTCACCGAAGAAGTTCAGCAGCCCTACTACAACTATGATCACTACATTCCCGAGGAATGCCGGCAGCCCTACCTGCGCAAATATTGAACCGGTTGCCGCAGCCATAACGGCTATAAGAAGTATTCCGATCAGAATTGTCAGAATATCCATCACCGGCCAAAGCGGTCCGATCACCTGCTTGATGAAATTCTTGTAATCATAAACCTTGTAGATCCTGCAGATCTCAAACGTAAGGAATGCAAACAGAGAAAACCCTATCGCGATAGTAATGCCCGAGATCCACCCCATCGATCCGAACATTGCGCCATATTGATAGATTTCACGTCCTGTAGCATAGCCTCCTCCGATAAGTACTGACTGCAGTATTACTCCAGGCAATAAGTACTTAGCATAGAAACTGCTTTTTCTGCTCTTGTCTGTGTCTCCCATACCCTTTTTCTCCTTTTCCTGATCTTAGTGTGATAATTGTTTATGATCAGGAGATGCCCCACTATGAGCTGCGGATGCATCTCCTCTCATGCGGCAATCGAATAGGGCGGATTTCCTCCGCCCTTTCACACCACCGTACATGCCGTTCGGCATACGGCGGTTCAAATCAACTTCAACATGTGCCGTTCGGCGT
>CACYYD010000008.1 GCA_902778585.1 uncultured Eubacteriales bacterium | reverse complement strand
ATCCTTCTTCATTGCGTTTCTGATCTCCTGAGTTACGTGGTCAACTGCAGTATGAATAGCGATAGGTCCCGGTCTCTCCATGTTCTTCTTGTTGTCGATCACGGCATGAGCTCTGATGATGATCTCGCCCTTGTCTACTGCGCCAGGACGTCCCCACATCATGTTCTCATCTATGTAACCTTCCGAAGAACCGAACTCACCAACCTGAACTCCCTCTTCAGTGATTCCTGTTACCATCATTACTACGCCGTCGAGTACTCTTGTAACGCCCTCACCAAGCTCAAAGTCGTCTTCCTTTGTAGCGATCGGCTGGATGTCCATTACTGTCTCGGTGTATACGTGATAGTTGTCAGGTGTGATCACGTCGAGCTCAAGGCTGTGAACGAGCTTCTGAGATTCAGCGCCCTCAGTAGCTGCTGCCTTACGGATGTACAGTGTTGTTCCTTCGATCTTGGTCTCGTCACCAAGAACTACCTTATCGATTTTGTAGTGCTTACGAGTCATCTCTCTGACTACTACAGCTTCGCCTTCCTCTTCAGCTGCCGGAGCCGCTGCTGCTGCAGGAGCTGCTGCAACTGCTGCTGCAGGTGCTGCTGCTGCGCCGCCGCCGATTCCTGCAGGAATCTGGATGTCGATGTTCTTGCCCTCTCCGATGTGCAGGCTGATCATTCCGCCTGCAGCCGGAGCTGCAAATGCAGGAGCTGCTGCTGCAGGAGCTGCCTCAGCTGCTTCTTCAGCTGCTGCCTCTTCTGCCGGTGCCTCTGCTGCATCGTACTTGTCGACGATGTCTGCTGTAATAGGAGTAAGAGAGTCAACTGTCTTTGTAAGCTTTGAGCCGTTGAGCACCTGACCAAGCGTCAGAGCTCCATCAAGGTTCAGTCTGTGCCTGCCTCTGCTCTGCAGCAGAGTACTGCTGGATCGTTTGCATGCTGTTTAGCTGTTTCAGCTGTTATTGACATATCGATCTTCCTCCTAAAAAATTAGTTGCCTGCCGCACAATGTGTGTCGGCAGTATTTATATTTCCCTTTGCCCGGGTTGATTTGGGGTTCCCCGGGCAAAGATCAATAACGGTGATAAGTGATTATTCTGCGACCTCGTTGTCCTCAACATTGTCTACAACATTGAGATCCTGGTCTACCTTCTTCGAAACCTTGAGGGTTCTGTACAGAGGGTGTCCGACAGCCATCATAGCGTGGTCTGTCATGTGCATTACCTTGAGTCCCATCTTAGGGCCGGATGCCATAACTGTGTTGGAGCAGTCAGAGCAGTTGCCGATGATGATGTACTCGCAGCCGGCCTTCTTGAACTCGAGGTTGTTCTTGACCTGTCCAGGGCAGTTGCCCGGGCGCTCGCACTTGCGTGTGCCGTTAGGCATCTCCTGAGCCTGCTTGCAGTAGCAAACATGAGTCTCAGTAGCATTGTACTTCTTTACGAGGTCTTCCATTCTCTCGAGGTTTCCGCCGCATGCGCATACGAGGATACCCATCTTTGCTCCGTGAAGGTCTCTGAACGGACGAGTAACGAGGAGAGCTCCTGTTGCCTTTGTGATAGGAGCATCAAGAGTTGTTGCTTTTCCTGTGAAGGCTCCGCCCATGATGATCTCGCCATAGCCCATCTCATCAATGCCGCCTGCTTCTTCGATCAGAGCCTCAACGCTTCTGCCTACAGGAACGTCCATGAATACGTGAGCTTCGCTTCCGCCCTTGATCATTCCTCTTACTGTGATGTTCTTGTCGATAAGAGGCTTCTGATCTTCGATGGCCTTTACGCAGCTGTAAACTGTCTCACTATTGATTACTACAGCGTTTGCTGCCGAAGGGAGCTTGTCCGGCTCGAGCTCGATGCCGAGGCACTCTCTTACTACAGCACGCTCCTCGCCCATCGGATAGATATCCGGGAGAAGGTGTCTCTCGATAGCAGGATCGTCCTTCAGGAGAGCGTCCAGCTTCTCGATAGTCTCTCTGTGTTTTTTCTTGATCGCGATGATTCCCTTGTCAGCTCCGGCGATCTCCATAAGATAATGGATACCTCTGAGCAGCATTGCTGGATCTTCGTCGATCTGAGCGATGTTGTGTGCAAGACCAGGCTCGCACTCGGAAGCGTTTACGAGGATGTAGCCATGATCAAGAACCGGCTTGTCTTCCTTACCGTTGTAGATCTTGATATATGTAGGGAATCCTGCTCCGCCCTGTCCGATGATGCCTGCCTCTTTGATCATTTCGAGGTTTGAACCCTTCTTGATCTTCTCAAAAGTCTTAGGCTGCTTTGCGTTAGGCTTGATGATAATGCGGTCCTCAGTGATATCGATGACTTCACCGGATACACTGGAGTGAACGTTTGCACCAAGGCCGGTCGGTGTAGCGATGAGCTGTCCTCTCTTAACCTTGTCGCCAACCTTTACGATAGCCTCACAAGGTTTGCCTACAGCGCCCTGCTTCAGTAACATCTGAATGTTTTCCATAATACTGATCTCCTTTAGTGATTAAGATGATCTACGTTGCGCGTCATTTATTTCGGAATCGTTTTCCGCACGTCCCAAACATCTTCAGACACACAAAAAAACGCCTTTTTTGACGAGTCCATAATATCACTTTGACTTATTTCAGACAACCTTAACTATACAAAAAATTAATCGGTTTCTATAAATGTTTGGCTTTTTTTCGGGCCAATTTTCTATAACTGTCTTCTGCCCTCCGCAGGCAGGACCGGCACTAAAAAACACTGTTGGATCATTGGGCAAAATGTTAACTGCGGAGCCGTTAAAAGATTGACGCTCCAATGTGATTGCGTTATCATATCCGTGTAGGCGCAAAGCCTTAAAGCACTATTACATGTGTATCGTTTTTTAGGAGGTAATTACCTATGGGAAAGTATCTTGAAGCTAAGATCAACTATGACAATTACGACAAGCACGTAATCAGAACGGTCGAAGCTCATACTGAGGGCGAATACTGCAGAGTCGCTCTCGACTGCCCGGAGCTGCCGGGAAACACAATGATCGAAAAGAAGCATTATCTCGAGGAGCACTATGACTACCTGAGAACAATGCTTATGTTCGAGCCACGCGGACATCACGATATGTTCGGTGCTATTCTCTGCGAGCCAATCAACCCTGAAGCTGACTTCGGTATCTTCTTCATGGACGGCGGCGGATATCTGAACATGTGCGGCCACTGCTCCATCGGTGCTGCAACAGTTATCCTCGAAGCAGGTCTCATGGAGATGAAGGAGCCTATGACTCAGGTAGTCATCGAGGCACCTGCAGGGCTGATCCATCTTGACTGCACATGCAAGAACGGCAAGGTAACAGGCGTTAAGCTCACAAACGTTCCTGCATTCGTTTACAAGAAAGACCTCGAGATAGAGTATCAGGGCCGCAAGGTCGTATACGACATCTGCTTCGGCGGATCGTTCTTCGCACTGGTTGACACAGAGAAGAACTTCGGCTTCAAGGTAACTCCTGAGCACACAAAGTTCCTCACAGAGTGGTCAAGCTTCGCTCTTCAGGAGATCAACAAGACAGTTCCTATCCAGCATCCTGAGCTCGACATCACAAGCGTAGACCTCATCGAGAACTACTGCCACGATGAGCTCACAGAGAGCGATAAGGAATTCTGCCCGGATGCAAAGTTTGCTCTGAAGAACCAGCTGGTATTCGGCGAGCCTCATGATCCGCAGATCGACAGATCACCATGCGGAACAGGCACATCCGCTAAGCTGGCATGGCTCTACGACAAGGGCGAGCTCGGCGTAGGCGAGAGCTTCGTTTACAAATCATTCATCGACACAAGATTCATCGGAACAGTTTCGGCGATCGGACCTAAGGTAGGCGAGTTCGACACAGTTATCCCTCAGGTAACAGGCGCTGCTTATCTCTGCGGAGAAGCTAAGTGGTTCATGGATCCGGATGATGCTATGACAAAGGGCTTCACAGTCTAATAGATCTTGGCAAAACCAAACGATCAGAGCCGGTCTTCGGACCGGCTCTTTACTTGCTGCTTGACTTTCACGTTTAACTGTTGTAATATACTCAAGTCGCGAATAGACGAGCGCTCGTAGCTCAGCTGGATAGAGTGTCTGACTACGAATCAGAAGGTCTAGGGTTCGAATCCCTACGGGCGCACCATAACAAAAACGAACGCCGCAGTGCGTTCGTTTTTGTTATGCGTAAAACTGTCAGAGTGATGACCCTAAGGGCGCGCCGACAGGCTCAGCGGAAGCTCCATGTGATTGGCTTCGAGGAGCTCACGGTCCGAAAGGATGTCCATCGCAGGACCATCCGCGACGATCTCGCCGCCCGAGAGCAGTATCACGCGGTCGCAGGTGTCCATGATCATGTCGAGGTCATGAGAAGTGATTATCTTGGTCTGGCCGAGTTCTTTAATGGTATTGATGACCACCCTTCTGTTATACGGGTCGAGCGCTGATGTCGGCTCGTCCATCAGGACGGCATCAGGTTCCATCGCAAGTACGGTCGCGATAGCAGCCATTCTTTTTTCTCCGCCGGAGATCTTATGATTGTATTTGTTTTTGAGGTACTGAAGGCCCAGCCGGTCCAGTACCTCATTTACTTTTTTGTCGGCGTCTTCCCTGCTCACCATGTAGTTGAGCGGTCCGAACATCATGTCTTCGTATACCGTAGGCATAAACATCTGGTTGTCTGAATTCTGCAGCACAAAGCCGAGCTTCTTGCGGATCCTGCCGAGATTCTCCTTATTGACTTCTGTATCGTCGACAAGGATCCTTCCCTCGCCCTGAACGAGGCCGAGGACCAGCTTCATAATGGTGGACTTGCCCGCTCCGTTGGCGCCTATGAGTCCGACGGATTCCCCATCCTCTATCCTGAACGACAGCCCTTTTATTACGGGTGCCCCGCTTTCATATGCAAAACTTACGTTATCAAATTCGATCATTATCTATTACCTCGTAACGAACATGCCGATGATCTCAGACAGGTTCCAGAATTTTACGACTGTGAAAAAGAGCAATGACAGGATCAGATAAACCGCATCCCTGCTCCTGAACGGTTTTACCGGCGCATAGTGGAAATGCTGGTGGTAACCTCTCAGCAGCATGCTGGAGTAGAGTTCCTGCGCTCTGTCCATGCTCCTCAGTAGGAGCTGCCCAAGGAACGAGCCCCAGGCCGACACGTGTATGCCCTTCTGCCCCGGTGCCCTCAGGTGATAGGCGTCCGTCATCACCGCGAGTTCTTCCGTCATGACTCCGACATAGCGGTATGTCAGCAGAAGCAGAGTAACAAGCATTGCCGGGAAATGCACCCTTCTCAGAGCTGCGCAGATGTTATCGAATGGTGTCGTGGCCACCAGAAGGAATGACGCCATCAGGCAGAGCACGCCTTTCAGCATCAGCGTGATCATGCTTATGACTCCGCCTGAGATACCGACGCCTCCGATCTGCAGCATTATCTCCCTGTCGAATATGGGATTGAACAGCCCGACTGCCATTACCAGCGGCAGTACGATACGCAGCTTATAGAAGCAGGTGCTTACGGATATCCCGCTCATCTGGAACATCAAAACAGGCCAGAGCAGCATCGGAATGAGGCCGCTCAGGTCGTATTTGTCGAAAGACATTACCGTCAGTATGTAGATCACCGTGCACAGCAGCTTGGCTCCCGCATTCATCGCGTGTACAGGAGAATCCTGTACCGCAAGCTCATCCATGTGGCCGAGTTCGCCAAGCGCTTTTTCCATTTTATTCATAAGTCGTATGATAACATAAAACAGGGGCGTCATCGACGCCCCTGAGTCATTTATATAAATCTCAGGACTGTTTCTTCTTCCTGAAGAATCCTCCGGCGAAGCAGATCAGCAGAGCCACTCCGGCAACCATGGCCGAGCCTACGATACCGGATACAGTAGTGCCCGCAGCGCTGTCGCTTCCAGGGAAGGCGTAGTCAGGAAGGAACGATGTTTTCTCCTGTACGCTTTCAGCTTTATCAGCCACATCGCTCGATACTCCGAAGTTCTCTTCATCCAGACCCATGTTGGTCGAATATCCGCCGTCAGCGTTTCCGAACAGAGCCCACTCAAGACCGTCAGGATTGCCGCTTGCAAACAGGCTGAGTCCGCCGCCTACGACAAGAGCAACTATCGCGAGTATGCCGACTGTTGCCTTCAGAGAGCGCTTGGCCGTAAGTGTTCCTGCGCCTACTTCGTTCACATCACGCAGGAGTTCAGGTCTTGACTCAAACACGAAGCAAAGAACCGCTGCAGTGATAAGTCCCTCAACCAGGCCGATAGCCAGATGGATCGGCTGCATCAGTCCCATAAATGCGCCGAGAGGGAGCTCTGTGATGCCCGAAAGGCTCGTCTCGAGCACCACAGAGAACGCGCCTAATTGCAAAGTTATTACGCAGCCCAGGATCGACGCCGCGATTATCCTCTTCCGGATGGCCGATTTGCCTTCACCGAACCACTTGCTGTGAATGATCGGCTTCCAGATGAGGAAGTATCCGACAAAGCATCCGTAGAATGCCATATTCCATATGTTGGCCCCCAGCGCCATCAGTCCTCCGTCAGCGAAGAACAGGCATTGGATGGCCAGTACCACAATCATGGACAGGAACCCCGCATACGGACCAAGCAGTGCCGAGAGCATCATTCCTCCGCACATGTGGCCGGACGAACCTGTTCCCGGGATCGTATAGTTTATCATCTGGCCGGCAAAGACCACCGCGGCTGTGACAGCCATTGTCGGAAGCTTTGACGGTTCATCATCTTTTCTAAGTTTGTTGATAGATACACCTGCGGCCGCGCCTGAAGCAACATACATTGTTGCGGCTACTGCGGGAGCAAGCAGAGCATCTGCCATATGCATAATAAAAACCCCACTTTCAGATTTAGTTTCCTCTTATACGCTAATTATGAGGTCTGAAAATGAGGTCCGCAAGCCTCCCCGGGGGTTATAAATTTGCATCGGAGAGGCTTTTTTTGTTCCTTTTTTGTATCAGCTGTTCAGGATAGCTTCGACCTGGTCGCGCTTCGCGTGGAGCACGCATCCGCCGATGTGCTCACCGCTCAGGATGTCACCCTCTCTGAGCTTGGTGAACAGATTCGACTGCAGGGCCTCCCTGACCGAAGTATCCTTTACGTTGATATCCGAGTACGCCGAGAACGGGCACGGCTCAGCGCCGCCGTGAGAGTTTATATGGAAGAATCCGCGTCCCGCAGCCAGGCAGCCGCCCGAGCTCTTCTCGTCGCCAGGGAACGCGATGTACATCATGTCATCCTTCTCGCTTCTCAGCAGGTCCAGTCTCTCCTCCATGAACGCGCGGTCTTCGTCGTCCGGAGCCAGCTCGGAGGCCTCGTCGGATACCGGCACAAACTCGATGAAGAATACCGCCTTGCAGCCGCGGCTCCTCATGAGATCGAGGAAGTCATCCGAGAATACCTCGCCGATGTTCTCCTTTGTGACCGTCACCGACACGCCGTAGATGATGCCCCTCTTATGGAGTTCGTCCATCTTGGAAACTGTCAGATCATATATGCCCTCGCCTCTTCTCGAGTCAGTCGCCTCGCGGTCGCCCTCGATGCTGATGACCGGGATGAGATTGCGGCACCTGTCCAGAAGATCAAAGATCTTATCGTTCATGAAAGTGCCGTTCGTGAAGATCGGGAAGAGCATGTCCTGCATCTTTCCCGCGGACTCCATAACGTCATATCTCAGCATAGGCTCGCCGCCCGCAAGCAGCACAAAACTTATGCCTAGTTCGGATGCCTCGCGGAATATCCTGAGCCACTCTTCCTCAGTCAGCTGTCTCGACGGCTCGCAGTCCACTGTTGCGTTGTTGGCGCGCGAATAGCAGCCCGCGCAGTGCAGATTGCAGCTCGATGTAATGCTCGCGATCAGATACGACGGAACATGCAGTCCGTCCTTCTCATTGGCAACTCTTCTTTTTGTCGCAGCCGCGCTCGCGAGTGCGAATTTAGCGAGGAATGCGCTCTCCCTCGGGTCTTTCAGCGTCGCCTTGAGCGCGTCCTTTACTACCTGCTCTACCCCTTCTGTCAGGTACTGCTGGATATCAAATTTCTCGTCCATTACTGCTTCTTTCCTTTTTTCTGAGATTGCGCGCGTACGCGAGAGTCTGCTTCAGCGCGGACTCCTTCTCTGTCCCCGCAAGCCTGAGCTTGTGCGCGTGCGCGAGTATTTCACTGAAATCTTCGCCCGGCTCCAGTCCCGCCGCGATGAGATCACGGCCGGCTACATACGGCCTCGCCATAGTCTCCTCATAGGCCCGCAGCCTCTCAAGCAGAAACTCATTGTCGCCCGAGAATTCATCTGTGCCCGCGAAGACCGGCTTGTCCGCAGCCGCGAACCACACAAGGTCTCCCGGAGCCTTTGCCGCGTCGAACATCCGGTTTGTCGACTTGAGCGGCGGCTTGGAATAAGCCGAAACGTTCGGACGCATGTGAAGCGGTACCATATTGTTAATGTAGTCTACCGCATCTTTCTCATTAGTGATACGTTTTACGAATTCCTCCGCGATCGGCACGCCCTCGGTCTCATGACCGTATGCGTGGATGCGGCCGTCTTTCTCAGCCCTGGCAGTCGTCACGATCTTGCCGAGGTCGTGGACCAACGCCAAAAGCATAAAGCAGAACGGATCGGAAACTCTGTCCCTGAACGCGGCCGCCCTGTCGATGACCTCCATCGTGTGCGTCCACACATCACCTTCCGGATGGAACACCGGATCCTGCTCTATCCCTATGAGCTGCCCGATCTCCGGAAACCACGTGCCGAGCTTGTCCATCGAGCGCAGGATCTCAAAGAATATCGAAGGTCTGTCCGCCTTCAGAAGGGCCTTTCTGAGTTCTTCTTCGACGCGCTCTTTTGACAGCGCCGACAGATCTATCCCGCGGCAGAGTTCGATGGTCGACGAGTCGACCTCAAATCCGAAGCGCGCCGCAAACTGCGCGGCCCTGAGGACACGCAGCGGATCCTCGATAAAAGACGCATCATCGATATGCCTGATGACCCCGCGGCTCAAGTCCTCCCGTCCGCCGAAGTGGTCGATCATCTCGCCCGTCAGCACGTCCTCCATCAGCGCGTTGATGGTGAAGTCCCGCCTCTTCGCTGCGGCGCAGGTCCCGATGAAAGGATCGACCTCGATCTCGAAGTCCCTGTGGCCCCTGCCGGTCGCACGCTCGCGCCTTGGCATGGCTATGTCGAGGTCCTCCCCCTTCAGCGTGTAGACTCCGAAACTTTTGCCGAAGCTCAGCGGCTCGCCGATGCTCTCGAGTATGGAGTAAAGCGCGTCCGGCTCTATGCCGTGGACCTCGATGTCGACGTCCTTGCTTTCGATGCCCAGCAGTTTATCGCGTACAAAACCGCCGACGTAGAAAGTCCTCCCGCCGGCGTCTTTAACTGATTTCGCGATCTTCTCTGCTGTGCTGTTCGCCATGTGCTTTCCGGGTGAATGCGCTCAGGCCTTCACTTTCTGCTCCCTGATTCTTTATTAGTATTTTACCGCATTCCGCACTTATAGTCTCGGTATAACCTCATGTTCAATAATGCTTTTTATCATTGGAACATTGATGATGCCATCGTTATCATATGTTACGATAAGGTTTTTCCACGGAACTATTCCTGCCGACTCAAGAATTACCATCTTTCGTTCATGTCTGTTCCGGTAGTAGGGATCATCCATAATGCCGGCGTGCTCCCAGTAAAACTTCTCATAGTTGCAATCACGGAACGTGAAATCTATAGAGGCCTGTTTGTCACCAATATGCAGGATCTGCTCGTATCTGTGCGGAACTGCATAATTGCCCAGCTGCTCGACTATGTGCTGCTCGGATTTTGATCTCACTTTGTAGCCCAGTGAAGTCGGGTACCTCAGCCCTTCAGGCTTGAATGTACTTTTTTCGTATGGTGCGCACCCCCAGTCGATGTGCCGTCTTATCCCCTCTTCTGAACCGGTCAGCAGATATATTCCCTCACCATAAGCGCCATGGAAAAAGTACTCATCAGGAAGAGTCAGGAAAGGCTTTTTCATTTTTTCTTTCAGATGACTAATGTCTCCCGGCAACAGCTTACTGCCGGTCCTTTCAAGAACCATCAGATTGTTTTCAAGCACCTTTACCGCAAGCGAAAGATACTCTTTCCGTGCCAGGGCCCTGATCACATCCGGTTTATTATTGAGCGAGACCCTAACATACTTTCCATCTGCGTAGTATGTATGGTAATAGATCTGTTTACCGTGGTTGGACGTGCACATAAGATTGCCATCCGGGCTTGATTTTAATTCCTCGGTGTAATTCTGAAGGATTTTTCTCTGCTCATACACCATTTCTTCGATCTGATCTCTAAAAACTTCCATAAATCGCTCCTCGGGTGCATTATTTCAACTTTATTCTGCCGGAGTTGCACCCTTTTTGCGGTTTTTGGTGTAACTCCGGGCTTTTTTATCTTCCGACTTACACCCAAAGCTCGATTTCGGCTCAATTATTCCGGTTTTTTTGTGGCAAGGGTGCAATTCAGGCAGGTTTTCATCTGAATGTTACACCCGTTTTTTTCAGGAACAGGCTAAATATGAATTAAGTGCTTGTTTTGCGGTAAAAAGTGCATCCTCTGTCTTATTTCGTTGCAGTTTCGCTTGACATGATTCGTAGCTGACAGCTGCTGCGAATCAAAAGCAATAAAAAAAACTCCGGCGCAGTGAGTTGGCCTGCAACAGTCTGGTTTTGTTGGGACAGTTCACCGGTCAGCCGGGGCTAAGCTTTCTATTCTTTCTATTCTTTCTATTCTTTCTATTCCTTCTTCTTGCTCTTTTTTGGTTCGAAGTCGAATTCGACGGTTTTGGCTTTCGGCGCAGGGATCTTCGTTTCGATCTCGATCGCTCCGTCTTCGGCAGAATCTGATGTTCCGTCAGAGGATTCGATGTCTGCATCAATGGCAGAGTCTGATGTGCCGTCAGAGGAGTTGCCATCTTCGTCAGTGGAAGATGTAGCTGTGTCCTCATAGGATTCGGGAGCGACATAATCGAAGTTTTCTATTTCGTCATCACCGAGCGAATCAATGTCATCCACGATCGCGTCTACGGACCGTTTATTCAAAACATAGAAAGCACCCAGGCACGCCACTGCGATCGCAAGCGGCATGATCAGTTCTTCATTGATGCCGTTGTAGATGCAGAACGACAGCATTATGCCGCCGGCGATGAAGAAGCCGTACATGCGCGGTTTGAAGATCTGCTTCATCACATACACAGCCACAAAAGTCAGGCCGATCCCGATGTCGCTGATTTTTTCCGCAATGCCGTATGCGCTGGTCGATGCAGCCATCATCATGATGCCGAATACGAGCCAGCCGATTCCCTTGAATGTCAGTTTCAATTACTGTTCCTTCTTTCCGTTAATTGATTTTCAGCCGCAGCTGTCATTCTGCTTCAGCGTTTCCTGCCAGTCCTATCTCTTCAGCATGCTCTTCCATGCCTCTGATGCAGATCTCAGCTACATCGCGGAGCTCCATGCCGAGGCGCTCGCAGCCGTCGAGAATGACCGCGCGGTCGCACTTTGCCGCAAATCTCTTATCTTTGAATCTCTTGACCAGTCCTTTTGCCTGCATGCCGATGATCCCGGTATCTCTCAGACGCCCGTAGGCCTGGATTATCCCGGTCAGCTCATCGACCGTGTAGAGTGACTTCTCCATGTTTGTGAGCGGCTCCACTTCATTGCAGATACCGTAGCCGTGTGCCAGGATGGCGCGCACGTCTTCAGGGTCGACGCCCTCAGCAAGAAGTTCCTTCTCGGTGTGGTGCAGGTGCTCGTCCGGATACTTCTCATAATCATAGTCGTGCAGGTAGCCGACCGCCATCCAGTGCTCTTTGTCCTCTCCGAAGTGCTCAGCCATGGCTCCCATTGCAGCCATAACATTGAGTGCGTGTATCCTGAGATGATCCTCAGTAACCATCGAGTCATTCAGTTCTTTTGCTCTTTCAAGTGTAAGCATTTGTTTTCCTCCTTTTTTATCTCCGATCCCCCGGCCACCCTGCGGCCGGTCCCCTTTGCTGCAGTAATCTTTTTTCTTTGGATCTATTTAGCTATCGTGAAATACTCAGGCGCTATGTGGCAGTAGCCGCCCGGATTTTTATCAAGATATTTCTGATGATATTCTTCGGCCGAAAAGAAGTTCTGAAGCGGCAGGACCTCCGTCGCGAGAGGCTTGCCGTACTTTGCGGCCTCTTCATCATAAACCTTCCGGATGACCGGAAGCATGGCCTCGTCGGTGTAGTAAATGCCCGTGCGGTACTGGATACCGATATCGTGGCCCTGCCTGTTCACGGCGGTCGGGTCGATCACCATGAAATAATACTTCAGGATATCCTCAAGGCTTATCGCGGACTCGTCGTAATCGACGCGCACCGTCTCAGCATGTCCGCTGCTCCTGCAGACATCCTCGTACGAAGGAGCGCTGTCCGGCCCGTTCGCATAGCCGACCTCTGTCGCGATGACTCCGTCAAACTGGTCGAAGAATTTCTGGGCTCCCCAGAAGCAGCCACCTGCAAGATATATAGTCTTCATTTTCTGTCCCGTCCTTTTTTCATCAGCAGTTTCCGGTGTAAACGTATCTGAGCTTTTCGCGGGCTATGTCCGCAAGCCTGTAGACGAGCCCCACATCAGTCGCGTCGCGGTCAGTCATGTGGAATCTCGGGAAGAACCTCGAGATGTGAAGCGGGATGTCTGCCCCGGCGGTGTTGCCCTGCAGATCTGTGAGTGATGCGATCCATGATGTCATCTCGCGCATCTCGTCTTCGCTGTCATTTTCTCCCGGGATTATGAGAGTCGTGAGCTCGACATGGCAACGCTTTGCCGCTTCGGCAATGAAATCCATCACCATCCTGCGGTCGCCGCCCAGCACTTCGCTGTAATACCTGTCGGTGAAGCCCTTGAGGTCTATGTTCATGGCGTCGATATACGGCGCAAGCTCTTCAAGCACGGACAGGCCGGCTGTTCCGTTTGTGACTATCACGTTGACCATGCCTGCCTCATGTACGAGCTTCGCCGTGTCGCGTATGTACTCGTATCCGATAAGCGGTTCGTTGTAAGTGAACGCCACTCCTATGTTCCCCCTGCTGCGCGCACTGTCAGCGATCGCGGTGAGTTCTTCGGGAGATATGTATTCGGCCTTGTCCGCAAAGCGGTATGCCTCGTCCGACCAAGATATCTGATGGTTCTGGCAGAACGGGCAGCGGAGATTGCAGCCGTAACTGCCGGCCGAGACTATCAGCGAGCCCGGGCGGAACCTTGCGAGCGGCTTTTTCTCTATGGGATCGAGCGCAAGCGAAGTCACCCTGCCGTAATTCGCAGCCTTAACAGCTCCGCCGGTGCAGGTCCTCGCCCCGCAGAAGCCGAGTCCGCCTTCCGGGATATCGCAGTGTCTGAAGCAGACTTTGCATACAGCCATTTGTTGACCTCGTTTCAGATGTGACGTATGACCTCAAATCTCTGCAGCTTATACTTCTCGAACCTGCCGATGCCCGCCTTCTGCTTTGCTATGTCGATCTGCTGATCAACAGTGTCGACACCGTCAAGGTCAGGCAGAAGAAGCCCTCTTTTGAGGCCCGACGTGACTATCACGCCGTAGCGCTTTACATCAAGCATGTCCTTTGAATCTATGTCTTCGGCTTCCCCGAGCACATCCACGCTGATCTCGAGCCATGGAAGTTCGTCGGCTGTGATAGCCGGGAACCTCGGGTCTCTTGTGGAAGCGCTTATGGCGTTGCCGATGATCTCCTCTGCAATGGATGCGCGGGTCGGTCCGATAGTGCCGATGCATCCGCGGAGCGCCCCGTGCTCGTGGATGGACACAAAGGTTCCTGCACGTCTGCTCAGCATCTCATCCGGGAGACCGTCAGGTACGGAGATCTTTCCGCGCCCGGATACATACGCATCGACGGCCGCGTAGGCGAGCTTTACATAAGGATCGGCATTTTTGCGCCTTTCGTTTGCTGCAAGCTCGGCCTCTCTGAATCTTGCCTCAAGGAAGCGTCTGCTGTCATCGGGTCCTTCAGGATAGAATGTGCAGATGCCGTAACCGACGCCGGTAATGTCCTGATGCGACAGGCGTTCGGCGGTGACGGCAGTCCCGTCGAACGCACCGGCCATTATCACAAATGACCGGTGGCCGCATTCTGCGGCCCTGTCGCAGAACGATTCGTCAAAGTCGAAGAGCTCGCCGAAGGCGGCTCTGCCCATCACATCCATTATTCTTTCATCGTATTCAGGCCCCTCCGGCACATAACCGTACGGGCCGTATTCCTGCAGTTTGTGCGAAAGATCGCCGCTGGCGATCATCACCACTCTGCGGCCTGTGTTTTCGACCGCCTGCTTTATCAGCTGGCCAAGTCTGTAGTGGTCAATGAGAGGAAGACCCGACAGGCCTATCCTAACTATCTTTCCATCTTTATATTTGTTCCTTATGAACCACAGCGGCACCATGGTGCCGTGATCCAGAGACGCATCGCGCTCTCCGAGCGTTCCCGCAGGGAACTCCTCTTCATCTGCCAGGCGGCAGATCTCTGAGACGAGCTCCTCATCATAATGCTCGTCGAAGCTTACGGACGGCGCTCTGAAGGCAGCAAAGCTGCCTGAAGCGGAGCTTCCCGGAGACAGGTGGAAATAGTCCGCGTACATGATCGAGTGCGGACTCGTGATAACGATAGTCTCCGGGCAGAGCGCCGCTATCTCTTCAGCGACCTTCTCGTATGCCCTTGCGGTCTCCTCCACCTGCGCCTCGCTCCCGCGTCCGACCGCGGGCACTATCATAGGCGGGTGCGGGACCATGAATCCGGCGATTATTCCCATCTCAGCACCTTCTCCAGAGTCTGAACGAGCTTCACGAGCCCGTCCCTGTCATCCTCACTGAATCTGTCAAACTTAGGGCTGTCTATATCCAGCACGGCCGCAACTTCAGAGCCGCAATGCAGCGGCACCACGATCTCCGAGTTTGAAGCGCTGTCGCACGCGATGTGTCCCGGAAAAGCGTGGACATCCGGCACGAGCTGCACCGAGTCCTGCTCCCAGGCCGTCCCGCAGACGCCCTTGCCCTTTTCTATCCTCACGCATGCCACCTTGCCCTGGAACGGGCCGAGAAGCAGCACGCCGTTTTTCACGATGTAAAATCCTACCCAGTTGAGGTCAGGCAGTGCGTCGTATATCATCGCCGACACATTGGCCATCATCGGCACCCAGTCCGCTGAGTCACCGGCGAGAGCCTCTGCCTGTCTGCACATAAGATCGTAGTCGATCATCTCTGTCTCCTTTTACCGATTGCTCTTCATTCCTTATTTTGCGCTGCGTTCTGCTGCTTCAGGAGTTTTTTCCGCGCGCATTTTCGCCGGCTGGCTTTCGCTTACCGCCGCGGCGCCAAGTATCATCACGGCACCGATCACGGTGTAGATATTAATCGGCTCCTTCAGGAAGAACGCCGACAGCAGCACGGCCTCGACCGGATCGATATAGCTCAGTATGCCGACCGTCTGCGCCGGCAGCTTGTTGACCGCGTCAAAGTAGATGATGTATCCGATGCCCGTATGCAGGAAGCCCAGCACGAGCAGGCATATGATGCCGGTCGTCGTGACCCTGGCCTCTGCGAAAGCACCCGTCGCCGCGGAGTACGGCAGCATTATCACCGACACGAGCGCCAGCTGCATGATCGTCGTGTTCACCGGCGAGATGTCCTTCATGTACTTGTTGATCAGCACGACCATCGCGTAGAAGAATCCGCCCGCGACTCCGAAGAGCACGCCTTTGAGCTCGCTCAGATGGAGCCCCGTCTGCAGCACGCCGGATACGAGGATCATTCCGCAGAACGCGACGATGACGCATACAAGCTTCTTGGCCGACAGCTTCTCCTTAAGAACGATCGCCGCCGCCAGTATGTAAAATACAGGCTGCATGTAGTAGCACAGCGTGCTCACGGCTATTGTCGTATATTTGAACGCCTCAAACTGGCATATCCAGTTGACGCACATAAATATCGAGCTGAGTATGAACCATCCGAGGTTGCGCTTTATGGCCTCTGCGTCCGGCCTCTCTTTGCGGAGAGCTAGCACCGCGAGTATGATGATCACTCCGAAGAACGCCCTGCCGAGGCAGATGAGGCTCGATGGCATATTGATAAATCTCGAAAGCGTGCCGATGGTGCCGAAAAGCATCATCGTAAAAATCAATTGCAGTCTGTCCCTGCTCTTATTCATTTTGTATTTTGTCCCCTTTGTTTTCTGATCCCTTCCGGGATCTGTTCTTCAGTCCCTTTTCCGTCAGGCCGGATCATCTGTGTTTTCTCAGATAAGCCGCCTGCCCCTTCCGCATAGCGAAGGCCAGCAGCCATGTGACCGCCACTATCGCTCCGTAAATGACGAAGCCGACCAGGTATCCCCATGCGAAAAACAGATACCAGTCGTTGGTGTCCGGCCAAGTCCCCATACCGTTGATAAGTATATTTATCAGATATCCCGTGCCGTAAACAAGCGGTGTGATCACGGCAATATTGTTTTCCCTCTTAGTGAACTGCCTGTCGCAGAGAAAGACGATCTCAAACGCCGCAGCAAGCGGGACCAGCCCGTGAAAGAACAGGTTCGCCCCTATGAACATATTGATGTAGCCGTAAAGCGGTCCGAGGAACGTCACGACGACGGTGAATGTGAGCATCACAGCTGCCGCCGCGAAGTACTTGAAGCGCTCCGCAAAGTCACGCTTCTCCGGGCTGCCTTTTCTGCAGGCCAGCCAGTAGATCGCCGCGATAGCCGCCATGAAATTCGACAGCACCGTAAAGTACTTGAGGCTGCCGATGCCGTTCTGCGCGAGCTCACCCACGCTGCCGAAGAACATCCACAGCCATGCGGCCGGTACCACGACCGCTATGAAGATATTCAGAATAAAACGTGCTTTTTCTCTGTTCATTTATCCATCCGGCAGCCCTGCCGGAATCTCTCAACCCTTTATCCTTTATAGAATACTGTTGCATCAGAACGTTCTTATAGCGTAACGTTCACCCAGCAGACCGGGTCGGACAGCTTCTCGAGCTCGTCCACCGTCAGCTCAACGACTGAATCCTCGCCGCCTATACCGGGAAAGACAGTTTCTCCGATGTGTTTTCTTATGGACAGGTCCAGGTAGAGCTTCGCAGTATCCTTCAGACAGAAAGGATTTATGGTGCCGGCCACATGCCCTATAAGCTTTTCCGTTTCTTCTGCCGGGAGCATGTGCGGTCTGAAACCGAAAACATCTCTGAACCGCCCGTTATTGACGCGCGACTTGCCTGAAGCGATCACGACCAAGGCCGTGCCCCCTTTGCCTTTGAATGCCAGACCCTTGCAGATGCGGTCCACATCAACGCCGAGAGCGATGGCAGTGCTCTCCGCTGTGATATCCGTATTCTTGAAATCTATTATACGGCCGTCCATCCCCTTGCTTCTGAGATATTCACGGCATTTTGCTTCTGCTTCGTTCATAATGCCTTCCTGTCAGTAAATCTTCTCCACATCCGAAGGATCCAGCCCGTTCGCAGCGCAGAATCCTTCAAGATCTTCCGGTGACCTTATAAGCATCAGCTCATGAAGCTTGCTGCTTCCGCGCTCACGCGCGCACAAAGTCTGCTCTCCGGTGCATATGCTGCAGCGGATGACAGGCTCAAAGTCGCCCTCCGGCATCTTCACGTATTCGCTTTTCTTCTTACCGAACAGTCCCATGCGGTCCTCCGTTCTGCGGCAGAGACAGCGCTATTTGCCCAGTCTCTCCTCGAGTTCGGACATTATCATGCGGTGGTATGTTATGTGCCCCATCTCGTCGGCGAGGCAGTAAACGAATGGATCCGGCTCGCCGTCCTCAAAGTAGACCAGCATGTCGAATTCCTCGTTGTCTGCCTCTTCGACATGGACCTTGTCGGAATGCTTTCTGAAGACCTCCACGACCTCATCCATCGACGCGTGGTGCGCAAGTGCGTCAACGAGGTCGTTCAGGAAAGGCTCATCGGGCACGCACTCGTGCACGTACTTCGAAGCCTTCGGATCCATGTGGAGGCAGAACCTCTCACCTTTATATGTCACGCTTCCCGGTCCGAGCCTTTCTTCGGCATAGTCAAAGAAGCCCTTCAGAGCCTCTTCCATTCCCGGGATGTCCAGCTCTGTCCCGAGCAGATGGTTGAGCGCGCTCAGCGGATAGTACAGCCATCTGGCGTTCTCGCTGTAGCCCAGCTTCACATGCTGCTCCTTTATGACATAGCAGACATTCTTTTCAAGTTCTTTATAATCAGGCATTTTGTCTTACCCTTGTCTTTCTCAGTCAGTGTGTATTATCCGTCCGGATATGACAGCGGTCATTCGTCCAGATACGATACCAGGAAGTACTCCGCCAGGCTGTCCGGGCGTATGTTTTTCCTTGCGTCCTCGCGGCTGAACCACGAGTACGAATCGATCTCGTAATTAGGGCGCATCTCGCTCGCGTCCTTTACGAAAGCCGTGAAGTTGCACATCAGCGCATCAGACCTTTCGAAGTACTGCGTGCGGTTGAACTTTACGCGCGAGACTGTCATTCCGGTCTCTTCCTTCACCTCTCGTGCGACCGCGTCCTCCAGGCCTTCGCCCTGGTTAACGTATCCCGCGACGAGTATGTAGTGCGGCCTGCCGTACTGCTTTATGAGAAGTATCTCGTCAGTTGACTCGTTCACGACTATCATGCTGACGGCGACATTGTACAGCGGAAATCTGTACAGCCCGCACTTAGGGCAGTAAGGGACAGTCCCCTCATGCTCGAGATCTCTCATTTCAAGCTTTGTGCCGCATTCCCTGCAGAATTTTCCTGTCATTTCCGGTCCTCTCCCCTGTCTATCTGACAACAAGGCAGCTCACAGCCGCATTTCCGTCCAGTTCTATCTCGAAAGCATCGGCGCTCTCAGAATCGCAGCGCCACACCTTCAGCACATCGCCCTCATGGGTCTGCGTGCCGTACTGCACCTCTATCGACTTCACCGGGCGCGCGATAAGATCTTCAACATCGTACTGGTTCATGAAGTAGCGCACGTATGAAATATTGTTTGTGTGCTTGCAGTAGTCGATGTCGGACGAGCGCACGGTCAGCTCGTCGAGGAGTTCTGCCTTCACAGGCTTCTCACGTGAATATGTGATCTCGACCGGCGACTCCTCAGGCGGAGTGTTCTCCCCGACGCCCACGGTCGACGCCCTTCTTATCTTGCCTGTCTCGAGGTCCACCGCGCAGAGCTCGAGCCTCGAAGCAAGGACCATCGTCCCGTCCGCCTTCTCGAGAATGGTGTCTATGTACAGCCTCACCTTCGAGAACGAACTTATGAAGCTCTTTGCCGTGTATTCCTCCATCCATCCGAGAGGCTGCAGAAGATCTATATGGTTGCGGACAAATACCCACATGCCGCCGTATTCGCGCATGCAGGTCACTCCGTCTATTTTCTGGTCGCCCATGATCTCAGTGACCATATCTTCAACTATGCGGAAAGCCCCCTCGACGGACAGTTTGACGTCCGCGCCGCAGAAACTTGCCGGCAGTCTGTCTTTTTTGTTTAATATCACTTTACGTCCTCCACGTGGATCTGGCACATCTGCATCGTTTTGAGCGCAGCCTCATGGGACTCCGGTGTAACGCCCGCACAGCACGCAGGGTCAACGGAGATCTTTACCTCAGGCATAAATGCCTTGAGAAGCAGCGCATTCGATACCACACAAATATCCGTGCACAGGCCCACGAGCTCTATCTCTATCTCTTCTTTTTCATCGATCGCGGCGATATCCTCCGCCAGCGCCGTGCTTCCGAATGTCGGTTTCCGGTACACCCTTGCATCCTGCAGAAGCTCTGCAATGTCGCTTCTTAGCTGCCACCCGTGTGTGCCTTCAATGCAATGTTCCACAGGGAGATTGCGCCCCTCCTGAGTGTTCAGATAGTCCGGCCGGTGCGTGTCCATGGTCACAAAAGTATTCTCAGCCGGATATGAGCGTATCTTCTCTTTTACATTGTCTACGATGGCGGCTGCCTCTTTTGTGCCCAGCGCGCCGTCGATAAAATCATTCTGCATGTCGACTACGATCAGTATCTTTCTCATTGTTTGCCTCTTTTCCCGGTTAATATATGAATAATTGCAAAAAGTTGACAAAGAGAACCGTCCCCCTTGTCAACTGCTGAGGATGGTTTTGAGAAGGGTGTCGAGTTCGGAGCCTTCGGTGTAGTCCGCAGGCGCATAATAACCGATACGGTTCTCAGCCATCAGTTTCAGGACCTTGCTTTTGTCTCCCGTGACCGGATCGTACACTCCCACGGAATATCCGCCGTAGGAATTCACCAGCTTCATGCACGGGATGTCCGTCTCGCTGTCGCCTATGTATACCATTCTGGTGAATGGAATGCGTATCTCGTCTGGCGCAAAATAGTTGTTGACAGCATTGTCATTTACATCGAGAACGCCCTTGGAGATCCTGAAGAGGAACTGCGTCTTGTTGGTGTAGTTGACCACCTGAGCAGGCCATACTGCGACTCCGTCCGCGTCGTAATAGAACGAGCTCGCGTAGATCTTCGTGAACTTGTCCGCGATGCAGGTGCCTTCGATCATCTCCCTGAGGCCGGACGAGACTATGTAGTGCTCCACTGTCACGCCCCTCTCTTCGCCGTAACGGCAGATGCGGTCGAACCACTCCTCCACACCGTCGTAGAGTTTTACCTGCGCTCCGTAGCGGGCCAGCATCTCGCGCCTGAAGATCTCCTTGCCGCGGGCCCCCTTGAGCATCAGGTACATCCACGCGAGGTTGACGTCCATGTCGTGCTCTTTCGCGAGCTCTCCTGTCTCGCGCCAGAACTCATCCTGGTCCTCATATTTTATCGCCTGAAGATAGCCCTGCGCCTGCATGTTGTCGGGCGAGAGCGTCTTGTCGAAGTCATAGCACACGGCTACGACAGGCTTTCTTTTCATCTCCGGGCTTCCCTTTTCCATCGTTTTTCCCAATTATCAGTATCCGAATACTTTCTTCGCGTGCTCCATGTTCTCGCGTATCTTCACATCGAACGGGCACCTCGTCTCGCACATGCCGCACTGCAGGCAGTCTCCGGCGTGCTTTTCGAGTACCTCATAGTGCATCCTCTCAGTGTCAGGCACACGGAATCCCTCGCTGCCTTCTTTGATGCCGTTCGACTCGTTGTGAGCGACGACGAGGTTCAGCAGCTTTGTCACGAATGCTATATCTATCTCCGCAGGGCACGGATGGCAGTGCGTGCAGTACATGCAGTGTCCGCTCCAGCTCACCTTAGGAAAGTTAGCGAAGGCCTCAGCATAGTCGCGCTCCTCAGGTGAAGCCTCGCAGTATGCGATGCTCTCAGCGAGCTGTTCCTCGTTCCTTGCGCCAGAGCAGATCGTCGCAACCGCCGGTCTCGACAGGCAGTAGCTGATGCACTGGGCCGGAGTGAGAGCTGCGCCCGCAGGCGACATCTCAGCGCTCAGCAGGTCTCCGCCGGCAAAGGCCTTCATTACCGTGATGCCGACGCCCATGCTCTCGCAGAGCTCGTACAATCTCTGGCGCTCAGGATCCATGTTGGTGAATCCGCCTTCGTATACCTCGTCTGCCCAGAGGTCATCGACGACTTCAGTGCCCGGGAGCATGTCGTACACCGGGTTGACGCTGAACATCAGGACCTCGATGTCGCCCTCTTCGATCGCCTTTATCGCGACCTTCGGATTGTGCGAAGACAGACCTATATGGCGGATCTTTCCTTCCGCCTTGAGCTGCTTCGCGTAGTCGACTATACCGTTGTCCTTTATGATCTGCCAGTCGCTGTCAGCGTCGCAGTAGTGGATCATGCCCACATCTATGTAGTCCGTTCTGAGTCTCTCGAGAGAATCCTCAAATGCGGCTTTCACATCATCGAGATCGCGGCTCCTCTCGTACTGGCCGTTCTTCCAGACCGATGAGATATGCGACTGGATGATGAATTTTTCGCGCCTTCCCTCCATGGCCTCACCGAGGGCCGACCTAGCCGCCGGATCAGGTGAAAAGAGGTCAAAATAATTGACCCCTGCCGCCTCTGCCATATCGAGGAATTTCTTCGCGTTGCTGTTATCTTCTACAAAGGCCTCGCAGCCAAGCGCAATAACGCTTACTTCGAGACCGGTATTTCCGAGTTTTCTGTATTCCATTTCTATCCTTCTAAATCCACCGAACGACGGTCTGCTGCTTTTATGCCTCTGCAACGATCTCGCTTATCGCGACCAGCGCGGCTTTTCCGCTTATCGCTATCCTGCCGCCGCCGAGCATCCTGCAGTACAGATGCCCGCCGCGCTTCGATGCCTGGTAAGCGTGTATCTCCTGCTTTCCGAGGATCTCCGACCAATAGTCGGCGATCTGGCAGTGAGCCGATCCGCATACAGGATCCTCCGGGACCCCTACGCCCGGCGCAAAGCTCCTGGACACGCAGTCCGCGTCAGACCCGCGGGCAGTTGCGTTCTGCAGACGCCCTTCTATCTTCAAAAGTGCTGCCTGATCCGGGACCATGCTGCGCACTTGTTCTTCATTTTCGAATACGCATATGAGGTCGAGCCCGAGCACCGCCTTCACAGGGCGAACGCCGTAGGCCTTCTCCATGTCGTCCGTCACCGGGATCTCCTTAAGATCATATGTAGGGAAGTCCATCTCATAAAGGTCGCCCTTGCGGGTCACAGTCAACGCTCCGCTCAGAGTGTTGAAAACGACTGACTCCGCCTCAGGTTCATAGTAGTTGAGGACGACGAAAGACGAAGCCAGAGTCGCGTGTCCGCAGAGCTCCACTTCTGTCTCAGGTGTGAACCAGCGCAGATGATAGCCCTCATCTTCTTTTACAATAAACGCCGTCTCCGACAGATTGTTCTCCATCGCGAGCTTCATCATGAAGTCCTCGGACGGCCAGCTTTCCATCACACAGACAGCTGCCGGGTTGCCCGAAAACGGCTTATCTGTAAATGCATCGACTATGTATTGTTTCATCGTTTCTCCCTTTTTGGTATTTCAGCCATCGCTCTGCATTTCAGCATCCCTTTCGCGGGACTCGCCCCATACGAGATCGTAAATGAGAGGATCGCGTATCAGGTGCTTCCAAGCGGTATGAGTGGCCTTTACGAAACGCCCGTCGAGCTCTGTCTCATCCTCTATCATCGGGCAGGCGTATGGAAGATCGTAGTCGTTGTAGACCAGCGTGAGCTCCCCGTCTTCGCTAAGATGCGGCAGAAGCGGAAAGCTCCTGCACTGTATAGGCCTCAGATGCCTCGGGCAGTGCGGCGGCGTCTTGCATCTCACGAAGTAGACCTTGCCGTTCCAGCTCCCCGGGAGATCATACTCGTCGGTGCTGAGTGTCTCCCACTCGAGCCATTCATCATGCCTGTCATGTATCTTCTCCTCGCCGGGAAGGAGCATGATGCCCATTTCCTCATCATAAGCGGCCGCATTGCAGCATGCGGCTCCGCAGATGGTGCCGCAGTCAAACGGCACCGGTGAGACCCTGTCGAGCAGCCTGTATATCGCCTTATACGTTCTTTTCCTGACCGCGCTCTTGATCATGCAGGCTCTTCTCTATTCCCAGGACATCGGTGTGAACTTGGATCTCTTCACCTTCTCGACGTATTCCAGGTACTCTTCGGTCTCTGCGATCCTCTTTTTCCGCCTGATCGCAGCCTCAACGACAGCCAGCTTGTCCTCGCTGTATCTGTCGCCGACGCGCCACTGGTACGAATGCGGATAGATGTCGTCCTTGTCTAGAGCTGTGTAGTCCTTGATGAACATGCTCTCGTATGTCTCATATATCTTCTCAGCTTCGGCCTTGCCCGCATCGAACTCGATCTCCGGCTCCGGCACAGCCTTCGCGGCCTCAGCTTCCTGCTTTTTCTGCTCAGCCTCGATCACCGGCCCTCTGTAGTTCCTGTCCAGGACCACTGTATAATCCATATCCTTGAAATCTTTATTGTTGTTTTCCATCGTTCCTATACCTCTTATCTATCAATATATGTAGCGTCCATAGCGATCAAACAATAGATCATCCATGTCCCTGTACCCTTCTCCGTATGACTTCATCACGGCGATCACAAGATCGGCCAGATACCAGAAGCCGAAGCCTCCGAAAGTCATAAGCTTGGCAAGACCAAGCACCGGCTGTCCGCGGAAGAACCTGTCGGCTCCGAAAATGCCCAGGTAAAAGCTGAGGAGCCATGTGAAGAGATGCTTGTTCATCCTTCTTGCCACAGGTATGCCCTGATCGTATTGATCGTACTGATCATATGGCTCGTACGGCTCTTCATATACTTCTTCCGTGACAGTCTCTGTATATCCTGTATCAGGAGCAGGTTCGGTCTCTACCTCCCACTCCATGTTGCAGTCTCCGTCAACGTCAACATCTATCTGCACTGCATCCTGCGGCGCTTCCTGTGCCGCTGTCTGCATCATTTCCTGTTCTGCTGCCATTTGTCCTGTATCCTTCTGTCAGTTTTCTTCTAAGCGTCAAGCAATCCCGGGATCTCTTTGGCGCTGTCTATTATTATATCAGCATTATACTCTTTAAGTTCACTTTTCGGTCTGAATCCCCAGCTAACTCCGACAGTTTTTACACCGGCATTGTGCCCCGTAAGCATATCGGTATTCGTATCTCCGAAATACAGGCATTCATCAGTGCTTACGCCGAATTCTTTGAGTATCTCAAAGACCCCCGTAGGATCGGGTTTTATGGCTATCCTGTCCGTCTGGCCCTGTATGTGGTCGAACATCCCCTTGCCGAAGATAGTCTCCACCACGCTGACCGCGCTGAGGTGCGGCTTGTTCGAGAAGACCGCGATCTTCACGCCTCTCTTTTTCAGTTCGCCAAGCGCCCAGACTATGTGGTCGTACGGCTCCACGTGGTAGCACGGGTCCTCCTGCATCCACGCCCTGCACATCGGAAGACCTTCCTCAAGATGCGATGCGTCAGTGTCGCCCGATGCGATGAGCGCACGTCTGAGAGCATTCTTTATGCCGTCTCCCGCAAAATAATTAAAAGCTTCTACGGGCTGCTCAGGCAGTCCGTAGTGAGCCAGTGTCATATTAACGGGTCTCGCGATCGACTCCTGCGTCCTCGCGAGCGTCCCGTCAAGATCAAATATACATGCTTTTATCAAACTATCCTCCTGAGAAAGACCGGGCACCCCTTATGGAAATGCCCGGAAATCTTATCGTTATCTTGCCAGTTCTGCTCCCATCTCAAAGGCTCTTTTGCACTCTTCCGGGAAGACAGTCTCGTGTCTTTTCTTTTTGGAGTCCGGATCGAACATCGACCACGGCCAGTCAGTGCTGCTGTAGTCCTTGAGCTGCAGCGTGTTTCCGCTTATGAGCGTTCTGGTTACTTACTGAATTATCCCCCAAATGATCATTCGGTGCGCTGTCTCTCGAATGCCTCGCGGTCTGCCTGATCCCTGACCTTCTTTGCCATGCGCTTGTACAGCATGACAGCATCCTCTTCGCCCTGCTGAGACGCGAGGCAGGTCTTCATCTGCTCAGCCGTGATGCCTGCTGCAGTGTCCCCGTATATTGCGCTAATTTTCCCATACCGCCCTCTGTTTGACAAGAGTAACGCTTCTTTTTGTCGCATGCCGGCAAGTTGACGGTTTTGCGCCAAAACGTCTGCCCTAAAACAGCCTCAGGCAAATGAGCAGCAGCCAGACCGCGCCCGCCGCCGCGCATATCCTGTCCGCGATCCTGTCCGCGTAGAACCAGCCCAGGCAGACCCCCTTCTTCGCCGGATAGAACAGCCTGACCGACCTCTTGTTTGTGAGATCCAGGATCTGATGCGATGCGAAAGCTATCGCAAATGGCGGAGCCGCCGCCGGGAAGACCAGCCACAGGCAGAGCGTCATGGCGGCAAGTGCGAGCAGCGAATGCGAAAATCCCCTGTGGCTCGATACGCTCGCGAATGTGCAGACGAGCGCAAAGCCCGCCATCCCCGCGAACCAGAGATACGGACTGCCCTCCGAAAGCGACCTCCACATGCCCGCGTCCAGCAGATGGTCCTCGATAAGAGCCGCGGCCGCGACTATAAGCATGATGATGCGCCAACGCGAGGACTCCGTCTTTTCGGTCTTGCTCTCGCTGTCAATGTCGCAGATGAGGCAGCCGATCGAAGCTCCCGCAACCACCGGCAGAGCTTCCTGCACCGTATGCGGAGCGATGATCGTAAACGCCGCGGCCATCCCCACTGTCACATGGGCTTTCGCCATCATAGGCCGGCCTCCAGCGCTTCGAACACTTTCTCAACGTCGCCTCTTATGACCAGCGTCGCCCTTTCGTCGGCCGGCGTCGGCTCTCTGTTTATCACTATGAGATTCTTGCCGCTGAAGTAATCGATGTATGACGCCGCCGGCTCGACCGAGAGCGACGTGCCCGCGACTATCATGGTGTCGGCGCCCGTGATCTCCCTGCACGCGCCTATGCCCGTGTACTTGTCAGGTATTTCTCCGTAGAGCACGACCCACGGTTTGATTATGCCGCCGCATCTATCGCAGCGCGGCACGCCCTCCGAAGCGGCGATCTTTTCGACCGGATATTCCGCCTCGCAGTCCACGCAGTAATTCTCGTAAACGCTTCCATGGAGCTCATACACCCTCTTGTTGCCGGCCATCTTGTGCAGGCCGTCGATGTTCTGGGTCACTATGCCGCGGAGCTTGTCCTGCTTCTCAAGGCGGTAAAGATATCTGTGCACCGCGTTAGGCTTTGCCTCCGGATGCAGCATGTACTTGCGGTAGAAATCGTAGAACTCAGCCGTGTGCATGGCAAAGAATCCCGCGCTCAGGATGTCTTCGGGAGACCTGCCGTTGTAGGCCTCCGCGTAGAGACCATCCGCGGACCTGAAGTCCGGAATGCCGCTCGCCGTCGAGACTCCGGCTCCTCCGAAGAAAACGATACGGCGCGAGCGGTCGATGATGGCTTTTAATTCGGATATCGCGTTTGGTTTGAAGTTGTTTGGTTCCATACCTTGTGGATCAGAAGATCTGCGTGTCTCTGCCGTCGCCTTCTATAGGAAATTCATCTCCAAGATAAGTCGGCTTGAGTTTCAGTATGCCCTTTACAAGATCCTTGTCTCTGGCAAGAACTTCCCTGGCCTCCCTGTAGTAGCGGCCGGCATATTGCTGCTGGTTTGAAGCGACGCCCTTTGCCGTTATGCCGAGCGCCTTGCTTGTATGGAGCGCTCTGAAGAGATGATATTTCTGAGTCACCACCACCATGCGCTCCACTCTGAAGATGGCGTTTGCCCTGTATATCGATTCATAAGTTGAAAAACCTGCGTAGTCCAGGAAGATATCTTCTTTCGGCACGCCCTGGGCGACAGTGTATTTGAACATGCTCTCAGGCTCGCTGTATTCGCTGATGCTGTTGTCTCCGCTCAGCAGGAGCTTAGGCGCGACACCCTGCCTGTAAAGTGAGATAGCGGTGTCGAGCCTGTCCTTCAGCATAGGCGAAGGCTCGCCGTCCGTTCCGGCGGCGCAGCCGAGCACCAGAATACATTGGGGGCCGATGCCCCTGCAGGCATCGGCTTCCGCTTCCGTGATGCCGCCGCCCGCGTCCGTCGCCGCGATGTCTGCGGACGCGCTTTTGGCGACAAAAGCGCTCGCGCCGAGCGCGAGCGCGGCGGCGGCTATTATCAATATCAGTATCGTTCTAAAAAATCTTCTCATTTACCGGATCCCGTTTCCGTCCCTATATTCCTTTTAATTTGGTCCTTTATCCCCTATGGCCATTTACTTTCCTATCTTGTCCCCTTGGCCGTTTGTCCCCTATGGCCATTTGTCGATGATGTCCATTCTACCACAAAGTACTGTAGCTTTCTGCCGTCTTTTTGACTTCCCGCAACTATATATTGGGTTCAGGGTTTTGTTTCTAAGCCCTGATTCATCCTGCAACACTCATTCATCGGTGCGCGGCCTGCCCCGAGAGCCCCAGCGCTGGCGACGGGCATCTCCAAAGCCCTGACGCCAGCTATAGAGCGGGGCGATCGGCCAGCAGGCCCCGGGAGTGCACAGGAGCACGAGCGGCGCACCTCAAATCCGGCCCATCTGCACTCCGCCATCCCGTTCCGAATCTATTTGGGTGTATTTCTCAGCAAAAATATCCGAAATCTACACCCGCCACCCCTCCTAAAGCCCATAATCAGTCCCGAAACAGCCATTCGGGTGTATTATTTCAATAATTATGCCGTTTACTTACACCCATTTTGTCAAAACGGGTGTATCTCCGCAGGTTTTTCTCCGCCAGATACACCATTTTGCCTTTTCGCCACCTATTTTTGCCCATTTTTTCAATTTTGGGTGTAGTTTTGAAAGAAAATTGTTCAGAGTTACACCCGCACCCATTTATCTGTCTCCAAACAGCCGGCTGCCTGCCGGTTCAGCCTCATCTCCCAAATGAAAACGGCGCCCGAAGGCGCCGTTCAAAAATTCTTCCGCATTTAGCAGATCAAACAGTCCCTATTATCACGCCCGCTGCCATATCCGGCGCGCTTAGTCCATTAGCTTTTGCCCGGACCGCCCCGAATTTGCATCGCGCGCCTTCCCTACATCCCGTAATCCGCGCGGTTGATGAGCTCAAGCTGCAGATCGCGGTTCAGCTGCGTGAAGTACGCGTTGTATCCGGAGATACGTACCATCAGGTCCTTGTACTCCTCCGGCCTCGCCATCGCCGCGCGCATCGTGGCCGACGACACGACATTGAACTGCATCTGCATGCCGCCCATATTCGCGTACGCCTGCGCGTAGTTCTTCACATGCTCCACCGTCTGCGCGTGCGTGTCGCGCGGCGACGGATTCACCTTTACGTTGAATGCGATGTTGTTGTTCATGCTGGTCGGCTCAAGCCTTGTGACGTCGCGGATGTTGTCCAGAAGGCTCTTTGACGCGTTCGCCTCAGGCGTAAGACCCGGCGTGAACGGCTGGTATGCCAGACGTCCCGAAGGCAGAGCTCCGGTCAGCGCGCCGAACGCGACATGGTTCGACATCGACCAGAATCCGGTCGTATAGTGGCCGCCTCTGTAATTCAGATGCTCCCAGAAGCAATCCTTCATGTACTTCGTCACGCGGTTCGCGACCTCGACAGCCTCGTCGCTGCCCGATCCGAATCTCGGAGTCTCCGTCAGGATCACGCTCCTCATCGCCTCGTGTCCCTCAAAGTTGACCCTCACAGCCTCGACCAGCTCGCGGAAGGTGTACTTCTTGCGGTCGAAAACGAGATCCTTGATCGCCATGAGCGAGTCGACGATGTCAGCCAGACCGATGCAGGCCGTGCCCGACGAATTGTACCTTGCGCCGCCCTTCGTGACATCGAGACCCTTCTCGATGCAGTCCGCAGTCATCGCAGACATGAGCGGAGTCGGACGCAGCACTGCGTGCGCCTCGCCCAGCAGATTGTTGTATTCGCAGGTCAGATCAGCCAGGCACTTCAGCTGTATGAAGAATGCCTCAAGGAACTGATCGAAAGTCTTGAAGTCTGCGATCTCACCCGTCTTAGGCCCCACGCGCCAGCGCATCAGCGGATGATAGCCGTTGTACAGAGCCATCTCGAGCGCCGCCACCATGTTGAACATCATGCAGTTGGTGTGGCCGATGTGCTTGCCCGAGATAGTCGGCTCGACGCATCCGGTCGCCGACCAGTCGCGCAGATCCTCAGGCGCGTAGCCGAGGTCGACCAGCGACGCCATGACAGTCTCGTCATTGTGGATCGACGGAGTCGAAGTCGTGTGCACGTTTACCTCGCACAGCCTGCGCAGGTAAGCCTCGCTGTTCTTCGAAGCGTTGTAGCGCGCGTTGACGTTAGGGTCCCTCATGCCGAGCATCTCGGTGACCTTCAGGAAGACGTAAGTCATGTCGTTGACCGCATCCTCGCCCTCTGGAGTAACGCCGCCGAGAGTGATCGCCTGGTCGGACGAGCTTCCGCCGAAGAGGTAATTGCCGATATCCGGGACCAGAGGCACGTGGTCCTGGCAGCGCAGATAGAAGCATCCGAGCAGCTCTATCACGTGCGAGATGTACGCGTCCTTCTCCTCCTTCGTCTTCAGCTTCGCCATATCGGCAACAAAGAACGGCTGCAGCCACTGGTCCATTCTGCCGAGCGAGAATCCCGCGTTGGTGCTCTCCATGTGGACGCCCACCCAGTGGATCCAGATAGCCTGAACGGCCTCTTCCATGTTGCGCGCCGGGAACTCAGGCGAGTGCGCCACAGCCTCGGCGATGACCTCGAGCTCCTTCTTTCTCTTCGGATCGGTCTCTGCCGCCGCCTCCTTGCGCGCCTGCTCAGCGAGGTGTCTCGCGTACGCGATCATGCCCTCGTAGCAGAGGATCATTGCCTCGAGCTCGTTCTTCTTATCTTCTGAATTGCCCTTCTTCGCGAGCTCCGCCTTCACCTCGTCGATGATGCCGGTGAGACCGAGCCTCAGCAGTTTAGGGTAGTCGATTATCGTATGCGAAAGCGCGACGTTCTTCCACATGAAGCACGCAGCCCAGCGCTCGTCGAGCTTCTGGCACTTCGGTTCATGGTATTTCTCGCGCACGTATTCTCTGAAGTTTCTGTGTACCCAGTACGGGAAGACATCCTGGCTCAGGGTCTTGATCTCCCAGTCCTCGAGCGGCTCGTACGGCTGCAGCATACGCTCGCTAACAGTCAGCAGCTCGCCCCAGATGAGGAGGCCCACGCCGTCAGGATAGATCGGAACGCCGATCTCCTTGGTAGTAGTCGTGCCCGCAATGAGGTCGCCCTTTCTGATGATAGGCTTCCTGTTCTCCATCAGGTATTTGAACATGTACGCCTGGCGGAGCTCCGGCACCCACGGCGTGCCGTCCGGTTTTGTCTCGAAGCCGTTCTTGCGGTGCCACTCCGTCTGCAGGACTGCCCTCTCGGTGCAGATCGCCGGGCGGTCGCTCAGATGCTTGTCGAGGAACTTCCTTAGGCGCGGATATTGGTCGAGCTTATAGGTCGACAGATACTGGTCGTCGCCGATACACTTCACGCCCGGATCTGTCGTCTCCGACTTCAGGAACTCCAGCGGCGGACGCTTGCGCGGTACATCCGGGTCGTCCACCATCTCGCGGCCCGTCTCAGCGCGCTCCTCAGCCTGCGCATGCATCTGCTTCACCTGCTTGTCCTTCATGAGGACCGAGATCATCAGGTTGAAGAGCTCAAGATACTGCATGTTGCCGCTGCTCGCCATCTTGTTTTTGAGCATCAGATTGAGGACCTCGTTCGGAGGCAGCGTCGCCAGCTGCGCCAGAACGCCGGTATCCTTGAGGATCAGCTTGGTGTCAACGCCCTCGACGCTGCTCTTCACCTTCGCCTTGCCGTCCTTGAACCATATGCTCTGCGCCACCTCGCCGTTCTCAGTGGTGAGACCTATCGAAAAATTGATCCAGCCGTCCTTGGATTTAAGATACTCCTGGTTCTTCTTCACCTTCGTGAATTCAAAGGCAAAGAAATGAAGCACCGCGTTCGCTATCCGGTTGGCTGCTGCTCCTGTCAGGCTTCCGTTCATTGTTCTCCCTCCTTAACAATCGATACCTTCGCTCCGGAATATATCCTTGCAATGTTCAAGCTTTTCGCTGCTCTGCCAGTGCCTGACGCCCTCGAGTTCGGCCGGCACGCTGACCCCCAGCTTTTCAGTCTTGCCGTACCACGTCGGGTTGTACGGCAGAAGTTCTGTCCTGGTGATGCCGATCTCCTTATACAGCCGCATGATGGCCGTAAGGTTTTCGTCCGTGTCGGTGATCTCCGGGATGAGCGGTGTTCTCGGCAGGAGCGAAAATCCCATCTCCCCCGAGTCCGCAAACAGCCTGCGCAGGTTCTCAAGTATGACGTCGTTGTACACTCCGCAGTATTTTCTGTGCGCCTCCCTGTCCGCGATCTTCACGTCCATGTAGATGCTCGACACGTACGGCAGAAGCTTCCCGCGGACCTTCTCATAGTCGAACATGCCGCAGGTCTCGAGGTGGACCCGCATGCCCTCCTCCGTGAGCCTCAGCGCGAGCTCCCCGACCCAGTCGGTGAACATCGTAGGCTCGCCGCCGCTGAGTGTCACGCCGCCGCCCGACACCTCATAGAACGGCTTGTCCGCAGCGCACTTTTTGACGATATCCTCGATGGACATCTCGCGGCCAACGCGCTGCAAAGCCTTAGGCGGACAGCTTTCAGTGCACAAAAAACACCGGACGCACTTCGCCCGGTCCACTATTCCCTGCTGAGCAAGATCAGCCGCCTTCTGCGGGCACACTTTTTTACATGTTCCGCAGCCTATGCAGTCCGAAAGAGAGACTGAAAGTTCAGCCTCCGTATGCTTGCTCTCCGGATTATGGCACCAAACACAGCTAAGCGGGCAGCCCTTAAAAAAGACCGCCGTTCTTATGCCCGGGCCGTCGTCCAGTGAATTGCCTTTAAGTTCAAGCACCAACGGACTCTTCATATCGCTTTCTCCTGAAATCAGCCGATCACGATCTGTATATGTTTTAATTATAGCCTCCGCCCGTGATCCGCACAAGATTTGGAGAAATGAGCGTTTTTGTCGGTTTGTGTATAATAATAAAAACATTTGAAAATTTTTGTTGATTTTTACAAATCGCTCGCTTATAATCGGCGGCAGGTAATCATTTTCCATAAAAGCGCAAAACCTATACACATGAAGAAGTTCAAAGCATCCACAGCAGAATACTATTACTATTACTACCGCGGCCCGGTAGCTGTTCTGCTGTGCGGATGTGCGAACTCACGCATATGACCGTAAGAGCGCTTTGATTTGACAGTTCATTCCGCTCCGCAGCAGGCAGCTGCGGAGCTTTTTGTTTTGCTTGCGGCCGGAGAGCCGGCAGCAAATCGATATGAATGGGACAGAGATTTTTTAAGGAGGTACGGGACAATGCCCGCAATCAAGTTTTACAAGCATGACGATATCCCTATGGAGATGCACAAGGTTAAGGTGGTACAGCAGCTCACCCTGCTGCCGGCCGACCAGAGACTTCAGAAGATGAAGGACGCAGGCTTCAACACTTTCCAGCTGCATAACGGCGACATTTTTATGGACATGCTGACAGACTCAGGCGTCAACGCCATGAGCCAGGAGCAGCTGGCCGGAATGATGAAGCCCGATGATGCATATGCAGGGAGCGAATCCTTCTACCGCATGGTCGACAAGCTCGAAGAGATTTTCGGCATCGGCAATTGCCTGCCTGCCCACCAGGGCAGGGCCTGCGAGAACATTCTCGCAGAACGGTTTGTAAAACCGGGCAATTGCGTCATCATGAACTACCACTTCACAACTACCAAGGCTCACATCACCAGAAAGGGCGGTCATGTCGAAGAACTTGTAAAAGACGAGGGACTTATCTCGAAGAGCGACCTCCCGTTCAAGGGCGACATCGACCTCGATAAACTCGAGGCATGCATACAGGCAGAAGGCGCAGACAACGTTGTCTTCATGAGACTCGAAGCCGGCACAAACCTCATCGGCGGACAGCCGGTATCGCTTCAGAGCTTCAAGGACGCCTGCGCGATCGCAAGAAAGCACGGGATCGTAAGCGTGCTCGACGCTTCCCTCCTGCAGGACAACCTGTACTTCATAAAGACGCGCGATCCTGAATGCGCAGACAGAAGCATCCGCGACATCTGCCGCGAGATCGCCGACCAGTTTGACATCATCTACTTCTCGGCTCGTAAATTCGGTCTGGCCAGAGGCGGAGCTATACTCGTAAGAGACGATGAGCTCTTCCACAGCATGGAAGACCTGGTCCCGATGTTTGAGGGCTTCCTCACATACGGCGGAATGTCGATCCGCGAGATCGAGGCCATGACAGTCGGATTCGACGAGTGCCTCGAGATGGATGTCATTTCACAGGGACCGCAGTTTATCGAGTACACGGTCAACCAGCTCGATGAATACGGCGTGCCTATGATCACTCCGGGCGGCGGGCTCGGCGCGCACATTGATGCGACTCAGTTCGTAAGCCACATTCCGCAGGAAGAATACCCTGCCGGCGCGCTGGCTGCGGCACTGTACATCTGCGGCGGCATCAGAGGAATGGAGCGCGGAACGCTCTCCGAAGAAAGAAATGCGGACGGAAGCGAGAGGCTCGCTTCCATGGAACTCGTAAGACTTGCACTGCCGAGAAGAGTATTCACACTGTCACAGGTAGAATACGTAATAGACAGAGTAAAGTGGCTGTATGACCACAGAGATATGATCGGCGGCCTGCGTTTCACGCATGAGCCTGCCACACTGAGGTTCTTCACGGGCAGGCTCGAGCCTGTCACGGACTGGCCGGACAGGCTGGCCGCCGCCTTCAAAGACGCCTTCGGCGACGACCAGTAGCCCTCCGGGATGCCCAACCGGCATAAACCATCCATATATCGCCTCAAATGTCCGGCCGACCATATCCATCGGCCGCCGCGGGTGCAACATGAGCGCTATTTTTCTTCAGAAATGCACCCGCTCTGCCAAAATCAGGCGATTTCGGTCTAAAAATCGGCCAAATGGTGCATCATCGAAAAGGTTTTCCTAAGAAGTTACACCCGTTTCGCAAAATCGGGTGTAACTTTGCTGTCAAAAACCTTTTCACTTGCACCCGCAGGCCGATTTTCACACAATTTCCCTCAAAAAAATGACTGCCGGGTGTAACTTTTACGGATTTTTTCTCCATAGTTACACCCGGCACACCTTATTATCCAAATCTTTACATTGATTTGTAATTATTATGAGTCTGAAACTGACAGAACTACTTCCACTCTATCAATTCCGCCAGCGAGCAGGCGATTATGATGGCGGCACCGACAATGCCCGCCGCCGAGAGCCGCTCGCCCAGAAGTATCAGCGAGAACACAGCCGTCATCACAGGGCAAAGGCTCTGGATAAGCGCGACTGAGCGCTCGCTTATTTTAGTTAGCGCCAAATTCTGAAGCAGATATCCGAGGAAAGTGCACAGTATCGCAAGGTACAGGATTATCGCCCACACCTTAGCGTCCGCGCCGCTCATATCGATGCCGCGCTCCACAAACATGCATCCCGCAAAAGCCAGCGCGGCCGAGCATCCTCCCTGGAGCGCGGTCATGCTCACCGGATCCACCTGCTCAAGATACCTTCCGCTGAATACCAGCGCGCATCCCGTGAGAGCCGCCGCGAGAAGAGCAAAGACCTCCCCTGCTCCGAATCCGGACAATCCGCCTCTGACACACAGCAGATATATCCCCGGCAGCACCAGCACCTGCGCCAGTAACTGCTGCCAGCGGTATTTCTTTCTGAAAGCAAGGAACGCGATCGCCGGCGTCATGATCACAGCCATCGAACGCAAAAAAGCGACCGAAGTCGCCTCCGTCATAGACAAAGCCACATTGTTCAGAACGTAGCTCAGGCCGATGCACAGTCCCGGCACAAGCCAGGCTCTCAGCGGCACGGTCTTCACCGTATCCACTATCCTTTTGCGAAACAGCAGAAAGCAGACCGCAAACGCGATCGCATACCTGACAGTCATCATCGCATACACGGGAACCGCTTCGAATGCGATCTTGGAGATCGGATCCCCGAACCCGTAAATAATAGACTGCAGCACTATCAGAGCCTGTGCCAGCCCTCGCCCTTCGTCAAATCGTTTCTTCATTTCTGTTCCGGCACGGTCTGCCGTCTATTGCCACGTGCCTGCCGCATCGCCGTATTCACGCGCCTGCCGCGCCGCCTTTTCAGCTTTCCTTACCGTACGCCAGATCGCGGAGCATCTCCTCAAACCTGCCGTAGTTCGGCGGATACACATTGCTCCCGTGCGCGCGTATAAATCTGCCGCCCTCGAGCTCTATATCGAGGCTGAACATCGATCCGTCAAGCACATTCGGGTCCGACTCGTTGAAGCCGTTCCATTTCCTGACGCCCAGGTGATCGAGCTTCTCGCAGAGCATGTCATACGACTGCCCGTTGTATCTCCTGGATGCTTCGCGGCAGCTCTTCCGTGACGTTCCTTTATTGAAGTTCCAGGATCCGTCATACACGGAAGCTTCCATTCCCGACGCGGTCTTCAGGACTTCATACTCTCTCGTCGAAGCCATCATTCCGCTTATGCTCAGTGTTATACGCTTAAAAAGCAGGCCCGTTCTATTATTCTGTTCCATTGCAAGTCTCCTTTGTCCCGTCCATTCCGATCAGCAATATCGCGGCGATCACCATCGCGATGCCGATCATCTTCATCAGATTCGATTCCTCGTGGAATATCAGTATGCCAACCATCGTGCCCACGACCGGCTCCGACGCCCCGTAGATGGCCGCCCTGCCGCTCTCGACAAGCCCAAGCCCGACCGAGAAAACGTACTGCGCGATCACCGCCGTCACCAGGCTCGCCAGGAACGCGACGACGAGGACCATCGGATTGCCCTTGATGATCCCGCCCAGCTCACGGCTGAAGCCGAAAGGTATCAGGAAGACGAAGCTGAAGATCATGGTGTACAGCGTGACCGTCTGCGGGTCGTTCCTCCTGACCGCCGAGCTCGTGATGATGTTGTTGAGCGCATACGCCAAACCGGTCAATACTCCGGTAAGTATCGCAGCGGCCGGCGGCGTGTAACCCTCGCCCAGCACTCCCGTGACCAGCACGCAGCCCAGCACCGTAAGCACCAGCGCTATCAGTTTGTTGCGGGTCATCTTTTCGCCAAAGAAGATCCGCGCGAGTATCATCACAAATACCGGCGACGTGTACAGCAGCACCACCGCTATCGACGCGCGGCTGTGCACAATAGTGTAAAAATACAGAAAGTTGAATATCACTCCGTTTATAAGCCCGCACAGCATAAGGAGACCAAGGTCCCTCGGTTGTATGCGGAACTTCGAGCGGTCGCGCAGCAAGACAGTCAGCGCCAACACCAGCGACGCGAAAGTCTGCCTCAGGAATGCTATCTGAAGCTCGCTGAGTCCCGCGGCGCTCAGGTAATTGATGAATATGCTTATGCTTCCCCAGCACGCTCCGGCCAAAATTACCAGCAGCGCACCTTTTGTATTATTGCTTATTCCGGAATCCTTCATTCTTTAAATTGCTCTGTACCACCCGCACACGGAGGCACAGAACTGCCCCTTTATTCTTTATTCCATGTATGTATTCATATACTTGTCCCAGATCTCGTCCGGCACGAGCCTTCCGCCCGTCGCCCAGCAGATCTGAGCCGAATTCGCCAGTTTCTCAGCCGTCAGCCCCTGCTTCTCGAGGTAGGCCTTCATCCCCTCGTACTTGAGCAGGTTGACAGGCGCCGTGAACGCCGCGCAGCTCGACGGCTCAATGAATATGTCCTCTGTGTTCTTGAGCATCCTCATGTAATCGAAGAGTATCGCATCCTTCACCGTGAAGTCGCCCGAGAGCAGGTTGCGGTCTATCCTGACGACAAAGCCGGACGGGCTCGCGCACGCCAGGCCGTCAGCCGCCGACATCTCATTCAGGCCAAAGTCATTCACGCTTACCTCGTTATAGCGGTCGGTCGCCATTCCCAGCAGGACCGACGGGAAGAGCGTAGGCTCGCAGAAGAACACGTGCACGTTGTCGCCGAAGAGGCGCTTGAATCCGTAGCAGACTCCTCCCGGAGCTCCGCCTACGCCGCACGGAACGTAAAGAATCAGAGGATGATCTTCATCAACGCTTATCCCCATCGAGTCGAGCTGTTTCTTTGTTCTGCCTGCAGCGACCGCGTATCCGAGGAAGAGCGGCACAGAATACTCGTCGTCAACAAAGTAGCTCGTCGGATCGAGGTCGGACTGCCTGCGGCCCTCGCTGACCGCTGCCGAGTAGTCGTCCTCGTATTCGATGACGTCAACGCCCTTGCTCCTCAGCATGTCCTTCTTCCACTGCCTGGCGTCAGCCGACATGTGGACCTTCACCTTGAATCCGAGGAAGGCGCTCATGATGCCGATCGAGAGACCGAGGTTTCCGGTCGAACCGACCTGCACCGTGAACTTATGGAAGAACTCCTTCATGTCGTCATCGGCGAACCTCTCGTAGTTGTCATCCTCCGTGATCATGCCGTGCTCGAGAGCCAGGTCTTCGGCGTGCTTCAGAACCTCGTAGATGCCGCCTCTGGCCTTGACCGATCCGGCGATCGGCAGATGGCTGTCCATCTTGAGAAGCAGCCTGCCCGGGATCTCCGCGTCATAGGTCTCCTCGAGAGCCTTCTTCATCGCATCTATCTCGCGAAGCGGCGACTCGATCAGTCCGCCGTCTTCCGCTGTCTCAGGGAAGCACTTTTTGATGTACGGAGCAAACCTGTGCAGCCTCCTCTCGGCATCAGCGATATCCTCATCGGACACCACCAGCTGGCAGACCGCGTCCACCATGTCGAAAGGCAGATATTTGCTGTTTATCCATACAGTCTCTTTCTGGTCGGCGATATCCTTAAAAAGCGGATCGCTGTCGATCAGTTTCTGTGCGTATTCTTTTATGCTCATGTTTTACCTCCGGGTTACAGTCTGTTATCGCGCGGCATGCTGTCGTAATGCTTCATCATCGGCTTTTCGATCAACTTGACCGCCTTAGTGTCAAGGTTGAACCAGTAGATCACCACTGTCAGAAGGAAAAACCCAGACAGCGCTCCAAATATTATCTTTAATGCTTTCATATATTCCTCCTACCAGCTTTCGTCATCATCGAAGTCCACGAGCGAGGCATCGAGCGGCTCCTCGTTCATGACGTTCTGCATAAACACATTCACATCGCCGCGCATCTGGCGCCTCGAGATGGACGTCGGATCCATGAGATCCTGCCTCACGCGCACCATAGGTATGCCCCTCTTCATCGCGCCCTCCTCAAAGAGCCCGTTGATGGCACCGACGCCCTTGCAGGAAATCTGGTCAAACATGACTATCATGTCAGCGTTGTATTCCTCGTACTTCTCCCAGAGCTGGTCGAGCATGACCTCGTTTCCGCCCTTGGTGTGAGCTCTCATCGTCGATGTCTGGTAGTGGTCGGCGAGACCTCTCAGCATGCTCTCGCGTGTGCTCGTGTCGATGAGGTCGGTGCCGTGTATGTCGATCATCTCGCAGACAGATTCTATGCCCCAGCACTCGAGCAGCCAGTTATTGAAGTTGGCGTAGTTGTTGCAAGGTGTGTTCCAGATGATGGCCCTGTGGCGTATCGTCTTAGGGCACTTTCCGGCCGCCACCTGCTTGCGGAGATAATTATTTACTTTGATATCGTTCTTAAGAGCCTTCGGTTCTCCGGCAACGGCCTGGTGCTCGAAGATGCGGTACAGCCATGCGGACGACCCGGTGTGAGGCGGGATGTCGGTGCGGTTGTAGTCCCACTTCTCGAATTTGCACTCGTTCTGCCTGTTCCAGACCTCGCAGGCCTCCTTCAGAGCGTCCCAGTCGAACTCGCAGCCGGTGTGCTCCTCGAGGAAGGCGATCGCCGACTTTATCTCCTCGACCGCGTAGTCCTGCACCTCCTCTTCCTTCCAGCGGAGCGGCACGTTGAGGACCTGCGACGGCAGGCCGATGCGCCTTTCCTGCAGCATGGTCGTCATGATGCTTCCGTCGCAAGGCATGTTGGACGTGAGCATGCAGCAGCCGATCTTAGGGAAATCGTCCTCGATCGCGAGACCGGCCTCGAAGGACGGCAGCGGGCACACATCGGCCGGCAGACCGTAAAGTTCGGACTGCTCGATGTAGTGCACCGGGCTGTGCTGGTTGATGAGGGACGGCAGGTACATCGGGTATTCCTGGAAGAGTATCATCTTGCAGTCAGGAAAGCCCTTGCCCAGAAGATTAGGCAGAAGCTCGTCCACGCAGATTATCTTTTTGTTCAGTTCTTCGGCCTTTTTGCTGCCCGGGTGAAGATGCATGTCGGCCGAGAAGATGGTTGTGAGAGTGTCCGTTACGTCGCTTGCCAGGTAGTTGAGGTTGTTTCTGGCTCCGCGAAGGCCGGCTCCCCTCTGGCCGCTGCAGACGCGGTCAAAGAAGGACGGTACCGTAAGATATGTATACATCCAGCGGTATCTCCACAGGGCCTTGACGTTCTGCACCGGATGTGCCGTCGCCCATTTTATGAGTATGCCCCAGAGGCGGCACCACTGAAGGTAATCGTATGCGGTATCTCGGCTGCCCCGCCACTCCCTGTGTTTCAGGATGGCGGTCTTGTCAGCATAATTGGAAGCCGCGCCTTTGGATTTGCCCCCGGCTGCTTTCTTTTTTATTAACTTCACGCCTGCTCACCGCCCTTCTTTATCATCTTGTATTCGAGGCTCTCAACAAAGGCCTGCACTCGCGTCGCGAGCTGGCCCGAGCCTCTCACAACGTACTCGCGGTCGATGCCGAGAGTCGGTATCCCGTATTCTTCCTGCATCACCTGGGTGTTGAGAGTCCTCTCATATCCCCAGAAGTCGCAGAACTTTGCCTGTTCTATGATGACTCCGTCCGCGTGATAATCGCGCACAAGGTCACGCACTAAGTCGCGCCTCTGCTGTATCTTCTCCTGCGACATGAAGCGCGGACACTGGTTGGTCTCAAGGTACCAGCGGCAGACCTGATCAAGAGCCGGCTCGTCGTCATTGAGATCAATGTGCTGACGGCCCGGGATCGATCCGAAGCAGTATCTGTCGGCCGCCACGTAGCAGCGTGCGTTCTCGAGTATCTCAGAGAAGTCGTAGTCGTCGAGCTCGCTGCCAACCACCACTACTCTCGCCCTCCAAGGCGATACCGCGTCAGGCTCGCGTGTCCTTAAGTCTTCGAGAGTCTCCCTTAAATACGGAAGGATCTGCGCATTAGGGCAGGAATAGCTGACAAGACAGAGGATGTGGAATTCGCGCGGCGTGATGCGCGGATTCTCATCCTTGCGCATCTCCGAGATCTCCTCAAATATGGCCGAGATCTCGTTGTGCTCACGCACCGCCGCGCGTACTGCTTCGTCCGAAATGTCGACGCCGTAGTTCTCCGCAAGCGGTCTCAGAAGATGCTCCCTTACCTGGTCCGTATACAGCTTATTGCCGTGCGGGCTTATCTTGAGCGGCGCATCGATGATGCCCCATCCGAATCTCGGATTGTCTATCAGGTTTAGATCGCGTATGTTCTCAACCACCCTGACCATCTGCTGGCAGGTGTCCGAGCTGGCATAGAAGTCAAGGAAGTTCATGCCTCCCTCAAACGCGCGCTCAAACAGCGCCCTCGTATAGCCGCAGATGAAGCTCGACATATAGTACTGGCTTATGTCGAGCGAGCCCGTGTTTGGCGCTCTGAGACGCACCGAAAATGCATTCCCAAGATTCAGCAAAACCTCGGGAACATAATAGCAACTGTAACCGACCGCGACTCCCCCGGCCTCCTTTTCCTTAAGGATCAGTTCGTTCGCGGTCTGCTCAAGCAGCTGCTCGTAGTAATGAATGTGCTTGAGATCTTTCATAAGCGCCCCCTCTTACATACAACAAAACCGCCCCGGCGGGCGGTCTTATCCTTACCAGCATTTTTCGTATATCTTCAGGATCTCCTCTGCGGTCATCACTCTGAAAGCTCCGTGCGAAACAAAGCAGGACTCAGCTATCTCAGGCAGAAGCTCGCGCTCCTCATCGCCAAAGCCGAGCTCTCTCAGCGTCGTCGGAAGCCCCATCTCTTTGATGAAGTCCTCAAGCGCGTCAATGCCCGCCAGAGCCAGATCATAATCGTTCGCATAGTCAGCCGCGTTTATGCCCCACACTCTCTCGGCGAAGCGCGCAAACTTGTACACTCCATCCTTATATATATGTCTGTAATAGGCCGGATGCAGCACAGCCAGACCCTCACCGTGGTTGCAGTTGGTGTACGCCGACAGCTGGTGCTCCATGTTGTGCGCCTGGAAGTCCTTGGACTTACCGGTCTTTATGATGCGGTTCTCGGCGAGCGACGCCGTCCACATTATATTGCTCCTGGCCTGCAGGTCTTCGGGATCAGCCACCGCCGCGCGGAAGTCCCTTATGAGCCCGCGCATGAGCCCCTCCGACACATCGTCGGCCGGATTGTCTTCAAGCGGAAAGCTGAAGTATGTCTCCATTATGTGGGAAAGGATGTCGAAAGTGCCTGCCTTCAGCTGGCGGACAGGCATCGTAAGAGTGTACGCCGGATCCATGAGCGCAAAGGCCGGATTCATCTCAGGATAATCCCTGTCGCACTTTATCTTAGTGTCCTCGTTTGTGAGGACCGCGCAGCCGTTCACCTCGCTGCCGGTCGCCGGCATGGTGACCACGACCCCGCACGGGATCACATCGTGAGTCATAGGAAGGCCCTTCATCCAGAAGTCTTCCCACGCATCGCCCTTGTATTGTGCCTGAACAGCGATCGCTTTGCAGCAGTCCATCACGGAGCCTCCTCCTATGGCGATTATGAGGCCCACGTCCATAAGCGACGCGAGATCTGCGCCCTCGCGCATCCTCTTCAGCGTCGGGTTCGACATGATGCCCGGGAACTCGACGATCATGTTGCCGTCTGCCGCGTTCCCGTCACGGCTGTATCCCAGGGATTCAAGCACGCCTACAACGTCGTCATAAGCGCCGTTCCTTTTGACGGATCCGCCGCCGTAGCCGATCATGATGTTATGTCCGGGCAGCGCAAATTCCCCTACCATCTGCGCGAGATAGTCCCTGACAGCACCCTGGCCGAAGCGCACCTTCGTTTTACATTCCCAGAAAAAGTCTTTCATCTCTCTACCCCCGGCGGTACATCACTCCGCCGTCTCTTCATCATCCGCCGCTTCCGCATCTTCGTCAGCGGTCTCGCCCACCGCATCCACGGTTTCGTCCGGTCCGGCCTCCTCTTCGGACGGATCATCTTCGTCTTCAGCTCCGTCCGTTTTGTCGAGATTCTCCAGCGTCTCTATCATTTCGAGGAGTCTGTTGCTTCCGTCCTCCTCTTCCTTTCCGACCTCTTCGAGATCTTCAAAATCTTCGATCGTGATGGTGGTGAGCATCTCCTCGTCCACGTCCTCAAGCTGCGACACCCTCGCCGCCTGGTTGGTGATTATCTTTTCGAAGAGGTTACGCACCTCTCTGGCGTTGGCGAAGTTCTCGCCCTTTGCCGCCTCTACCTTGACTATCCTCTCGCGCACGGCCTTGTCGGCTTCGTCAGTCAGCTTGTACTGGTACTTCCTGCACTGGAGCTCAAATATCTGCTGGAGCTCGTCGACCGTGTAGTCCGGGAACTCAAGGTATTTATTGAATCTGGACTTCAGGCCCGGGTTGCTCTCAACAAAGGCCTTCATGAGTTCGGTGTAGCCGGCCACTATGACGATGAGTTCGTCGCGGTGGTCCTCCATCGCCTTCAGTATGGTGTCGATGGCCTCCTGGCCGAAGTTCTCGTCCTTCTGGTTGAGCGTATACGCCTCATCGATGAAGAGTATGCCGCCCATCGCTTCTTCTATCTTCTTCTGCGTCTTGATCGCAGTCTGGCCTACGTATCCCGCGACAAGACCCGAGCGGTCCGTCTCAATAAGCTGCCCGCCCTCGAGTATGCCTATCTCCTTGTAGAGCTTGGCGAGTATCCTCGCGACCGTCGTCTTGCCCGTTCCCGGATTGCCCGAGAACACCAGATGCAGCGAGACCGGGACTTCCTTCATGCCCTTCTCGCGGCGCATCTTCATCACCTTCGCGAGACCGACAAGCTCCTCCACGTCGTGCTTTACCGTCTTGAGGCCGATGAGCTCGTTGAGTTCTTCCATGCCGGACTTCTCAGGCTCCTTCGGCTTGTCGTCTTCTTTCTTCTCAGCCTTCTTGCGTGCCTCGTACTCGGTCTCGGTCGTGATCTCGGTCTCTATCTCCTGCACGCCGTCAGCGCCTCCTGCAGGTACTGCCGGTCTTTCCGGAGAATGCGCCGGTGTTCTGGGCTTCGAAGTATCATAGGTGTATCCGCGCACAGGTTCGTCCTCACCGGTCACCCTTTTTATGACCTCGCGAACTGTCTCATCCGAGCCGTTTCCGTAGAAATCGCGGTATATATCCAGAAGATTATCCCTCATTGTTTTCATAAATATTTTCCCTCTCTTTTATACGAAGAAGAACGCCGCGCCTATCATGATATAGACCGTGACGAGCTGCAGACCCTCAAGCCAGTTCGACTCTCCGTCCGATGCGACACGGTTTGCGATCAGCACAGCCGCCGTGACCGCAACGAGTTCGAACGGTGTGAACACGATACTCATCGGAGTGAAGAAGAGGCTCAGCAGTATCAGGACCGGCACAACGAAGAGCACTATCTGAAGGCTCGATCCGAGCGCTATCTCGACAGCCGCGTTCATCTTGTTCTTCAAAGCCATGATGATGGCCGATGAATGCTCGGCGGCGTTTCCAATGATAGGTACCAGGATTATGCCGACAAAGGTCTTGGACAGGCCCGCGCTGTCGGCCATAGGCTCGATGGTGCCCACAAAGAGCTCGGATATGATGGCGATACAGACAGTCGAAGCGATCAGCATCGCGATGGCTGCCGGCAGGCTCTGCTTAGGAGCTTCCTCTTCATCTTTCGGCACCGTCTCCTCATACAGATAGCGGTGTGTCACGAAAGAGAACACAAACTGCATCACGTATACGAGCAGCATCAGAACGGCGATGATGATATTTAGTCCCTCGTACTGCGCCGTCAGGGCTTCTTCAGGCAGAGTGTGTGTGAAGATAGCCGGGATCGACAGTCCAAGCACCGAAAGAAGCAGCATGCTTGATGTCATATTTATGGAAGATTTATTGAATTCCTGTGTCTTGTACTTCAGGCCGCCGGTCAGCATCGACAGTCCGAGGACCAGCAGTATATTGCCGATGACCGAACCCGCGAGAGATGCCTTCACTACGTCGAAGAGGCCCTCCTTCATCGCGACGAATGCGATGATAAGCTCAGTCGCGTTGCCGAATGTGGCGTTGAGAAGTCCGCCGACCTTTTGTCCGCAGAAGCAGGCGATCGAGTCGGTGCTCTTTCCCATGATGCCCGCCAGCGGAACGATGGCAAGGGAGCTGCACACGAAAAGCATCGCGTCAGACATGCCCATAACCTTGCCGGCGATAGTAACCGGAACAAACACAAGCAGTATGTACAGATATTTCATTTTTGTCTCGTAAACCCTTCTTTCTGAAAGAATCATTCTACGTCGATTTTACCACATATTATCCGTATTTTTAACGCATTGAAACACACTGAAAAAGGCAGGTCTCCTCACGGAGCCTGCCTCATTTTCATCTGCAGTTTTATTTACAATGTTTTTGCTTTCAGAGCCTTTCTCGGTACTATCTTCTGGTACTTAACAGCCGGATATCCGATGATCATGCACGTCCTCACCTTGTGACCTCTCGGCAGCTTTATGAGCTTGCGGAGCTTTGCGCTGAGCTTTGTGCATGTCACGAAGAAGCCGCTGAAGAGGACTCCAAGGCCCAGGCTCTCCGCCATGATCTCCATGTACGCGCTCGCAAGACCAGTGTCTGTCTTGCTGCTTCCGGTCACAAGTATGACCAAAGGCGCTCCCTTGAAGAAAAAATCGTCAGATATATTGAGCCTCTTTGCGAAGGCTTCGATGCGCCTCGGAAGGCTCGTTCCCTTGCGGAAGAGATCGACAGCGATGGCTTCAGCCTCTGCCTGCTTGCTTCCCAGAATGATATATGAGACGTTCTGGCTGTTGCCGCCCGTCGGGCTGTATCTGCCGGCCTCGAGTATCTTGTCTATCTTCTCCTGCTCTACCGCACGGTCTTCATACTGCCTTATGGTCCTTCTGCTCTTCATCGCCTTCAGCAATGTGTCTGAAGGGATTTCTGTCATAGGCACGACCGGCTCGTCAGCACAGTCGTAACCCGCGATGGTGACAGCTCCCTGCGGGCATATAGCGTAGCAGTGGCCGCACTCGATGCAGCCTGCAGTGCTCGCGTGAGCCTTGCCGTTCTCAAGGTACAGGTAGCTGCTCACGCAGTCGCTGATGCAAAGTCCGCAGCCTATACATTTTTCTTCGTTTATAAGTATCGGATTCATCTCAGGTCCCCCTTAATTATTTTTCCAGCGGTGCCAGCAGTACTTTCTGTCCCAGTCAGGATCGTAGTACGGGCCAAACTCCTGCATCTGGCATCCATGGCATATGTCGTCTGCCATCTCAAGTATAACATCAAAAAGTATTTTTCTATTTCTGCAGTTCGGCTTTGATCATCTCGACAATATCCGGATAGTCTCTGTGCTTCATTTCAGGGAAGGCCCTCAGCAGCCTGCCTGCGCCGAAGTGCCTGCTGGCTCTGATCTTTGCGATCAGGTCACGGCGCCTTGACTCATACTCCTCACGTTTCTGATCCACACGTGATCTCGCCTCAGTCTTTGCAAGCGAGGCCTGCACTTTTGCCTCATCGATATGCTGCGCAGTGTCAATGGCACGGGTGCCGATCCTTTCGCTAAGATCATTGCTTACTACCCGCATCTTTTCTCTCATTTCATCTATCTCTGCCATCCTCTTGTTGAGGCCTGTCATTACCAGTACAGAGATAATGAGATCTGCAACAAATACGGCCATGAAGATCGCAATGAGGACCCAGCCTACACGCTCAGGCACAAGACTTAAGGCATGCGTCACCGCAGGGTTGACCCCTCTTACGACGAGCAGTATCCCAAGACCCCAGATGATGCTGAATTCTAGGCATATATATCCATGCAGATTGAATGGCTGGTCGGAGTAATCCCACCATCTCGCATGGAAGAGCTTGTCGAGCGCCCAGCCGCCAAACAGTTCTATCGCCGTAGCAAGGACCACGCCAAATATGAACACCATGAAAGCATTCTGCACATGCAGGTCCTCCTTGCCCGCAGCCTCAAGCATGCGGAAGACGGCCAGCACGCCAAATCCGTATATAGGACAAACCGGGCCATTCAGAAAGCCACGGTTTATGATCTGTCCTCTTTTCACCGCCTGGTAGGCAACCTCAGTGCACCATCCCAGGAATGAATAAACAAGAAAGTATTCAAGTGCTATGTAAATGATTTTGCTCATTAATATGCTGTGCCTCTATTTCTATGTTTGCTTGCTACGTATTACTCAGAATAATCCGTGCGTATACCCATCAGATAATAGTGATTGCCTCCGAAATCGAATGTCCCGATGGTCTGCATATGAGCTTTGTTGGTATGCGCATTCTCAGACCTCTTATTGATCTGATTAACGAATGTCAGCATGATCGGGAATCTGTCCTTAAACTGATGAAGGCTTGTAAAGAACAGTTTCTCAAATGCTCCGGTGCCGCGTATAGACCTGTCAACACACATCGGACCGTACTGATATGTATCACTCAGTACAAGTTTCTCTCCTTCAAATTCGTACTCAGGGATGATGTCAATCATGTGTCTGAAAAGAGGCCATGCCGACCAGAACTCCCACGGTGCGGCGAAGCAGAAACCAAGGACTCTGTCAGGACCGCTCTCCGATGGCTCAGCAATGATCGTGACACCATCCTCTTTCTCGATAAGTTCCGTCAGCTGTTCATCAGTTATTGCCGTAGTAACAAAACCGTCCGGACGATCTTCATCTGAAATCGTATCACGGTGATACTTTCTGAGCAGTGCTTTTATACCATCTATGTCTTTTATTCTTGCCTGTCGGAATTCCATATCTCTGCCCCTCTTCATCAGCGGTTCATCAGAAGCACAATCAGCGTTATCTGCAGGAGCAATAACACCGGAACTGTGATCGTGTAATACCACTTTTGAGTTTTATGCCTGAACGTGTACATGCCTGCCCACGCTCCTATTGATCCACCTACTGCAGCAAGAGCGAGAAGTACCCGATTTGGTATACGCCTCTTATCTTTCACTGCAGCTGACTTGTCCATGCCATAAAGACAAAATGTCACGATATTGATTATTGCTAAATAGCCAATCACACTATCTATGTTCATATGGAATAATCCCATCAAGACATGCTTTTCTTTTAAGCCTTATCTATGAATCGCGCCATGTATTCCCTCAGCGCCGGGTCGCATACATATACAAATGTACCGCGGATACCTCGTGTCATAAGTGTTATGTATATGTTCAGCAGATATTCTCTCAGCGCCTCCGGGTCATTGGCTACGCCGGACTTTCCCTGCTGATCAAAGTAGCAGTCCTTGTCTGCATATATGGTGTTTGTCTCAGGATCGTACTTGATGTCTTCTCCGATAATGACTCCAAGGTAATTGAGGTCATAGCCCTGCACGGTGTGGATGCAACCTACTTCGTTCACCGCGTTAGGCGTTGTGATCCAGTTATCATAAGTTGAATTCCATCTGAGTTTTGTGTCACCAATGACTATGTCATATGCTTTCTTGTCCTTCTTGGTGACCCACTTCCACGCATAGCCCGCAGCCATACGACAAAGGCCATACTCTTCGTTTAGACGCTTTATGTCTTCATGCATTTTGCCGACATCATCATATAGCCTGAAGTCATAGTGCTCTACCTTCTGATACTCTGTCGCCGTGCCGCTCATTATCTTGCGAAGGTAATCTATGTATCCGTTGCCGCCAAGGCACCTCCACTGAGTTGACAGCGCTTGATAAACGACATTGCTTGGGTAGCGTTCCTCAGTGATTTCCTTGAAATCCCCGGCATCGATATCACACGGTCTTATGGTCTGAAGTTCATCTCTGAAGATTATCTGGTTGCGGCTGCACTTGTATATCCAGTCCAGTTCGGTACCGGTCATTTTATCCAAGCCGAGATTCTCATTGCACTTATCGAATCTGCCATAGAACGACAGATGACCTTTGTTTCTGCACTTAAGTCTGTGTGCCTCATCCACTATAAGAAGGTCGTACTTCTCCCCTGTCTCCAGATAATTATTGACCACATCGGTCGTATCGAGAACCATGTCAGGGCTCAGAGACTTGATGCCTCTGAAAACATCCTTCAGTGAAGACCTGAGCGACTTCTGCGGAAAGACTATGCCGATTTTTTCGATGTTATCGATACGCTCTGCCGCATAGACTACCTCCATGTCTTCATCAAGGTAGTCGTCAGGGTCAGTCTCTTCAGCGCCTTTGCTGTTTATATCTGCAAAGAGTTTTATCAGATATATCGCAAGGATCGTCTTGCCGGTACCAGCTCCTCCCGTAACGATTATCCTGGCACCATTTTCACTGTGTCTGTATTGTTCGAGTGCCTGCAGTATCTCCATCTCAGTATGGAACTGCTCGCTGCCAAGTGACTTGTATGGCGAATACTTATACAGCTCAGAGTTTTCTATATCCTCTATGGAACGGCTTACAACACCCAACTTCCTGAGTTTATTCCAGATGATCCTAAACTTATCCTCATATACGCTTCTTTCGTAATAATCGTGATCCTGAATTCCGTTGTTGCCGTTCAGAAGCCTGTACTTTCCATCGGCGGCCATATGCTTTATAAGATATGACTCAAGGTCGAGCACTACAGACTTGTTGAAATCCTTATCCGAAATGATGCGGATCTCTGTAAGATTCTGTTTTGCCGCATTGGCCAAATGCTGTTCGGTCCTCCTTGCAGCATTTACGGTCTCGCCGACATAAGCCTCTCCATCATTATTCAGCACATAAACAACGGGCCAGTTTTCACCGACCATCGTGTTATAACGTTTGAGAGCTCTTATGTCTCCTACTGCACTGATATTGAAATCAAACCTGTCTATGCTTGCCATATTCAAATAATACCATATGGTGATATATCAGATATCAACTATCCCCATCCGGCTGTTGTCCGTCATGTGCTTTCCATGCACACTCCGTGATCTGCATGTCGGTAAATACTGCTTTGAATGATGAGTCCTCCGGGCTGCAGGCGTATATGCCAAGGCGGATCTTTCCGCCGCCTTTCCACATGTGGCAAACGCGCATCTGCGAAAAATGCACGTCATCGCGCGAGCACTCGATGCAGTAATCGTCTTCTCTTCTGCTCAGCCTGTACCACATCACCTTTACGTCTGCCGGTATCTCCGTGGTCGCCCAGTCAGAGTAGCCATTGTTTGTCACAACGGATCCGAGATGCTGGAATGTCTCGTTTTCATATTCGACGGACCCTTTCAGCCAGTTCTCGCTGTCCAGATACATGACTATACCGCATTGGTCAAAGCGGTGATGGCTGTCTGAAAAATCTGTTTTCACTATAAACGAGAAGTACTTCTCATCGGTCTCCATCTGCAGCACCGGAGCGTTGTCATTGCGGAAATGATAATACGTCCTCTGCCACAGATCGGTATGCGGTTCTGTGGTTATCTCGATCTTGTCGCCGTCGATCTTATATTCTGCAGGCTCACGCTGCCACTTGAAACTATCCATTGATTTGTCGATCGTCACCGATTGATCCTCCTGTATCATTGTTCCCTCAGATGGTCACTGTCATTCGATCTAGCTGTATGTCCGGGTTATGGCTGCAGAATATCCCTGCACATCCGGGATGTTTTGCCATCTCAGCTATCCAGCGTAGTGTCTTGTATTGAAGTTTGTGGTCGGCTGCGTATCCCGGCGGCTCCATCTTCTCCCAGCTCCGGGCTGAGATTGCCGCGTCCGATGCCAACAGCACAAACTTGCCGCCGCTCCTTACAAGCACTCCTGCCATACCATCCGTATGACCCGGGATATTCACCATCATGATGCTGCCGTCTCCTATAACATCGAAGGCCTTGTGCATCGGTCCTAGGAGATGTCCTCTGTAGAACACCCTCTCCTTCTCTTCTATATCCCACAGGTCTCTTGGCTGACGTATGCGGTACTTGGTGCGGACCGACCAATATGCCTCGTCCTCCGGAATGATGACTCTCTTCGCCTGCCTTACAGACCTAAGACCCGAGACATGGTCGGGATCGAGGTGAGTGATCAGAACAGCGCTCAGGTCAGCCGGGCTTATACCCATCGCGGCTAGCTGCTCGTCTACGGTCTGTCCTTTCAGAACGTACGGCCTGTACATTGCCGCCAGATGCCTCGGCAGCTCCTTGTTTGCGCTTGCCAAGTCATATACTCCCTCCGGGCTGATAGACCTGCTCCAGCCTGTGTCTACCAAAAACAGTCCCGCCGGATGCTCTATGAGATAAGCATAGACCGGCAGAGTGACCCGCGCAGAGGCGGGTGCCATCACCGCTTTACGCATGTCTCCCGCCATATTGCCGCCGTTGTAAAGCAGATCCTTATGAATATTGATGTATCCGCAGTTGAGTATATGTATCTTCATTACATCAGCCTTTTGTAAATATCCAGCATGCTCTCTATCTGGTACTTGAGAAGCCACGCCGCGTTGTTGTATTCCGGTGTCTCCTTGATGGCTTTCAGAAGCGCCGGATAGTATCTCTCTGTCTCGATTATGTAGCGGTATATGCGCTCACGGCTAAGCCCCCAAGACATTGTGGTCATATTGTTGCAGCGGTCAATACACTTCACAAGTGCCGCTTTTGGGTTTTCGGCAAGTGCTGCGTAATACGCATCCATCACCTCATCTCGATTCTCATCGTTCGTCTTTTCGTGCGTCATGAGTCTGACGATCTCTCTTGCTTCATCGTCTACCGGCAGATCTTCAGGTGTGTATTTACTTTCATCTGCTTTCTTGCAGTCTTCGACCACATCGTGAAGGAGTATGCCCGCGATGATCGCATCGTCCTTTATCCCCATAGCCAGTGCGTGACACGCCATGTTCAGCGGATGATAGATGTACGGTGTCTCCGGACTGTTCTTTCTCGGCTGGCCTTTGTGCGCCTCGACCGCAAAGTCGACCGCTTCGAGCGTGTTGCGCATGCCATTGTTCTTTGCTGTGGTCTTGACATAGCTCTTCATGTGCTCCCAGTCATAGATCTCTTTCTTTGTCTCGAAGTCCCACTTTCTGTCGTCCAGGATAGCGTCTGCAGAAGCATCCAAGGCCTTCATCAGGTTGAGAACATTCGCTATATCCGGCTTGTATTCATCGCGTTCCCAGGACGAGACCGCCTGGAATGTCACACCGATCTTCTCGGCGAGCTGCTCCTGAGTCAGCTTTGTGCCGTCTTTCATGTTTTCTCTCAGATATCTTATGTTTGTCCCTATACTCATCTGTTTCCTCCCTTCTCCTTACAAGATTATTGTAGGAGGACTTACATCATTATTGTAGCGAGCAGCAGTTGAACTTACAATGCAAAACTCAAGTCATACTTGAGTTGATTGTTTTCGGACAACCAAAAGAAAGCCCTTTGGTGGAACATACTCAGCATCCGTTGCCTCAGGCATCAGCCATTCTCTCCACACGTGTTCCACTATCCATGCATCCTCAGGACGCATATCCTTAATGATGTTCTCACCGTCGCGTTCCGCCACACGCCATATCATAATGCTCGGAAAAGGTCTTTTATATTCACCGCCGTACATAAGCAGAAATCCACCCTGCGCTGTTTCGAGCAGCTTGAATTTCGGACGCTTCGCGGATAGCAGATAGCTTATAGTCTGAATATCATTTACATCGATCCTTGCAAGAATTACATCCTGCATTTTTGTTGTGCCCGGTTCCAGGGCAACATGCCATACATCATTACTCATTCGATACTCTCCTTTCTTCATTACCGCAACGAACCATAAGGAGCTCATCGAAAAAGTCCCATCGTAACGATGGGACCTGTCATTGGTAACATATGGCTCCATCGTTCAAGCTTTAGCACCTTGCCTTCCGGTAGGTTGCTGTGCAGTCACAGGGCTTGTCCCTCGTGCACTCTTTATGGTGTATTGATTTTATCAGAAATCGTCGTCACATGTATAACAGTGGTTTCCGTCAGTATCTCCGCTGCCGCAATATGGACATTCATCATCGGTATGACTATAGCCTCCGCCGGAGCTTCCTTCGGCATAGCCGCCATAGAGCATTGCCGCATTGATTCCAATGCCTGCGATTATGGCTATCAGTCCGCCTATGATACTGCCTGATCTGATCAGTGCGAACCCGGCTGCAATGCCTATGATCGCCGGCAGCAGCATGCCCAGGAAACCAATGGCAAGTATTATTAATATTGCTCCAAGAATCCACTTCATGTGTTTTCCTCCCACTTTTATTATATGCAAATGTCGGGAGTTTTTTGGTACTTGGGATCTAGTTCGCCAGGATCCGAATCAGGTCCTCTTCCATTTTAGGGAACCACCATTCGGCATAGCCTGCTTTTGTCGGGTGGATCGGATCAGCCATGTACAGAGCGTATGATTCTTCGTCGATATCGTTGAACGCATCGTCGGTATACAGGTCGATGACTCCGATATCCCACTTCTCTTTCAGTTCCATCAGGCGGTCCACCATGGCCGCGTACTCAGCACAGTCGTAGTGCGACCCCGTGTAGAAGACTACCGGACAGTTCCAGGTGCCACGGCTATAGCGTATGATCCACTCTATCGCGCCTGTGACAGTCTGTGTATCAAAGTCTGCAATATCTGTACTGCCGCTTATCTCACCTAGCGGGAGTTTCAGCGTAGCATCGTTGGTAGATAACTGAATGACCACACAATCCACCTCAGTTTTTGTATCTAACTGTTTAAGGCGCTTTATGTAGCTGTCGCCATTCCCAAAAGCAACATCTGCCAAGGCAGAATACCTATCAACCAGCGTTGTTCCGCTCACGGCTTCCTTGATTGCGTTGACGCCATCCACCGTCTCGAAAAGCTCTACAAAGGATTGGCCTTCTGCCGCGGCACCGTATGTCACACTGCTGCCAAGGAATATGATCGTCTTCCCTTCGAGCGGTGATCCGCTATGTTTTGTCAGCTGGTCTGCGTTATATTTATCTGCATTGCCGAGCATATCCGCACGCTTCCTTTCCTCTATCGATATATATATCTTAAGCGCCAGCCAGAGCAGCAGCAATACGTCAAGCAAAATAATGATGATTCTGACGATCCACTTTTTCACGAAAAGCTATCCTTTGTATTGTTACTGCTGTCACTATAAGAAAACAGCAGAGCGGTTTTATATAACCAGTCTGCTGTTTTTGTAAGATAATCGCTCTTATATGGGGATCTCTATGAAAGAAAATAGTCATCTACTTCATCCTGCGTCTGAAGGATTCCATCTGCTCCTAATGACTCTGCTAATTCAACGGAGCCTTTGAATGCGGCCTTAAAGTCACTAGTATCGAACGCCTTCTCCACCATCGCATCAAATGCATCCAACTCGTCCCTTAACGCATCTATATAAGCGTTGACCCGCTCTGTTAATCTTTGATCCAGCTTGCTCTGGTATTCCAGGCATTCATTTATTGCTGCAAGTTCCTCATCGTAATGCTGATTTCTTATCTTCTGGAACACCAACGCGCTGACAGCTTCGGCCAGCTCCCTGCGTTTATCTGAAAGCAGCATATGGCTCATTCGATCTGTCATTACCAGGAATATCGCCTCAAGACTAAGCCACATGTTTTCTTCTATAAATGCGACTTCAGACATCTCTCCCGATCTAAGAGCCTCATCATACCCTTCCATTAGCGATACGATCTCATCCAACCTGTTTATCACAGATTCTGACGCATTCTCGCTCATAGGTGTAATTGCGACTTTTATTGACCGCTTGTATAAATCAAACACCATTAGAGAGTATTCTTGAGGGTCTATTGAAACCGCATTTTCTGCAGCTCCTCCCATAACATCCCGCCAATCATCTTTAGTCAGTTCGGCGACCGTTCCTCCCTGACTAAGTTTTGACCATAGATTAATCAAAAATATCGTTGCGGCCTTGGTACCTAGTTCTTTTCTATCCTGATCCAATGCATTTTCAGCTACAGGCAGATACTTCTCGATGAGTCGGAGGGCATTATCAAAGATATTGTTCTGTTCTCGCAGCTTAGCTACCAGCGAGTTTTCGTTTAGATCATCCAATGTGGATCTGCACTGCCGAAGGATCTCGCGCAAATTAAATTGAGCATTGTTTTCACGTTCCATAGCTGACACCTTTATACAGTCTTAGCAAACAAAGCTGACAGAGATTTTGTGTTATTCACCATTGCGCCAAGTCGAATCTTGGCTGCATCATCGAGAGACTTGTAGTCTGCACCAAACAGTTCCATGTTATCCGAGAACTGTTTCATTAGTTCTTCCCTAAGCGTGATCGTCTCGGCATTAATCGTATGTATAGTCTCTGTAACTTCTTTAAGAGCTGCCGTGTTCTCCTTGATGGACTCTATTTCTTTGTTTTTCTCTTTATTATTGAGAACTCTCTTACGAGAGAAGAGTGCAATAGAAGCAAGCAGGCTTACTCCTGCAATGCCCATCCCGACAGGACCTGCAAGCGCAAGGAGTGCATTCCCTGCTGCTACTCCTCCACCACCTGCAGTCAATGCTCCACCACCGAGCCATGCTAGGGCAGCATTGGTTGCAGCTGCTCCCGACAGTGTGGATATAGCCGTTCCGGTTGATGCGGTACCAAATGTGGTTGCGATCCACATTGCCGCAGTTGGTGCAGCACTCATGACTGCTGCGCCAGCTGCAATGCCAGCGCCTGCACCACCGGCAGCTACACGGGCGTCCTGTAGTTCTTTTTCTGCGAAGTCCTCAGCCCCCTTGAATGCGAGCTTGTTCTTGTTGATTTCTTCAAAGTCACTATCGAACGACTTAGGGCTGTTTGCGATGCTACTTACCAGTTCCGTTACATTGTCTATAGCATCGACAGCACGCGTCCTTTGTATGTACAGATTAAGCCCTTCATCATTCATTCTGGCATATTCTTCATTGTAAGCATTGATGGATTCCTCGAGCTGTATGTCGAGTTCCTTAAGTTTGAATTGGAGTTCGTCTTTTTTATCTTCAACAGAGTCTTTGATTTCCACAGCCTTTCCTCTGATAGCATCGACATCGACCTTGTCGATTCCCTTCTTAGCAAAGTCTTTTGCGCTACCTGCAATCTTTTTTACATCAAGCTTATTCGCCATCGTGCTTTTCCTTTCCTTAATGAAGTTGGCTAAATATTAGCAACTAGCAAGAGTTTTCTACTTCATATTTTACTTGATTATACTTATATAGCAATAATGGCCACGCATTGTGGCCATTTACAACTATACGCTACTTTTACCTATTAACATATTTGATATACTGTGTTCCCCCAAGTGCAGCCGCAGTCACAGTAGCAAAGGCTCCAACGATTTTCAGAACATCTGCCATGCGATTTGAAGCTACCGTCTGTGCTGCAGCGCTTGACTCTCTTGCATTCCTTGCAGCATCTTTTCTAAGTTCATCCGAGCAATCATTATCTTCTACTATTTTTAGGTATGTTTCGTGCTCCTTTGATAGCATTTCCTGGACCGGATTATATGCTTTATCAACAGATGTAAAGCCTTCCTTGATCACATCTACAAAGTACTTCCATCCCTCAATAGTTGCATCTATTCCCATTACCGCAGGACCTCTTCCTACTGTTTTGATTTCATTCGTATCCATCTTATTACCTCCATCTTGTTTCGTAGTATTAATGTATTTAAGTCCTTTTTGTTTCGTCATCTGCTGCTACCCTTCTGTGAATGCCATAACGCAATTAATTGCGTGGGGTGCATACTTTAGTCCCTTTGCAACTGAGGGGAGAATTCTTCCAGTTGCCGCCCCCATTGGACCCGCAGCAAGCGGCGCTACAATCGATATTAACCGCAACGATGTTCTTACTCGTTCATCCTTTAAAGCAGCTTTTACCTTCTCCATAAACTCATCCCTATTCCACATTTCTTCAGTGTTCTCTCCGGCGTTGTCCGTTACTGGAACTGTTAAAAAGATTGTGTTCATATAATACCTCCATCATTCGTTTCCTTTATGTAAAACTCACTTTTACGTTTCCACATTGTTATCGTTTGAGTCTTCTTAGTAAGACCCAGCGTATCTCACCCGGCCCGACACCGCTGGGACTGAAAGGAGTAGAAAGGAGGTGTGGTGAAAGCTGATCAATTAGCACTCCTACTCTCACCAGCCGGGTGAGTATAATCTATCAGACGCTTTTTTCAGAAGTCGATCATTCATATGCTTCTGTAGATGTTAGAAAGCTTATTCTATTGTCAAGGTTCTCATCTTCGGAACTCTCTTTATCGATACTCATTACGAGACCAAACTCTTTTGCGAGATCCGGATTGCTGCTTATCTTAGCAACCAGTTTTGATTCCAGCACCCTTATTTTTGTGTTCATTTTTTCTTCCCTTTTCTTATCTTTTCTATGTCTGTATTGTATTTCTGATGTACATGATTCACCACGCCAACGTTTGATAAAAAGCGCCCTGTTTTTTAGCATTGTGTATTAAAAAACAGGGTGCATTTTTCAGCACCCTGTCTTCATGATTGATTACAAGTCTACCTATTGAGTAATTCTTTGTATTTATCCATATCGATGATTCCGCTGGACATCATCTTTTCTGTCCACAATTCCAAAGCATCAACAGCTAGCGAAACCTTCTCCAGGTTTTTCTGTATACTTATGAAATCGAGCAACTCATCATCTGTTATAGCTCCATCTTCTGCAATCTCAATCAGCTTATCCTGCTTATCATGCATTGCATTTAGAGAGGCGACCAGCTTGAGAACAGTTTTCTCTAAGTCGATAAATTTAATCCTTGGAACATAGTGCTGCCCCATCGGGCACTGATTTGCACAATAATAATTGCGAATATTCGGCTCACTATATTTGTCCGCCATTATCATAACATCGTCAGGACTTGGCAGCTGTTTTTCACTTTCAATGCGTTCTAGTTTTCCCGGTTCAATGGTCTCGAGCAACTCGCTTGCCTGATCACGTGTTAATCCAAGTCTATCTCTGACCTCTCTATACATATTCATTGCTTTTGTGCTCCTTTCGGTTTACGGATATCCAAGTTTGGATCCCTTTCTTATTATAGCAGAGGCAGTCATTGTTTTCGCTGCTAATACAACAACCGGCAGATCCTGTATGGGAGTCTGCCGGTTGTTATATCCACAATATCAAAAACTACTTCTCCTTAGCCTTCTCAAAGACCATAGTAGCCTGTATTCTATCTCCGCCCATCAAACCGCTGCTGCCGGCACTGGCAGTCGATATTGTATGAAGTCTGTACCCTTTCTTAGCCTGTTCATTGATAATGTTCATTGATAACTTTTTCCAATTCTGTCAGATTCTTGGAACCTGTTCCAATGAACTTCTCTTTCAGCGTTACCTGAAGAACTACATACTCGTAATCCAGTCCCGATGCATATGAAAATGAACCCTTTTCATTTAAACTGTCAATTATCCCCATTTCTTCACCTTTCTAGTAATCCGCTACTTCCAGCAGTTTCTTCTCTATTCTGGCTGTAACTTCAATGTAATATGCAAGCTCCGCAGTATTCATCTCGGACTCATCCATGTTTTCCATCTGTTCCAGCATAGTCGTCTCCTCAGTAATGAGGCTCGACATCTCACTCAGAAGTTCGATATCTGATGGATTCTCCTGATACTTCTTCATAACCTCGCAGTAATGGTCAAACCAGGCCTCGTAGTCGTCCATTGTCTTTTTAAACTCAGGTGAAAGGAGTCCTGTATCAGAACCGCTGCCGTTTTCACTTTCTGATGCTTCTATCATTTGCGCTGAACCTATCACCTCTTCAAAATCCGGCAGGTAATCCGCTGCAGAGTCATCACGCTGCATGAATATCACAACCAGAATTGTATGTACCGGCTCATTGTAGAGCAGTTCTACTCTGCCGGAACACGGAGCGCCGCTTACCTCACAAGTAAAGTCTTTACCATCAGCTACTGCATCATCTGAAACCCCGCTAATGACGCCTTCCAGGTAATCATCACAGATCTCCTTAAACTCATCTTTGCTTTCAGCAGATTTATCATCAAAAGCAAACCTTACGAGCGCCTCGCCATCAGCGATTTTATAATCGGTATTTGTTTCCCCGGACAAGTCTTCATTCAGGACATAATAATCCGGGATCTCGAAGCTATAGCCGCCTACTTCTATCGTCTGATTTGTCTCAGGATCAAACCCGGCCATATCTTCTCTTGCCAGCTCAGCGCCGCCCGACCCGCAAGCTGCGATTGTAAGCATGATCAGGCTAAGTATCAGCAGAATCGAAATACCTTTTATCCTTTTCATTTCATTATTCCTTTCTTCATAGATATTTTAGCGGCAGGTTTTATCGAACATTTTGTCCAGAAGGTCGCCCTTGACTTCTGCATCCGCAGAAAGATCGTCTATCAGCAGCAGCATATTCGCTACCGAGATCTGTTCGTCTATTTCTTTACGTTCTTCCCGCAGTTCTTCGAGCCGGGATCTCAGTATCTTCTCGTCCATTCTGTCAGCCTTATCCAGCACCATTGCTATGCTTTCGACAGGTATGCCTATCCTTCTGAGCAGCACAATTCTCTTAGCCCTTCTTACAGCCCCATCATCGTACAGCCACTCTTTTCTGCCCCCGGAGTTACGCACCGTCGGATGCAGCAGTCCCTTGCTGTCGTAATATCTTAGTGCATTCACTGTAATTCCAGTGATTTCAGTGACCTCGCGAATCGTATTCAGTGACATTGTGTACCTCTCTTTCCAACTGTACATCTCGTTGTAACGACGAGGTCAATCCCCCCGTCATAAGAAATTGCTTCCTATAACAGGCGCTGTAATTTTTGCGAATTCGCTATTCCGGGGCACTAAAAAAGACCCGGCCATTTCTGACCGGGTCCCGATGCAATATTTGATCGTGATTTCAGCGTAAGGCGCCGCCGCGCCTGCCGACTACATGTATTTATCTAGCAATTCGTCGATGGCCTTCATCTTCTTATGATGCGGCCTGCGTATCAGCTTGCCTCTTGCCATCACCATGGACACATCTCTCACAACTATCATATCTGCGCACTTCCCGCTTCTACCGTGCCGGTCTCCTTGTCTATCCCGGCAATCGCGGCCTTGCCCGTAACAGGCTTACTGCCCGCCTCAAGCCATATTGTTTTCCCAGAATTCGACCGCATCATCGATCCAGCCTTCCGCATTTGTCCCTGTCCCAAGACCAAATCCATGCGGCAATCCGGCATAGGAATGAAACTCTGTCGGAATGCCCATCTCAGACATAGCATCAAGCCTGGCTTTCATCGTATGCCAGTTTGCAATACCATCACCTGTTCCAACAGCGCTGTATGTAGGTGGCTCATATCTCCTTTCAAATAGCTCTTAGCACTATTCATTATTACTATTCTCTTCGAAAACAGTTTATGGGCATTTACAACAAAAGTACAATGCTAAAATCGAATTCTGCTATTCATATGTGAATATCTACTGTAAATAAAAAGGAGCCTGTTTAAGCTCCTTGATTCTGGCGGAGGACATGGGACTCGAACTCCGAAGGCTGTTAGCTCAAACCGTTGAAATGAAAGGAGGTCTCTCACTCTACTCCGACGGAATGTAACAGTTAGTGTAACAGTTTGGGAATGATGCATTCCTCATCCGCAATAACATCCGCCTCAATGCCATCATCGAGATCAACGACTATAATGAGCAGGCCGCCCTGTGCAACCGACTCGGTGCCGCAATGTTCTGCTCCAAATCATTCGCATTTTTCAGCGGCGGCGAGATCACGGCAGCAGATTATACCCGAAATGCGTTACGGATTTTGTGGATATCGCACGCAGCTCACTCAAGCACTTTTTTGACAAACACATCGCCGGATAGATTTAATACTCACCGGAGATATGCTATTTGAGCAGTTTTGCCATTTCTCCAATCAGCTCCCACGCCCTGTCATGGTATGCTTTCTGTCCGGCAGTGAGCATGTCGTATTTACGTATCATAGGATTTTCGTGTCTCTTGTCGTTGCGCTTATCTCCGTATGACCAGTTGTAGTATGCATAGAAGCGCACCCATCTGGCATGTTCTATGCGCCTTAGTCTGTCGAGTTCTTCAGGATCCTCTTTGGCCTTGCAGAATGCTTCGTATGCAACCCGGCAGTTTTCACTGTCAATAGCAGATACTCTTTTTCCGTTAAGCAATATCCTGATCTTCATATACAGGTGATCGGCTACAGCAATCTTGGACTGCTTGAGCTGATCACTTAATTCATCCCAGTCAAGGCTGTCCTCAACGCTCTTGCGGTACAGGTCGTTCATAGCCCTTGCTGCGTCGTTCAGCCTGGTACGAACGATCTGGTCAACCGTATATATCTGCTCATTAGTTCCGAAATATGATACTCCAGGCGCCGTGCGGTTTGTCCTTAGGTCGATTCTACCTCTGTAATTGTAGTATCGCCTCAGCTGCCACATATCGTCCCAGCCATCCTGCACATCATCCTCACAGACTATTATCCTGTCCGCATGTGCTATTACATCATGTGCATTCACCCACTGCTCTTTGTGGAAAATAATGCTGTCAAAACCTTTTTTTCTCTGATTGATACCGAACGCAATATGAAGCTTGTTGTGAATCGCCAGAAATCTCTCTGAATCTCCGAAAACATGATATGTTACGTCAAAGTCAGTATCATTGATGTTGGTAAGAATCGCTCTTTCAAGGACAGCCTGTCCATAATTGCAGAATCCGATGATTACTATATTGTCTTCATTCCTGTCCAGCGGGTGATCTCTCCAATAGCTTCTTGCGCAACAGTCATATGTATGGAAAAAGTGTATGTTCCCGGACATTTTCTCCTGGCCGCTTGTTGTGGAAGCATATACGTCTGCGTCCAGCGCATGAATATCCACGGCCTTGAGGTTTGTGCCAATCTCATTTTCTTTAAGGAAGAACAGCTTGCATTTTTCCCCTGTTGCTCTTTTCTGTGCAACTATCCTCGCTGGGGACACATTAACGAAGAGACATGGGTAGTCTGGTTTTTCTATCTCATCATCCCTTCTTATTCCATAGATAATTACAGCATTCTCATCCCTTCGGAGTATGTCCCTCGTAAGGGTATCCGACTCTGAAGTGAAGTCTGCAAAATAGTACCAGGCTCTTTTTCTCATGAAGCTCAGCCTGAACATAGGAAATCCTTCACTGGTCAGAAAGGATACAGCAGAACCTACCAAAGCAACCAGCAATCCCATGGACAGAATGACGAAGATGCCTCCAACAACATGTCCCGGAGTCGATACAGGGATAACATCTCCATATCCGACCGTTGCCAATGTAACAAGGGAGTACCAGAGAGCATCTCCCAGAGTTTGTATATGAGCCTCCGGATTATTCCGTTCGCAGATTACGAGGACTTCCAGCAGGAGGAAATATATCAGCACAAAAGCTATAACCGCTGTCAGATATCTGTATTTTTTCTTTCTCATATCAGACCCCCGCTGCCACGCACGCCAAAATGTGTGACTATTTTACCATACATGCATTTCATAAGTCTTTATCCTAGCTACTGCAGCAAGCTTGATATAGCCAACAGAAGCTCTCATAAGTCCAGAAAAACATTCGTATCCACCCTGATTGACGGAGGCGTCAACATCAATACGGTCAGAGAAATGGTCGGTCACAACGATGAAAGGACTACTCTCGAATGCCCATGGGACTTTTCAGAGTAAATCTAAAAAATGTAACAGTTCAGAACCCATCTGCAACAGAAAAATCCACGAAAAGAGCCTGAAATCGTTGAAATCTCAGGCTCTTTCTGGCGGAGGACATGGGACTCGAAGAAGTCAGAAGCGTACAAACGTTGATTTTTCAAGGAGGATGTTCTTTCTTACCGAGCTTCAATTCGCCTCTGATTTCTCCATCCAGTATGTACAGAATCCTCTCACACATGGAAGTGATCCTGCTGTCATGTGTGACCATCAGTATCGTTGTTCCATCTCTGTTGATTTTCAGAAATGACTCTATTACTTCTGTAGCTGCCCGCCTGACACTTCGGACACCTTTCGTTCCGACCAGGCTTAGCCAAAGATCTGGTCTGGCAGTTTCAGCTTCTCCTTTGCGGGGAAGTTCTTGTCGAACTCTTCTACATCAGCATCATCCACATAATATGCCTGCGGGGTCTGATACACTCCTATGACTTCATCCAGATATCCCGGTATCAGTTCTTTGCACAGGAAGAATGAATCATCTGCGCCTTCCGGCAAATCATGGTAGCGTATACCAAATTTTCGTGCATAGTCAAAACCACTCTTACCGTAGAAGTCTATGTTGCCTTCGAACAGAACCGCACCGAATCCCATCTCCGCAGCTTTTTCAAGGGAATAGTCAAGCAACAGCTTGCCGTATCCCTTCCGCTTCAGCTCAGGCGCGATGCATATAGGTCCCATCGTCAAGACATCGATATCTCTGCCGTCATCCGCATTGATAACAGTCCTCACAAAGACATTCTGCCCGATCAGTCTGCCGTCCTTTTCCATGACAAAATCGAGCTCCTTCACGAACGCCGGATCATCTCTCAAAACATGCAGTACATAATGCTCACTACAACCGGGCTTGTAGACATTCCAGAACGACTCCCTGACAAGCTTCTCTACTTCTCTGTATTCTACTTTCTTTTCCAAACGAATTATTATGTCATTTGTATTCATTGTTTATTACCTCCTGAAAATTGTTGACTTCAATTGCTATACAGCGGGAGGTTTGTTTGATTGCCAGCAAACCTCCCTGGTCAGCCGACAATCTCCAGTGTGTTGTGTAGTTTTCTCAAACAGCACTCTCCTTTTTCTATCTCCTTTTGCAAAGTATGAGTTTAGGATCATTTCCCTCTGCCTCATACGTACAGATGGCTGCCGCACTGTATTCCAAATCAATATAAACCAGTGTCAGCGGAAAAATGAACAGCAGCCCTCCGGTCACTTTGTTTATTACAGAATGCACAGAATGGTATTTGCCATTCTACACTGGCGTCCCCACTTCGATCAGATTTCCGTCCGGATCGTAGAAACGTATGACTTTCTGTCCCCAGCTGTGTGTCATGAGTTTGTTGACGTATTTTACTTCCGGGTAATACTTCTCAAGTTTTTCGATGAAGCCTTCGATATCACGTTCCTCAAAATAGAGCTCGCAGGAATTGTTCTCCGGAATGATTTCTTTACCGAGGAACTCTTTCCAGTATTTCTCTTCCTGCAGAACCAGCCCTTCTGTCAGAATCATATTTCCATCATTGTCAAGGATCATCTCCAGACCAAACAGATCATGATAGAACTGTCTGGATCTCTCGATATTCTTAACGACGATCAGTACATTTTTCAGTCTCATCGTTTCCCTTCCTTGATTATTCTGGTACTAAGGAGACTGGTGTTGTATCTGAAAACACCAGTCCCCTACTGATGCATTGCTATTTTACAGCATAGCACACTTTTGACATTGTTTGCTTATCCTTTTAGCCTCTTGAGAGCTTCCTCGTTGTTTCCTGTTATTATTTCAAGCTTTTCACATGTGCTCATTTCGCTGCAGTCTCCGCAAGTCTCAACTGCCTTTCCCAATGCACACTGTCTTATCGGACAAAGTGAATCGCAGAAAGGAGTCTTCACTCCATCGATACGGCATCCGGCACAGTTTATCATCTCCGGGGTGATTTCCACTTTGTTCAGCTCAGACCATTCCTTTGCAACCTTTACCCGCAGATTATTATCATTGTTTACGGTTGCAATATGGGCTTCACATGTCTCGCAGTCCAGTCCACAGTATGCTATGTAATTCTTCACTCTGGTTTTCCTCCTATATATCATCGGTGTGAATCATATACCATTTGCAGATATGCTCCAGATTCGAGCGGATGCCTATAATTCCGATAAGTTTGCTGCAATATCTTTGATTGTAACGATCATTATTATCGCGATCACCCATGCGCATATTATTGTGAGAAATCCGGTCTCGCTGACGTAATACATCATG
>CACYYD010000007.1 GCA_902778585.1 uncultured Eubacteriales bacterium | reverse complement strand
AGGAGTCCAATTGAGTACCGGAACGAGATGCTTGCTGCATAGAAAAACTCCGGCGATTATCTCGCCGGAGCAAAAGTCTAACTTTTGGGGGTCACCTCAGTCCGCAGAGGTTTTTTGTTGCTTGCTGATATGTTCTTCCGGCCTACTCCGAAAAGCGTTTTTCAAAGTTTCCGTATAGTTTTGTGTTCTCATTCACCATGACGAAGGCATCCGGATCAACGCTTTTTATCACGCTCATAAGACGCGGGAACTCGTACTTTGTCACCATCGTTGAAAGGATGTAGGTATCCTCGTCGGTGTATCCGCCGGCGCCCTGCCAGTACGTGAGACCGCGGCGCACCTCATGCAGCACCTTATCGGTGATACCCTCCTTCTTAGTGAAGATGGTCACCTGGACCAGTCTGTTCTGGGTGTGCTGGTAGTCGAGCGCCAGCGAGTTGATCACTGCATAGATGATCGAATATACAACGGTCTGGATGTCGAAGAGGAAGAAGCAGACGCCATATATGACCAGATTGATGGCTATCGCTATCTTTCCGACGCTGAAATTAGGATGCGTCTTTGAAAGAGCCACGCCTATGATGTCCTGGCCGCCTCCTGATGTGCCTCCCTTAAGCACCATTCCGGCTCCTGTTCCCGATACTATGCCGCCCACGATGCAGGCTGTCAGATAGTCTTCAAAGATTGGCTTTGATACTACCGGCACCAGCGACATGCAAAGCGATGCTATACCGATGGAAACAACGGTCGTGATGCAGAACTCCTTACCTATCGCCTTATACGCGAGGAAGAAGAGCGGCACATTGATTATCCAGTAAATGATACCAAGATAATCCACGCCGGGGATCTGCGGCACCTTGAGAACGTTCACCAGCAGCATCCTGAGGAGCATAGATATGCCCGTAAAACCGCTGCTGTAGAGGTTCATCGGCGTTATGATCACATTGATGCCGATCGCGAAAATAAGGTTGCCCCCTATAACGAGGGCTACCCTTTTAAGCATATGATTCCTTTTTTCAGGAGTATCCAGTCTTTTCCCCCAGGATCCCATTAATCGGCCTTTACTTTCTTCCAGTAATTGCTATAGAGCTTAGTCGAATCAGGATCGAGAGTAACGAGCGATTCGCAGCGGGATATAGTCTCCTCATCCGGGAAGATAGCCTTCTCTTTGAGAAGCTCCTCGTCGATAAGCTCGAGAGCTGCCTCGTTAGGAGTCGTGTAGTACAGATATTCGAAGTTTGTGGCAGCGACATCAGCCTTGCAGAGGAAGTTGATCCATGCCTCAGCATTTTCCTTGTTTGCGGCGTCCTTAGGGATGACCCAGGAGTCGATGAAGAACTCGGAGCCTTCTTTCGGAACTACGAATTCGACGTTCTCATTAAGATCCTTTGTGTACATGTACTCACCGTTCCAGACTACGCCTATCGCGGCGGATCCGTTTGCGAGGAGGTCGCGGGCAGAGTCGTTGGCATATTTATAGACCATAGGCTTCTGCTTTATGAGTTCGTCTGCCGCAGCCTTTATCTCATCTTCATTTGTTGAATTTGCGGAATAACCGTTCTTTTTGAGGCCTATCATGAAGGCATCTCTTACGCTGTCAGGCATAACAATGCTGTCGGAGAATTTCTCGTCCCAGAGGTCGCTCCACGAATCGATCTCTGTATCACCTGTCATCTCCTTGTTGTACAGGATGCCGGCTATTCCCAGCTGATAAGGAACGGAATACTTGTTGCCCGGGTCAAATGCCTCGGACTTTTCCATGTAGACATCGGCGATGTTCTCGATTTCCGGAATATTTCCGAAGTCGATCTCCTGCAGCATGTCATTCTGTGCCATGCGCTCTATCATGTAGTCAGATGTGCAGATGCAGTCATAAGTGGTCGATTTGTTCTCAAGGACCGTATACATCTCCTCTGCTGTGTCGTAATAGTCAGGTATGACCCTGATGCCTGTCTCTGCCTCAAATTCATCGAGCAGCGCAGTATCAAAATAGTCGCCGTAGCAGTAAACATATACCTCACCGGTAGCACCGCTCCTGCAGCCACTCAGAAGAGCTGCTGAGGAGAATAGGATCATTGCCGCCATAAACATGGCAAGGCCCCTGAAATATCTGTTTCTGTGTTTTTTCTTCATTTACATTCCCCTTGCTGTGCGTACAGATCATCGCACCCCGCATTCACATGTGAAAATCGCGCTAATTATATACTATAATTCCGTCTTGTAAAACATTTTGTATAGCAAAAGAGACTGCGATTTGCAGTCTCTAGTCTGGAGGCGACACCCGGATTTGAACCGGGGGTGAAGGTTTTGCAGACCTCTGCCTTACCACTTGGCTATGTCGCCATACAGTAAAGGGGTTCCTCAGAGCCCCTTACTATTCTTGGCTAGGGTAGCAGGATTCGAACCTGCGAATGACGGAATCAGAATCCGTTGCCTTACCGCTTGGCTATACCCCATCAGCATTTGCTTGCCCGGCGTTTGCCGCCAAAGTATTCAATTAAGTATTGGGGTGGATGGTGGGATTCGAACCCACGAATACTGGAGCCACAACCCAGGGTCTTAACCACTTGACGACACCCACCACGCTCGTAGGAGGTCTTTAAAAAGATGGCGACCGGGAACGGGCTCGAACCGTCGACCTCCAGCGTGACAGGCTGGCATTCTAACCAGCTGAACTACCCGGCCGCAAAATGGTGGGACCAATAGGGCTCGAACCTATGACCCCCTGCTTGTAAGGCAGGTGCTCTCCCAGCTGAGCTATGATCCCATGTGTGGTAGCGGCGACTGGACTTGAACCAGTGACCTTCCGGGTATGAACCGGACGCTCTAGCCAGCTAAGCTACGCCGCCGCAATTGGTTTGATTCTTTTCAATCGCGCTTGATTATAGTAGCAAAAGAACCTGCCCTTGTCAACAACAAAAATGAAATTAATTTGCATCGATATGTTATACTATTCCGGTAGCAGTTCCCACAAGGGATCAGCACAGGAACGGAGGTATTAATATGGGACATCCCGATCCTATAGCATTCACGATATTCGGTATAGACATAAGATGGTACGGCATACTCATCGCTTTCGGCATGATGACCGCTGTCCTCATATCCTGCAAAAGAGCTCCGCGTCACGGCATAACGGATGATGACGTGCTTGATATTGCCCTATGGATGCTTCCTATAGGCGTCATTGGTGCAAGACTGTATTATGTACTGTTCAATCTCGACTATTATAAGACACTCTCATCGGTGCTCGACATAAGAAGCGGCGGACTCGCCATACACGGCGGTCTCATCTTCGGAGGTCTGACAGTTTACGCGGTATGCAGGCACAAAGGCATACGCACCCTCAACGTGCTTGATCTGTTCATCCCAAGCGTGGCTCTCGCCCAGGCGATCGGCAGATGGGGCAACTTCTTCAACGGGGAAGCTCACGGAGGTCCTACGGATCTTCCATGGGGCATACTCGTCGACGGAGTAAAAGTGCACCCTACCTTTCTCTACGAATCCATCTGGTGCGTGATACTCTTTATCGCGCTCAGTTATTACGACAGGCACATACGTACTGCAAACGGCCAGACATTCTCTCTGTACCTCATATTCTATTCACTTGAGCGCTTCTTTGTTGAAGCCCTGCGTACAGACTCTCTTATGATCGGCCCTTTCAAACAGGCCCAGGTCATCAGCCTCTGCGCTATGGCCGCAGGCATCATGCTCTATATCTATTCCACAAAGCATCTTCCGCTGAACGAAGAAAACAAGTAAGCGGCTCACAGTCACAATATCAGATCATCAGCTGCACCCCGGAAAGGTCAAAAAATGAAAGAGACCGCAAGGGGTGCAGTCTCTTTCGAAAAAGGGTATTGGGACTAGAGATAGGATTGCCTCTGCAATCCTTAAACCGATTATACGGTTTCAGTTTCTGTTTTTCAATCATCTTGTACGTCAAAAAAACAAGATTCATACTTTAAGTACAATTATGATTTTTTCACACTTAAATGCTGTTATTTTGTGTTTTTACACATTAAACAGGAAATGCATGACGTCTCCGTCCTTTACGACATACTCCTTGCCTTCCGATCTGAGCCATCCTTTTTCCTTTGCGGCGGACAGCTTTCCTTCCACTTCCATCAGCTTATCATAGGATATAGTCTCGGCTCTGATGAAACCCTTCTCGAAGTCGGTATGGATCTTTCCTGCCGCCTGAGGAGCAAGCGTACCGCGCTTTATCGTCCATGCTCTTGTCTCGTCCTCTCCCGTCGTAAGGAAGCTTATGAGATCCAGCAGTGCGTATGACGACTTTATGAGTTTGTCCAGGCCGGACTCTTCGATGCCGAGTTCCTCGAGGAACATCTCACGCTCCTCATCGTCGAGCTCCGCAAGTTCTGACTCCACCTTGGCGCTTATGACGACTACCTCCGAGCCCTCAGCCGCGGCATATTCCCTTACAGCCTTCACATAGTCATTGTCTTCCCCGCCTGCATCCTCTTCGGAAACATTGGCAGCATAAATGACCGGCTTGTATGTCAGAAGGTCGAGCGATTTGACAAAAGCTGCCTCTTCTTCGCTGAGTCCGTCTATCTCTCTTGCATTCTTTCCTTCCGCAAGCACAGAGTTGATGCGCTCGAGTATCTCGAGGTCTGCCCTGGCAGACTTGTCGGCCTTCGCCTGTTTTTCTGTCTTTGCTATCCTGCGCTCAAGGACCTCCATGTCGGCGATAATGAGCTCGGTATTGATGACCTCTATATCGCTTACAGGATCTATCCTGCCGTCTACGTGGACAACGTTCTCATCGTCGAAGCATCTTACGACGTGGACGATCGCCTCTACCTCTCTTATGTGTCCGAGGAACTTATTGCCGAGGCCCTCACCCTTCGACGCTCCTTTTACGAGTCCGGCGATGTCGCAGAATTCTATGGTCGTATAAATGGTTTTCTTCGAATTGTACACCTTCGAAAGCGTAGTCACCCTCTCATCAGGCACGGTAACGACTCCGACGTTCGGCTCGATCGTGCAGAAAGGATAATTGGCGGCTTCTGCGCCTGCCTTCGTTATGGCGTTAAAAAGTGTGCTCTTCCCTACATTAGGAAGACCTACGATTCCAAGTTTCATATGCTGTGTTCTCCTTTGTTTTACGACAACCACTGTATCACGATGAGGCGCGATTCTCAATGCCGGTTTTCTATTTGTCTTCAATTCGGGTCTGATATGGCAGCGCCCGATATGGTAGAATCTGCTGTGTAATATATGACTAACGGAGATCGGAAGAAGGACTGACGGCAGCAGATGAAGGTTTTTACAAGGGATTACAGGATCATCGGAGAATACAGCGAAGTCTGGGGCGAATACTTCGGGGACATGAAGCCATGCGTTCTCGACATAGAGGCGACCGGCCTTGACAGAACGAGATGCAAAGCCGTGCTCATAGGACTTCTGATGCGCACGGATTCAGGATGCCGCATCACACAGTTTCTGGCCGAGAACCATTATGAAGAGGCAAAGGTCCTTGATGCCGCGATGGATTACCTTGAGGAAAACGGCGCCGACTATCTCATCACCTTCAATGGCTATGCATATGACGTACCGTTCATCAACGCAAGGCTCGACGCAAACATGCTGGGCCGGCATCTTAAGATGTATCACTTCGATCTCTTCAGATTTCTTAGAAAGCATACCGATCTGAGATCAAAACTCGAATCGATGAGCCAGATGTCCATAGAAAACTACTACGGCATCCTCTCCGACCGCGGAGATACCATCACAGGCAAGGAGAGCGTCGCCCTCTTCGATCAGTACGCCTTATCCGGGAACAGCACCATCGAGAAGGTCATCCTCACGCACAACAGAGAGGACGTTCTGCATCTTCACAGGCTCATGTACCTGTCGCTGGCAGATGTTCCGGACCTCCATAAGGCGCTTTCGGCTTACGGCCTCCCTGCCGCTGAAGGCAGGCTGAGCGTAAGGCACGCAATAAAAAGAGCCCGCAGCGGAAAGACTGCAAGCCCGTATCTCAAGATCACCGGAGAACAGATCAAGGATCCTGTATCCTGCGCGTATTTCCCTGACGGTGACTGCCCTGTCACGGCCACTTTCAATGCAAGTTCTTCTTCATACGAGATAGAAGTCCCGCTCGGCAGCCACGCCGACGTGCTGTATGTTGACACCGCCCCGATCTTTGCAGGCAGTATACCTGAAGTCCTCCTGAATGACCCGGCCTTTGTGAACGGCTATCTCATACTGGACAGCCGCACGGCCAACCTTATATCAAAGCTGGCTGCGGAAGAATACCTGAGCAGATCAGCTGTCAATATCTCGGATATCTGAGAAGCCTCTGCCTGCTCCCCATACTGATCTTACACTGTACACGGATACGAATGACTTAGGATCATTCTTGGCCAGATGCCTCTTTATGATAAAGCTCTCACGCGGCGAGCAGAGGATCTTGAGCTGCTTTCTGTGATCTCCCGTGTACTCTCCGGTGACCTCAACACTTGAAACTCCGCGTCCGAGCTCATGCATAATGAAATCGGTAAGAGCATCCGGATCTCCCGGGATTATGTCGAGCTCTACTATCTTATTGCTGAGACCGTACATGACACCTTCACCTACTCTCATCGATACGTAGATGATAATTACGGCATAGAGCGCTATGGTAACGCCGAATACGGCAGCACTGCATAAGACGATTATGGCGTTTATCGCGAATGAGATGTCGTTCATCCCCAGATGCGGGAGCCAGCGGTACTTTATGACCTTGGCCAGAGAATCCGTTCCGCCCGAGGAGAAGCCCGCCTTGAAGGTCAGACCGTTCGATATTCCGAGGAATACCCCGCAGAATACGGATACGAGGAAGAGATCATCGCTCTTGACTATAACCACGTTATTGACTTCAAGCAAAAACATCACTGCCGGATATGACATCGACATAAGAAGTATTTTTCTGACCTCCTTCCAGCCGAGAAATACCCAGACTATAGCCGTGATTATGAGTGAAAGCCCATAGTAAGTGAGCGAGTAATTCCAGTTTGTATACTGCTGGATGATCCTCGCTATACCGGTGATGCCTCCGAATGTAAGACCGTTCGGCAGCATTATCGATGCAGTTCCGAGTGAGCCGATCACGACCGCAAGAAGTGCGAAGCCTATCTCGCGTGCCCTCATCTCGAGCTTGCTGTGCCCGTGATACTTAGGGTCTGCAGCGTAGCGTGCGTTCGCGGACTTATTGATGGCTGCTTCCTTCTCGAGTTTCTTATCGATACTGCTGAGCGGTGATTTGTCAGCCTTCGCCTTTCCGGATGCATTCCCCTTTCCTGCCTTTACAGTCTTTTTTGTGCCCGCAGCGGCAGACTTATTGCTCTTTTTTTCTCTTTCCGAATCGCTCATTTTCTGCTTTTAGATTTCTTTTATGGACCTTTTCAGTCTGTATAGTTTGTTTTTTTATTCTTTTTCTTCAAAGAATTCAGCCACGTATTCCCTGCCGAAGATGTCAGCGACCACGGCAGCAAAGCCGTCTTCTGCCACAAAGCTGAATTCACCGGCACTTGCGTCAAATATATGTCTGCAGCTGAATATGCCGTCGAATCTGTTGTCTATCATAATGTGGTCGGCAAACTGCAGCCTGTCGCTTCTCAGTGCCTCCTCTACATAGCCCCTGTCCTTCAGCTGTATGGATCCCGTGTCTATATCGGGCCTTATATCGGCAAGCCTGCATCTGTACAGGCGCTTTCCGTCCTCGAGCCTGTCTGTGCCGACGATCTCAATAGCCGCGCGGCCGGACGCAGGATCTCTGGCATCCTGTCTCACAAGGCCGAACTCTGCTCCGGCGGTCCTCAGTCTGCGCCTTGTCATAGAAACGGCCATCTCTTCGCTGTCACAGCACATCCATCTGCGGCCGAGAGCATAAGCCGCGGCAGGCAGACTTCCGCTTCCGCAGAAGAAATCACCGCAAATGTCTCCTTCTTCGGTCGATGCCTCTACGATCCGTCTGAGGAGCTCCAGCGGCTTCTGCGTGGCATATCCCGTGCGCTCCGATGAGGTGCGCCCTACCATGTCGATGTTCCATACGTCCTTCATGTTGACCAGCGTATACCAGCCGCCCTCGTCCTTGTATTCAGCGACACCTCTGAACCTGTAAGGCTTTCTGTCGCGGTTGTAGGACTTCTCTTTCGGGACGTCGATATAGTACTTCCCGGACTTCGAGTATACGAGGATGGTATCGTGCTTCCTCGCGAAGTGCCTCTTGCCCGAGCCGCCCGATTTGTACTGCCAGATTATCTCGTTGACGAAGTTCTTCTCGCCCATTATCTCATCGAGCACGAGCTTTATGTAGTGCGACGAGTGCCAGTCGAGATGAATCCACATGAGGCCGTCGTCTGCAAGGAGGTCCTTCATCATCAGAAGGCGCACAGTCATGTTCTCGATGTAATAATCGAGGCTTCTGTCGAATTTGTCGTCATATGCAAGATGATGGACCTTGTGGGAGGCTCCGTCAGATCCTCTTACGCTTACCGAGGCATTGAAACTGGACCTCGTAAAGAAAGGCGGATCGATATAGATGAGGCGGAACTTCCCCTCATACCCTCTTTCGATCAGGCCTTTCATGTATTCGAGGTTATCACCGAGGCATAGCTCATTGCCGGCACCGGCGACGTCAGATTCTCCCGCAGGTACAAGAGAGCCATGCACACTTCCGTACATGGCTCTTCCTCTTTCTATTCCTTCAAGTATTTGTTCTATTACAGTCATTCTTAGTTGAGAACTTCGATGTCGTCGAAGTTTACACCTATCATCTCTTCGAGCTCGGCGCTTACGCTGATAACGAAGTCGATACCGGACTCCTTCGAGATGACCTTGATCTTCTCTATAAATGTCGGGAGTACTTCGAGCGCGAAGTCTCTGTGTCTCATGATACCGTCCAGGAAGATGCACTCGATATCGTTGTCCGAGCTCATGATTCCGAAGATGAATCCGATGTACTCGTCCTCATTGGTGATATGAGGGAAATCCTCCATGCAGACGACTCTGATCTTATAGTCGAGATCATAGATAAGTCTTGAATTCTTGTTAATAAATACGATACTTCCTCTGGCTGTCTGGACAGACTCGTTTGCAAGTTCGATCATTCTTTTGGTCTTGCCGCTTCCTTTGTGTCCAATCAGTAATTTCACCATGGGTCAGTACCTCCTCTTTCTACCCTGTTTTTATCGTTGTATTATTTTACAACAGCCGAATGACTTATTCAACAATTTGCCCCGCCTTTTTAACGGGCGGGGCGTGGTTTTTTTATTGGACCTACTGCGCTTGGATTACTTTGCTTCAGCTTCCTCAGCAGCCTTCTTTTCTCTGAGACCCTTTACTACATCGTCGATCCTGTGAGCGACTTTGCGGAAGTCATCCTCGAGATATCCTCTTGTTGTCATAGGAGCTGTTCCTACGCGAACGCCGGATGTCTGGAACGGCGATCTCTTCTCGTTAGGAACACAGTTCTTGTTGAGAGTGATGCCTACTTCGTCGCATGCAGCCTGGAGTTCCTTGCCCGAGAACGGCTCATCACTGAGGTCGATCAGGAATACGTGGTTGTCTGTTCCGCCTGTAACGATCTTGTAGCCCATCTTGAGGAACTCGTCTGCGAGTGCAGCGCAGTTGAGTCTTACCTGATGTGCATATGTCTTGAACTCAGGCTTCAGAGCTTCCTCAGCGCATACTGCCTTACCTGCGATGATGTGGCAGAGAGGGCCGCCCTGTGCGTATGGGAATACTGCGGAGTCGACAGCCTTTGCGAGCTCAGGTCTTGCGAAGATGAGTCCTCCGCGAGGTCCTCTGAGAGTCTTGTGTGTAGTTGTTGTTATGATGTCAGCATATCCGAATGGTGTCGGATGCTCGCCTGCAGCTACGAGACCTGCGATGTGAGCCATGTCTACCATGAAGTAAGCGCCGACTTCCTTTGCGATCTCTGCGAATGCCTCGAAGTCGATGATCCTTGCGTATGCGGATGCTCCTGTGAGGATCAGCTTAGGCTTTACTTCGTGAGCTTTCTTTCTTACGTCTTCCATGTCGATGCGGCCGTTATCGTCCACGTCATAGGAAACTACGTTATAGAGCTTGCCGCTGAAGTTTACGGCTGAACCGTGTGTGAGGTGTCCGCCGTTGTCGAGGCTGAGACCGAGGATAGTGTCGCCCGGCTCAAGAACCGCTTTATATGCAGCGAAGTTGGCCTGCGAACCCGAATGCGGCTGTACGTTTACATGATAATCCGTTTTGAATACCTCTCTCCAGAGGTCACAGCAGTACTCTTCGAGCTGGTCTACGATCTGTGTTCCGCCGTAGTATCTGCCCTTGTTTCCGGACTTTCTGACTACAGGAGCCTGCGGATAACCTTCTGCGTACTTCCATGAGAGGCAGCTTCCGCACGCAGCCATAACTGCTTCTGAGCAGTAGTTTTCGGATGCGATGAGCTCCACATTGTTTTTCTGTCTGAGATACTCTTTTTCGACAAGATCTGCGACCTTCTCAGATGACTTTTTGATCTCCTCCACGATCATCTGATTGTAGTTGCTGTTGTCATTACCGTTTCTGTCAAACATGGCGTCGGTCCTTTCCTCTTCTTAGATATTATTAGAGATGAAAACAATTAGGTTTATATGCCGGGCACATCAGTGCTCTTGCAAATAAAGAGTGCGCATCTCGCCGGCCAGATATATGGAACCGGTGACAAGGATGCACTGGTAATTGCCGTTCATTGCAGTCCGGTAGGCATCTTCAACATCATCACAGATGTAGCAGCCGCGTCCGGACGCTGAGAACAGTCCCGCTATCCTTTCGGGAGACTCTGCCCTGCCGTAGCCAACAGCCGCAGCAGCAAATGTGCAGCCCCTGAGTCCTCCTGTCAAATATTGTACCATACGCGTGGAATTTTTGTCTTTCATACAGCCAAAAATTACCATCGTTCTTTTGATTTTATTTGTGTGCGAAAAAGCTCCGAAGGTATCGATAAGGGCTTCTATCGCGTCCGGGTTGTGAGACCCGTCGACGATGAAATAAGGCTCGCCGTCTCCTCCGCCCAGTATCTCGAAGCGGCCCGGGAGAACAGCGTTCTCAAGCCCGTTTTCTATTGCCTCGTCAGACACCTCTATTCCTGCCGCCATCACTGCTTCAGCTGCTGTCGCAGCGTTTCTGAGCTGGTGTGCCCCCTTCATGGCAAGGTCGAGACCGCGGTATTTGTCCAGCATCGAAGACGCGTCGATGAATCTGCATCCCTTCTCCTCAGCGGTCCTGCGGAGAATATTGCCGACATTCATGTCTTCCGTCTGCGATACTACAGGAACGCCTTCCTTTATGATGCCGGCCTTTTCGCGCGCGATTTTGAAAATGGTGCTTCCTAGCTCAGCCGTGTGGTCGAGCCCCACCTGGGTTATAACCGAAACAAGCGGTTTTTCTATCGTATTGGTTGAGTCCAGCCTGCCGCCGAGTCCTGTCTCGAGGACCACGTAATCAGGCCTCTTCTCCGCAAAATACATATATGCCGCAGCAGTATAGATCTCAAACACGGTGGCATCAGGAGAAGCCTCCTTAGCCTTTGCCTTGAGAGCGTCAAATTCCACCTGATCTATGAGGTGATGCGTTCCGTCCCAGATCTGCACCCTCTCGCACTCATCCTCGAGATGAGGCGATATATAAAGGCCTGCGGTGTAGCCGGCCTCCTCAAGTATGGAAGCTGTCATCACCGCAGTCGATCCTTTTCCGTTTGTGCCTGCTATGTGCAGGACTTTCAAGTCTTTTTCAGGATTTCCGAGCGCTTCGAGAAGCGCCTTCATCCTATCAAGTCCGTCAAAACTTGCCATCTTATTTAAGCGATTCGAGTCTTGCAAGGACGGTCTTCAGCATCTCGCTGTACTTCTCGCCCTTTGCCCTTTCCTCTTCAACGAGGTGTGCCGGAGCCTTTTCGGTGAAGCCCTTGTTTGCGAGCTTCTTCTCTACTCTGGCTACCTCTGACTCGAGCCTTGCCTTCTCCTTTGTAAGTCTTTCGATCTCAGCATCCCTGTCGACCAGATCGTCAAGCTTTACAGCGATCTCAGCTCCGTCGATAACGGCTGTCATCACGTCGTCAGGCATCGCGAAGCTGCTGTCCTTGAAGTCGATATCGACAACGTTTGCGAGCTTTCTGATGCGGTCGGCAACAGCCTCGATATCAGAAGCGAGAGCGTCCGTCTTGATGATGAGGTTGAGCTTTCTTGAAGGAACAGCCTCAGCCTCAGCCCTGATGTTACGTACGGCCTTGATGACATCCATCGCAGTGCCGATCCTTCTTACGGAGTCGCTGTAGTCGATGCTGCTGTCATATACAGGCCACTCGGCTCTGATGAGCATCGCGTCGATGCCGGTCTTTCCGGAGTCGTCAGGCAGGAATCCCCAGATCTCCTCTGTGATGAACGGCATGAACGGGTGCAGGAACTTCAGGAGGTCCTTCAGCACCTTTGTGAGGACGAATCTTGCGATCTTCTTGTCCTCTTCATCATCACCGTAGAGTCTGCCCTTTACGAACTCGATGTACCAGTCGCAGTAAACATCCCAGATGAGCTCATAGATCCTCTGGCCTGCCAGACCGAGTTCAAACTTGTCGAGCTGCTCAGTGATGTACTTTGCGCCCTCGTTCGACATGTGCAGGATCCACTTGTCCTCGTCCTTGAGCCTTGCCTCGTCGAATTCCATAGGCAGCCACTCGCCGGACTCATCCTGCAGGTTCATTATCGTGAATCTGGAAGCGTTCCAGAGCTTGTTGGCGAAGTTTCTCGCAGCCTCGATCCTCTTAGGGATGTAACGTGTGTCGTTACCAGGCGAGATACCCGTGCAGAGCATGAATCTCAGAGCGTCCGCGCCGTACTGGTCGATCGACTCCAGAGGGTCAACGCCGTTTCCGAGCGACTTGGACATCTTGCGTCCGAGCTCGTCCCTTACAAGACCGTGAACGAATACGTAGTCATACGGAGCATCTCCCATGCACTCGTAGCCCGAGAATACCATCCTGACTACCCAGAAGAAGATGATGTCATATCCTGTTACAAGCACGCTGTTAGGATAGAAGTAATCGAGGGCTTCTGTCTTGTCAGGCCAGCCGAGAGTAGAGAACGGCCAGAGAGCCGAGCTGAACCATGTGTCCAGAACGTCCTCATCCTGGTGGAAGTGTCTGCAGCCGCACTTAGGGCAGACTTCAGGCATGCTCTCGCCTACAACGATCTCGCCGCACTCGTCGCAGTAATAAGCCGGGATCCTGTGTCCCCACCAGAGCTGACGGCTGATGCACCAGTCGCGGATCTCATACAGCCACTTGAGGTATACCTTCGAGAATCTCTCAGGAACAAACTTCATGCGGCCGGACTCAACAGCCTGGATAGCAGGCTTTGCGAGCTCGTCCATCTTTACGAACCACTGGTCGGACATCATAGGCTCGACTGCGCTGTGGCATCTGTAGCACTTTCCGACAGGGATCGTTAGGTCATCTGTCTTTACGAGGAATCCGGCTTCGTCGAGGTCTTTTACCCATGCCTTACGGCACTCGTATCTGTCCATGCCCTCGTACTTTCCGGCATGCTCGTTCATCGTCGCATCGTCGTTCATACACGCGATGATCTCGAGGTTATGTCTCTGACCTACTTCAAAGTCGTTAGGGTCGTGAGCCGGAGTGATCTTTACGGCACCTGTACCCTTTTCAGGATCAGGATACTCGTCTGCGATGACCGGGATCTCTCTGCCGACTATAGGCAGGATGACCGTCTTTCCGACGAGGTCCTTGTATCTCTCATCGCTCGGATGTACCGCGATGGCGATATCTCCGAACATGGTCTCAGGTCTCGAAGTCGCGACAGTGATGCCCTCGCCTCCGTCCTTTGCAGGATACCTGAAGTACCAGTACTTTCCGTTTTCATCCTCGTGCTCCACTTCTGCGTCGGACAGCGAAGTCTTGCAGTCAGGGCACCAGTTGATGAGGCGGTGGCCCTTGTAGATCCAGCCCTTCTCATAGAGGTCGATGAAGAATCTTACGACAGCCTTGTTGCACTGGTCATCCATCGTGAAGCGCTCGCGGCTCCAGTCGCAGGAGTCGCCCAGCTTGCGGCACTGCTTTGTGATGCGTCCGCCGTACTCTTCCTTCCATGCCCATGCGTGCTTCAGGAACTCTTCTCTTCCGAATTCCTTCTTGTCCTTGCCTGTCTTCTCGCGCAGCGCGTTCGCTACCTTTACCTCAGTAGCGATGCTGGCGTGGTCCGAACCCGGCAGCCAGAGCGCGCTGTATCCCTGCATCCTCTTCCATCTTGTGAGAACATCCTGCAGGGTCTGGTCGAGAGCATGCCCCATGTGGAGCTGTCCCGTGATATTCGGAGGCGGCATTACGATGGTGAACGGTTTTTTGTCCCTGTCCACCTCTGCTCTGAACGCGCCTTCCGTCTCCCACATCTCATAGATGCGGTCTTCGAATTGTTTAGGATCGTAAGTCTTATCCAGATTCTTCATTGTATCTCCTTAATAATCACTGTATTTATTGTCGTCTTTAAGCACCTCGTGGCGGACGCGGCTCATCTGCTCGTCTACCTTGTGCAGCGTCTCTGCGCAGCCCTTCAGATAGTCAACTATCTCCTGCGGGAGACTTCCCTTGTTTTTATAGCGGAGCTCATGCTCGAGGCTGGCCCATGCATCCATCATAACGCTTCTGAACTGGATCTCTACCGGGATCATCTTTTTCTTGTTTACGAGGTAGACCGGCACCGCTACAACGACGTGCATGCTGCGGTATCCGCTCTCCTTCGGCTTGTCAGTGTAATCCTTGACCTTGATTATCTCGATGTCTTCCTGCGCGTGAAGCAGCCCGGCCATCGTTGTAAGGTCTTCTTCATAGTTGCATACCACCCTGATGCCGGCTATGTCGAGTATCTCGCGCCTTACCGTATCAAGGTTGTTGAGAGGATCCTCGATGCCGTAACGGGCCGACTTTTCCATTATGCTGTCGAAGGTCTTGAGCCTTGACTGTATGTGGTGTATCGGTTTGTGCGAATGCTTTTTGTCGAAATCGTCCGACAGTATATCGAGCCTTGTCTCAAGCACGCGAATGGCCGAGTTGTACAGAAGGCTCAGATCATCGATCGCCGCCTGAAGTTCTTCATCAGTGCCCCTGAATCCGGGCATCTTCTCGCGTATGCGGTCAGCGTAGTAATACCTGAATCCCATTTTTACATCATCTCCTGTAAACTGATAATCCCTTTTCCGTTGCCCTTCTTTGCGGCAGCCTTTCCGGCCGCCTTGATTATATTTCTGAGAAGGATAGCGGTCGTGACCACACCAATGCCTCCCGGTACCGGTGTATAGGCAAGATCATTGATCTCTCCGCTCTCCTTTATCTCTTCTATGTCCAGGTCACCGTGCATCTTTCCGTCTCTGCCGGTGCCCGTTCCTACATCCAGGACGGTCTGTCCGTCCCTGAAGTATTTGCTTCCATAGCCCTGTGTATTTCCCGTAGCAAGCACCACGACATCGGCGTTTTTGCACGCTGCGATGCGGTCCTCTTCAGGAGTCCACGAGTGGCATATGGTCACTGTAGCGTTTCTGTTGAGAAGCATCATGGACAGCGGCTTGCCGACTGTCATGCTCCGGCCCATAATGGTGATCTTCTTTCCGGCCGGATCTATGCCGTGATAGCGCATTGCCTCTATACAGGCTTCTGCCGTACAGGCGTAGAAAGCGTCTGCCCTGCCCGCGAAGAGCTGGGCTATCGATATATCCGTGATGGCATCAACGTCCTTCGCCGGATTGAGCATGGTGCGCAGCCTCTCGCCGTCAAGTCCTTCAGGAAGAGGTCTCAGCATGATGATGCCGTGAACGCTCTCGTCCTCGTTTATGGCCGTAAGCGTAGCCTCAAAGAGAGCCTGGTGCACGCTGTCAGGGAATCTGATTGCCTGCGTCTCGATGCCGTAGCTGCTGCTCTGCTTAAGGATGGCGCCCTCATAATAAGCCTGGCCATCGTCGCTGCCCGCTCTGATGACGGCAAGCTTAGGGACGATGCCCTCATCAGAAAAGTCCTTTACAGACTGCCTGATATATTCTTCTATTTCTTTTTTTGCTCCCGCACATGGAAGTTCTTTAAACATTAAATCTGTCTCTTAATTCCTTTCGCAATACCAGATGTAAAGTGTTCTTTACATTGCCTGAAGTGCCGTTTCCCTGTCTGCCTTGTCCTGTCTCAGATTTACAAAGAGCAGTACCACAAGAGCCACAACGAATATTATCGTTGACAGCGCGAAAAGACTCGGTCTTATGCCTATCTTTACCTCGCTGTAGATCAGGGTCGAAATGGTGTTGATGCCGGCTCCCCTTGTGAAATAGGTGATGATGAAATCATCGACCGACATCGTGAAGCTCAGAAGGAACCCCGACATGATGCCCGGCTTGAGCTCAGGCAGGACTATCCTTCTGAACGCGTATCCCTCAGAAGCTCCGAGGTCTAAAGCAGCCTCGTAAAGCCTGTCCGTATTCTTGTTTACGCGCGGCCTTACGGAGAGTATCACGTAAGGGATGCAGAAAGTAGCATGGCTGAAGAGTATCGTCATGTAGCCGCGCGGCGCTCCCACCATGAGGAAGAAGAGCATCAGCGCGATACCCGTTACGATATCCGCATTCAGCATCGGGATGTTGTTGAATCCCAGAAGCACGTTCTGCGTGCGCGGTCTCATCGCGGCCATACCGAGCACGGCCAGCGTGCCGACCACAGTCGCGATAAGCGCTGCAAGGATCGCGATCGAGAAAGTGTTCAGGATCGCGCCCATCATGATCCTGCTGCGGAAGAGTTCTTCATACCACCGCAGACTGAATCCGCCCCATACCGACATCGACTTTGTGCTGTTGAAGGACAGCACAATGAGCGTAAGTATCGGCAGATACAGGAACATCATTATTATCAGTATATAGATCCGTCCTAATACTTTTTTCATATCAGATTAGCCCCTCCCGTCTTATCAAATCTCTGCAGAAGAAGCATGCTGATAATGATGAATACCATCATTACGAGCGACAGTCCTGATCCGAGATACCAGTTGGAGTTTACAGTGAATTCCTGCTCGATAATGTTACCGATAAGGTTTATCTTGCCTCCACCCAGCATATTGGAGATAACGAATGTCGTAAGCGCCGGTATGAATACCATCGTGATGCCCGATACAATGCCCGGCACCGCAAGCGGGAATATGACGCTCGTGTACACCTTGGTCTTGTTGGCTCCGAGGTCGTACGCCGCCTCGATGAGATGATTGTCTATCTTCGAAACCGTGTTGTAGATAGGCAGTATCATGAAAGGCAGAAAGTCGTAGACCATGCCCAGAACTATAGCGCCCGGCGTGTTCATCATCTCCTGCCTCGGAAGTCCTACCGCAGTGATGATCGCGTTGATGACTCCCTGACGCTCAAGAAGCACCTGCCATGCCATTGTCCTGAGCAGGAAGTTCATCCACATCGGAAGTATTATGACGAATATCAGGAAGCCCTGCTTGCCGTACTTGCTTTCCCTCAGGATCATCGCCATCGGAAATGCTATTATCAGGCAGATTATGGTGCTTATTATGGCAAGCGTAAGCGAGAGGCCGAGTGCCTGCATGTGGTCATGCCTGAAGATCGCGGCTATGTTGTCTAAAGTAAAACCCCCGTCCCTGCTTGTGAAGCCGTAGTAGGCTATCGAGATCAGTGGTATCACCGTACCCGCGATTATCCATATTATGAATGGGATCGTGTATGTTTTCTTTGCCATCTGATCAGATATCCAGTTCTATTGCCGATTCGGCCTCACTCTTAGGTTTATGCATTATCTGTATGTTCTCCGGGTCGACCTTCATGCCGATCTTCTCGCCCACTTCATGCTGGTCGTAGTTCTGGAGCAGCCATTCGATCTTGCCGTGCTCGCTCTGAACCAGCATCTCGTAGTGGACGCCGATGAAGAGTTTGGAAGTGATGGTTCCGTTCCACTGGCCCTCGCCGTAAGGAACGATGTCGATGTCCTCAGGTCTTATTACCACGTCAACTCTGCGGCGCGGCGGGAATCCCTCTGCCGTACCGTCGATGCACGGATACTCGACGCCGTCGATCTTTACCACCTTTTCGTCCGCCATCTGTCCCGGAACGATGTTGCTGTCGCCGATGAAGTCTGCAACGAAGGCGTTCACAGGCTCGTCATAGATCTCCTGAGGAGTTCCCTCCTGCTGGATGTAGCCCTCGTTCATGACGACTACCTTGTCGGACATCGTGAGCGCTTCTTCCTGGTCGTGAGTGATGTAGATGAAGGTGATGCCGAGCTCCTTCTTGAGACGTACGAGTTCGTACTCCATCTCCTGGCGGAGCTTTAAGTCGAGCGCTCCGAGAGGCTCGTCAAGCAGGAGCACCCTCGGCTCGTTCACGATGGCCCTCGCCATCGCGATCCTCTGCTGCTGTCCGCCCGAAAGCTGGTCGATGCGCCTGTTCTCAAAGCCCTTCAGGTTGACCTGCTTAAGTGCCTTGGCAACTCTCTTCTTTATCTCGTCCTCTTTTACGTTCTTTACACGCAGGCTGAACGCGATGTTCTCAAACACGTTCATGTGCGGGAAGAGCGCATAGTTCTGGAAAACCGTGTTGACCGGGCGCTGGTTCGCGGGCATGTCTGTGATGTCCTTGCCCTCAAAATACACCCTGCCCTGGTCAGGTTTCTCAAAGCCCGCGATGATGCGGAGCGTGGTGGTCTTTCCGCAGCCCGAAGGACCCAGCAGTGTGACGAATTCATTCTCGTCCACGCTGAGGTCTATCCCGTTCAGTACCACGGTGTCGTCAAAGCTCTTGACGATGCCTTCAAGTCTTATAAGTTCGCCCAAATAAGTGTCCCTTTCTGCCTAAAGCTGCTGTTTACTCGGCCTTCAGTCCGAGGTCGTCGAGCACTCCGAGGATGGATTCCATCTGCGTGCCTTCATTGAATTCGATCTTGCCGGCGTCTGCCTCCTGCGAGAGTACAGGGTCGATCGGAAGCTGCTCAAGCAGCTTGATGCCGTTTGCAGCTGCAACCGCCTCTGCCTGGCTCTCTCCGAACATCTGGATCTTGCGTCCGCAGTCCGGGCAAGTGATATAGCTCATGTTCTCTACAAGTCCCAGTACAGGGATGTTCATCAGCTTCGCCATATTGACAGCCTTTGCGACTATCATGGATACGAGGTCCTGAGGCGAAGTAACGACTATGATGCCGTCGATAGGAAGCGACTGGAATACAGTCAGAGGAACGTCGCCTGTCCCAGGAGGCATGTCGATGAAGAGAACATCGAGGTCTCCCCAGCATACGTCAGTCCAGAACTGCTCTACGACGCCGCCGATGACCGGGCCTCTCCAGACTACAGGGTCAGTCTCGTTATCTACCAGCAGGTTGATCGACATCAGCTTGATATCCATCGGTGTGACCTCAGGCATGATACCGAATTCGCTTCCGTATGCCTTTGTGTGAACGCCGAACATCTTAGGGATGGATGGTCCTGTGATATCCGCGTCCATGATGCCTGTCTTATATCCGTTTCTTGTGGCCGCAAGTGCGGAAAGTGCTGTTACCATCGACTTTCCTACGCCGCCCTTGCCCGATACTACTCCGATCACTTTCTTGACCGAGCTGTTGGCATTGAGCTGAGCCTTCTGGATGCCGCCGTCTCTTGACGGGCAGTCGACTCCGCACGAACTGCAGTCATGAGTGCAGTCCTCAGGAGCTGCTCCGCCGCCCTGTGCATCCTGATGCAGACACTTATTTCTGAGATCGTAAATCATTTCCTTAATTCCTCCGTAGCTTAATATTTGATCACTCTGCAGCGAGCGCCTTCATCTCGCTCATCATGCCGCCGAATACGGCATCCTGCAGTTCTTCATTATCTTTTATATCCGCCACCCATTCATCGTTTCCGAGCGGCTCCACGCAGATTATCTCCACGTCCCTGATATAATCCTTTTCTTCAAGACCGGCCAGGCGCTCAAAGAGCATCTCGTAGAAGCCTGTAAGGTCACCGTCAGCCGGCATAACTTCGTTATTGGACTTGAGGTACTCTGTCCATACCGCAAGGTACTCCTTTCCGAAGCTGCAGGTGCGGAATCTCACCGTGACCGCCATGCGCTCGCCGTCATCCCCGCTTATCTTTCTGCTGCCGATTATCTCGTAGTCGTAATCCCTCAGCTTTTTGAGGAATCTGTCAAAGTTGGCGCTTCCCTCCTCAGACAGCGATTTCCTCATTGCGTCGACTTCGCTTCCGACAGATTCAGATCTTGCCAAAGCGTCGAGTTCGGCCTGCACCTTGGCTTCTGCCCCATTCGCCGGCTTGGTCACAAGCCAGAAAACAAGGATCACACCAAGGATCAGAGCCGCAACTGCGATCCCCGCCTTCAGCGTGCTTATTCTTGAAGAGATTTCCTTATCTGTCATTGACTGTTCCTGTTTATTTTCTTACGGCAGTACGGGTCTCACCGTCAAACACCGTGATACCGGCCTTGTCCATCGCAGGCAGGAATTCTGCCGCGAACTTTCTTGAGGTGCCGAGTCTGTCCCTGTACTCAGCCAGCGTGAACGGACCTTCGAACGCCATTGCCGTGTCCACAGCTTTGTCCCATGCAGAACTTTCTATGTAGTACGACGGATTCACCTTGCGGATCACTCCCTCGCCTTCGAGGTCCTCAAGAATCGCCCTCACTATGCGTGCATCCTTATAAAGTGCGAAGACCTCGTCGTTCTTCGGCATCTCTATGCCGGCGTCTCTGTAGATCGATGCGATCTTATCCTTCAGAGCCTTCTGCTCTTCGGTGTATTCGATGCTGAAGCCGCTTATGGCGATGGACTTGCCGCGGTCCTCGATGACGCCCTCAGACAGCATGTACTTTATGAATGCCTGGATCAGCTTGTCATCTTCGGTGAACCAGCGCTCCCTGAGCCTGGAGATGAGTTCCTGCCTCGGAATGCCGTCCGCCAGCGGATTCGCCGCGTGGTACTCCTCGGTGATGCGTTTCATGTCGTCCGTAAGGTGCGCGAGTTTCGAATCGCTCACCAGAGTGTCGTCAGGCAGCACCGTCAGAGCGCCGGACTCCATGCCGCCATTTGCCGCGGCCTGCATCTCGCTCTCGAGTATGCCGAGCTCGTGCGCCAGTTCCTTCTGTCTCACAAAGCGCCTCTCGGACGCCTTTGCGTATATGATCTCGCTGAGGCTTCCGTTTGCCAGCACATCCATGCCGGCGAGTACCTCAGGCTTGTTTCTCTTGTGCTTTGACGGAGACGCGTCTATGATGCGTCCTCCTCCGACCGTGATTATAGGCGAGTAGAATCTTATGATGAATCTGTCACCGCGCCTTACGGCCATAGGCTCCTCGAGCCTCAGCTGGGCGTAGCATGTGTCTCCGGCCGCAGCCGCATCTCTGTCAAGGAGTATCACCTTGCAGAGCACCTCGTCCGAGCCGCAGTATAGGTGTACCCTGCTGTTGTTGAGTATGATCCTGTCCGTGGAGCTGAATATGCTTATCTCGGTGTCGAGCATGCTCGTGACCGTGACGGCCTCTTTGTATGCAACTATGTCGCCCCTGTCGATGTCATCCTTCGAGATGCCCGAAAGGTTTATAGCCGTCCTCTGGCCTGCAAGAGCCGAGTCTGTCTCTTTTCCGTATGTCTGTATGCCCCTTACCTTGGCCTTTGTGCCTTCAGGGTAGATCATCACGTCATCGCCCACATGGACATTGCCGTCCATGAGAGTGCCTGTCACGACGGTGCCGAAGCCCTGCATCGTGAAGACCCTGTCCACAGGCAGCCTGAAAAGCTCTTTCTCCTCGCGGCGCTTGTTTTCCCTGTCGCACTTGGCGATGATAGCCTCTTTGAGCTCATCTATGCCCTCGCCTGTCGCGGCGCTGACCGTGAACATCGGCTTTCCCTCAAGGAAGGAACCTTTGAAGTAGTCCGTCACGTCTTCGAGCAGCATCTCGAGCCACTCGTCGTCTACCATGTCCTTCTTGGTGACAGCAATGATGCCGTCGTTGATACCGAGCGACTGGAGGATCTCAAAGTGTTCCCTCGTCTGAGGCATTATGCCCTCGTCGGCAGCTACTACAAAAAGTACAAAGTCGATGCCGCCTATGCCCGCGAGCATGTGCTTGATGAATTTCTCATGCCCCGGGACGTCGATGACTCCTATATTGTATCCGGCATCATTCGGGATGTGGGCGAAGCCCAGCTCTATGGTGATGCCGCGCTTTTTTTCTTCTTCGAGCCTGTCAGTGTCGATACCGCTGAGCGCCTTTATGAGCGTCGTTTTGCCGTGGTCGACGTGACCGGCCGTACCTATGATTATGTTCTTCATGTTCTATTTGAGTGCCTCCGCTACGGCCTCAAGCTCGTCCTCGGCAATAGTACGCACGCAGAGCAGCAGCTTATCGTCATTGATGCGCGCGATGACCGGGATCTCCGCCTTGCGCAGCTTCCTCTCCGTTCTGTCGGCCGACTTTGTGCCGTCCCATACAGCGACCGCCCATCCTGGGAGTCTCACCATAGGAGCAGATCCGCCGCCTATCTGGTCGAGTACCGGAACTATCTCGGTCTTTATCTCAGGAGCGATCCTGCTTATAGCGTTCACGAGTCTGCCGGCCTTCTCCTTCATCTCATCTTCGGATGCAGATATCATATTGAGCACCGGGATGTCGCGGAGAGCCATCTCAGGGTCTCTGTATTTCATGAGCGTCGCCTCGAGCGCTGCGAAGGTCATCTTGTCTACCCTCATCGCCCTCGCGAGCGGATGCTTCTTCATTGCCTTTATGTATTTCTTCTTTCCGACTATGATGCCGGCCTGCGGGCCGCCCAGCAGCTTGTCGCCGCTGAAGAGCATCACGTCGATGCCTGTAGCCAGTGAAGCCGGGATGTTAGGCTCACTCAGTCCGTACGCAGACATGTCGAGCATAAGGCCGTTTCCCATGTCGAAGATGACCGGGAGGTCGTGCTTCTTTCCGATCTCGACGAGTTCTTCGAGAGTCGCCTCTTCGGTGAATCCCACTATGTCATAGTTGGACTTGTGCACCTTCATGAGAGCGCCTGTCTCGAAGCGCATGCCGTGTCTCGGATCACCCGCGTTGAACGAAGGATCCGCGAGGTCCTTCTTTGTGACGATGGCGTTCTCGTAGTCGGATGCCTTTGTCTTATTGCTGGTGCCGACCTCCTGGAGGTAAGCGCCCGACTGCATCATGATGTCAGGGATCCTGAACGCTCCGCCTATCTCCACGAGCTCTCCTCTGGAGACTACTATCTCTTTGCCAGCTCCCATGCTTGCGAGGACTATCATAGTTGCGGCAGCATTGTTGTTTACTACCATCGCGTCCTCCGCGCCGGTGAGTTCTGCGATGAGGTCTCCCACGAGATCGTGGCGCGAGCCCCTCTTGCCCTTAGGCACGTTATATTCAAGGTCGGAATAGCCTGCCGACACCTTCGCAACATTCTCGACGGCGCCCTTGCAGAGCGGCGCCCTTCCGAGATTCGTATGAAGGATCGTTCCCGTGGCGTTTATCACAGGATAGAGATTCAGTTCTTCGTCGAGCAGAAGCCTTTTGGCGGCAGCATCCGCAACAGCAGCAAGTCCGAGAGCTGCAGGATCGAATGACTCAGCGCCTCCATCCTCCAATGCAAGGATCGATGCCCTGAGGTCTGCTATCACCTCGCGCACCGCTTCTGTTACAAGAAGGCTTCCTTTCTCTTCTGACAATACAACAAGAGGGTCCTGCCTCATCACTTCGTCGATCTTCGGGATCCCTCTAAGCAGTTCTTTTTTAGTCATGGCTCCGACCTCCGTGTTCAAAGTGGCGGGAGTACGTGGGAATCGAACCCACCCAAGAGGCTTCTAACCCCTCGCAAACGGTTTTGAAGACCGCGAGGCACACCAGCACCTATCTACCCCCAGGTCGCTGCGGCAAACGCAAAATCTTCGCGGCCGCACTTAAGGAATCATATCAAAAAAGCGCCGCTGTATCAACAGCATGCGCTTTATTTTTCAATCATTTGAGACGCGCGGGCGTTCTCTTTATCAGATGAACCACTCTATGGTCTCTTCAGGTGAGAGATTGTCGGTTGAAAGAGCCTGTCCGCTCGGTTTTGTGACTATAGTCGTGCCAGGATCGAGCGAATGCGTCAGCCATACGTTACCGCCGACCACACAGTCATCGCCTATCCTCGTATCGCCTCCCAGGATGGTCGCTCCGGCGTAGATCACTACCCTGTCGCCGATGTCAGGATGACGCTTGATGCCCTTGATAGGAGTTCCATCCTCCGCAAGCGGGAAGCTCTTGGCGCCCAGTGTCACGTGCTGGTAAAGCTTCACATGCTCGCCTATCGTGGTGGTCTCACCGATTACGACGCCCGTGCCGTGGTCGATGAAGAAGTATCTTCCGATCGTCGCGCCCGGATGGATGTCGATCCCCGTCGCCTCATGTGCCTGCTCGGTCATGACTCTCGGGATCATTGGAACGCCCATCTCGTACAGCTTGTGCGCAAGTCTGTAGACTGCGATCGCGAAAAACGCCGGATATGTGATGATGACCTCGTCAGGGCTCTTTGCAGCCGGGTCTCCCTCATAGCCTGCCTGGATATCGGTCTTGAGGACCTCGAGGATGTCAGGCAGAGCGTTTATCAGCTCGTCGACCTTTTCGGTCGCCTCGGCAGCATCGTCATAGACCAGTTCGAGAGTCTGATCGAGCGCGTCAAACGCCTGCATCAGTTCGTAAGTGCGCTTCTCGGTCTCCACGAATCTGGCGCGCGACTTGCCAAAGTGATACGGGAACATCGCTCTCAGCAGATGGTCTATCGCCTCCGAGACCTTGAGCTTCATGCCAAGGAACTGCCCGTCGTTCGGCCTTGTATCTATCTCTGTCATCCTGTACGCGAGTTCCTCCAGATGTCCGGCCCTCGCACCCTTATATTTCTGTGTCATTTTATCTCCCTACAGTCCGATCTTGTCGGCGATCTCTGTCATCGACTCAAGAGCTACGTCCACGAACGTATCCCAGTCCATGCCCGTCTTCTCGATCAGAGCCATGTACTGTCTGTTGGCTCCTGCCGCGAAGCGTGTCTCCTTGAATCTCTTGTTTACGGATTTATGCTTTACGCTCGCGATCTTCTTGTCCGGATAGATCTGAGCTATCGCCTTGAGGAAGCCCGACATAGGGTCTGCAGCGATGAGCGCGTACTCGAGCGTCGTCTCAGGATTCTTGCCGCATGCCGGATTGTGGGCCTTGATGGCGTTCTCCATCACAGGATCGCCGAAGCCTTCGTCCTGCAGGATCTTTGCGGAAGTAGGACCGTGAGTTGCAAAGTCATCCCTCCAAGGAGCTGTCTCCTCGTCGAGATCGTGCAGCAGTCCGCAGATGCCCCAGTACTCGACATCGTCCGGTGCAAGCTTCTTCGCAAGGCCTCTCATGATGGCCTCTACGGCATAGCTGTGAGTGATGTAGTGCTCACCTTTAACGTACTTGTGGAGCAGGTCGTTCGCCTGTTCCCTTGTCAGTTTTGCTTCCATTTGGGGTTATCCTCTTTCTTTGTCAGTTCTTTTTATAGTGCTTTTATTTGAGCCGGCTGTCAGTTTGCCGGCAATATTGTCAGATGTCGATGGCAAGATCCAGTACGGTGCCGAATTTGTCTCTCGCCTCCGCTGCAGCAGCGTTCACTTCTTCTCCCGAAAGCGGCTGATCCAGAACGCCTGCAGCCATGTTTGTCATCAGCGATATTCCGATGATCTCGCAGCCCGCGTGATTTGCGATTATAGCCTCAGGCACAGTGGACATTCCCGCCGCGTCTGCACCTATGGTCCGCGCGAATCTTATCTCTGCAGGAGTCTCAAAGCTCGGACCCGTGAACATCATGTAGACGCCTTCTCTCAGGCCGATGCCCTTCTCCGAAGCCTTTGTTTTGAGTTTTTTGCGGAGCTCTGCATTGTATGTATATGTCATGTCAGGGAACCTCGGCCCGAACTCATCGAGGTTGTCGCCTATGAGCGGATTGTTTCCCGATAAATTGATATGGTCACGTATGAGCATCAGGTCGCCCACATTCCATCCGGTGTTGATGCAGCCTGCCGCATTGGTGATTATGAAGCGCTTAACGCCAAGAGCCACAAGGACTCTGGCCGCATACGAGGCTTTCTGCATATCCAGGCTCTCGTAGTAGTGGAAGCGGCCTGCCAGCATCACGACACGTTTGCCATGGTACTCACCGAATACCAGCACACCCCTGTGGTCGGACACCTTTCCGGCCTGCATGTTTGGGATGTCGTCGTATGAGAAGACCACGGGATCAGCTATCCTTTCGGCAAAACCGTTGAGTCCCGAGCCCAGGATCACGCCTATCTCCGGATCCTTAACGCCGTTTTCATTCAGAAAAGCGACAGTCTCTTTCAAATTCTTTCTGAGTTCCTCAGCTCCTGTCATTCCCTTTCAGGCCTCCTTCTCAGGTCCCATCGATTCCATCACGAGCCGGCGCGCTTCAGCTATGCTTACGCCCTGTTCACGGGCTATGCGGGCGAGGTCTTCATACTCGATCTTCTGCCTGCTTACGCCGAAGCCGCTGACTTCCTTGACTCTCACGCTTCCGTACGGAGTTTCATAAGTCTTTTCTTCGCGGTCGAGCACATATCTTTCGGATATAAGCTCGCGTATACCTATAGTAGAAGTGTATTTGAAAATGAGGCCGATGATACGCTCCTTCTCGGATTCATCATCTGAGCACATGACTGTCATGAGCGTTGCCGGACGGCCCTTCTTCATCTGTATCGAAGAGAGCGTGACGTCTCTGGCGCCCTCTTCCATCAGCCTTTCGGCCGCGAAAGCGAGTTCCTCCGCAGTCATGTCGTCGATATTGCACTCAAATTCGCATACTCTGTCTTTCATCTCTTTCCCTTGCCTGCAGCTTACGCGCCTTGTCTTGCGAGGTGCGATTCGATCTTTACCTTTATCACGTCAAATACTACGTCGTTCATGCCGCTGTTGAGCACGATGTCGGCCAGATACTTTGTCGGCTCAACGTAGATGTAGTGCATCGGCTTTACCGTTGTGAGGTACTGCATCGCTATGCCTTCAACGTCACGGCCGCGCTCTTTCACGTCTCTGATGACACGGCGGAGGATCCTCTCGTCAGCGTCCGCCTCGACGTAGATCTTGATGTCCAGCAGGTCTCTTAAGTCCTCGTTCTGGAGCACCATGATGCCCTCTACGATGATGACCGGTGACGGCTCTATCCTTACCGTCTCATGGCTTCTGTTGTGGATGGTGTAATCGTACACAGGGCAGTCGACGCCCTCGCCGTTTCTGAGCTTTCTGAGGTGCTCGATGAAGAGCTCTGTCTCAAAAGCATCAGGATGGTCGTAGTTTATAAGCTTGCGCTCCTCAAAAGGAATGTCGTCGTGGGCCTTGTAGTAGTTGTCATAGTAGATGACAGAGACCCTGTCTCCGAATTCAGCTTTGATGCGGTTTGTAAAAGTTGACTTGCCGGAGCCGGTACCGCCGGCGACGCCGATGATCAGACAATCCATTGAATATCCTCCATCTGGGTTGAAATATGAAAGCGGCGCGGCGTCACATGCCGCGCCACTCTGATTTTAACTGTCTTACAGGCTTTGGTCAATCATTCCTTTGAACCGTTCCCACCTTCTCCGCTGCGGACCTAGCCTCTTTCTGAGGCAGCCTCATTGTGCCAAAAGCCAGTCTCGACAGCTTATCGCCGCATGCTTCTCTGTACAACATACTTTCCCCTCCTAAAATGTAAAGTATACTTTACCTTGGCTGAGGATCTATACTCACCGACGAGTAAAGTCCGCCTATCGCCTCTATTATTACTTTTTCTTCGGCCATAGCCCTCGCGTGCTGGTCCTTCGCGATCTGTACGAGCGCCGCATCACCGCGCATCCTGACCCTGAAGTCACTATACCCCATGTCGAAGAGGATGCCTTCTGCCTTCTCAGTGATCTCGAGCTTTTCCGCAGTGATCGGCTCGCCCGTCTTTATGCGTGTAGCCAGACATGCATAAGCAGGCTTGCTCCATGTCGGAAGTCCTGCCTCCTTGGAGCGCGCCCTCACCTCAGCCTTCGTTATACCGCACTCTCTGAGCGGCGATCTGATGCCGAGTTCCTGAAGAGCCTTGTAGCCGGGACGGTCGGAGATATCGTCCGACGCGTTCGTGCCGTCGCAAAGCAGATCATAGCCGTCCGCCTTCGCCGCCGCGATTATCGTTCCCATGATGCGCTTCTTGCAGTAGTAGCATCTGTCTGCCGGATTCGCCGTTACGTCCGGGTCAGAGAGCACATCGACTTTGAGGATCTCAAAGCCGCATCCGAGCCTCTCCGCAAGTTCCTCCGCATCACGCGTCTCAAAGCCGGGTTGTAAAGCAGACTTTACATAATAAGCCTTAACATCTGCCCCGCAACTGACCGCCTCCCACAGAAGATAGGCCGAATCAGTGCCGCCGGAAAACGCAAGCGCGATCCTGTTATTCACTTTGAAATATTCATGTATCGTCATATGCACTATTTCACACCGATAAAGTCCCTTGTCTCTGTGTCTATCAGCAGGAACTCCTCATTGCCGTAAGGTTCTCCCGTCGGCCATGTCGAGAACACGTCACAGGATATGACGTTTCTGTCGCGTTCTATCCTTTGCACCGGAGTATGCCCCACCACCTGCATGAACTCGTCCTCGCGGTGCATCGCTTCGATGTTCTCCTGAGGGCGGAACCATACAGGCGAATCTTCCTGCCACATCTCGCCGCGGCCGAGGCAGTTGAGCCTCAGCACAGTTGAATCGATGTCGCCGCGCGCGTTGTCTGGAACATTTCTCAGCACAAAGTCCTCGGTCAGCCCGCCGTGCATAAACAGCACATTGTCGATTCGATGTATATATGCCATCTGGCTGCTGTGCGGAAGGGTCTGCCGAAGCTCTGTAAGCCTCCTGTTGACAGTCATTATAGCCGCCTCGGAAAAGCCCGTCTCGTATCTCTGCCAGACGTACGAGAGGTCGTGATTGCCGTAACACCAGAGCGTGTCGGGGAAGAGCTTCTGGAACGCGACCGCCCTGTCGAAGGTCTCGTCGTAGAGGTCAAGATCGTCTTCACAGCCCCAGTCGTCGGCCAGGTCCATCAGGCAGACGGCGCGTTCGGCTACATTCACTCCCAATATTTCTTCTGCGCGATCGAACATCCACGGCTTCAGGTGGACGTCCGGTATCACAAGTACTTTCAAAATTCTCTCTCCTTCGAAGCCGGCAGTCCAAAGCTGCTTGTTCATGGCTTCCAGGACTGTATTTTATCGTACAGGGCCGCATATTAAAACAGACCTTAATCTCTTTTCACAAACATCACATACAAGCCGCCGGAGTAGTCTGTTTGAGCATAAAAAAGCCGGGACCGGCCCGGCGATCATTCTTTATAGTGCTTCCGCATATATTCGATCGTTTTGTGCATGACCCCGCCATGCAGGATCTCATCCATATGCCCCCCAAAGTCGAGGCCGTAGCGCTGCTGAAGTTCGTCCAGCCGCCGCTCGATGAGCTGCTGCTTTTCCGAGCCATTCTCGTCGATGTAGTCATCGATCGTCAGCTGCCGGCCCTCCTCGCCGGACATATTATAGATGCCCGCGCCGACCAGCCTGACCGGCCTTTTGTCGACCTGCTCAAGAAGCCTCACAGTCTCCTCGTAGATAGTCCCCGCGTGATCAGCTGATGAAACGACCCTTGAGCGCGTGATGCTCTGCATGTCGAAATAAGTCAGCTTGAGCGTGATACCTTTTCCGTGGAGACCATGACGCTTTGCACGATCCTCGACCGAAAGTGCCAGCAGGACCAGTACATCGCGCAACAGCCCGAAGTTGTCGACGTCCTCCTGGAACGTGACCTCGCGGCTGAGCGACTTTGCGTCCTCTGGCTTGTAAGCGATGACCTTGCGCTCGTCTATTCCGAAAGCAAGCTCAGTTATAAGGCGTCCGTGCTTGCCGAAGCGCTCGATGACTTCATCTCTGCGGTCGCGGATATCCCGTACTGAATAAATGCCTATCTTATTCAGTTTCTCGGCTGTCTTTGCGCCGACAGTGTAAAGCGCGCGCACCGGGCGGTCGATGATGAGATCGACAAAAGCCTCCGCCGTCGGTATCTCGAAATATCCGTCAGGTTTTTTCTCCTCGCTTGCGGTCTTGGCAGCGGTCTTCGAATATGCAACACCGACAGAGCATGTGAGACCCGTTTCATTCAGCACACGGGACTTGATCTCGCGCGCCATCTCACATGCACGCTCAAAACTGCCCGCACTGTAGGTCACATCGAGATACGCCTCGTCGAGGGCGATGGACTCCATGCGTACCGCGTAATCGTTCCAGATCTCGTGGATCTGCGCCGAGACCTGCCTGTATTTGTCGAAATTCGGATGCATGTAGACCCCATGCGGGCAGAGCCTGTACGCCTCTTTTATATTCTGAGCGGAATGCACGCCAAATTTGCGGGCCTCGTAGCTGCACGTCGCGACTACCCCGCGCTCCGTCGGAAGCGAGCCTATTATAAGCGGCTTGCCCCTGAGCGAGGGATCATCGCGCACCTCTACTGCCGCGTAGAATGCGTCCATATCCACATGAATGATTATCTGTTTCTGCATGATGTAATTATGCAAAAGTCGTTTGAGTAACGCAACTTTTCAGATACGTAAAGCATACTTTACATCAGCAGAGGTAAAGTATGCTTTACATTATCAGCAAGGAGAGGGCCCGGCGGTGACTAATTATGGATAGGTAGTAATGGGTTTCATATGCCGGGCCCAATTGAAAGGAGCTTCTTATATTCTTTTATTGATCAGCCAGAATTATTGCTTTTAGAGTCCGCAGCCTCCCATGAAGAAGATGACTGCAAAGATAGCCAGTATGGTGACAACGTGTTTTCCGATTCCTGTAGTATTCATGTCTTTACACTCCTTCATACTGTATCCCTACGGCTTTCGCCTGCTTTATCTTTAACGTCTGCAACTGCAGCATGTTTTATTGACTGAATACAGCATACAGCAAGACATATCCCAAATTTGGGACTTTAACCTGCAATTCTCAGATCTTAATGCAAATAAAAAAGCCGCATCAGATCATCTCTGCTGCGGCTGCCATTCTGCTGTATTCCCTACTTCGGCAGATACATTCTGCTGAGTATCGCTTCCCTGCCTCTGTCCGGCATTATGCGGAGTATCTGCATAAGAGCCTTATACTCAAGGCCGACCGGCACTCTTGCCGGCGGATCCTTACGCCCGGCAAGCGCCAGCGCGACTTTTGCCACGCTTTCAGGCGACCTGCCGCCCTGCTCATCGGCTGCCATCTTGGCAACGCTCCTCTCCAGCAAGCTGCCGTAGCCGCTGCGTTCACGCGACTGCGTCTCTCTTGCCGCAGTGAACCCGGTGCGCGTGTCGCCCGGCTCTATGATGCTCGCCCTTACACCGTACTGCCTCATCTCCATGCGAACGGCATCTGTGAACGCCTCAAGCGCATACTTGCTGGCTGAGTACTGGCTCTGCATCGGGATCGATACGCGTCCGGCAATGGACCCGATAACCAGAAGCAGGCCCCTGCCCTGGCTGCGCATACGCGACAGACACGGCTGAGCCGCGTTCAGAGTTCCGAAGTAATTGACCTCCATCTGTTTTCTCGTCAGCTCGGAATCCGTAGTTTCCGCAGGTCCGGCCACTCCCATGCCTGCGCAAAGGATCGCAATGTCCACGCCCGGCAGACCATTCACAAAGTCCCTTACCGCCGGTTCGTTGGTCACATCAAGCCTCTTTAACGTAAGGCTGCCTCCGCCCGGGAAAGTCTCCGTTTTCTCTTCCGTATTCCTTGAAACGCCCGTGACACAGCAGCCGTTTTTCGCAAACATCAGCGCACATGCGCGCCCGATCCCCGAAGAAGCACCGGTCACAAATACATTCTTGCCGTACAGGTTTTTTCTGTGTTTCATAATTGTTTACCGTTTGCGCAGAGTTATTTCGTATACTGGTCCGATACCTTCGCGAGCAGGTCTTTCATCTTCTCGACCACCGGTCCAGGTGCGACTATCTTCACATCGCCGCCGAGCGCGATGATCCAGCCGAAGAACTGATCGCTTACCGCGACTGTGACCGTGGTCCTGAAGTGCTCCCCGTCGACCGGCGCAATGATTATGTCCTTGCCGAACCTGTCTATCATAACGCCTATCATGTGGTTTGCCGCCTCGATCGTTACCTTGGTCTCCTCGCCCGAGAACATGCCGAACAGCGTATTGCTGTAATGCGCGGCGTTGAACTCCCGGAAAGCCTCAAAGCCCTCTCTCGGCTCATCGACAATGCGGATATCCATCATCTTGTCGACGCGGTAGTGTGTCATGTTGCCGTGCTTTGAGTCGTACACCACAAGGTAGTACTTCTCGTCGTCCCACATCAGAGCCCATGGGCTGCGCTGGTACCACATGCCGTCGTACCTCGGCTCCATCTCCTTCTTCAGGTTCCAGTCGAAGTACTTGAACTTTATCTGTTTGTTCTCGTTGATCGCCTCGTGCAGCTTGTCGACGTTGTAGTAGATGCTCTCGTTCATCGTCTTGATGCGCCCGGACATGATGACCTGGCGGTGGAGCTGCTTCGCCTCGTGGACGCTGACCAGCGACTCAAGCTTCTTGATCAGCTGGCTCGACTTGCGGTCGGTGATGAACTTTGCGGACTGCACTGAGTCCACAAGCAGCTTCAGTTCCGGCAGCTCGAAGTCACGACCGCCGATGCCGTAGTAGACGTTGTGTCCCGACTTGTTTGATATGATGTCCAGGCCGAAGTTGCGGAGCTCTTCAAAGTCGCGGTAAAGCGTCTTCCTGTCGGCATTGACTCCGTAAGCCTCGAGCTTGTCGATGATCTCCGGCATGGTGAGACCATGCGCGTCATCCGTCTCATCCAGGAAAATCTTCGTGAGATAGAGCATCTTCAGTTTTTGGTTGTCACCCTTGCGTGCCATGATCACACTTCCTTATTTTGACATATGTTTTCTGGCGACCGTGATGCCTCTCATCTCGGCAGCTCTTTACCTCGCTCAGTTCCTGACACCTGTGATCCTGTCCGCGGTCGGACAGATATCAAGCGCCAATTCGTTCGTCATCGCGCTCGGCGCAGCGGTGGTACTTGCCGCAGTATCGCTTACCGTGCCGAAGGACCGGAGATAACGCATCCTGCAGCTTTTCCGCAGGGCCATGCAGGTCTTGGCAAGGAGCCTACAGAGACTTCCCGAGTTCGTACGCCATCTGCGGATACTTTGTTGCCCTGGTCATCGACGGCGAGCCGCAGCCCCTGCCTAGCACCATGCCGCAATCGCTGAACTGCATGTAGTCGCAGATCTGCCTGTAATATGCCTCCGTGATTCTGAAGACCGTGTCCGTGTTGTCCCATGCGACAGACAGCAGCGCGGTTTTTTTGTGCATCGAAGTCAGCTCCATCGTGAAGCTGTAGAATCTGTCGATACACATTTTAAGAGGCGCCGGCCAGTTGTAGTAGTAGACCGGCATCACAAAGACGATCATATCTGACTTAATGATGAGCGGCTTGAGTTCTTTCTCGTAATCATCCTGCAGAACACAGTCGCCCGCCATGCCACAGTGGCCGCAGCCCAGGCACGGCTTTATATTTTTGCGGATCACGTTATACACCGTGACCTCGTGGCCATTCTCCTCGGCGCCGCGGATGAATTCGTCCGCCAGCATATTCGACGAACCTCTTACGTTTCCGCTGCTTTCAAGTACCAGTATCTTCATCTCATCCTCCGTTTATGCCCTCTTCATCGAGCAGCCTGCTAAAGAGCACGCCGTCGTCTCTCAGCGCGTCGAATTCCGCGGCCTCAATATATGCAGACAGCAGTCCTTCAATGTCTGCCTGCTGCCGTACGCGGATCAGTCAATGGCCTCCATCGTATACTCTGAGGCGTTATAGAAAGGATCACCTCTTGTTATGACCTGTTCGATCTCATTCACATCATAGTAAGGGAACGGTCCGTTTGCGAATGTGTAGTCCGGGCTGAGTTGAGTGATCATATCCGATGATGCCCTGCTGTCGAATGGATACAGGTAACAATAAACATACGAAGCCTGTTGTTCACCGCCAAATTCCAATAAATAGCGCGCGACGACCACCAGAGCATCCGGAGCTGAGTCCTCCGAATATTTAGGCTTGCAAAGGAAGCTCGCACAGGTGATATCCGAAGCATCATTATGCTGAGACTGGACATAATTTGTGAGGTAACTCTCAACATCCGCAATGACATCGCTCTTCTCTTCCTTCGCCTGCGCGGCATTCTCAAAGAGGTGCGGCAGATCTGCCAGGTCTCCGACCTTATAGTGCTTAGGCTCTCCCACTCCCTCGATCCTGAGACGCGTCTTCGCCTTTATCCTCGACAGATCCTTCCCCTGATAATCGATCGTGAGCACGATCTCGTCATCATTGGTCAGATTCTCCGTGCCGCCGGTATAGGTGAAGTGCAGGTTGTTGCAGAAATCGCCCCATGCCTCCTGACCTTCAGTGTAATCTTCATTGTGATCGTAGTTCTTTGTGTTGGTTTCTGAATAGATCTCTCTCAGATCGTAAGGCAGATTATTTTCGACACGTGACTCGTCGAATGTGGCCTGGCCCTCATAGCCTTCGATCGCAGGCGCGATATCTATGTAATCGTATACGTTGACCGTTGGTCTTTGTGTATATTCTTTATAGCTGAAATAAGCACTGACGCCTGCATAGATGATACCGAGGATCACGATGCATATACAGAACTTGACCAGCGTTCTGAGCACTCTGTCTGCTGCTACAGCAGCACTTCCGGATGAAGACCCATCTTCTGCAGTTTGCCCTTTCTTTTTTCCTGTGCTGGTGATGTACGAGAACGACAGTATCAGAGCCAGAAGACCCAGAATAGCCGGACGGATGAAGGTCCCAAAAGCGTCCGTTCCTTCTGAAAGAAGCAGGTCAAGGAAGCCTGCCGCTTTGCTGAATATTCCGTAGATGGATCCTGCAGTTGCCGCTATTGAAAGAAGCGGAACCAGCGGTTTAGGTATGTTCTTTTTCTTTTCCATGTTCTTCTTTAGCCTTTCAATTCACCAATCAGTAAACTAATCAATGAGAGACCGCAGCCAGCCTCCTTTATTTCAGGAACCGTTTTATTGCTGCCTCTTCCGCACCCGGCAGGATCTCCCGCAGGTGCTCAAACAGCATCTCGTACGACTCCTGCGGCAAACAGCTGTAGACGTTGTCCGTGAAAGCACTTCCCATGAAGTGCTCCGGAGTCGAATACTCTGCGACGCCCCAGCCGTACTCATTGCCGTTTTTGTCTATCATGTATATGAAGTCACTTATTATGACATATCCCTGAGCCTGCAGACGGTTGATGATTGTGTCGAAGCCCTTGTTTCCGCCCTTCCGGTAGTTGCCGAGAAACTTCAGGCGTTTGGAAAGCACGGGCGCATTGGCATCGATGAGATCATACATCAGCTTGTCGCCTCTGAAGACCAGCCCGTCGTCGAATCTTGCATCGAAGTCGTAGCCGTCCCTCCTGTAGTTTGCGAAATGGCAGAACCACTCCGGGCTTATGTAGGCCGCCTTCTTCTCAAAGAACTTGCCGTACGCGCATCCGAGCTCGTTTATGACAGGACCTTTCCATTCCCAGGGACCTTCCTCGCCCGAAAACCAGATGCCCGGGTCCACATGTTCGTCAATGGAAAAACCGCGCAGCGAATTCACAAAGAACGGGAGTATCCCCAGTTCTCTGACGCCGTCCATAAGATCATCCTGAGTTCGTATGTAAAGGTCGTTGATAGTCATTTGATATGCCTGCCAAATCACGCATTCTGGAATTCATGCACCAGCTGGCTCATCCTTATAAGCAGTTTTTTATGCTCAGTCAGAAGGTCATACACCGCATCTTCAGAGAGCACGCCCCTCTTGAGATCTTCCGGAAGAAGGCCCCGCTCATCTGCATCAAAATCATCCCGCCATTCGAAGCTGCCATAATATTCTTCGAGCGTGCGGTACTCATCCAGTATATTTTCGTATCCGGTCAGTGCTTCATCCAGCGCCCTGATGGCCGCCTCAGACCTGTCCAGACGCGACTCCATCTCTCTGACCCTTGCGATACGGGTTTCGATCTGCTTATTGGTCATTATGCTCCACCTCAGTACAGGTCCTTTATTTGATAAGCCCTGCCTTCTTCGCCTCTTCGATCAGCTTCGGAAAGTCAGAAAGCGACACATCTACGTCATGCTTCTTTACAAAACCCATAAACTCAGAAATCGTGATTTTGTTGTCTGCCAGAATCCCGTCGACCTCTTTCTTCAGTGCTTTATCAGTCTCATACTGCTTTACCAGTTCTTCTACAGTTGCCATAGTTTCTCCTTTCGGCGTACGTCAGTCTTTTTATCACTTTGATTTTAAGCCAACACATATGCATTTGTCGACCATGCACATATCTGTCTGAGAAAGTCTTGCGATAAAAATGACCGCGAGTCAGAGGAGACGAGCGGAGTTAAACCTAACTCATAAAAAAAACGCCCTCTTCCGAAAGCGCCTTCAATTTCTATATCATCAGCCGTTTTGCCAATAGCCACAAATTGATCTACTTAAGCAGGTCCTCGCCGGGTCCCATCATCGGAATATCAACTGCAGTCGCATCCTCAAGGTGGAACATCATCAGCTTGTGGCCAGTCTCATCATTGTAGATATTTCTAAGCTGCGGCATAGCATCAAGCGAAGCCTCAGCATACTTCGGATCTGTCTCAAATACAGCCTTTCCCGTATAGCGCAGCCAATGCCCGTCCGGCTTTGCACAAGCGATCTCAAGCTTTGGATTCGCACAGAGCTGCTTATATACATCCTTGAAGTCTCCAACTCCAAAGAGCACCTTTCCGTCCATCTCCATGTGCGCACCAAGCGGTCTCACCTTCGGCTGATCGCCGTCTACAGTCGCCAGATAGAAAACTCCGCCTTCTGTCAGAAAATCATTAACTTTGCCCATTTGAATACCTCCTTTGTTTCAACGTTATCACTGTCCCAGTTTTGCTTATACTTGTCCATTCAGCAGCCATGCGAACCCCTTTGCCGTCCTTATGTCTGCCTCTTTAAAATGGTTGCCCTGATTCATCTCGAGCGTGCACTCCACGCGCGGATCAGCATCAAGCAGCTCATGCTGCCTCCTCAGATCGTCGCCGACCGTACGCATAACAGGATTCCGCGTCTTCTCCTCCTTGTCGCCAAGACTCAGATACACGCAGCCTGCCTTCACCTCGTTTTTCTCCGCGAAATCGATCCATCCCGGAAACCACACCGACGGTGATGCCGCAGCTACCCCGCAGAACATATCGGTATTGTACACCGACCAAAGCGCAAAGAACGCTGCCAGCGAGTAGCCGCCAATATACAGCTTCACATCACGGCCACCGGTAAGTTCCGGCACGAGGACCTTCTCAATATACTCAAGCGTCGGCTCTGCTCTGCCGCCGAAGCCCTTGTCTCCGAAGACCGCGGGAGCCTCCCACGGCGAAAGATCGTCGTTCCAGTCATTGACCCTGAATGCGGCAAGTGTAAAGCCTGCGTTGCCGGCAAGCCTCACGATCTCGGCCACTTCGCTGTCGAGCACATCTATGTCGTGGTCGTCCACAGGCTGTATGAGAAGCGTATCCGCAGATCCGCACTCATATATCAGGCACTCACGCCCTCCTATATCTTTTATTATAGATTCAATCATTACTATTTCAATTGCTCAGAATGCCTAAAGCGACGCCCCAAACGCCTTCAGCGCTTCGAGTTCTTCGGCTTTCATTTCTGGCTCATAACTATTATGCGTAAACATGCCCATATCCTCGAGGCCAAGATACCCAAGGAAGTCCCCATTATACGAGAACATCGCTCCCTCATACATTTCAGGGTCTCCGGAGCTGAGTATCATCGCCACCTTGCTCAGTTTTCCCGGCTTTTTCGGATACAGCTTCGCATAAAAGCGGTCGATAACGCACTTCAGCTGGCCGCTCACATTATGGTAGTAGATCGGCGATGCCAACACCAGCATCTCTGTCTCATCCAGCAGGCTGTATATCTCCTGCATATCGTCCTTCTGAACACACTGCCCGTTCCCCTTTGTGTGGCAGTATTCGCATGCAAGGCATCCGCCAATCTTCATTCTGCACACATCAACAACATCCACTTTATGTCCGGCAGACTCCGCTCCCTCGCGAAAAGCCGCTATCATCTGTGAAGTATTGCCCGCAGGTCTCGGGCTCCCGTTCAGTACAAGTATGTCCATCATTATCTCCTATTTTTTCAGCTTGCCGTAAAGGCAGGCATCGTAAACACTTCCATTCTTAAATATCGCATTCTTCTGCCGGCCTTCAGTCTCGAATCCGTTCTTCTCAAGGACGCGCTGAGATGCGCGGTTCGGCGAATATACCAGTCCCGTGATCCTGATTATATCAAGCTCGTCGAATGCCATTTCACAGATCTGTCTCGCCGCCTCCGTCATGACGCCCTTTGACCAGTACTCAGTCAGCAGGAAGAATCCGATCTCAGCATCCTTGCAAAATACATCACCTTTCTGCTCGACCGAGATCGTCCCGACGACTTCTCCGTCTACCGCAACAGCCCTGAAAAGGCCGTCGACACCGTCGTGCTCGGCGACCATGCCAAGCCACCAATCCGCGGACTCGCTTGTATACGGATCCGGAATGCGTCCCGACAAATACGAGCGATCCACACTGTTGCATATGCGTATAAGTTCGTCCTTCAAGGACTTGTTCCATTTGATCAGAGTGACTTCCATGCGCCAAGTCTCCTTTGCTTATATTACACCTACATGCCCAGCTGTGCCTTCAGACCGTCCTGTAAGACTTTAGACAGGCTGAGATTATTTTTCTCTGCCTCGATCGCAAGCCACTCAGGAATCGAAAGTGTCTTTTTCACAGCACGTGTGCTCCTGCGAAATTTATTCACATCCACTGATACATATGATACTACATCTTCAGACTTAATTTCTCTGATATCGCTCGCATCCGGAAGGGACTGACCTTCCTCCAAAAGAGCTGCCAGGTATAATCCCATCGATTCCTGTGCATTTTCCATAGCTTCTTCAAGAGAATCCCCATCTGTAACACAACCATCTAGATCGGGAAATTCCACCCAATAAGACTCCTCTTTATGAAATATAGCAGGATATATCTTTAACATCTTGTTTCACATCCTTTCTATTTGCCTAACCTCTTTTTAAGCTTTCCTTCCAGACCTTTAGCCAGATCTTTACTTCCATGTACCGGAATTACTTCTATCTGACCCTCTTTCTTCATTATGAAGTGGCTTCCATGGATCCTGTCTATGGTCCAACCACACGCTATAAACAGCTCCACCATTTCTCTGCCGGTTACCTGAATTCTCCTTTCAAATTATATTACGTAAATTACGTAATATCAATAATAGGTGCAACAAAAAAATCGGAGAGCCCTGTCTCCGATTTCTGTATCTGATGGCTCGATTATATCGCCGATCTTGGTTTTTTCAACCGCGACACAGTGAAGAATCGTTCATGGATCTATCACATATCCACATAATGATACTTCCCGTCCTCGCCCAGGCAGACCTCAAGATTGCACTTTACGTTCTGCGACGGATCCGGGTGATCCTTCCACAGCTCGTACAGCTTCGGCAGAAAGACCGGCCACTGGCTCGCCTCGTAGTCCTCGTGCTCGGTCGCCCAGTTAGGCACCAGTTTCGCGTCAGGGTTCTCTTTAAGAATATCCAGTACAAACTGCGGAGGCATCGTCGCCTTCGTATTGGTCACCGTCGCGGTGATATGAACGATACCGCCCGGGACGTCTTCCCACTCGTGGACAGTCGAATCGACCAGCTCGCCTGCAGCATTGAAAACGCCCTCGCATATAACATGCTTCAGTGCCGTCGTGAACGGATAAAAATCGTCCAGATGCAGGCGGTGGATCTGCACTCCCTCGCCTCCGAACGCCGGAAGAGCCGGGTCTGTCGTCTCAACGATGATGTGTACCGAGTCCTCAAAACCATACTCGTACGGCGACCTTATCCAGTTGAACCGCTTGTGCGAGCCCGGCGCCCACAGATAGTAACCCTTCTCCATGTTTGCCCAGAACCAGTCAAGCATCTCCGCAGTCAGACCCGGAAGGAAGTGCTGCCTCTGAGACGGCACCGCATAGCCGAGAGCCTTCGCCTCGTTCGTAAGTTCGAGCGGAGCCAGCGGATGTTCAGGCATCGCAGGCTTCTCATACTCCGCGAAAGGAACTCCGTCATTCTCACTGAAAGGAATGTGCGTCTGCCCCGCGCTCGCCACATACAGTTTGCTTTCGTCGTCAAAATTGAACTTTTTCAGTGTCTTCATCATCTCATCCCCATTATCATTCCAAGTACAAACGGCACCAGCCAGATCACCCAGACGGTGATGCTGAAGCGGTGGAATGTGTGCATCATCTGTTCATCCTTGCGGATCATCACCGCAGTCGCCCACACCGCGTGGACCATCATCAGGATTATGGCGATCATCCCGGTGATCCCGTGCAGTGACATCAGTCCGCCGCCGGAGCCGCTCGCCATATGCGCCATGAGTTCAGTGCCCGTGGCGTCAAAGCAAAGTCCCAGCCAGAAGAACGCCAGATGCTTCGGCATCAGCACCTTTGCGCGGTGCTCCGACCACACGCCGATCGTATAGAAGATAAGCGCCAAAGTAATAGATATAACTGCTGCAATTAGAATCGGCTGCATTATTCCTCCCTAAACAACTGTGTAGCCGGCCGCCTCGAGCACTTCCATCGCACGCTCAAAGTTTTCGGCTTTCACCAGAATATAGTCAGTGTTGTATGTCGACACGGCAAAGATCCCTATCTTGTTGTCGGCCAGTATACCCGACAGTTTGGACAGGATGCCGATCAGCGAAAAATCCAGCACGCCCTGGATACGGAAGCCGCGCCAGCCGTCGTCGCGCGCTGCGGTATTCGCCGGAACATCCTCTGTGCGGCAGACAAGCGAAAGCTCCTCATCGGTCTTCCCGATAAAGAAAAACTCCGCATCCGTATCTATATCCTTCATGCTTTCGACCTTGCATACAGTAAGGTCGTACGGCAGTTTTTTCAGTTCCATCTTGTTTCCTCCTGGAGTTCTATGTAATACGGACATGTATTTACGTACGTTCTTATGGTCACTGCATTCCCTCTATTTCTTATTCAGTGTGTACCCCGCGATGGCACCGACGATACCTCCAAGGATATGAGCCATATTCGAAATGTCATCCTGCACCAGGAGTCCCTCGTACACCTGCTGTCCGATAAAGATGATCGCCACAAGGATCACCGTCAGCGGGATCTCGCCCTCTTTGAAGCTTGTGAACGATGTCATCATGATGAACGCGAAAACGACGCCGCTCGCCCCGCAGAGCGCGATCCCCGGGAAGAGCACCCAGGTAACGATGCCAGTCACGAGCCCGGTCACGAGAACGACCTCGATAAGCGCGCGGGAGCCGTACTTCTCCTCGAGCATCGGTCCCAGGAGCAGCAGGTACATCATGTTGCCGATGTAATGGCTCCAGCCCGCGTGACCCAGAACATGCGTGAACATGCGCACGTACGTGAGCGGCGATGCCAGCGACGAGTGATATGTCATAAACAGCAGCTTATTGCTGAGTCCGGCGGTCATATAGTTCGCCACCATGACCGCAAAGCTCAGGATGACAAAAGTCAGCACCACCGGCGAATTATATGTTATGCTTCTGCCCTTTTTCATGTTATCTCTCCGGTATGATCTCAAGCCAGTACCCGTCCGGGTCAGTGATGAAGTATATACCCATGTCATGGTTTTCGAAGGCGATGCATCCCATGCTCTCGTGGAGCGCGTGCGCCGCCTCAAAATCATCGACTCTGAACGCCAGATGGAATTCCTCCTCGCCAAGGTCATACTTCTGCGGATGCTCGGCCAGCCATGTGAGTTCGAGCTCAAAGTCCGTCTCGTCGTTCGCGATATATACGATGATGAACGATCCGTCCGCAGCCGTCTTGCGTCTTACCTCTTTCAGACCAAGCGCCTTCTCGTAAAACGCCATCGACGTTTCAAGATCACTCACGTTGAAGTTCTCATGTATCATTCTGAATCTCATTCTCTTTACCCCCCTTATAATTCGCGCAGCACCAGCACCGTGATCCCGAGATTATCGCCCGGCACCACTCTCAGCACTTTCGGGTGATACCTGTACTCATCCATTATCATGTTCTTCAGACTGGTCCCGCGGTTGTATCCGTGGATCAGCTTTATCTGGTATGTGCTGTCATCAGCCGCCTTCAGTGCGCGGTCTATCGCCTTGACCGCATCCTCCCTGAACATGCCGTGCAGATCGACGCTTACGATTGGATTTCCCATCTTTTTTACCCTTCTAGCCATCTCAGGATGCAGCCCTTCCTATTCAGCATCAAAGACTGCGATGTATTCGACGTCCTCGCTCACCTCTACTGTGATCTCAGACTCAGTCGAGAAGTCCTCGCCATTCTTTGTCCATTTCACAAACTTCCAGCCCTCTTCAGGCTTCGCCTTGATCACATAGGTCGTAGGCGCTGCGACGTTCTCGGCCACAGACTGCGTCGGGAAGTCCTCTTCGAATTCGACTTCCGTTCCCTCAGGGCCATAAGCGATCGTTCCGACACCTTCGGTATTGATCTTGAGAAGACCTATATAGTCAGGCGTCTCCTGCATAGTGAAGTGATACGTTTCGCCGCCTTCGACCTCCATCACGATACCGTCTTCTCCCTCTTCGCTCAGCGTGACGATGTAGTCGCCGTCATTGTCGTCATACTCAGAATTCAGGTTGCCGTAAAGCGTCTCACCCTTCTGCTCGAGGAACCATCCGTGTACTTCTCCGTTGGCCAGCAGTACGGACACAGCCCACTGGCCATCATGTTCACCGTCACCCGGCTTTGCGATGATCAGATAATTATCGCTCTCATCTGTAAAAGTGCCGGTCTTTGTCCATTCGAAATCGCTGCTTCCATTGCCGCCTGATCCTCCGCATGCAGCAAGTCCCATTGCCAGCACAGCAGCCAGCATAATATACATCAGTTTCTTCATTTTCTCTCTCCCTCCACCTTTTCAAATCTGTACTTCTGCACAATATCAGGATACTTTTCGTGATCCACCTCGCTCAGAAACATATCGAGCGGGCGCACAAACATACCTCCGTCGTCATAGAGCGGCCGGTAGACCATCATCGGCTCGCGCGTCTCGCTGTGAGTCGCCACGCCGACTATCTCGTATAGATACTTATTCGCGCGCTTCTCCTCGTCGCTCAGCATCTCCCTCTTAAAGTGCTGCACTATATCGCCCGGTCTGAATCTGTTTTCCATATCTATTTCTCCAGCAGATACTTTTCCGCTATCTCCGCAGCCGTCCTGCACGCGCCAACGCACGGGCGGCTCCTGTAATACTCCTCGGTACGCACGGCCGGCTCGCCTATATCCTCACCTTTGGCCAGATCAAGTAGTTCCCTGCAGATGATCGACCCGTGACGGTCTTCGAACTCGCCGCACATCTTCTGCTCCATTCGGTACAGCGCTTTCTTGCCCTCGGAATCAGCAGGATCGTCGTAGCCGCTGAGATAACCCGCAAGCAGTGTCATGCCCGACACCGCTCCGCAGACCTCCCTCAGCTTGCCGAAGCCCGCGCCGAAAGGACTCGCGATCTTCGCAGCTTCGGGCTCCGTCATTCCGACAGCGTCCGCAAAGGCCGCAAACACCGACTGTGCGCAGTTGTATCCGCTTCTGAATAATTCTTCAGCCTTATCTGCTCTGTTCATCTCTCCTCTTTTCTCCCCGCATGACATCGGAGACGTTTTCTCAGTTCCACATGATCATATATTCGTTGTTGTCGTTTGCTTCAGCAGTCGCGACCACTTCAAGATCGATACTTTCCCCTGCAGGTATGAGCGGATAATCAAAAGTCATGGTGTTCGGGCTCATCGTTGCCATACCCTTGACCTTTCCCTCGTCATCTCTCATCACAACGGCCGGTATAATGTTTTTAGTCATACCGGTCGTATCATTTAATGCCTTTTGCCAGTCAAAGTCTTCACTGCCGGCATTCCTGAGAGTCAGGTTATACATGATCGCATCGCCGTTTTCTGCCACTACTTCGACATTCTCCATCACGATGTGAGGTTGTTTGCTGTCGCTGCTCCACTTGGCATCCTTGATCTCGTATCCGAATGATGCCGGCGTTTCACTCCAGAAAAAGGATCCCATGTCTCTGATCGCCCAAAGTTCTTCGCCGATCACAGTCTTCTCTCCGGGACGCAGCGGTCCTATGCCCATAAACGTTCCTTTGTTATCGCCCATATCCAACACGTTTCCGTCAGCATCGTATCCGATCGGATAAACTTTAGCTGACTCAAGCACTTCATCGCTTATGTTCTCGAAAACAAAAGCAAATGTATAGGCCCCATCGTCTTCTATCGTCCAGCCCTCCTCAACCTTGAGTTTCTCTTCAACAGGTTCCTCGTTTCCACCGCCGCACGCAGCCAGCGATGCCGCCATCAGCAAAAGTGAGAGTATTATGATACCGGTTCTTCTGATTGTCTTCATTTTCGCTCCTTCATCCAATATCAGATCTATCTGAAAAAGTCCCGCAGTATCCTCGCCGTCAGGCCCCAGATACCATACCCTTTATACTCATTATAGTCTGTTATCTACCACTCAAGCATAAACTCAATGTTATCCCCGTAGTCCGTATTCGTGACCACCTTCACAGTAACTGTCTCTCCCGCCGGAATGACAGACGGCGTTTTTGAGTCATCATCTTCCGGCATCCATCCCATTCCTGTTATATTTCCGTCCGCATCCCTGGCCACTGCATAAAAATTCGGGACAGGAGTTAAAAGCGTTTCATTGTCGATCCTTGCCTGAGCCCAGTCATAATCTTCTGTCCCTGCATTTCTGACTCTTAAATCGTAGTAATAACAGTCTTCTGAAAACTCGCCATCTGTTGGCTCAGCTCCTTCCAGAACCAGATGCGGCTCCTCGCACTCACTGTCCCATGATGCATGCAGAGTATAATCGAATTTTACGGTCCAGCCTTTCTCGACACTTATTTTTTCCGGACTCCCCTTCATTAGTGAAGAATCTTCAACCATACTGCACGACGCCGGCAGAACCGTCATCATCAGAAGTAAAAATATAGCAATAACTTTTCCCGTTCTTTTGATCATCTTGAATTGCGCTCCTTCTTCCAACATCAGATCCGTCCGAAAAAGCCCCGCAGTATCCTCGCCGTCAGGCCCCAGATACCATACCCTTTATACTCAAGATAGTCCGTCTCGCCCCTGTGACGGTAGTCGCCGTATCGCGCCAGATAAGCAAGCAGCCTGTCCGGCAGATCCTCATCAGCCGTCATGCTCAGGTCAAGATGCACCGGACTGTTCTCGGCCATCCACGAGAGCGGCAGCAGGAAGACCTCCGCCACCTCGTCCTCAGACAGCACTAGCGAATCAATGTCTTCGATGCGAAGCCTCGCCTTCACGGGCCGGACCTCTCTTCCGTCGCCCATCACAAGCGGCTCAAGCTCGCCAAGGACCTCGATCATGTCGGGCGTGACTCCAAGCTCCTCGCAGGTCTCGCGGACCGCGGCCTCTACGGCCGCCTCACCCGGTTCAGCCCTGCCGCCCGGAAAGCATACCTCTCCCGGCTGCCTCACCTTCTGCGACCGCAGCTCCAACAGAAGCGCGTCCCCGCCGTCCGTATTCACAAGTGGTATCAATACAGCATACTTGCTCACTTACACCACATTTCCTTCTCAAAACACAACAGCGAGAACACTCCCCGCTGTCAATCAACACTCTTTTTCTGTTATTATAATATATTAGAGGTGCAAAATGGCAAAAACAGTATTACAGAAAGAGATCGAGAGACATCGCAGAGCCGAGCGCCGCTTTCTGAAAAAACAATTCTATAAAGAGCCAACCAAGCTCGACCTCTTCCTCGCAGACAAAGTCCCGGAGAAACTCGAGTCCACTCTTAACGCGGCCTTCGCGAAAGCCTTCCATCTCATATTCTCCAAAGGGACCTGGCTCATCAGCAAGACCTACTCAGAGGACAAGCTCGTCGAGGAGTTTGAGCTCGCGGCAGAAGAACTCGAGATCCTCGGGGGATCGAAGCAGATGCGCAGGTTCAAGCGCCGCGCCGCAGTGACCGGCACCGCCCACACCCTCGTGTCAGCGGTCGCAGGACTCACGATGGGCATATTCGGCGGCATGCTGCCTGACATCGTGCTCTTCAACGCTCTCGTCCTCAGAAACATCTATAAGATAGCCATGAAGTATGGCTATTCGTATGACACTGACGAGGAGCGCAAATTCATCCTCCGCATAATCGCGGCCGCCATCTCTGACGGCGATGAGCTCATACAGGCCAACAAGGAGATCAACCATATAATCCGCACAGATCTGTCAAGCGACACAAGCTCTCTTGACGAGAGAATAAATGAAGCAGCGATGGCACTTGCCAAAGCGCTGCTTCTGATGAAATTCCTGCAGAATATTCCTGTTATCGGCGTAGTCGGCGGAGCCTCCGACTTCATTTACATGGAGAGGATCAGCGACTACGCGGTACTGAAATACCAGCGCCGATTCCTCGTAGACCAGCTGAGAAGCGGTACCAAATAGATCAGCTGCTCTGCGACGCAGAGATCAATTTCTGTAAAAATCTTTTATACCAACTCAGTAATGATCTTTATGAAGAACAGCGTCAGCACCACCAGCATTATCGGCTTTACCGCCTTGCTGCCCTTGTCGTTGAAGAACGAGACGCCTATGTAATTGCCCACGATCCCGAACACACCTGCAACGAGTCCGAGCACAATAACCACCTTACCGTTCAGAAGGTACACAGCCAGCGACGTCAGGTTTGTCGTCAGGTTGATGGCCTTCGCCGTGCCGTTGGCGTTTCCGAGAGTGAATCTCGCAAAGCTCGTCAGAAGCAGGATCAGGAATGTTCCCGTACCTGGTCCGTAAAAGCCGTCGTACATGCCTATCACCAGCGCCGCGATGCAGGCCCTTAGCACGGTCTGTCCCGGACTCAGCGGCTCCCTTTCGACATCGAGGTTCTTGGTCTTCAGCACATAGTAAGCGGTGAACGGAATGATCACCAGCATAATTATCTTGAAAACATCCGCATCCACAAGAAGAGCCAGCCTCGCGCCTGCAGCCGAGCCGATCATGGCCATTGCCACGCAAGGGATCGCGCTCTTCCACGGGATGTTGCCGCTCCGTCCGAACCTGTATGTCGATACCAGCGTTCCCATTCCCGAGCTCATCTTGTTGGTAGCGATCGCGAAGTGAGGCGGAAGGCCCGCGAGCATATAAGCAGGCAGTGAAATGAGTCCGCCGCCTCCTGCTATTGCGTCCACGAACCCGCCCAGAAATACCAGCGGGCATACTATCAGAAAAGTTGTAAGTGTAATTGTCGGCATATCTTAGAAAAGTTCCATTTCTCTTGTGTATTTGTCTACGAGTTTGAGCCTCTCTTCGTTGGCCGCACCCACTATCTTACAAACATAGCTGCAGAGCAGTTCTGCAGCAAACATCGGAGCGACCTGTGAATTGAAGAAAGTAAGCGAGTCCAGACCCGTCAGGATGATGTGGTCTGCGTACTCTGCTATCGGCGCGGTCGGAGAATCCGTGATGACTATCACCTTTGCTCCCGCCTCATGCGCAAGCTGCGCCGACAGTCTGGCCTGTTTGTTGTATCTCGGGAAAGAGGCAACAATAAGCACGTCCTCCTCGCCTATGTCCGCCAGGAAGTCGAAGGCGTTGAGCGAATTCGATTCGTTCGCGAAGACACCCGGAAGAGTATCTCTCAGGATGATCTGCATGAATGACGCGATCCCGGAGCATCCGCGGTGTCCCACAATGTACTTCATGCGGGCATCTACGATAGTCTGCGCGGCCTTCTCAAGGGACTCATTCGAGTTGTTCAGCATCGTGTAATGGATGTTGTTTCTCGTCGTGTCAAACAGAGCCTCCGCGATATTGTCCGTCGACAGCTTTGCAAGGCTTTGTCCGAGTTTCTCGACCGGCACGGTAGGCATCTCGTCATGACTTGTCAGGTACACGTTGTACTGGCGCCTGAGCTCCTGCTGCAGTGCGGAGAAACCGCTGAATCCCAGGTCCTTCGAGAACCTGATGACCGATGAATGGCTGCTGCCCACTCTTTCTGCGAGTTCCGTCGATGTCAGAACGCACACCTCGCGGAAGTTTGCGAGTATATAGTCGGCCATTGCCTTTTCAGACTTTGTCAGTTTTACATTTTTGCAGAGTTCAAGAAATTCCGATGTCATGTCATTTGCCCCCTGTCCCGCCGGTCTGCGGATCACTGCGTTATTTTTGTCTGACATATTGTACCATAGCCGCGGACAATTCCGCTTTCCTTTTGAACATTTTTGTTTAATAGTTCCGGCAGGCCTTTGGCAGCCTGCCGGATCAGTTTGGATTTTGTGGAGGTATTTGGGATTATCTTTATTTATTATGCTGTCTTTTCTTCCTTGTTGAAGACATCCATGTCCATCTTGCCAAGACGTCTTGCGACCAGCGCTGTTCCGACCAGGTCTCCTGTGTTGTTGAGGAGAGTGTGAGCCGGGTCGATCGCCGGCCAGATTGCCGCGAAGATAGGAACTACCGAGAGAGGCATTCCGATAGCCTCGAGGAGGACAGTCGTCATTACGATGCCTGCTCCCTTTACTCCGGCTGCTCCGATCGAGAGCACGATGCCGAGGAAGATGTATACGAACATCCTTCCGAATGTGATCTCGATTCCGTAGAGACGTGCGCAGAATACGCAGCAGAGTCCCAGGAATACGGCGAATCCGTTCATGCCCATCGTGTTTCCGAGCGGCAGTGTGAATCCGTATACGTTCTCAGGGATGCCCAGCTTTTCCTTGGCGACCTTGAGGGATACCGGCAGTGTAGCAGCAGACGAAGTCGTCGAAAGAGCTACGATCATTGGCTCACTGATCTTTCTGAAGAACTTCATTACAGGCAGCTTAGCCAGGAACTTCAGTGTTACAGGATAGATAGCCACAAGCAGAAGGATGCAGATGATATAGTCCCATGCGATGAATTTGACTACGTCCTTTACGGTAGCTCCGCTAATTGTGGAAACCATAGTAGCCATCAGGGAAGCGATACCTATAGGCGAATAAGCCATTACGAAGTCAGTGATCTTGAGCATCACGTCGCAGCCCTGGTTGATAACGTCGATAAGAGTCTTAGCCTTTTCGCCGAGGACCAGCAGAGCCACTCCGAGGAACATGCAGAAGATGATGATCTGAAGCATGTTCTGGTTTACCATGGCGTCAACGATGTTCTCAGGGAACCAGGAGATAACCTGGTCGATGAAGCTGTACTCCTGCTGCTCTACAACTGCTCCCGCGTCGAGGAACTCAGTGTTGCCCTTTCCTACTCCGGAGATGAGACCTCCGAGTGTTCCGCAGAGTGCTGCGATTCCGGCAGTTACGACGATCCAGACGATGAATCTGAGTCCGACGGATACCAGCTGCTTAACGTCTCCCATCTTGGTGATGCCGCTTGTGATGCTGAAGAACACCAGAGGAACGATCAGCATCTTCAGAAGTCTAAGGAATATGGTTCCGAGAGGCGAAAGTGTTGCCGCGAGTTCCGGCGAGATAAAGCCGATCGCGAGTCCGATAACGATTCCGATGAGGATCTTAATTCCGAGACCCATCTTTTTCTTTTCTTTTGCGATTTCAGTACTCATTGCAATTCTCCTTATAAAAAAACCTGAGACGATTACTTATACTGTCCTGATGCAGCCTTGGCAGCTATTTCAGCAGTTATCTTAAGGAATTCATCGACATCATCTGTGCCGTGGCAGTGGAGCGGCGACACTCTGATGACACCCTGATCTGCGCCGATCGCCTTGACGATCCTCTTCGAATACAGACTTTCCGCAGCTCTCTCGCAGACTGTTACTCCGAGAGCCTGATATTCTTCGACCAGCTTTGCAGCCTGGATACCGTCTACCAGGAAGCAAGCTATGAGGTCTCTGCCCTCGTAGTACTCAGGGTCCATAAAGAGCTTTACTCCCTCGATATGTCTGAGCCCCGGAACTTCTTCAGTGCCTTCAAGCAGTCTCACCAGAAGAGCTCTCTCCTGCAGGTGGATCCTCTCCATGCCCTCGCGGTACTGCTCCTTTCTGTCGGCAGAATTCGTGAAGTGAGCGCCTATCTCGCATACATAGTCGATAGTTGCGAGCATTGCGGCGAAGTTGCCCGGCGACGGTGTTCCGAGTTCGAAGACCTTGTCGTCCTTGGCGATAAGCTTGTGGTGCGGCATGTGCGCTACTCTTTCGGAAATGTACGCATATCCGCAGCCTCTAACTCCGAAGAACTTATACGGAGCAAAGTTCATTCCGTCGATGCCGAGTGCTTTCACGTCCATTGCCATGTGAGGCGCGTGCTGTACAGCGTCGCTTACGATATAGATATCAGGATTGATCTCCCTGGCAGCCTTTACGATGCCTTCCATGTCCATCACGACACCGCAGATGTTTGAAGCGGACATAACGCTGAGAAGAACGGTATCCTTGTCGACGAGTCTTCTGATCTCTTCGGGATCGATCCTGCCGGTCTCCTTGTTGATGTGAGCAACTCTCATCTCGCGGCCTGTCTTCTCGCAGTAGTACTGGACAGAGTCGTAAGCCGACGGATGCTCGAGCTCGGATACTACAGCGTTTGTTCCCCAGCCTGCGTTCGTCATGATGAGGCCGACCATCTGGAACATTGTCTGCGAAGCGCTGAGCTCAGTCATCAGAGCGCCGTCTCCCGGATCAGCGTTGAACATGATCTCCATCATCTGGCGGGTGCCCTCGTTTACAAGGCCCTTGAGATAAAGAGAACGTGCGTGGTATCTTTCCGGGCAGTCAGGATAAGCCTCAGTGTCGGCCTTAGCCTCGACGCATCTTCTGAGTCTGAGCGATCCGCCCGAGTTCTCAAAGAAAAGTCTCTTTCCGTGTTCAGGATCAGCATCTGCATAACAGAACTGAGCCTTCAGTGATTTCTGAAAATCATCTTCGAATAGAAGTCCTTTTTCGTATGCCATGGAATTTCCTCCTGGATTGTTTAACCTTTAAGCATTTCTGAACAATATTGTTTGTTCTTGATTACAGTTTACACATTTTGGTTTTGATGTCAATACTTTTGAACAAAAATGTTTAGATTGTATTTTTTGCATACATAAAAGGGCTATTGCCCCTAATCTGAAAACTTATCAAGAAAAACGAACCCGGATTTCAGCTATGCTATACTTTTTATAAGATGAAAAAGATGAGAAAGAAGAAAACTCTCAAATCATTGATAGCAGTGATGCTTATCCTTGTGCTTGCGGCTTCGGGATATATTGTCCACCGCAGCATGAGCATTCGCGCGGCCAAAGAAAAAGCCGCTGCAGAAGCGCAGGCTGCCGAAGAAGCTCAGCGCAAAGCCGAAGAGGAAGCGGCGAAGGAAGCTCAGGAAGCGGCTATAGCTTCGCACGTCTACTCCCACCGCGGATCGGAAGGTCCGGATGAGCACTCCTTCAAGGCCTACGATGCAGCCATCGCCGCAGGATCACGCTATATCGAGCAGGACGTTGTCATGTCATCCGATGGTGTCCTGTACGTTTCGCATGACCTAAATGCCGTCACTATGACCGGGTATAACGGCATGTATGAATACATTAGTTCGGAGACAGTCGACGGTCTTAAGACCTACGCGGGCAATCCGGTGCTCCGCCTCAGCCAGGTCTTCGATAAGTACGGCAAAGACATCACCTATGTCGTCGAGCTTAAAGACGGCAGAGACAAATGCACCAAGGCCTTCGAAGATATGGTCGACCAGTACGGCTACAGCGATGTCATAATCGTGCAGTCCATGTATCCGGATGTCCTCGAAGAACTCGAAAAGAAGTATCCGGACATGCCTAAGCTTCTGGTGTGCTGGAGCCAGTCCGCCTTTGAAGGCAGCGTAGACAGCCCGTTCGTCGACATCCTTTCGGTAAAGGCGAACGCCGGACTCATCACGGAAGCCAACTGCAAACTTGCGCACAAGAACGGCAAGCAGTTTAGTGCATGGACACTCAATGACGAAGAATCAATAAAAAGAGCCATCGACCTTGGGGTCGACAGCTACTTTACAAATGATACTCCTCTCGCCCTTTCTATAGAGCGAGATTACGGCATAGGCAAGCGCTGATCACGGCGCCTGCCCCGCTTTTTTATGCCTTAAAGTCCTACGCTACCTGGCAGCCAATGAGATTCCAGCCGCTGCCCTGCATCTCTGACGGCATGCTGTTTCCGATGCTTTCAAGAGTCCTGAGTTCAAAACTGTCCCCGCTCTCGCGGTACAGAAACTGCTCCGGCAGTTCGCCCGACAGTGCTTTGAAGATGTCCAGAACGAGATCCATATTTGACTTATCCATTTTAGTACCGCCTTTCCTTTATTTTCCAAACCTTTACGATCATATTTTCCAAAGGTCCTCTACCTTTACGATCACATTATAGAAAAGCATATGTACTAAAAAACGCCCTCATAAGAGAGCGCTTTAAGTTGATGCGATAATACAGATTATTCCTTTGGTTTTGTTATTCAACACTTACCTTTTATCCGGGCTGCCTGTCCGGCCAAGCCACTCAAGCACCAGGCCGAATCCATCGGCCGGCACACAAAACTTCTCGTCTCTCGGTGGCCCGATCATCTCCTTAACGAAGTCCACATCAAACCACCTGACCGATTCCACCTCATCAGCCTGCAGAGTCAGTGAATCGATATCGACAGGCTTGTCGTATACATAGACAAAGGTTATCTCGTTGTCTCTGAACGGCTGAGTGTTGAACGTCTTCTCATAATGCGTATGGAAGGTTCCCGCAAAAGACAGGTCCGCCTCACTCGCCTTTATCCCGAGTTCTTCTTCAAACTCGCGTAGCGCCGAGTCAAGCGGTTCGTCCCCTGCATGTATGTGGCCGGCCGAAGAAGTATCGTAGCAGCCGGGAAAGCTCTCCTTGCCAGCAGCGCGCTTCTGCAAAAGCACCTGCGGTCTGCCATCCTTCATCCTTACCACCCATACATGAGCAGTCCTGTGGAGGATGTCCTTCGCATGAGCTTCCGACCGCTCTACCGTTTCTCCGGTCGGCACTCCGTTTATATCAACGATATCAAACAGTTCCATCAGCTCAAACTCTTACTATGTAGCCTTCCTTGCGTGGTTTTGCAGCCGGATGCTCGCAGTCAGCATATCCGAGAGCTACCGAGCAGCTGCCGATAAGAGTCTCAGGAAGTCCCCACTCCTTCAGCAGAGCCTTGCCCTCTTCCATCTCAAACATCTGCTTGCATCTGTGGATCCAGCACGAACCGAGTCCTGCAGCATATGCAGCGTTAACGATATTGCAGGCCACTGAAGGTCCGTCGAATCCGTGTGTGAATCCGTCTTCGGTCTCGAAGATAAGCACGATCGTCGGTGCTCCGTAATACGGATCCATGTCCTTGCCCATAACTGCGGCGTTGAGAGCGGCTACTCTGTCGCGGTACTCCGGGCTCTGAACGGCAACGATCTGCACGGCCTGTGTTCCTGCACCTGTAGGCGCGTATGTACCTGCCTCAAGAACAGCGTTCAGCTCTTCATCAGTGATCTGCTCTGCCTTGAACTTTCTGATCGCTCTTCTGTTCTTCATTACTTCAAATGCTTCTGCTTTCATCTGCTTGATCCTCCTAGCCTAAATGTAAAGAGTTCTTTACATAACGTTATCAACCCGTATACGCATCCTCTGCAGTGTTTGTGAAGTTCTGCTTTACCAGCCATTCCTCTTCTTCTGATGTTTCAGGGATATCTATCCTCTCGATCTTAAAGATGACCGGTCTTGTACCATCGTTGCAGCAGGCGATCATCATACGGTCATCATTCGTCCATCCCTTCATGATCGAGCCGCCCTGCAGAGCTGAGTACACCATTCTGCATAACAATTCACCTTCGCTAAATCGAAAATTTGATTCGGGACCCGGCGTAACACATCAGAAACAATACATCTTCGTCTCTGCCACTATCCGTCCGCAACTACAGATATGTGACCGTCTCTTCCAGCGGTTTTCTTGATCCGTGATTTGCGAGAGGTCCAATGCCTTCAGCTGCATATCCGAGGTCCATAAGCATGAGGACTTCTTCATTCTCAGGCAGACCCAACGCTTCGGCAGCCTTCTCAGGGTCGAAGAAGTTGACCCAGCAGCTGTCCACGCCTTCATCCGCTGCAGCGAGGATCATATGAGTCGCAACGATCGATGCGTCCTCCATACCGGAATCTCTCTTTTCACCCGGATATGTGAAAACGTTGTCTGCGTCGAATGCAACCACGAGCACTGTAGGAGCATTGTAACGGCAAGGCGTCACCGAGTCGATCTTTGCCAGAGCCTCCGCAGACTGAACCACATAAATGTGCTGCTCCTGCAGATTCTTTGCGGTCGGCGCCAGACGGCCTGCGTTCAGTATCGCCTCGAGCTTCTCAGCAGCTACCTGCTCGTCACCGAACTTCTTGCACGAATAACGCTTTTCTACTACTTCTTTGAATTCCATCGTGTTTCTCCCTTTTCTGTTATTCTGCTTTTATATACAGATTACCGCTTCGATTATAACACCTCCCGGAAGATCCATTCACTTCATTTCTTCATAGTTTTCCCTGATCGGAGCCAGCACGTCGGCCTCTTCAAACACCGCATCCATATCTTCTGCGGTTTCGGCCTGTCTCATCATGCAGACCGCATTGGAGACCACCTTGTAGTTGAGCTCAGTTCCATAAGCGTCACTCTTATACTTTGCTGCCCTGCTGGAGTCTATGCCAAAGCGTGCCGCCTCCTTCGCCGCATCGATATTTGCTCCAAGGAAGATGAATTCCCAGTGATCCTCCTCTTTCTTCTGCTCTATCATGCGGCGCACCTCGTTGTATCCGTAAGAGCGGCTCGCGTTCTCCATGCCATCCGTTGTGATCACAAAGATGGTCTTCTCAGGCACATCCTCTTCCCTTGCATACTTATGAACAGTACTTATGTGCTTAATAGCGCCTCCTACCGCGTCCAGCAGAGCCGTGCATCCGCGCACGTAATACTGCCTGTCATTCATCGGCTCTATCTTCCTGATATCCACTCTGTCGTGGATAACCTCGGATTCATTGTCGAAGAGAATGGTCGACACATACACATCGCCCTCTTCCTTCTTCTGCTGTTCGATCATGCTGTTGAAACCGCCTATTGTGTCAGCCTCAAGTCCGCTCATCGAGCCGCTTCTGTCCAATATCAACACGAGTTCTGTAAGTCCTTTTTTCATTGTTTTTCCCTCCTTTTCAGGTATCTCATCCGCTGTGTTTATCTGAGAATAAAATACCGCAGAGGGCATAAAAAAATGTCGCCTCAGGGGCGACATATCAGTAGCCTAAAAGCTGCTGGTCATATTCGTACAATAGCGCGTTCACATCCAGGATGTCGTATATCCGGTTCATGATACAGTACTTGACTATAAGATCAGCCTTGCTGCTCGGCGACAGAGCCAGACCTGCACGACCCAGAAGATCCGTCGTCTCGTCAAGATCCAGGCCAAGCGCGATAGCCAATGCCAGCGCGGTAGACTTCGAAGGCTTGTAATTGACATTGCATCTTATCTTTGAGAAAAGCCTGCGGTCGAGATTGGCCTTCGTATACACCTGGGCATCTGTGAGCCCCTTCTCGTCGATCGTCTTCAGAAGCTTCTCCTGGAAAGTCTCACCAAGACCGCCAAAGACGTCCTCTATCCTGCTGAAAACAGCCTTGCCCTCATAATTGTCTGGCAGAGGTGCCTGCGGAGCCGAAAAGCTCCTGGAGCTGTATGTCTTTTGCGGGTAATACTCTGCTTCATCCGGCAGATCCGCAATGTCTTCTTCAAAGGAAGCGTCGAAGTCTCCGGAATATTCCGAATGATCGGAGAGTTCCGGTTCAACGGACAGTTCCGCGTCCTCGTACAGCTCAGGCTCCTCGCTTACGAGTTCTTCACTCAGAAACCTGTCCAGATCTGCCAGGATCTCCGGCTTTATATTCACGTTTCGATTGATCCGTCTGAATAATTTCATACTTCCCAATACTCCCCTTATATATGCCTACAGGCTGCTGAGCCAAGGCTTTATCTCCGAAACAGGAGCATCAGCCGCAAAGAGCTTAGCGCCAACGATCTCGCCCTTCATGAGAGGCTGCAGCTTTGCAGGAGCTTTGGTGATGTCGCTTCCGCCAGATGTAGCGAAGAGCGCCACCTTCTTGCCGCTGAAGTCATAGCTCTTCACAAAAGTCTCGATGATGTTCGGAGCGGCATAGTACCATACCGGGAATCCGATAAGCACCATATCGTACTCGTCAAAGTTCTCTACCTTGTCTGCGATAGGCACATCCTTCTTGCCGATCTTCTCCTTATTGCATCTCGCAAGCGGATTTGTCCATTTAAGATCCGCATCTGTATAAGGCTTTACAGGCTTTATCTCAAACAGATCGCTATCTGCTGCCTGTGCCACTCTCTTAGCCAGCGATGCAGTGTATCCGCTCGCCGAAAAATATGCTGTAAGTGTCTTCATCTTGCTTCTCCTTTAGCTTACTTTACTTTGATGTCTCAAGCGCGTCAAGAACCTTGAGGCATGTATCGAATGCAACAGCCTTGGCCTTCTCAATGGCCTGCTGCTCCGCGTCGTCCTCAGGGACAGCCGAAGCCGGCTGCACCTTTTCGATCACCTTCCTGTCTTCTTCCTTAACGGAAGCATTGTCCATGCGGCCGTCTTCAACGACCAGTCCAAGCGTCCTGAGGTAAGTCACGATGGTCTCGAATTCCATCGTATACAGCATGGATCCCTCAAACGTCGGAAGAGCCTCAAGCGCGGCGATGCCCGCCTGGAGTTCTTTGCCTGCCTTGCTGTCATTGATGGCTCCCTGCATCATCTCTTTAGCCTTGTCTATATGCTTTTCAAATAAGTCCATTTCGTTCCCCTTTCTACAAACTATATGAATTCAACTCTTCCGTCTTCTATGTGATAGATCGCTCCGGCTACCTCCAGACCCTTAGGATCGTGGATCGGATGTATCTCGAGTTCATGCCTTATCGTTTCCACCCCGTGCTTCACATTGAGGCAGCTCGCCTTGAAGTCATCTTTCTCATCGCCTATCGCCAGCTGTATGTCCTTGAGGATCGACTCTATGAAGCCGCCCGTATGACCCTCGATAGCCGCATCGACAGCCCCGCAGCGAGTGTGCCCGAGCAGAACTATGAGCTTAGTGCCGAGGTGATCTGCCGCATACTCGATGCTTCCCAGCTGATGATCGTCGAGCACGTTGCCCGCGACCCTGATCACAAACAGCTCGCCTATCCCCGCCGAGAAGAGGCTCTCCGGGATGACCCGCGAATCCGAGCATGTGATGACGATGGCGTAAGGATGCTGACCGTTCTCAGCGGTGTCTCTTCGCCTCTCAGGCGAGATTTCTCCCACTCCGGCCGTCGCATACAAATAGCGATTATTCCCGTCTATAAGCCGTTTTTTAGCTTCTGTTGCACTTATCATGACCTATCAATTTTCCTTTCAAGCCGTCTCAAAACGGTATGCCGCATCGTCAGATAGCACGCCGTGCCTCCGATCACATTGGATACCGGCTCTGCCATAAACACGCCCCTGACACCAAATCCTACAGCCGGCAGGATCAGCGTGAGCGGAACGACTATGATTATCTTTCGCAGGAGCGAAAAGAATATAGCGTGTCTCGCATCTCCCAGTGACTGGAATGCCGACTGCCCCGCAAACTGCAGCGACATGAATACGAATCCGAAGAAATATATCCTCAGAAGGCTGATCCCCGTATCGATCAGCGCCGCGTCATCCGAGAAGATGCCGATCCACTGCCCCGGGAAGAGGTATACCAGCAGCCACGCGGCCAATGTATATACCACTCCGGCAAGAGTATTGAAGCGGATGGCCTCTCTGGTGCGGCCGTAATCCCTCGCACCGTAATTATAGCTTATAACAGGCTGCGCACCTCCGATAAGTCCGCTGACCGGCAGCATGAATACCTCGCGGATCGAATTTGCGACAGTCATGACTCCAACGTAGAGATCGCCGCCGTACTGCTGCAGCGTAGCATTGCATGCGACCTGTACAGCGCAGTTTGTAGCCTGCATGATGAAGCTCGCCAGACCCAGTTTTGTTATCTCCCCTGCGATGCTCCGGTGTATCCGTACGTCTTCCCACGAAAGCGGGATGACCGCATCCTTCCCGAACAGAAAACGCAGTACCCATATCGCCGACAGCGCCTGGCTTATAACGGTCGCAAGCGCGGCTCCCGAGACGCCCATGTCCAGAGCAAAGATGAATATAGGATCAAGGATTATATTCACCACCGCGCCCAGAACCACAGACAGCATGCCTATACGCGGAAAGCCCTGGGCATTTATGTAGCCGTTCATGCCGGTCGTTATCATCACGAATACCGTGCCGGCAAGATATATATTCAGATACTGCTCAGCGTAGATATACGAATCCTCGCTGGCTCCGAATGCAAACAGTACAGGACGCCTGAAAGCATAGCCCGCAGCCATCAGCAGGACAGCACTCACCAGAAGAAGCGCCATCGAGTTGCCCTGTATCTTCCGCCCGCGTGCGGTATTGCCTGCTCCGCGCGCCATGGAAAACAGCGGGACTCCGCCGTTTCCGAAGAGCGCGGTGAATGCCATTATGAGAGTCACTACAGGGAATGTGAGTCCGACTCCCGTAAGCGCCAGGCTGTCACCTCCCATGTGGCCTATAAATATGCGGTCCACCACGTTGTACAGAAGGTGTATGAACTGCGCAAAAGTAAGCGGCAGCGCCTGCGCCATGATGCTCCGCCAGACCGGGCCTCTGGAAAAATCTATATTCTGTTTTGCCCGAGATCTCTCCATCAGCTACAGCTTATCGTACTTGGTGCTTATGCCCCTGGCCTTGTCGGCAGGATACTTCTTCTTTGTCTTCTCAAGCTTGTCAAGGACTATCTCTTCGATGTCCACATCGAGCCTGTCTGCCAGCATGATGCAGTAACTCAAAACATCTGCCAGTTCTTCGCAGAGATGCACCTTATCAAAGTTGTTGTCCCACTGGAAGCACTCCAGCAGCTCGCCTGCCTCTATGCATATCGACTTGGCCAGATTCTCAGGTGTGTGAAACTGGTCCCAGTCGCGTTCTTCATTGAATTCACGAAATGCCTGTGTAAGTTTGTCCATCAATTGTCCTCTCTATATTTCTGTGTATATCATCCCATTCTTGCCGCGGTAAGACCTCATGAGCGAGATGTGATCCACCGTCATAGATGCCCCAAACAGTTGATTTAACTCGCTTTCAGGCACATCTTCCAGTCTGCCATCAGCTTTCCTAATAATTGTTATGTGTGGACTAAACTTCTTCCTGTCAAACGGGATCCCAGCATCCGCCAGAGCCCTCCGAAGCCGCCGGACGACCGCTTCAAGAGGCGCGCTGTTCTCTATCCCGACCCACCAGAGGTCCCGGAAAGCGCCTATGCCCCGAAGCTTCAGCTCGAAAGGCCTTACCTCAATGCTGTCGACGATGCCCTTCACATAGTCCGGATCATCATACTCGCCGATGAAAGCAAGCGTCAGGTGCATATTCTCTGCCACGGTCTCCCTGCCCCGAACGCCATAAGTCCTCATGGTATCCTGGATATCCATGAGATAATCTTTCATTTCATTATTAAGCTTGATCGCGATGAAGAGTCTCATTGTCGCTATTTACTATAACTATTCATCAAGGCTATATACTCAAAAAACAGCTGTAGGATATTAAAGTAGTAGTAGTCCTTTTTTGAATAATTACCTGATAAAAGGTCCAGTCAGTGAAATACATTTCTTAGCACGAAGCATCTTCCTTTTGCAAAACACTCTCCAAAGACATGGTATCGAGCTACTGCATATTCTTAAAGATACTGGTACATATCCCACGAATTCAGACTCACTCAGGCCTTCGATAGGGGTTCAACCCCACGCACGTGGGGCATATTCAGTAGCAGAAGTCTGTTCTACCTGATTAACAGGTTCATCCCCACGCACGTGGGGCATATGTCGCTGTCCAGTCGCCTGTCTGCGCAGATGGGGGTTCATCCTCACGCACGTGGGGCATATTCATTCTTTAAAGCAGCACTCGCGGGTTCATTCCCACGCACGTGGGGCATATGAGTATCCGTACTACTCGGAACCTCGGGATCTGGGTTCATCCCCACGCATGTGGGGCATATGATATACCCGATGATTTAGCAGGGGAGAGTCCAGGTTCATCCCCACGCACGTGGGGTATATTCGAGTGTGTCCTTAACGACCACGCCCTTCTCGGGTTCATCCCCACGCACGTGGGGCATATGCAAATTCCTCTGCGTCCATGTTCAGCCAATCAGGTTCATCCCCACGCACGTGGGGCATATGCAACATAGTCACCATTGATTGTCTCGGCATTGGGTTCATCCCCACGCATGTGGGGCATATATGCTGTTCTTGATGCTCTTTGCTCCGAGACCAGGTTCATCCCCACGCACGTGGGGCATATATCGAGACCAGTCCATCGAGGATCGTGAAGTCGGGTTCATCCCCACGCACGTGGGGCATATACCGCATCGCGTTTGCAGTAACCAAACGAAGTAGGTTCATCCCCACGCACGTGGGGCATATTTTAAATAGGCATCAGCAAAGTAGTCCACATCAGGTTCATCCCCACGCACGTGGGGCATATACTTAACAAATCGTTTAAAAATCAAACAACTGCATGCTGTCCTTTAACTGCGGTATAGTTCTTAATGATTTTGTTTTTTCAAGCATCACACTACCAGCATCAAACCAAGTCCATAAGCCTTTTCAGCACCGATACCTTTTTCCAATACAGAACTGAATTTCTCTTTATCAGTAACCATCAATGTTCCAGAATAATAATATCCTTCGATTTCGAACCCTTTCGAAATACTCTTGACTGTACCATGCCCGTTTTCTGAAACATTGATTATTTCGAATCCATGCTGCTTGCCCTGTTTGTACAGCCATACCAGTCTTTCCTGTTCTTTGATAAGAGGGATCCTGTGTCCCTTTTTTTTCTTATATGGACGGGTAAACACATTGAATCTAAGAACATCGCCATCGTTACGCAAGGGTATTTCTTTTGAGGCAACAACAGACATTCCGTTGCTTTCTGCAACGATTGGATCCACTGTTGAACTGACATAGATCTTATCTTTAGTTATTCTATAAAGAACATTTGCAGATTCACGTGTTGTACCGAAAAAGCTTTGGATGTTCCTATGCATATCCTGTCGATCAACCAGACACTGTCTAACCGAGGCTGAGGATCTGTCATAAGTCATTTTGATTAGTTTCATACTCATCCTCCTTTAAGTCAGATATCCAGTTTCGCAAGTTGTACACGTCTTCTGTCATAATTCGGCTGATTAGCTCTTGTTCGCGGCAATATGATATCGTTCTTCCAGATGCCGGATTCACCATCGATCTCACAGTAGATCACAGTATCTCTTCTTTGAGCAACGGTCTCGGTATCATGCAGAACTGTGTCTATGCATCCTTCATGCTTAGTTGCCAGGATGGGAACACTTGCAGGACAGCTTTTTCTTCCGAGGTATGGTACCCACACAGGGTGTGAAAGCGCAGCCTGGATATCATCAAGCAGTATTTCTTCTCCCTCCAGCACTACTAAGAAGCTGGCATCCTGCAGATAGTTTCTCCAAGTCTGTAAAGTTCTGTCAGTGACTTTACCATCGCTCTGAACTGTTCTTCCAACGTTCTGATAATCTACCATGACAGTCCCTCTGCGGTCTGCTCTTACGGCCATCTTGAGGGCAGAACACATCTCTGGGATCTTTGGGTCATCTCTTTTTAATCCCATCGCACCCGCTATCAGACCTATGACACCTGACTTTGTTGGAAAAGCTGCGGTATCTCTGAAATTGAGTTTAGAGTGATCTCCCCAGCTTTGAAGTGCTCCCTCTAAGCGAAAAGATATAACCATATTATCCTCCTAAAACTCAGCAACCGCTGCCAGCAGATCATTGAAGGAATCCGCATCATCTGCACATCCAAGACTAATATCCGGAACGGAGAACCATACGCGCTTTGCAGGTATACCGTATTTGTGGTCCATCAAATCACAGTAATCAGCTAGGGTCTGTACACTGTTATATATAAGTCCTTCTCCACCTCCGCTGATAGGTTTTACAAAAGCGTTAGAGAGATTATAAGGTACATCTTTGTACTCTATCAGGATCGCAGACGGGAGCTCGTTGCTTCCTGTGGAATTTGCCTTGCCTGAAGGATTTGCAAACGCCATAGTCTTTATAAGCGCCGGAATCATTTTCTCAAGGATCTCATCTATGTCATCATTATATTTGAGGTTTTCTTTCAGTACATCCAGGTCAAGTGCTGCATATTCATAGTAACAGCATGAATCGTTTTCGGTTACGCCCATCATAGCTGCACCTGTCTCATCACCCATGAGCATGTCATCAACTGCGGTAAAGAAATCCTCTTCAAGTTCCACCTTATTAGTACTTATTGCATGAGCGACCTGCATTGCAGCTTCTACGTCGCTTATAAGTTCAGATGTTGCCATTCTGCCAAAGAGTGCAATGTCGACAGCATTTCCGCAGTTTGAAGTCTTTTTACCAAGTTCTTTCCTGAATGCACCAAACTCTTTAGAATCCTTCTTCAGGTACTGATCCTTAAGTTCATCAGCAGTCTTGCCTGCTAAGATCGATTCCATATAATCCGCTATGATCTCGATTTCTTCGTTGCCAAGCGGGATTATCTGTCCCGTTGTGCTAACAGACTTTTCATTTGCTCCAAAGCTTTTTGCAAGCATTTCCATGCCAACAAGTGCTGCTTCCTCATCGATTCCCTTCTGTACCAGTACATCCTTAACTACTTCAGGCATTTTTCTGGTTCTCTTGCTGGTGACAGGGGCCCCAAACAGTTCATCAAAGCGAAGCCTCCAGGAACGTTTCAGACTCTGAGAGGATATTCGTCCCCTGTTGACTCCTCCGAATACCGCTGTTTTCGGTGTTCCTGCTTCATCACGGTTGAGGTTGCTGTACGGATAGTTTTTCAATAAATGGATCTCAACGATATGTGCCATTATTTTTCCTCCTTCACTTTGATCTCATCTTCGCTGTAAATCATTCTAAGCCAATTCTTTTGTACGTTCCTGTCTTCATCATCCCAATGGATGATGTCCCATACAAGCTTTTCATAATCAATGTCCATACGGTCCAGCATTTTCACTATGCGCCATAAAGCGCTGGCATAGTTTCCGTCCCATTGCATATCAAGAAGCTTTATCATGCGTCTTTCAAGGCTGGCTGACTTCTCCCTCTCGATGTGCTCCTTCCATGCTTTTGCCAGTAAAGTGTTACCATTTGTGACTTGTCCTGCTAACAGGCAGGCCGCCAGAAATGCCTTTTCTTCATATTCTCGTTTGCAATGGCAGGCAGTATAGAAGGCGCTTATAGTTTCTGCATCGACTTCATGGATCATCTTTCCTGCAGCCCTACGAAGCTTTACCCTTCCACTTTTGCTTAGCCTTTCCATGTTTTCAAACATTTCTTCTCCTTTCCTCCATGTTCAGACCTCTTTTATTCATTTTCCTGATTCATCAATTACCTGCAGTAGTTTTCTTCCATCCCATTTTTCCTAGTTTTATACACATATTATTTCTTTGTTTGATTGCCTCAGCTATCCTGTCTGAATCGATACAGTATTTATCTACAAAATCATTGAAGCCTGCGACAGCGATATCACCAACAAGCAGCATCCAACTATCTATATCGATCGTACCCGTTATCTGTTCATTGAATGCGGTTTCACATTGATTGTAGTATCTGAATATATAATCACGTACAGCCGAATCCGCGACTTTTGTTTTCCCCCTGTTTAATGTGTCGTGCATGGATTTCCTCAACAGCGATGCTATCTCTTCGCACTTCTGTATCTCTTCCTGTACCTGTTCATTCTTGCTCTCATCTGTGTAAATGCATATCGGCAGCAGGAATTCAGAGCGGTCTACATTTTGGATGGCATTGTTTACTAAAATGGCGTATGATACGACTCTTACATCCTCTTTTTCAACTGCATTTCGGAGGATCAGTATACCGTCCGTCTTTTTTGCAATAGTCGATATGTTTCTCCATTGGCTCTTTAGCGCTCCTGTCGACTGGTCTTGAGAGGCCCTCATCGGATACAGCTTATCTTTTCCCTGCTGATATGCGACATATGGATCTCTCCAGTATTCTATTGACGGATTCAGTCCTGGAGCAAAATGGATAGTCGTAAGCTCTTCAGATTCCTCAAGAAGGTTTACCTGCCTGATCGGGAATGTCAGGCCATATAGGAGCGTTGTATCTACGCGCTTTTCTTTTGGGGCAAAGCCCTTGTCCCTCCAGTAAGGTTTCCCATAATCAAGATGGGTATCACTCTTCGAGACCATTCCGAAGACAAGTGTTTCGAAGAGATTCTTTCCCATAAGGATATTGAACACCAACCCTTCACCGGAGATGCATGCGTAATATCCTGACCCACCGCGCGGGAATATCGTTGTTGAGAACAATGCTCTTGCAGCCTCTGCTTTCGAAAAGCTGCGAGTATTTTCCAGTCCGTGATCGAAAAATGTACGGCTGGTGCCTGTAGGTACTATTGGATTCAGCGCAGCCACACTCTTCCTCTTGATATCATCCTTGATCGTTTCCTGCATAAACGGATTGGCTTGGTCGAAAATATCGAAAGATACTCCCTCCCCCTCACATAGAGTTATGTAATTGTGAATTACCTCAGCATCAAAACTCCCACGCTCCAAAAGCTCCGTGATATCAAATACTGTTTCAGGCTGATATGCATCCATCAGGAATGCAAAGAGAAACCGGTAGATACCATATTCAATTATCGGGGAATCATCAGTTATCCCTAAAAGCTCTTGCGAATTCAGTATCAGATCAAGAATACCGTATTCTTTCGATGTGCCATCTTTTGATGTTGCACGGATCCACTCTTCTGTCAATAAGTTGTACATTGTTCTTCCTATCCTTCCGTAATCAAGCCAAGTTCTTTGTCCGCCCGCATTCCCACGCATTTCATAGTTTCCGTTGGGTCATGGCCATTCGTAGCTTTGATGATCTCACATCCTGAAAGCTTTCCCTGGCCACGGAAGTGTTCATTTACATCCAGATATTTTCTGAAACTTTTGCCTGCCGTTATCATGTATCTGTATAGTTCTTTAGCCGTTACAGTGTCGATGTAAGGTTTCCCCTTTACCTTCTCATACAATTCCTGCGGCACTATACACATGCGAACGCTGTCTGCACCGAGACGAGTATGAGCATCTACAAATTCATCTTCGTCATCCCATAATTCATCCTGATGATATAGGCAAAAGTAGTTAGACTTCGGTTGTGGCAGGATCATGCTCTTTGCAGTGCCCTCCTGCATTGTTGTGTCAGTTTGTCTTTCAATAAATGCTTCCAGTCTATCCTGGTCTGGTTCATCGCTGTATACTGTCTCGACAAGTCTTGGGATATCTGTTGGGATATGAATTGTATGGAGATCCGTTAGCAGATCCCGGCTGCGCTCAAGCAGCAGTTCATAGTATATGAATCGTCCGGTTCCAAGGCCATCTGCGAATACTGTGCATCTTGGCTTTTCCAACCCTGCAGGCCTTTGGATATCGTGCCTGTGCAATCTTCCGATTCTTTGCAGTACAAGATCTATAGGAGCCAGTTCCGTATACATCCTGTCGAAGTCTACGTCTAGACTTTGTTCAACCACCTGTGTAGCTACAAGAACCATTCGAGCAGGTCTGTTTCCGCCTTTTCCGAACATCCTTGTTACTTTATGTTCTATCTCTTCCCTTCTGGCTATTGTGAATCTGGAATGGAAAAGCATTTTTTCTTCAGCAGGGAGCTCCAAATTCTCATATATCTCAATCGCCTTTTTTACAGTATTAGCGATTATGAGGGTGCAGCCCTTTTCAGGTATGTCTGTGATTCTATCCTTGAAATCTATTGCTACATCCCATTGTTTGAATACAGAAGTTATAGGCAATTCTTCAACATTACCATTAAGAAATACTTCTGTTACGATGGGATACACTCCTTCTCTGAGACAGCTTATCTTCAGCATCTGCTCTTTCCGGGATCTAGGCAGCGTTGCAGACAACATTACGACCGGTATGAGCAGTTCCTTGCACCACTCAACCAGGCGTTCCAGAATGGTCGACATATATGCGTCATAGCTATGCAGTTCGTCTATTATCAGGACTTTATTCGAGAGCCCTAAAATACGCAGTACACCATATCTCACTTTCAGCACCGTTGTCATTGCTTGGTCAACTGTGCCTACTCCGAAGCGCGCAAGCATGGCTCTTCTTTTCGGGCCCTTCCACTTTAAATAATCAAGTTTGTCTTCTAAAGAAAGATTCCTTTCTTCATTATCAATGAGCCAGGAAGTAGAATGGATGAGTTCAGCATCCCCCTCATCCTGAATTATCTTTCTTACACGTCCAACCATCTGATTAGAAGTAGCTGTCGTAGGGAGTGCAAAATACAGCCCGTTTTTCTTCCAATACTCTGCCATTTTAAATGCCAGAAAAATGCCAGCCTCTGTCTTCCCTTCACCCATTGGAGCCTCTATCGCTGCCAGAAGAGGCATTTCGTGTAATGTAGCTATTTGCTGTTCGAGTTCCTTTTGCAATGTCCTTGGTTCAAATCCAAATATATCTTTGAATGACCCGGCTTCAAGTGAATTTGCTTTGGCTAAATGCATCGCTCGGAACGCGCCATCTATGTCATCACTGGATGCGATCCAGTCTGACAATATTAATATAGCTGCAATTAGAGTACATGCAGCATCACAATGACCATTGATAGCGAATGGTTTTATACCACTCCATCTTCTTATTTCAGCCTCTACTTCATTTTGCAATCCTTCCCAGCCGTTGCAGGAATAGTTCTTTCCTCTTTTTCCCTTGCGCTGATGATGCAGTCGCAAGATTGAAGAAAAGAACTCTGTTGTCTTCATATCAAACAGCTTATTACTTTTCCAGATCCTTTTAGCTATCGCTTCACTTCCCAGTTCATGACGATATTCCGTAAGCGCATTCTGCGCCGGAGCATATTCGCCCAGATCCATCGCAAGCTTTTGGAAGTGAGGATGGCATTTACCGATATCGTGCATAGCACTAATGTATTTAACTATCGGAATGACTTCCTCTTTTGGCACGCCAAGATAGCCTGCAAGCTCTTCTTCCAGCTCAAAATACAAACTATCGCCAACGATTCGGGCCGCAGTATTCCCAACCGCTTTCATGTGGTCAAGTAGAGACTCCCCTATTATCGGATAGCCATCCTCGCCTATTACAGGTTCCCCTTGTTCATTTTTGAGGGTTTTCGCCCAAAGGTCTTCTTTCTTCATAAGTGTTCTTCGATTAATAATAATTATATATATCTCTCTATCTTTCTTTTAGTATTATAAAACATAATCATAACCCCTTGCACAGATACTCTTGAAGGAAACGTGCTTGGACCAGAAGTATTCTCAAAAAGGAACATTATTTAAAATGCTATAAGGACAGTTCAGCAGTGCTAAATCAGCATTCCAATTATTTATAATTATACGGGTATGCAGGGTGTTTTTTGAGACTTGTATGGTAAGCGCTTAATATAACGGTGCCTTGAATAAGGCAGTTCTCCATGAGAGACTTTAGAATATTTGGAGTTAGACTTTTTCGAGTTTTTCGACTTTTTCG
>CACYYD010000006.1 GCA_902778585.1 uncultured Eubacteriales bacterium | reverse complement strand
GTACTTTCTGTTCAGTACAGATGTGATAGCTGCTGTAAGAGTTGTTTTGCCGTGGTCAACGTGGCCGATTGTACCGATGTTGATATGCGGCTTGGTTCTCTCATACTTCTGCTTTGCCATTTAACTTCCTCCTTCAAATAATAACGTTATTCTTGAATTTTTGAAAAATTTAGGGACAAGCGTCCCTGTCCCTAAACGGGTTGCATGGAGCTGATGAGCAGACTCGAACTGCCGAAACCTCTTCCTTACCAAGGAAGTGCTCTACCTACTGAGCTACATCAGCGCATAGCACTAAAGATACTACAACATCGGCCAGACCGTGTCAAGCAAACAGTATGTTTTTGACGGCGTCCAGAACCTGTCTGCTGCATCCCCCCGCAAGTCTCATAACCTCAGTTTCCAGAGTGCTTATACGGCATCCTCGCTCCTCCAGGATCTTCATCGCTGCCCTGTGGTCGCTCTTGCCTGCAGCCCCGCAGCAGTCCTCGAGAATGATGGTCTCAAAGCCCTTCGCATTGAAGCCAAGAGCAGTCTGGAGCAGCTCAACATTCGATGCCGCTCCCGCGATCATCACGCTGTCAACATCTATCACTCCCGTGAACCTGTCCATCTCAGGCGAGGACCAGGCGTCGGGCTGTATATGGACTACGGTCTCGGACTCGTTCAGGTACTTCTTCAGCTCCGGAAGAGTATCTCCGAGATCAGCCGACTCCGTCACCAGAATAGGCATGCTCATCCTGCTCACGCAGTGCGCCAGCTTTATTATCCTCTTGCTGAATCTGCCCGGCTTTTTGAGGCGAGTCAGCATGCCCTGCTGCGCGTCCACTATAACGGTAAGGCACTTCGACTGCATCGTAAGACCCTTGAGTTTCATGAGTGACGCCCTGTCGCTCAGCTGCGTGGATATAGGCGAGACGGCGACATATCCCTGCTCCATCCAGTCGTAATCGTAGCGCATCAGACCGTCACGCTCCACGTACTTCGGCATCATCTGGTGGTCGCCGCTTTCCATGCGCTCAAAGAGGAAGAGCTCGCCGTAGCCGAAAGGAGCCGCCGGGACTATCTTCACGCCCTTTATCTCCCATGCCGGCAGATCAGGCGCGTTGACACTGAGTATGACCGACGGCGAGAGTTCTGACGACATCTCAAGAAGACGCGGCAGCATGCCGAGCACGTAGTCGAAGTGCTTAGCTCCATGGTCTCCAACGGACAGAGCGATCGATCTTATACCGCTCAGCGCGCCCTCCTTCGCGGCGGAGATGGTGCCCGAATAATAGGCCGCCGCGCCGAGGTTGTGCCCCATGTTGATGCCGCTTATGACATAGTCGGGCTTTATGCCCTCGCTTTTCAGCTTTCCGAGGCCCCACTTCACGCAGTCGGCAGGCGTTCCTTCGACCGCATAGGCCTCCACAGCGCCGCTGAGCTCGCGCTCCTCCACATGCATCTCGCGCATGAAGGTTATCGCCATGCTCTTGCCGCTCTGCTGCTCTGCGGGTGCCGCGACATAGACCTCGGCAAATTTGCCGAGAGCCTCTACCAGGGACTTCATTCCAACAGCCTGTATTCCGTCATCGTTCACTACGAGTATCTTTTTCATTTTTCTTCCTTTGCTGCGACTGCTTCGCCGCAGACATCTATTCCTTCTCGAATCCGGCGCCGTCAGTCGTTCTGATGTTTCCGTCGCTCAGAACAAAAATGGCTTCGACGCCGTCCGTATTTTCTATGAGTTTCATTCCTTCATCCGCGCCCTTTATGAGGCAGGTCGTGCTCAGGGCATCGATGTCCGCCGAGCTGCCCTTGTCTGCTATAAGGGTCACGGCATCAAGGTCGGTCTCGACCGGCCAGCCGGTCGCGGTGTCCAGAATATGATGATAGCTCTTGCCGTCAACCTCTATCCTGCGCTCATAAATGCCCGATGTAACGAGCGTCTTGTCGGCAGCTTCGACCGTTCCGATTATCTCCCTGCGGTCGCTGAACGGAGTCTCGACTCCGATGACGAATCCGCTTTCGTCAGTCTTGCCTCCGATGCATATGACGTTGCCGCCCAGGTTGATGACCGCCGAGACTACGCCTCGCTCCTCGAGGTACTCTGTCATGCAGTCGCCGATGTAGCCCTTCGCGATGCCTCCGAGGTCTATCTCGGCCTCAGGGTCCGCAAGTCTGACGCGGTTTCCATCGGTCTCCACGCCCTCATATCCGACATGCTTCACGGCTTCTGCGACAGCCTCTTCATCCGGGATCTTCGCCTCACCCTCAGCGGCGTGGAAGTCCCACAGCTTTGTGACTCCGCCGACAGTGATGTCGAAGTCACCGCCCGAAAGTTCTGAGTAAGCGACGCCCTTCTGTATGAGATCGAGGGTCTCTGCGCTGACCTCCGTCCATTCGCCCTTTGCGCTGTTGATGCGGCTCACGTCGGAGTCCTTCCTTGTGCGGCTCAGCTTCGACTCGAGGTCCTTGCATACCTCGAAGGAACCGTTTATGACGTCAAGAGCTTCATCCTCCATTCCGGACGCATCCTTTACGCTCCCGTCCTCCGCTGTCATGCGGTAGACCGAGACGCTGCAGATGGTGTCGAGGAAGTATCCGTCGTTCGACACGGGTTCGGGAGCCTTTGATCCTGCTCCGCATCCGCACAGCAAGACGGCCGCTATTATCACGGCCATGACGGCTGCGGTCGCAGCGTGCCTATTCAGTTTTCTTCTGTGCGTCAGTTTATCCATGCTATAATGAAATCAATTATGAAGCAGTTTATCAGAAAAGCAGACATAATACTATTTGCAGTGCTGGTCGTGATCGGACTGGCCGCTTCTGCTGCGCTTTCACTTTCGCATTCCGCTGCAGGCGGGGACGCGAAGGTGGTCATCGAGTCCGGCGGAGATCTCTACGCGACATATCCACTCTCGGAGGACCGTGTCATCATCGTTCCTGCTCCGAAGCAGAACAAGACAGACGCTCCGTCAGTCAGCAGCGACGAGCCGGCATCCGCGCAGTACGACTATTACAATGTGGTAACAGTCAGCGGCGGAGCGGTCTCTGTCACCGAGGCCTCATGCAAGAACCAGATCTGCGTGAAGCACGGCAGCATCTCGGCAGCCGGCGAAAGCATCGTATGCCTGCCGAACAGGCTTGTGGTCCGCATCGAAGCGGGGCAGAAAGGAGGCGGCTATGACTCAGTCACCTCGTAAGTCCGGCAGTGCAGCGCACAGACAGACAAACCGCAGCGGACGCATAAGCGCGTCGTTCATCGCAAGAGTCGGCCTGATGGCTTCACTTGCGCTCATCTTTTCGTATGTCGAAGCCATTATACCATACAACCCGGGCGTGCCCGGCATCAAACTTGGCATAGCGAATGTGGTCACGGTAGTGGCTCTTTACAAGTTCGGCGCAAAGGATGCGGCGGCCGTCAGCGTCATAAGAGTCGTGCTTGCGGGGCTCCTCTTCAACGGAGTCTTCGGCATGCTGTACGCCCTCGCCGGAGCCATCGTGAGCCTCACGGGAATGATACTGCTCAAAAAAACCGGCCTCTTTTCAGTGACCGGTGTCAGCATGGCCGCGGGCGTTCTTCACAACCTTGGCCAGCTATTTGTTGCCGCGGCCCTCATCGAGGACCTGCGCATATTCTTCTATTTCCCTGTACTTATGTTCAGCGGTATCGCCGCCGGGATACTCGTCGGCATCGCATCAGCACTGGCGCTCAGGGCGCTCCGCTGATATCCGCATCATTCCGCTGTTTCGATCGCCGGTCCGCCCGGCGTTTTTGATTCTCCTCTTTTTGAAAGGATCACAGCAGCGATGAGCGTCAGTACCGCGATGACCGGATAGGCGATCAGCAGTCTGTTCGTTGTGCCGTAGATGTCGAGCGCGCCCTTCAGGAGGCTGCCCGCCGTAAGAGCCGCGATCACCGCGAGCTGGATATCTCCCGAGAATATCTTCCCGATCGTGCCGGTCTTGCCCGGCTGATCGTCATTCAGTCCTCCGGAGCCGCCCGCTCTGCGCGTCTCACTTTTCAGCGCCGAGATCAGATGCGGCATGGCTCCCAGAAGGAGCGGCACCATGAACGCGTATGTCATCCAGTACGAGTAGACCCCGTGGCTGAAGAGCCCGTATACCGCAGCGGCCGCCGCTATGATCAGTGATGCCGCCAGGTATATCATGCCGGTTTTGAGTTCTTTTACGGTCTCATTAGTATCCGATGTATACAATGTCACTCACCTTCCTTTCGCTTCCGCTGCCGTTTCCTATCCCGCCGCCTGTCGGTGTGTTGACCACACTGCCGTTGAAGACCATGGTGGAGGACCCGCCGCCGTCAAGGTTGTATGCTGTCTCCGCTCCGAGCGACTGCATAAACTGCGCAAGCTCCAGAAGCGACAGACCTTCGCTCTCGTCCGTCCTTCCGTCGGAAACGACGAAGAGATATGTTCCGTCAGACTTTATACCTATCGCGGTGCGGGGATTGCTCGCCATCGCGCGGCCTACCTCATCGTCCGAGTCGACCGAGATCTTGCCGTCTTCCAGCAGCGCCGGTCCGAACGACAGAGTCTGGACAGCGCCCTTAGCGAGAAGCTGTTCCGCCGTTATCTCGCTCTCATTTATGATCCCGAAAGACCCGTCCTCGTATATGACCAGGTCCTCAGCACCGTCGCTCGCCGTGCTTCTGTAGATCTCTCCGTTTCTTATCACATAACCCTTTTCTCTTGCGCCGTAGTAGTCGCCGTTGATCGCCAGTATGGCATCGACGCTGTCTGCGATGTCGGAAGTCGTTGCCGTTACGTTCTTGCCGTACGATCCCTGTGCGAATGCAGTCTTGAGATAGGATGCCGAGTCGGCGCTGACCTCTGCGACGTGGATCGTCGTGTCGTTCACAGTATATTCCTTGTAGTTTATCGAGACCTTGCCGTCGCTGTAGCTGTCAGCCGATGAACTAACGGCTGATGATGCTGCAGACGAAGAGGAAGTTGAGGAAGACGATGTGTCTGAGGACAAGCTGCTCTGAGATGATGTGCTGCTTCCCGATGATGATGAGCTGCTGCTCTTCTTGCCTCCCGGTCTGCCGCTGTGCTCACCGCTTCCGTGGCTTCCCGGGCCGTGTCCGCCCGAAGGTGGTCCTCCGCTGCCGCTTCCCGGGCCGCGCTTGTGGCTGCCCTCTTCATCCGCATCTTCTGCGGCCGCGTCATCCTGCGCGGTTCCGTCTTCCGTATCCTGTTCTATCTGCATCGCCGCCTCGCTTCCGCCGCCGGACGCTTCGCTGTACACCCTGCTTATGACGAAGGTGTCCATCACTACGTATGTCGTGAATACCGCGAGCGCCAGCATGTACGCGAGCAGCGCTTTATGTTTTTTTATCATAGCTTGCCGCCTTTCCGTGGCGAGGGCCTTACTGCCCGTCCACCTGTTCCTTCTGAGCTGCGAGACCTCCGGCCGCTTCCGCTGCGCCTTCCCCTTCGGTCTCTTTGAAAAAGATCACGTACTTCTGCACCGTCCAGCTGATCACAAAGAAGATGATCTCGGTGATCAGTTTCGCCAGCAGGCTGTTCATGCCGAGCGTGCCGGCGAGAGTGCTCAGGACTATGGTGTTGCCCGCGAGTATGAAGGCCGCCAGCAGTATGTACTGCGTCGCCGACTTCGCGAAACCCGTCCTGCTTCTGAAGACCAGCCTGCGGTTGAGCGTATAGTTTGCGGCGCCGCTCACGAGTCTCGCTCCGATGTTGGAGATGATCAGTCCGTTTGCGAGGCCCGCCGCGCCGGTCGCTGCCAGGAGCGCGGCGTACATGCAGTAGTCGATCGCGAAGCTTGCGAGCGATGATGCCGAGAATTTCAGGATCTCCTTGTACACCCTGAACGAGTCCCTGAAAGTTTTGAAGTGAGAGCCGCTGTTGTTGTCTTCGTAGACCGTCTCGATGCGTTCCTCTATGATCGGAACGCCCTCGGACGCCAGCTGCATAAGCATATTGATCTCATATTCGTAGCGCTCGCCTTCTATCTTGAGGAGCCTCGGGATCATGCTTCTGTGAAATGCCCTGAGGCCTGTCTGTGTGTCATGGATCCTGACGCCGGTCGCGGCGCTGTATACGTGACGGGTAACGGTATTGCCGAAGCGGCTCCGGGCAGGGATGTCCCCGGCAAGCGCCCTGCTGCCGAGGACAAGCGCGGACGGCCTTGCGGCTGCGATCTCTGCCACCCTCTCTATGTCATCAGGCAGGTGCTGGCCGTCCGCGTCCGCGGTCACGATGACCGCGTCCCTGCCCGACACTGTTTCCGTTCCGGTTCCCGTCAGCACGGATTCCGTGTACGCCATATACTTGCCTATATATTCCAGTCCCGTCTTAAGCGCCGCTCCCTTTCCGCGGTTCTCCTTGTGTGTCAGCACGGTCGCGTCCCGCTCCAGCCTCTCAAACAGATCCGCGTAGTCCGGGCCGCTCCCGTCGTCGACGACGACTACGTCGAAGCGCCTGTCTTTCAATTCCTTAGTCAGATCGATTATTTTCGCATCCGGCTCATACGCCGGTATAAGTGCTATGATCCTGTTTCTCATAGCCTGCCTCCTTTCAGTCAGGCAGCATTATCTCCTGCCATCTGAGTTGCTCCGGTCACGCCGTCTGTTCCCATGCCGGCTTCCGGGCCGCCCTGCGGTCTTCCGCCGCCCTGGCCGCCGTTCATTCCTCCCGGACCGCCCTGCGGTCTTCCGCCGCCCTGGCCGCCGTTCATTCCGCCTCGGGGACCGCCTCCGCCGAGACCTGCTCCCATGCCGCCCATTCCGCCGGCGAGGTTGCTGTAGATGTTTTCGCTGAGAGTGATGCTCTCGCTGTAGTTTCCTGCAGTCAGTGTGTATGTGCTGCCCGCTGCCATGTCCTCAGTGCTGATGTATACGACAGCGTAGTCAAGTTCAGGTGTAGTCTCTGCGATCACTGTGCCGGACTCATCCTTCAGTGTTACCGTGCTTCCCGAGGACTGATTCCCCACGCTTACAGCGATGAGGCCCTGATCTGCCGAGGAGAAGCTCTGAGCCATTCCGGCTCCGCCTGTCGCGATGAATGTGCCTGCCTTTACAGTTGCTGTTCCGTTGTAGTCGAGCACCGATGTGTCTCCGTTAGTCGGTCCCTGGACGACCGTGTATCCGCCGCTGATCTCTACAGATCCGTTGGAATCCACCCCGTCTCCGCCGGCTGTGATCTTCACCGAGCCGCCGCTGATGGTGATGCTTCCGTCTGTTCCGCCGTCGCTCATCATTCCGCCGCCGTTCCAGTCGTCGCCGCCGAATGCCTGGCTGCCGCTTGCCGAGTTGCCGCCTGCAGCGTTCAGACCGTCGTCACTTGCAGTTACGGTCGTGCTGCCGCCGCTGATATTTATGGAAAGTCCTTCGATGCCCTCGTAGGACTCGTTTACTGTTATCGTGCCGCCTTCGATGATGACCTGCGCATCGGCGTGGATGCCGTCATCCTGCGCGCTGATGGTCAGAGTGCCGTCGGCGATGTAGAAGAAGCTGTCGGACTCTGCCGCGCTCGCGTCATCATTGTCCGAAACGTGGACGCCGTCCTTGTCGGCTCCCGCTGTGATAGTTGCGTCGGACTCTGCGAAGCGTGCGCTGTCGTTGGCCTTCACGCCGTGAGCCGATGCAGTGATCGTGTATGTGCCGCCGCCGAACTTGACGTCATCGTTTCCGACGACTCCGTGGCCGGCCGGCGATGTGATCGTGAGGCTGCCGCTTCCGTTGAACGTGATGTCATCCTTCGCGTAGACCGCGCCGTCAATGTTTGTGTCTCCGTCGGCAGTGAAGCTTCCGCCGTTTGCCAGCGTGTTCTCAGTGCCTTCTACTGTTGTTACGAATACCTTGTCGGCCGACTTTACGTAGAGAGCCGCCGATGTGCTGCTTGTGATGCTCGCGTCCTTCAGAACGATCTGCACCTTTGCGGCATCGTCTGCCTCAACGATGATCTGTCCGTCGCTCAGTGTGCCGCTTACGATATACACGCCCTCAGCCGAGATCATTACTGTGCTTCCGTCGATGCTCACGCCTGAGGCCACCGAGGTCTCAGCGCTGCTTCCATTCAGAGTGATGGTCTCAGCCTCGCTCTCGTCGTACTCGTCCGAGAGGTCGCGATCCGTGAACATCTCCGATTTGCTCACCGCGTTGTCCTCCGACTGCTCCGATGAGGTCGTTGTTACCGCCGAGCTGCTTGCGCCGGAGGCCGTCCCGCAGGATGTCAGTGTCAGCGCGAATGCCAGTATCAGTGCCAGGATCGAGATCAGGGCCTTTGTCATGAAGCCCTTCTGCACCCCGTCGTCGCTATATGTCTTGTTCTTATAATCCTTGTTCATTTATGCTTCCTCCTTCCCGGTGAGGTCTACAGCTCTGTCGCCGCCGAGCCCTGCCTCGATACGTTGATCTCGAGGTTGCCGTTTCTGCAGCGCAGCTTGTCTATGAGTTCCTTTTCTCTTTCAGGTTCTTTCAGTGTCACATCGTATGTGAGCCTGAACATACTTCCCATGTTTGTTGTTTTTACATTTACGAGTTCGCAAGAGCTCGTGTACTCCGCGAAGAGGTCATCGAAAACACCGCTGTAGTCGAGGTCCTCCGGGATCGCGATCCTGATGCTCTTGTATCTGTCGGCGTTCTTCTTCGACCCGAGGTCGAGATGGTTGAAGATCACGATCGCCAGCGAGAGCACTGCCGCGAAGATCGCCGCGAGTCCGAGATAGCCCATTCCGGTGATCAGGCCGGTGCCCATTGCCAGGAAGATCGCGCAGATCTCTTTAGCCGTTCCCGGCACAGAGCGGAATCTTACGAGGCTGAACGCTCCGGCGACCGCGACTCCTGTTCCTACGCTTCCGTTGACCATCATGATGATCACGCAGATGATGGCCGGCAGCATCGCGAGTGTCGCCACAAAACTCTTGGTGTAACGTGTGTTGTGCATGTAGGCTGCCGAGATCAGCAGGCCCAGTGCGATGGATACCGCGAACGCAGCCGCGAAATCCGTAAAGCTTATCGATACAGCCGTCTGGCTTTCGTAAATACTTGTCAGCAATTCATTCATCGTTTCTACCTCCATTTATGTCTGTGCCGGTCCTGGCTTCGCACATCGCTTTTGCTCTGCCGCTCCTGGCCGAGCCGGCCGTTCCTTCTCTTTACACCCGCATAATAACGGCCGAAACTTAAACGAAACTAAAAGGTCCGGCTTTTTTCGGTTTTTCCTGGTGGCGCATTTTTCGGTCAAAGCAAAAGCCCCTGCACGTGGCAGGGGCCTCTGCTGGAAATGTATGAAGGTATGTTTTTATGAAGAAAATGTATGAAGAAAACTTATTTAAAGTTGTTATTGGTTATTCTATATGTGGCCTGCGCGCCTCTGTATCTTATGCGGTCGCTCTGCCGCCGAAAGAGAATCTCCTGCGTGTGCGGCGTTTGCCCGCATATCCTGTATTCTGATTTGCCGCTGCTGCAGCCCAGCCCAGGTATCCGGCCTCCGCGATCGAGTGCGAGCGCTCGCTGGGTGTCTTATCCATGAAGCTGCAGTAGGCTCTTCCGTATTTTGAAAATGATGTCTTGTATATGCGCTCCTCCGAGAGGACCTTTGTGAGCCAGAGCGGGATCGCGCCCGGGCACTTGAGCTCCATCAGGAACATCCCGTCTTCGAGGATCGGCGTGCCATACACTTCAGACTCCAGCGTGAGCTCTGTCTCTCTGCAGAAGATATTGCTGTCGAAGGTGACTCTGAATTCCGAGCCGCCGTCTGCGTCAGCAGCGCCTTCTCTCATCCTGTACGCCTCGCGGTCATACGAGAGGTAGATCACCGGTCTGAGCCCTTTATAGAGTCCTGCGAAGTACTCGATCTCTGCTGCCACCTGCGGCGACTCCTTGTCGAGTTCTGCTTCGAGCGTCTTGTCCATGATGCCGGCCATCCACTTCATCGCGGATGATTCCGGGAGACCTATGCGCCTTTTATATACGACTCCGTCAAACTTACGCTTGAGCTCTACGAACACCGTGCTTCCGGCATCCGCCTTCACGTAACTTCTGATGCGGAGCTTTTCTTTATAGTCCGGCTTCGCGATGGAATGTCTTGCGAGCACAAAGTCGTCAGTGTCGAAATACAGATTCCTGACGGTCGATCTGCCGAAGCGGTCCGGCTCCATGTATGGCTCCATGGCCTTAAGGATCTTTTCCTTCTGGTCAGCCGTGACCATGTATTTGAGTTCATATCTTTTGAATACCGCCTGATATCCCATGGCTCTTCCTCCTTACAGTGCCTATGATAAACACCGAAACTTAAATCAAACTTAAACTAAAAAAGAGATCCGGATTTTTTCGGATCTCTTTTATCAAGTCGGTTTTCTGTCTGCAGGACGCGGCGCGCTGTCTCTATTCTTCAGTCTTCGTGCTTATCTCGACGCCGTTTACCGTGACGCTCTCGCCGGCCGGCACCAGAATGTATGTCACGCCGTCGATCTTGCGCGTCTTTATGCGGAGCGCGTTCTCAGGGTCGGTGACGATCTTTGTCTCGGGCGTCTTCACCTCGAAGGAACGCTTCTGTATGAGGTTCCCTATATTGAAGCTGCTCGCTCCGTCGAAGCGCTTGCCGACCGATTCGCTGAAGTCCTTTATCTTCGAATCCGAAACACCCTTGCCCGCGAGCATGTCCTCGATGTCCTCTATATATACTTCCGCGATCGCGGACGGACTTTCTTCCTTCACAGCCTCGGCCTTTGCAGAGAGCTTTGCCTGGAGCGACGTGACAACATCAAGACTGCACTCGCCGCCGAGCGACTCCGCCAGCGTGAAGTTGAAGGTCTCCTTCTGGACCTCTGCTGCCATCGGAGGATTCTCCACAGCGAAGAGAGCGCTGATGAGCTCGCCGTGGTTTTCGGCCGTGCTCTTCGTGTAATACTGCGCCTCATAGATGTCCGCGCTGCCCTCGTCGAGCGCCGGGAACATAAAGCCGAGCACAGGTGCCGCCAGCAGCGTGCCCGTGGATATGCCCCTGAATTCCTGCTGCCCCGGAAGGTACTGGAGCGCCGCCTTCGAGTTCTTTACCGGACAGATCGAGCAAAGGAAGTATTCGAACTGCTCGTTCGACTCCTCGGACCACTCCTCATCCTTGACGTCCTTCGTTCTGAGGTCGTAGGTGTCTGCAGCGAGGAAGATGACAAAGCTTTCGCCGCTCATGTCGAGATTTTCGATTATCCTGCTGTACAGAAGGTCGCGCATGCTCTCATCTCTGAGCTGCGTGCTCTTGAGCGCCATGAGCAGCCTGTGCTCATCGCTGCTTTCGACCTTGTCTGCCGGGAACTCAACGGTGATCTGGTTCCTGTCCTGCGTGCCGGAGAGGACCTTCTTCAGAAGCGTCGCGTACATCTCACGCTCCTCGGTCTCCATATCCAGCACTGGGATCTCCATCTTCGCCACGACTTCACCCGCGGCGTTCACGTAGCATCCGTAGATGCTGCGGAAATTGCTCAGTGTTCCGTCTATTCTCTTTTTGATCTTTCTCAGATCTTCCGGTCTCATTTTCTTCCTTCCTTCAAACAGCAATTTAATCGCGCAGCCGCGCTTCTGCAGCTGCGCGCGTGTTTCTCTTTCTTAGTTTGCCGCTTATGCAAGCGGTATGGACGCGTTTACGATGAAGTCGTGCCCGTCCGATGTGCGGGCAGTGATCTTTCCGTTATGCGCGCCGACAATGGCACTCGCCATCGAAAGCCCTATACCGTGACCGCCAGTCGCGGAGTTGCGCGAGCTGTCCGTGCGGTAGAACCTCTCAAAGACGTGCGACAGCGACTCGTTGGTGAGCTCGGTGTCGGTCCTGTTGGATATCTCAAGCACCGCATCCTTGCCGCGCTTTCTGAAGTCCACCTTTATCTCAGGCGCCGCGGAGTATTTTACCGCATTTTCCATCAGTATGGATACAAGTTTCTCAAGTTCTTTGACGCTGCCCTGCACGGTGACCATCGGCTCCGCCTCCATGCAGATGACCTTGCCCTTCTCAGCCGCGAGCGGCTCAAAGGACGAGACCGTCTCCGTGACGATGTCCGAAAGCGGGACTTCCGTCATAACGAGAGAGCCGCTGCCCTCCTCCATGCGCGAGAGGTAGACGAGGTCGTTGGTGAGGTCTGTCAGTCTCACTACCTGGTCGTTTATGTCGCCGAGGCTTTCGCGGAGTTCACCTGCAGTCTTTGCTATGTCTGCCGACCCGTCAGAGCTCTCCGCTGAGTCGAGCTCCATGTCCATGAGGTCGAGGTTTGCCTTGATGATCGCGAGCGGAGTCTTTATCTCGTGGCCCGCGTCGGTGATGAAGCGCTTCTGCTTTTCGTAGCTCTCAGCCACAGGCCTTACGATGCGTCCTGCGAAGTAGAGTATGACGAAGAACACGAGCAGCAGGCCGAGGAGCGACATAAGCACGCTCGCCTTCAGGAAGTCGCGGAAAGTCTCCAGCGTGCGGCCGCAGTCGAGGAAGGTGACACGCGTGACGCCGTTTTCCTCATCAACGGAATACCTGAAGTCATCGATGAAGCCCTCGTCTTCATCCGAAGCCGCGGCAGTCTTTGCCATCTCCTCCGCCTCGGAAGCGTCGATCGAATATATCCTGTCGACGTTGGTCTGGCGGACGTTGCCGCTGCTGTCGAGAATGACTGTAAAGAACCTCGACTCTTCAGCTTCGTCGCGGCTCATCGAAGGTCCGCCTGCGCCTCCATGTCCGAAGAAGCGGCCGTCATCGAAGTCATCATCATCGAGGCTGCCGTAAACATCGCCGTCACCGTTTTCGAAGCCGCCGAAAGGATCCTGCATGCCCATACCCGGACCGCCGAAAAGGCGCTCGGAGTTTTCTTCGAGCACTTCGATCCGCTGGTCCGCGCTGTTTACGACATTGCGGTAGTTCGCTATGTTCATGCCCGCGACTATCAGGGACAGCAGGACTGTCAGCGATACCATCGCGAGCACTATGAATCTGATCTTTAATTTCTTTATCATGTCTGTCTGCTAATCTTCACTGACTATGGAATAACCGGCATTTCTGGTCGCCTTTATCTTGACGTCTGCGCCGAGCGCCGTGAGTTTCTTTCTCAGATATGACACGTATACCCACACCACGTTGCTCTCCGTGTCTGTGTCGTAGCCCCAGATGTGGTCCATGAAAGTGTCTACCGAAATAATATTGCCCGGCTTCGCCATGAGAAGCTCCATCATCTGGAACTCCTTGTTGGCCAGTTTGACTGATCCCGACGGAGTCGACATCTCAAAGCTTGCCCTGTCGAGCGAGAGGTTGCCGAAGCTAAGCTTTGTGTCGACCTCGTTGCCGGAGCGTGTTATCGCCCTGACCGCCGCAAGCAGCTCTTTCGCGTCGAAAGGCTTTGTGAGATAGTAGTTGGCTCCGCTGTCGAGGCCGAGGACCTTATCATCGATCTCAGCCTTCGCCGTGAGCATCAGCACCGGAAGATCGGAGCCGGACGCGCGAAGCTTCTTCAGGACCGTGATCCCGTCGACCTTAGGCATCATGATATCCAGAACAGCGGCATCGTAATTGCCCGCCTCAAGATAGTCGAGCGCCTCCTGCCCGTCATGGACAGCGTCGATCGAGTAGTTGTTGGCCTCAAATATTTTGACCAGCGCCTTAGCCAGCGCCTTTTCGTCTTCTGCAAGCAGTATGCGCATTCCTTTACCTCCGGGATGCCCTTTCCGGGACACTTACCTCACGATTTTATGATCTCCCTGCTGTTTACCAATTATATTAAAACGCGCGAACCTTAACCATACCTAAAATGGCCGGGCAGGCGCGTTTGATTTTTCAGATTATTCAGTTCTGTGATACGTCCGGCTGCCGCCGGCCGCATGCGGTCTATTCGAGCATGCGCTTCAGATACTGGCCGGTCTTGGACTCCGGTACAGCCGCCACTTCTTCAGGCGTGCCGGTGCAGACTATGCGTCCGCCGTTGTCGCCGCCCTCAGGGCCCAGGTCGATTATGTGGTCGGCCTGCTTGATGACATCGAGGTTGTGCTCGATTACGACCACGGTATTGCCCTCGTCGACCAGACGGTTGAGCACGTAGAGCAGCTTCTCGACATCCGCGAAGTGAAGACCTGTCGTTGGCTCGTCGAGTATGTAGAGGGTACGGCCGGTGCTCCTCTTTGAGAGCTCAGTCGCAAGCTTGATCCTCTGCGCCTCGCCGCCCGACAGCTGAGTCGACGGCTGGCCCAGGCTTATGTAGCCGAGACCGACATCATCGAGCGTCTTCAGGTAGCGCAGGATGCTCTGCTGGTTCTCGAAGAACGGTATCGCCTCGGTGACCGTCATGTTGAGGACCTCTGATATGTTCTTGCCCTTGTATTTGACCTCGAGCGTCTCATGGTTATAGCGCGCGCCGCCGCAGACCTCGCACGGCACGTAGACATCAGGCAGGAAGTTCATCTCTACCTTTATGATGCCGTCGCCGCTGCAGTGCTCGCAGCGTCCGCCCTTTACGTTGAAGCTGAATCTGCCCGGCTGGTAACCCCTGACCTTGGCCTCAGGCATCTCCGCAAAGAGGTTGCGGATGTGCGTGAACATGCCGGTATATGTCGCCGGGTTGGAGCGCGGCGTCTTGCCTATAGGCGACTGGTCGATGTTGATGACCTTGTCGAAGTTCTCGATGCCGCGGATCTCTTTGTGCTTGCCTGGGCGCTCCTGTGTGCGGTTTGTGATGCGTGAGACTCCCTTGTAGAGGATCTCATTCACGAGACTCGACTTGCCCGAGCCCGATACTCCCGTCACCAGGACCAGCTTGCCTGCCGGTATCTTTACATCTATGTTTTTGAGGTTGTTCTCGGCCGCGCCGATTATCTCGAGGTACTTGCCGTTTCCGTCGCGGCGCACCATAGGCACCTGTATGCGGCGCTTGCCCGAGAGGTACTGACCGGTTATAGACTCAGGACAGTTCTTTATGTCTTCGACAGTGCCCTGGGCTACCAGCTCTCCGCCGTTCACGCCCGCACCCGGACCGATGTCCACGATGTGGTCGGCAGCGTACATGGTGTCTTCGTCATGCTCGACTATGATGAGCGTGTTTCCCATGTCGGTGAGGTTGCGGAGCGATGCCAGAAGCTTGTCGTTATCGCTCTGGTGCAGACCTATCGACGGCTCGTCGAGAATGTACAGAACTCCCACGAGGCCCGATCCGATCTGGGTCGCCAGACGTATGCGCTGCGACTCACCGCCGGACAGTGTATTCGCCGACCGGCTGAGCGTGAGGTATCCGAGGCCGACGTCCTTCAGGAAGCTGAGTCTGGCCTTGATCTCCTTGGTCACCATATTGCTGATCTTTTTGTCGCGCTCGCTGAGCTCTGTCTCTAACTTTTCGAAGAACTCAAGCGCCTGCACGACCGAAAGATCGGTGAGCTCCATGATGTTCTTGCCGCCTACGGTGACCGCCAGCACTGTGTCCTTGAGCTTGCGGCCCTTGCAGACCGGGCACTCGTCCTCGGTCATCATGTCGCTTATCTTGCTCTTGATGTATTCGGAATTGGTCTCGCCCCATCTGCGCTCGAGGCTCGGTATGACTCCCTCGAATGTGTGGTTCATGTGCGAGACTCTGCCGGAGCGGCTCTCATATGTGTACTTGAGTCTGCGGCTTCCCGTGCCGTGAAGGAGCTCGTCCTTGAATTTAGGCGGGAGTGCCTTGTACGGAACGCTGAGGTCCGTGCCGTGGTCTATGGCCAGGCGGTTCAGCATCTGGCGGTAGAATCCCATGGCGTCGAGCGACGCGAAGACGTTGCCCATGGCGCCGTTGAGTATGCTCTTGTTAGGGTCGGTGACCACCGCTTCATCTGTGATGCGCAGGGTGAAACCAAGTCCGCTGCAGTTTTCGCAGGCACCATAAGGAGCATTGAACGAGAACATGCGCGGCTCCATCTCCTCAAGCCCGATGCCGTGATCAGGGCAGGCGAACTTTGTGGAGTAGACCGACTCTTCTTCTTTTATTATCTTTCCGTCAGCGCCGTCGTCTGATGTCTTCGGAGGCGAAAAGAGCACACTGCAGATGCCCTCGCCTTCTTTGATGGCGAGTTCGAGAGCCTCAGCTATACGGCTCCTGTTGTCGGAACGGAGGACGATACGGTCGATGACTATATCGATATTGTGCTTGTTGTTCTTGGCGAGCACGATGTCGCCCTCGTCGAGGCGCGACATCACGCCGTCGACGCGCACCCTTGTGTAGCCGTCGCGGCGCAGGCGGTCGATGACCGCCTTGTGCTCGCCCTTGCGTCCCCTTATTACCGGCGCAAAGACGGTCATGCGCGTCCCCTCTTCATGGCTCTGTATATTCTCTATTATGCTGTCGATGTTCTGGCTCGTTATCTCGCGCCCGCATACCGGGCAGTGCGGGACGCCGATCCTCGCATACAGCAGTCTCAGATAGTCGTATATCTCAGTGACTGTACCTACAGTCGACCTCGGGTTCTTGTTCGTGGTCTTCTGGTCGATGCTGATAGCCGGCGAAAGTCCCTCGATAAGCTGGACATCAGGCTTCTTCATCAGGCCCAGGAACTGCCTCGCGTATGAAGACAGCGACTCCACGTACTTCTTCTGGCCCTCGGCATAAATGGTGTCGAACGCAAGCGAAGACTTGCCGGACCCCGAAAGTCCGGTAAGCACCACCATCTTGTCACGAGGGATCGTGACATCTATTCCCTTTAAGTTGTGCTCGCGCGCACCCTTTATAACTATGTTTTTATCCATTAAGCCCTCTTGCTTGCTCTCAGTTCAAACAGCACGTCACGGAGCTCAGCCGCTCTTTCGAAGTCAAGCTGCTTCGCGGCCTCCTTCATGGCCTTCTCCACTTCCTTTATTGTCTCGCGGAGCTCGCCTGCGGTCATAGCCTTCGGGTTCGTGATGTCCTTTCCGCCGGACTTGTACTCGCTCGTTGCCCTTGCGATCTCGCGCACCGGCTTCACGATGGTCTTAGGAACTATGCCGTGCTCTTTGTTGTATTCGTCCTGCACCTTGCGGCGCCTTGCCGTCTCATCGATGCAGACCTTCATGGCCTTGCTTATATAGTCTGCGTACATTATGACGCGTCCGTGCTCGTTACGCGCGGCGCGGCCGACAGTCTGGATGAGTGAAGTTTCCGTCCTGAGGAAGCCCTCTTTGTCCGCGTCGAGTATCGCGATGAGCGAGACCTCCGGTAAGTCGAGTCCCTCTCTCAGCAGGTTGATGCCGACCAGCACGTCGAACTTGCCCATTCTGAGGTCGCGGATTATCTCGAGCCTTTCAAAGTTGTCAATGTCTGAATGCAGGTACCTTACCTTTATGCCCTGCTCCTGCAGGTATTTGGTGAGGTCTTCCGCCATGCGCTTGGTGAGAGTCGTGACCAATACGCGCTCGCCCTTCTTCGCGGTCTCGTAGATCTCGCCGATGAGGTCGTCGATCTGGCCTTCGGTCGGTCGCACCTCGATCTCAGGGTCAAGAAGTCCCGTCGGTCTTATGAGCTGCTCTGCCGTGACTCCGCCCGAACGCTGCAATTCGTACGCCGCCGGTGTCGCCGACACGTATACCGTCTGACCCGTGAGCTCGTTGAACTCGTCAAATCTGAGAGGCCTGTTGTCGAATGCGGACGGCAGTCTGAAGCCGTACTCGACCAGCGATTCCTTTCTCGCGTGGTCGCCGTTGTACATGGCGCGGAGCTGCGGCAGCATCGCGTGTGACTCGTCTATGATCGTCAGGAAATCCCCGTCCGGGAAGTAGTCGATCAGCGTGTACGGTCTCTCGCCCGGCTTCAGGAAGTTGATGTGGCGCGAGTAATTCTCGATGCCCTTGCAGGTGCCGACCTCCATCATCATCTCGATGTCGTAGTTGGTGCGCTGCTCGAGCCTCTCGGCCTCAAGCAGTTTGCCGTTGGAGCGGAACCAATCCAGTCTCTCGCGGAGCTCCTCCTTTATGGATGCGACCGCAAGCTGCATGTCTTCGCGGCTCGTGATGTAGTGGCTCGCCGGGAATATCGAGATGTGCTGGCGCGTTCCCGTGATCTCGCCGGTCAGCGGATCGATCTCGCGTATGCTCTCGATCTCGTCCCCGAAGAGCTCCACCCTCACGGCCTCTTCGCCGCCTGCCGGGTAGATGTCGACGATGTCGCCGCGCGCCCTGAAGGTGCCTCTGGCGAAATCCATGTCATTCCTGGTGTACTGGATGTCGGTCAGCTTTCTCAAAAGCTGCATGCGGTCCATCTCCATGCCCGGGCGCAGACTTATGAGCTGGTTGCGGTATGAGGACGGACTTCCGAGTCCGTATATGCACGAGACCGACGCAACGATTATGACATCGCGCCTCTCGAGCTGGGCCGCCGTCGCCGAGTGTCTCAGCTTGTCGATCTCGTCGTTGATGTCGGCGTCCTTTTCTATGTACATGTCAGTCGATGGCACATAAGCCTCCGGCTGGTAGTAATCGTAGTATGAAACGAAGTACTCGACCGCGTTGTCAGGGAAGAACTCCTTGAACTCCCCGTGAAGCTGGGCGGCGAGCGTCTTATTGTGCGAGATGACGAGGGTCGGCTTCTGGACGGCCTCGATGATTTTGGCCATCGTAAAAGTCTTGCCGGAGCCGGTGACGCCCATCAGCGTCTGCGCCTGCCTTCCCGCAAGTATGCCGTCTGCGATCTCTCTTATCGCCTGCGGCTGGTCTCCCATCGGAGCAAAATCACTTTTTACTTTGAATTTTGGCATAGTGGGATTATATCAGCGTTGATTGCAAAACTAAGTTCAGCCATCGTCAATAGCTTGAAATTGCAGGGGTTAGTTCTGATGGCTTGAGTCTTACTCCACTCGCCTCAGATAAGGTTTCGTGGAGATCCTTCCGCACTGTTTTCAAATTCTACTTCTTGATGAGAGACGGTTTCAGCAGGACTTCATCATGTGGTACATGGTGGAGTCCGAGCTTTTTCATAAAGCTTTTGTCAAGTAATAACGGCGCCAGACCATATGGAGTCGATCCGTTCAGGCTATCCCTCGCGAAGCTGTTGATGTGATTGCACATGGCAAGCACCTGCTCTTCAGAGAGCCTGTCGAAGCTCTTTCCCTTAGGGATGATGTAGCGGATGAACTCATGGTTCTTCTCGATCGGACCCTTTTGCCAGGACTTGTTCGGATCACAGTAGTACACGCTTGTACGAACTACTCCATCATCATCCAGTTCGATGAGATGAGGGTTCTGAAACTCGGACCCGTTGTCCGTCAATACTAGAGGAAACAGCTTGCGGAACAGTCTGCTGCCGAGCCTTGCCTCGAGAGTGTCAAAGGCCGCTTTGACCTCCACCTGACGCTTCTCCTCAAGGAGATACATAAGCATCACATGGCAGCTGCAGAAGTAGATGGTCAGGAGGACCTTGCCTCCGACCTTGCCCTCTACGGTGTCCATCATGACCGGCTTGATCTCAGGATGCTCCCCGAGGTACTTGAGGTAGTCCTCGTAGGTGCGGCCTTCCCGGTACTTTGGGATCGGCTTATCCTCATCGCGCTTCTTACGCTTCTTGTATCTGACCTTGCGTGGAAGATCGATGTTCTTGATGGAAAGAGCGTTGCGTTCGATGTAGTTGTACAGAGTGCGTCTGCTGCAAGGCAGCTCCCGGGCATGCGTCGAATATATATGCGCGATCGACTGCCCTTTCAGGATCAAAGGCTTGACGATAGAATCGATCCGCTCGAGTTCATCGGGAGTCTGGTTGATCCCGCGCCTGCTCTCTACCAGTTGCTCGCGATAGGAGTCGTCAGCATGCTTTGCTCTGTAGAACATTTTGTCGTATGAGCAATTGCGCACTCTGTGGCAGCCATTGCAGACATATGGCGCTTTCTTCAGTTTCGGGCATGTGCCGGGAACATACTGATTGCAATACATTGTGCAATTTGTGAGCTTGCATTTGGAGCAGTAGCCTTCTCCGAAGCAGTACTTGTCAAGCGAGCACAGTTTTGTGATCGTGCAACTGTCTTCAAGAGCGCAGTGTCCGCCATACTTGCCGGATTCGATCATTGGCTTTTCGAATCTGCGCTTTCTAATCTCTTTTGAGATAGTGGTTGGATCCTTCTTGAGATAGCGGGACATATCCTTGAAGGTTAGTCCGCGTTCAAGCGCTGTCTGGATGTAGATCCTGTCATCCAGAGTCAGGTGTGTTCCTGTATGTTCTGTTACTTTGATCATGGTTTTTCCTTTCCCGTGCGGAAGGGTCAACCTTGTTAGCAGATTATACTGGAACTTTGTGCAAAACTAACTTCCGATTTTTGCGCCTGAGCGGAAATTCTTTATTCAATCAAACGGGATTATATCAGATAACAGGGCTGTGAACAACTGTTCTTTTATGCTGCGAAATCTTAGCAAAAGAAAGTAACCGCCCCGGCCAAGGAATGCGGTTACTTAGATAACCAATATTCGGGCTAACCGTCTATCGGTAGCTCATTTTCTATGTCCATTATATTAAAGCTTCACAAAAAGTAAAGTCCTTCACCGGATCCGGGATGCTGTCTCTGTAAAGCCTTCCCGAGAACGCCTCGTGAGGGAGCTCTATGAACTTTACTCCCTCCGGAACGATCGGTCTGTACATCGGATCGGCGATCACAGCGTACGCCCCCTTCAGCTCCGGGATTATGTCATCCTCGTCCGGAGTCATGCGGTCGCACTCTCTCAGTATCCCATCCGGACACTCCGTTGCGCAGAGCACCTTTGCCGGGATCCCGCATTCCATCTCGATGGAGCTCGCAAGCGACAGCGATGTGACGCCCTCGCCTATGACCGCGACGAATCCCTCTTCATAGCTGCGTCCGTCCCCGCTGCTCCGGCCGTTCAGGAAAATGCCCGACTCCACGCTGATCTCCGCATCCTCAAAACTCAGAGGCGCTTCGCCTTCTGCGCGAGCCTGCGCGAATTCTTCAACCTTTATCCTTATATTATCCGCCATCAGGCCCGGAAGCTCATTGCCGACCGGCACTCCCACGGCATACGGTATGCCGAACTTTTCATACAGCACCTTCGCCGCACCGAAGCCGGATGCCGAGACCACGAGGTTCACGTCTGCCTCAGCCGCACGGCTGAGCTCCTCGAGCGTACTTCCCATCACCCACTTCGATACGACCTCAAAGCCTCCGCTCTCGAGCCACTTAACGATCGACGCGTCAGTGCCGTTTGTCGAGAAGTCGAGCGGCGTAAGACCGAGTATGTTGATACGCATTTTGCCATTGCGCTTGCCGCCGGACGCAGCGTTTCCCGGAGCTTTCACGAAGCGCTCCGCGATCCCCGCGAGAGCCATCGACGCGCCGTGTATGTAAGTGTTCATTCCGGTCGTCGGAAAACCTAGCGCCGGGATGCCGGTCCTCAGCTCTATAACCGACGCGACCGCCTCATAGTCGAAGCCCGTCATCGCGGATACTGGCGAACCAGCGAGAGCTATGAACTTCGGGTGAAGTTCTGCCGCGGCCTCCTCGATGTCACCGATGAGCTTTTCGTCGTCGCCCATTATGGCCTCCATCTCGCTGAGTCCCGAGATGTATATCATGCTGTCCATGTCGAACCAGCGCGGCTCGTCGTGAGTCGTGTATGTCGAGTTGCAGCCGGATGCGTCGTGCATCACGACCATCCCGCCCAGTTCAAATAGCGCCGAGCACACGCCCATCACGTCGGCCGAATATGTTGAAATGATCCTTGCTGTCTGTTTCATATCTGTATTCCTCCGGCGCTACCTCACGCAGACCTCGCAGCCGAGGCCCTTTATCTGGACCAGCCCGCGCATGTCCTTCTTATTTATATACGCGTCGCGCATCAGGGCGCAGGTGCGGGTGATGGCTTCGTAGCCGTTCATGCCGCCGCCCTCGACCACATTGACGAAGTTGTTTGTGTTTTCGAAGTACGCCGCCTTCTGGCCGATCGCGAGGACCTTGCAGCCCTCTTCATCCGCAGCGGTGTTCGCCGTATTCGCGAACCTCATGTCCGCGTGGACCGTCGGATAGATCAGAAGGTCAGGGCGCTCCGTTTTGAGTGTTTCGAAGGACTCCCTGTCGATCCCGGGGACACTGTCCGCGTAGACCTTCGTCACGTTGAAGTCATGATCCAGCAGGAGCTTCGCCAGACCGAACGGTCTCGGGAAATATGTGTAGTCGATCACGACCGGAGTGTCTCCGATGATCTCCTTCGTCTCCGCGAGAGCCGCCTCACACTCTGCGCGCTTTGCCGAGATCTCATCCACCGTCAGCTTAAGACCGGTACGCCCTGTCTCCGCCTCGAGAAGATCTGCCAGACCCGCAAAGGTCTCATCTATCTCGTCATAATCGAAGCTCATCTTCAGCTTATAGTGGCTGCGGCCAAGCCTCTCCGCAAGCGCGTCCCCGCCGGGAGCCGCGTCCGGATAATAAGAAATGAAGGCCTTCGCCTCGGCCATCTTCTGGAATTCATCGTATGTTTTGCACGACGTCACCTCGCGCACGGTAAGACCGGCGCGCTCAAGCATGCGCGTCAGGTCGCTGTCCGGCTGGGTCGGGATGTCGCCGCCGATTATGGAGACGGTATCGCCGTCCGCCTCGCGCTCGTGCAGCAGCTTGTAGATGCTTCGGCGCATCAGCTGGTCAGGAGTCAGACCGCTCTTTCGCATGATCGGGTTCATGTAGGCGTCAGCGAAATCGATGTCCGGGAAGCGCTCCCGGAGCTCGCGGTAAATGAGATCCAGGTCCGTGCCGGTGAAGTGATGCACGCAGCTCGTGTGGACCAGGATCGCCGGCGGCCTCTTCGGCAGCTTGCCTATGATGTCCGTAACGCCTTCGATGACGAGCGTCTCCATGTCGCCCTCGAGCAGGTTGTTCTCCCGGATCGCGACCGTCGAGAAGCGGTCCATCAGACCCATCTCTGCAGCTGTCAGAACGACTCCGCGGAGACAGCCCGCCGCGCATACATAGATCTCATGGCATTCAGGCACCAGCATGCCCGTCTGGACGATGTTCCATGTGCCGCGTGCCGGCGACGAATACTCGAGACCTGATCTGAACGGCGCCGGGAACGACGCATCGGCGATGCGCACCGACGGGAGATCGGTTGCTGTAAGCTTATGCGGCTTTACAGATTTAAGATTACTCTTTGTTTCGTTTTTCATTTCAGTGTTCTTTATATGTTTCCGTCTCTATATGGAGCGATTAGGACCTTTTTTAATTGTACGGAGATTTGGGCCTAATTCGCGCCTTTGCAAATCCTTGGAATTAGGTCCATTCGTAGATGCCGCGGTGCTTTTGGCCTAATTCGTACCTTTGCAAGTCCCTGAAATTAGGTCCAATCGTACATGCCGCGGTGCTTTGGCCTAATTCATACCTTTGCAAGTCCCTGAAATTAGGTCCAATCGTACATGCCGCGGTGCTTTGGCCTAATCAAGGGCTGCAAGTGCAGGAGGATGGCTTCACAGGCCGCAGATTTCCAGAAGCCTGCGTGCCAGCGCGCGGTATTCGTCAGCCATGGCGCTGTCAGGGAAGGCTTCAATAACAGTCTTGCCCAGATCCTCAGCATCGGTGACGGTCTCGCTGCGGCTCAGTTCACCTATGACTTCAGAGGCGATGTCGGACGCGAGCTCGGCGACCTTGGCATCCTCGTCGCGTACGTTCCGGCGGTTCAGAATGATGCCGCCGAGGCTCGCGTACCCGCGGTCGCGGAAGCCATCCAGCGCGACCGCGATGTTTGCGGCGGCGTGGATCGCCATGTTCTCGCCCGATGTTATGACAAAGACCTTGTCAGCGTAGCCGCCGCGCATCGGCATCGAAAAGCCGCCGCAAACGACATCGCCGAGTACATCGTAAATGACAACGTCCGGCTTGTATACTTCATACGCGCCCTTTTCTTTGAGTTTCTCAAGGGCCGCAATAATGCCGCGGCCGGCGCAGCCGAGTCCCGGCGTAGGTCCGCCCGCTTCGACGCATATGACTCCGCCGTAGCCCTCGCGCACCATGTCCGCCAGCTCAAAATCGTTCTTTCTGGTCCTCACAAGGTCGAGCACGGTCGTCATCTCTCCCGCGCCGTGCAGGCTCTGCGTCGAGTCCGCCTTAGGGTCGCATCCTATCTGCATCACCTTGTATCCCATGTCCGCCAGTGCGGCCGAAACATTCGACACAGTCGTCGACTTTCCGATCCCGCCCTTTCCGTATACAGCTATTTTAACCATAAGAAGTTTTCCTTCCTTTTGCACTTATTTGCAGCCCGGCTCCCACGATTCGCCGCGGCCTTTCATTCTCCTTTTTGCGGGCAGCATATATACAGACTGCCATGCCCGCTTCCTAGCTTCTTTTCTCAAAGTCGCCCCTCGAGACGACCACCTCATATCCGATCTCTTCCATCTGCTCCCGCAGTATCCTGATGCCCGCCTCGGCGCTCATGTCCGTGCCTGCCTTGCCGTCGTATAGCATGTACTTCTTTCTCACGCTCATAGGCGACAGATTCGGCATCACTACGTTGCATCCTGCGAGGACTCCCCTCTGGCGGCCGTCGGACTCAGCGGTGCCGAGCGCCGTGGTCGACGGTATGAGAGCATCCGGCAGCATTATGCGGCAGAGCGCGATCACGAGTATCGTAAGATCCACGCTACCCGCCGGCTCATCCCTGAACGGCGTGTCGTGATGCGGTATGAAAGGCCCGAGACCGACCATCTCCGGCTTAAACTCTCCCATAAAGATCATGTCTGCCGCGAGGGTCTCCGGGGACTCGCACGGTGTTCCTATCATTATGCCGCAGCCCGTCTGGAAGCCTATCTCCTTGAGGTCTCTCAGGCAGCGCAGCCTGTTCTCAAGAGTCTGCTTCTCGGGATGCAGCGCCCTGTAGTGTGCCGGGTCGGCGGTCTCATGCCTCAGAAGATAGCGCGATGCGCCCGCGTCATACAGCGCCTGGTAATAGTCCCTGTCAAGTTCGCCTATCGACAAAGTCACGGCGCAGTCGGGGTACTTCTCCGAGATGGCGCGCACGATGCCGCACATCCGGTCTTTGTCGTAGTACGGGTCTTCGCCTCCCTGCAGCACAAAAGTGCGGAAGCCGTGCGTGTATCCGTCCGCGCAGCAGGCCAGTATATCCTCTTCATCGAGCCTGTACCGGGCCACATTCGGGTTGCCCGCGCGGATGCCGCAGTAGTAGCAGTCGTTTCTGCACACGTTCGTGAACTCGACGATCCCGCGGAAGAAGATCCTGCGCCCGAAGCGTTCGAGCGCGATGCACTGCGCGAGCCTCGCCGCGTACTGGAGGTCGTACTGATCCCAGGTGGCGAAGATCTGCACCCACTCATCCCGGGTGAGGCAGTGCTCCTTATTCAGTTTGTCGATCAGATCTCTGTTTTTCATTTTGCTGTACCTGTTTGCTCATCGACCGGTCACTTTCCCGGACCGGAATGCCGCGATCCCGTGTACCGAAAAAGGCGCTCCGCTCCCCCGAAAAATGAGAGCAGAACGCCGGTATGTTCAAAATGCATACTTCCGTATGTGCGTATGCTTCCGGCTTCAGCCTCAAGCCGCGCGGTGCGGATTTCGGTTTCAGGGGATGCCTTTCGGAGCGGTGATCAGGACTTCGCGTAGTTTACTTTGGCACTTATGCCTTTGAGCCTTCCGAGCGCGCCGGTCAGAGAATTGATCTTGTCCATCGGCGCATCAATGGCCACGCTTATGATGTTGAGATCTTTCTCTCTATAAGGAATTCCCATCCTTCCGAGGATGTATTCGGAATACTCATGGAGAAGATCGTTCAGCGCGTCCACCCGGTCGGCGTTCGTGACGATAATGCTTATCACGGCGACTCTGGTTTCCATTGATATCACTCCTTATTCAATTTTTGTAAATATATTATATCAGAATTCCGACGGATCGAAGGCTCCGAGCACGTCGAAGGATTCCTGTCCGTAAAGCCCGATGTAATCGCTCACGGCTTTTCCGATGATCTCATCCGCATCGTCCGGGAAGGCCTTGCGGATCGTCTCCGAAACCGTGTAATAGATGTGGGCAGTGTGGAAGTTGAAATCGCGCATAGCGCCCGTTCCGAGTTCTGCCTTCTTGTCGGAGACCATCTTTAGCTCTTCCGCCGAAAGAGGCTTGCCCCAGTCGAAGTCGCAGCGCTCTCCGCCCCAGCTCATCGAAGTCGTGAGCGGTGTGCAGACCGCGCCGCAGCCGAATCCGTCGTAAACAGCCTCATCGACATGTACGCAGTACTCGCGGCCGTACTCGAGAATGTCGTACTTCTTCCATGCCTCGCACCACGCACACTTCGCGATGTACGTCTGATAAGTCGGCTCGGATCTCAGCATGCCGAACTCCATCTGTCCCGCATAGTCCGGCTTCCACTCGCCGTACGCCTGGTTCGTCCAAAGGTCGACCGGGTCGCCGGCAGCCTTCGCCCTTGCAGCCATTCTGGCTCCACGCTCCCTGCCGTACTTTATCATTCCGTCCTGGATGACAGCGCGTCCTTCCTCACCGTGCGCGAGGATAGCAGCCCTGCTCAGAAAGGCGAACATCATCGCCTGGTTTTCGATCTTGAGTTCAATCATCTCTTTATCCCTCTCTGAAACGCTTTATTCGCTCAGTCTCTCCAGAATAGCGTGCGCGGCGATGTTGCCTTCGCCTACCGCCTTGGTGATCTGGTAAGGTCTGCCCGTGCAGTCTCCCGCGGCAAAGCAGCCCTTGTAGTTTGTCTCCTGGTTTCTGTCCACCTTGATGTGGGCTCCGTCGAGTTCAAGTCCCGGGAAGAGCGAGTTAGGCGCGATCGACGGTCTCAGGATGAAGACTCCGTCAACGCTTATCTGTGTGCCGTCGAGAAGCTCGATTGTATCGCACTTGAGTCCGCCGTCCAGCTTCTTTATCGGCTTGGCCAGCTTCTCGCTGTTCTCCGAAGTCAGATCATATGCAAAGCTCGTGTATACGTATACCTTGCCGCAGATCTCCTCGAGGTACTTGATGTCGTGAGCCATGCGCTCGTCAGTGCAGTACACGGCGACAGTCTTGCCCTTGTAGAGGAAGCCGTCGCATGTAGCGCAGTAGCTTACGCCGCGTCCGAGGAGCCTGTCCTCGTTCTCCATGCCCTTCGCTGCAGCAACGCCTGTCGAGAGCAGGACCGTCTTCGCCTCGAACATCTCGTTGTCGGCGAGGAGCATCTTCCTGTCGCCCATGTCGGCGATGCTCGTCACGCGCTTGTCGGTCATCTCAAGACCCATCTCTTCGGCCTGCTTGCGGAAGGCCTCATTGAGGTCTGCGCCCGATACCATCGGCACGCCCGGATAGTTCGCGATCTTCTCGGACTTTCCCACCTTGTCGGAAAGCTCGGCCGATCCGAACCAGATAATATCTTTATTGTGAAGCTTCAGCGTCAGAGCCGCCGAGAGTCCCGCCGGGCCTGTGCCTACTATCGCAACATCATACATATATCTCGTCCTCCCTTGTCCCTTTTATTTTGCGCTCTTTACCTGTTCGCGCAGCCAGTCGACCCACTCGCCGAAGCCTTCGCCGGTCTTTGCCGAAACGAAGAAGATCTTCGACAGCGGATTGAGAGCGTGTACTCTTTCGATAAACGCTTCATCGTCAAACGCGAAGAATTTGCGGGTATCGGTCTTATTTACGATAACAGCCTGTGTGACAGTGAACATCAGAGGGTACTTCAGCGGCTTGTCGTCGCCTTCAGGTACCGACAGTATCTCGATGTTGATGTCAGCGCCTGTGTCCTGCTCAGCCGTGCAGACCAGGTTTCCTACGTTCTCGAGGAAGACCAGATCAAGGTCCTTTGTGTCGAACTCGTTGATCGCAGCCTGCGTCATAGCCGCGTCCATGCAGCACTCGCCGCCGGTGTGGATCTGCATCGCCTTTACGCCCGCAGCCTCCATCTTCTCGGCGTCAACAGTCGCCTCGATGTCTGCCTCCATAACACCGATATTGAACTCATCCTTGAGCTCGGCGATGGTGCGGAGCAGTGTGGTAGTCTTTCCTGCACCCGGCGAAGCCATAACGTTCACCATGAAAGTGCCGTTCGCCTTGTTCTGCGCTCTTACGTCAGCCGCGATGCGGTCGTTCTCTTCAAAAATACCTACGTTTACGTCGATTACTCTTACGTTGCTTTCACTCATATCTGTTATCACTTTCTTTCGATTTTTATAACTATGTTTCCATTACGCCAGGATCTCGCGGGCGCGCGCGCCGATCCACTCGGCGAGTTCAGTGATGCCCGCGCCTGTAGCAGCCGAAGTCATGAAGACCGGCGCGTCAGGGCAGCATGTTGCGAGGTTGAGTCTGAATCTCTCAGGGCTGAAGTCGAAGACCTCCATCGCGTCGGTCTTGTTTACGTCGATGACGTCAGCCTTGCTGAACATCAGCGGGTACTTCAGCGGCTTGTCGTCGCCTTCAGGTACCGAGAGGATGACCAGGTTGATCTGGGCACCGGTGTCAAACTCAGCCGGGCATACGAGGTTGCCGACGTTCTCGAGGATCACGATGTCGAGGTCCTCCGAGCCGATCTCCTTAAGAGCCTGTCTGCTCATGTCCGCGTCGAGGTGGCACATCCCGCCCGTGTGGAGCTGGATAGCCGGAATGCCCGCGTCGAGCATCGTCCTTGTGTCGACATCACCGTCGATGTCCGCCTCAAGCACGCCTACCTTGAAGCTGAGCCTGAGTTCCTCGACGAGCCTGAGGATGGACGAGGTCTTGCCGGATCCCGGTGAACTCATCACGTTGATGTAAACAGTCTTTTCTTTCGCGAGTTCTTCGCGCAGTTTTTCTGCATCCGCGTCGTTGTCCGCGAGGATGCTCTCCTTCAAATCGATAATTCTTACTTCTTCCATTCTTCTGATTATTCCTTTCCTTATATGTACACGGCGTATAAGCCGCCTAATTTTCGCTGTTAATCGCGGGATTATATGGTATAATCCCTACGTTACAGGCATAGTCTGCAAATGAATCTATAAATAGTCATAGTAGATTATAGAACTTTACAGCAAATTATGCACTAAAAATAATTCAATCGATGCCGCGGCCGACGCCGCGCATGGGACAGAGAAGTTATTGACAGAGAAAAATTATGAGCAGAAAGTACACGGATTCGGAATACAGAAACATCAAAAACCGCGAGCGTGAAGTCATCGGGCAGATGCTCGAAGACCTTAAGAAGTCGAAGGACAAGCGCTACCTCTTCAAGGAGAAGCACGTCGTTACCGACCTCAAGGACATGCTCAACTACAGCGCCGACCATCACCCGGAGCTGCCGCTCTTCATGCAGAAGTACGACCCTAACATGCCGTTCAGGGAGATCAGCTTCCGCCAGGTGCGCGAAGACGTCAACGCGATCGGAACGTCACTCCTCGACCTCGGTCTCGAGGACAGGCACATAGGCCTCATCGGACGCAACTCCTCCGAGTGGGGCGAGTCCTACCTCGCGATAGTCGGCGGCGTCGGAGTGGTAGTCCCTCTCGACAGAGAGCTCAATGAGAGCGAGCTCCACCAGCTCACCATCAAGGGCGAACTCGAAGCGGTCATCACTATCAACAATAAATATTACAAGCTCTTCAAGAACATCATGGCTGCCGGCGATACGCAGCTCCGCTACGTCATCAACGCCGACATGGACAAGGATGAAGACACAGAGGCCGGACTCCTCTCATGGAAGAGGCTCCGCGAAGAAGGCCGTCATAAGATCTGGGCCGGAGACCGCCGCTACATCGACGCGCAGGTGGTCAACACCGACCTCGCGGCCATCATCTTCACATCCGGCACCACAGGTGTGTCGAAGGGCGTAATGCTCTCGCACAGAAACCTGCTGCTTGACGCGGTACTGGTGCAGTCGATGTTTGAGACACGCCCTAAGGACATCTGCTTCTCGGTGCTTCCGATGCATCACTGCTACGAGTGCACCGCGACATTCCTGACCTGCGTATACAGCGGATCGACAATCGCGTTCAGCCGCGGACTCAAATATATAAGGAAGGATATCCTCGAAGTGCAGCCGACCATCATGCTGGCCGTCCCTGCGATCATCGAGAATTTCTACAGCAAGATCAGAAAGTCTGTCGCCGACAAGCTGACAGACAAGCAGATGCGCGCATTCGAGATCATGGACCGCGAGGCAAGGCGCTTCAAGGTCAGGCTGCCTAAGAGTGTCACAAAGGACATCTCGGCTGTATTCGGCGGACGCCTGCACACACTCATCTCGGGAGGAGCACCGATCGACGGCGCCATCCTCGACTCGTTCTGCAACATCGGTTTCAACGCGATCCAGGGCTACGGCCTCTCGGAGTGCTCGCCTATCGTCGCGCTGAATCCTGCAAAGCGTAAATATATGAAGAATTCCTCGGCCGGCCACCTGATGCCGTTCACCGAATGCAAGATCCTCGACGCCGACAGCAACGGCATCGGCGAGATCTGCTTCCGCGGACCGCAGGTCATGATGGGCTACTACAAGGACCCTGAGAACACAGCGGCGGTCCTCGATGAAGAGGGCTGGTTCCACACCGGCGACGTCGGTTATCTCGACCGCGACAACTACGTGTTCATCACAGGCCGCAAGAAGAACGTCATCATTGCGAGCAACGGCAAGAACGTATTCCCTGAGGAGCTCGAAGGCTACCTCCTCGCGCTCCCGATCGTCGACGAGTGCATGGTTTGGGGCGGAGAGCTCGATCCTAACTCGCAGTGGAACGGTATCCACGCGACGGTAAGGCTCAACAAGGAAGAGCTCGAGAGAAAGCTCGGCGCGGATTTCACGCCTGAGCAGGCTGAGACTCTTATCGAAGCCGAGGTCGACAGGATCAACGACGATATGCCTAGATTCAAGAGGATCGCGCACGTCATAGTCCGCGAGCGCGAATTCGACAAGACGACATCGATGAAGATAAGGCGTTTTGTGGAGGACAACAAGCGCGCATAATGAGGCTCGATAAATATCTTTCCGGCATGGGCGCCGGAACAAGAACAGAGATAAAGAAGGCCGTAAAGGCCGGGCTTGTAACGGTGGACGGCGCAGTCGCCAAAGACCCTGGCATGCAGGTCGGCGAAGACTCGGCGGTCACGTACCGCGGTGAGCCCGTCGTCTACGAGGAGTTCGTCTACTATATGATGAACAAGCCTGCCGGAGTCATAAGCGCGAGCGACGACAGCCGAGAGGAGACCGTGGTCGACCTCATCGATGAGCAGAAACGCAAGGACCTCTTCCCTGCGGGACGCCTCGACAGGGATACCGAAGGACTGCTCCTGATCACCAATGACGGTGCTCTTGCGCACAGGCTGCTGTCGCCGAAGCACCACGTCGACAAAAGATACTACGCCGAAGTCTCGGGCACAGTTACCGAAGACGACGTGCAGGCCTTCGCGGACGGACTTATCCTGCCGGATGGACTCGAATGCCTCCCGGCTAAGCTGGAAATTCTCAGGGCCGCGGATGACGATGAAGAAGTCTCTTCGGACGAATCCGTACCGGATAACGAGACCGCACCGGATGGAAGCGTGCATGACGACGAGGCCCTCGCCACTTCCGAAGTCGAGGTCGTGATACAGGAGGGCAAATTCCATCAGATCAAGAGGATGTTTGCCGCCCGCGGCATGGAAGTGCTCTATCTTAAGCGCCTCACAATGGGCCCGCTGATTCTGGACGACACTCTTGAGCCCGGTGAATACAGAAGACTTACAGAAAAAGAGCTGCAGTCCCTTAAGGAGCTGTAGCTCTTTACTCTGCAAGGCAGGATATTATTCTGGTACTGTCCAAACACAAACCTTGTTATGTGTAGAAACTCGTAAAGCACTTCAAGAAATACACATTTCCAGCTTTAAACTGCCTAAAATCCACCTGATTTGATGGTATATGTGTAGAATAATGCCAGGAATTCTCAAATCTACACACATTTTCGTAAAACATGTGTATTATTGCTCGATAAATCTTTGAAAATACACAAATACGCTGAAATCAATGTTTAAAATCCTTCTTTGTACTAGTATTTGTGTATTTATGAGAAAAAAATGATCAAAGTTACACATACTAATATAGCAAAAGCTCCCGGAGGGATGATTTCCTTCCGGGAGCTTTCCGTATTATGCGTGACTGTGATTAAGTGATGTATTGAGAGGCTTCACGCTGCCTTGGTGGACTTTCTTCCTGCAGCGGCAACTGCGCTTGCCGGTCCCCAGAGGATCTCTTCGATCGACTTGGCCTCGGCCATCATGCCGACTACTTCGTTTGTGTCTGTGTCAGCGTAGCAAGTTACCTTGTTCCACTCAGTCTCGATCTCGAAAGCAACGATGCTGTTCTCGATGCCTGTGACTGTTACGCTGAACTTTTCGTCTTCTCTGATTCCTGCTTCCTTAACTGCCTTAGCGATAACTGTCTCATATGCTGTGTTGATATTCTTCATTGTTATGTCCTCCTTATGTAAATGGATCTTTAGTGTCTTTTTCTGTTTATCTGTTTCTCCGGCGGGGCCGGTAGGTTTTCGCTTTCATTAGCTGATGTCTGTAGTATAGGGTCAAAAATTAAGAGAATTATTAGAATTCTTAAAAAACTGAAAAAAGTTGAAAAATTAAAAAAGCCTGAGGTCCGTCAAGCCTCAGGCTTTGTATTTTGATTAGTTTCTTCTGATATTTCCGCAGTTTGTTCTGTCAAATGGCCTGTCTGCCCACAATATATGATCCGCACTATTTCTCCAACTTTAGATAGCCCGCTTTCGCGAGAAGTTCCTTCATGTATGCTGTATATCGCTGGAGCACATCTTCCGCAGGACCTCTCCTCTCTTTTTCTGAGGAACTGAGACTGGTCATCTGCGCTATCCCCACAAAGATATTTCCGGTCGGGATAGTCTGCGCAAGACCTTCGAAAGCTCCCGACGGTGTATCTGCAGTCGCAAGGATCACCTTATTCTCCTTCGAAAAAAGTCCTCCTGCCGTTCTCGGGTAGACTATTGTCATGAATCTTGCGGTAGCCGGAAGCAATATGTACTCTTCAATAGATGCTGCCGTCGGACGTCCTATGACGAACTCGCCGGCTTCTTCCGCATTCCAGTTTTCTTTCATAAAGTCGTAAAGCTCCTCCAATGTGAAGGGCCTGTTTACAAGCAATACCTGGCGTCCAATCATTTGCGGCCTCCTTTCATGTTTTTTTCTCTGGATCATCACCACTTATGATGTGTCCCTATGCATTCTTCGCCTACAATATACGGCATCTGCACTCACGGCTCAGTAACAGGACCGGCCGTTTTTAAGCAAAAAACAAAACGGCTTCCTATGACCACATAGTACCATAGGAAGCCGTCATAGTCGTGTCTAACTGCAGTCGCCGGCTGTCTTTACAGAGCAGCTGTGATGATGGACATCTTGTAGACTTCTTCTGCGTCGCAGCCTCTGGAGAGGTCGTTGATCGGCGCGTTAAGTCCCAGCAGGATAGGTCCGTAAGCAGCGTAGCCGCCGAGTCTCTGAGCGATCTTGTAGCCGATGTTTCCGGCTTCGATGATAGGGAATACGAATGTGTTCGCATATCCTGCGACCGGCGATCCAGGGAACTTCAGCTGGCCGACTGTCGGGGAAACAGCAGCGTCGAACTGCATCTCGCCGTCGATGGCCATGTCAGGGTTGAGCTCCTTGGCGATCTTTGTAGCCTCAGCGGAGAGAGCTACAGTGTTGCCCTTGCCGGATCCCTTTGTCGAGAACGACAGCATAGCGACCTTAGGGTCGATGCCGAATGTTCTTGCGCACTTCTCGATCTCAACAGCTACCTCAGCAAGCTTCTGAGCGCCTGTGAATGTAACGTTGCCTTCCTTGTCCTTGCTGTCCTCGTACGAGAGGTTTACAGCGCAGTCGCCCATAGCGATCGTTCTGAGGTTCTCGTCTCCGAAGTCTCTTGTGAGGATGAAGCAGGAGCTTACGAGGTGAGCGCCCGGCTTAGTCTTTACGAGCTGGAGTGCAGGACGGATAGTGTCAGCTGTCGAATATGTAGCTCCGCCGAGCAGGCAGTCAGCCTTGCCCATCTTTACTAGCATCGTTCCGAAGTAGTTGCCCTTCTTGAGAGCTGCAGCGCACTCTTCTTCGGTCATCTTGCCCTTTCTGAGCTCTACCATCTTTGCGACCATTTCGTCCATGCCTTCATAAGCTTCAGGATCGATGATCTCAGCCTTGCTGATGTCGAAGCCCTTCTCGGCAGCGGCGTTCTTTACTTCGTCAACGTTTCCGACGAGGACCACGTTCATGAGTCCCTCTGCGAGCAGTCTCGAAGCTGCCTCCTGGATACGGGCGTCCGAGCCCTCTGTGAAAACGATTGTCTTAGGTTCTGCTTTTACTTTTTCGATAAGTTTGTCAAACATGTCTGGTCTCCATTTATTATTTGAACAATTTAGCGATAGTTCCGGGAACAGCCGCCGCGTGGCAGCCGTCCTTATCCACCTGCCATTGTACCATATCCTTGCACATTCGTGGCTATGTGAAGTATACTTTTTGCGTAAATCTGACCTGTTTACAAAGGTCTTGCCTGATTGCGAAAGACAGGTGAACACCATGAAAGATAAAAAGAGAATTCTGCTTGGAGTAAGCGGCGGGATATCCGCGTATAAGACGGTATATGTGGCGAGCGGCCTCAAGAAGAAGGGCTACGACGTTCACGTTGTGATGACACCGGGCGCAGCTGAATTCGTGACGCCTCTGACCTTCGAGACCATGAGCGGCAACAAGGTCGTGACGGACGTTTTCGACCCGGCCAACGAGACCCCGACAGAGCACATCACTCTCGGACAGTCCGCCGATCTGGCTATGATAGCTCCGGCTACAGCCAACACGATCGCAAAGCTCGCGCACGGTATCGCCGACAACATGCTGACGACCACCATGCTCGCATGCACCTGCCCTAAGATCATAGTTCCGGCGATGAACACGGCGATGTTTGAGAATCCGGCGACCCAGGACAACCTCGCGATCCTCCGCGACTACGGCTACGAGATAATCGAGCCGGCGACAGGCATGCTGGCGTGCGGAGTCGAGGGCAAGGGCAAGATGCCTGAGCCTGATGTTCTGATCGCGTGGGTCGAGCAGGCGATCTCACATAAGAAAGACATGGCCGGACTCAAGCTGCTTGTCACTGCAGGACCTACGCAGGAGGCGATCGACCCGGTCCGCTACATCACCAACCACTCGAGCGGCAAGATGGGCTATGCCATCGCAAGGATGGCCGCAAGGCGCGGAGCCGATGTGACGCTCGTATCCGGCAGGACAGCACTTGCGCGCGAGCCGTTTGTAAAGACTGTCGACGTGCTGAGCGCTCAGGATATGTTTGATGCGGTGACCTCGCGCGCGGACGACATGGATATAATAATAAAGGCCGCGGCGGTTGCCGATTACAGGCCTGCAGAAGTCGCGACTGAGAAGATAAAGAAGAGTGATGCCGCGGCCGGCCGCAGCGTAGAGCTCGAGCCGACTCAGGACATCCTCGGATACCTCGGTCTGCACCGCAAGGAGGGACAGTTCCTCTGCGGCTTCGCGATGGAGACACAGAATCTCATAGAGAACGCGTCTGCCAAGCTGACCAAAAAGAATGTGGACATGATCTGTGCCAACAGCCTCCGCACAGAGGGCGCGGGCTTCCAGGGCGACACCAACATAATAACGATCATAACTAAAAACGGCAGCAAGGAGCTGCCGATAATGAGCAAGGAAGAGGCCGCCGACATCATCCTCGATGAGATAATGGCCAGCCGGTAAGAAATGAGAGGACCTCAGGCATGTAAGCCTGAGGTCCTTTTTCTTTTGTCATTAGATTTAGCACGGAAGTCCTTCCGTCTGCTATTTCTTGTAACAGATGGCTTTCTTTATCTGCTCTGCACACTCTTCGCTGACCAGCATGCTTACCAGCTGGAAGGCGAAGTCGAATGTAGCTCCGAGGCCCTGTCCTGTGATGATGTTTCCGTCAACAGCTACGCCGGTGCCTGTAAGCGCCGCACCGGCCATGTGCCCTTCAAAGTCAGGGTGGCATGTCGCCTTCTTTCCTTCGAGCAGTCCCATCGAAGCCGGCAGCGAAGGCGCTGCGCAGATCGCCGCAAGATACTTTCCTCCGGCCTGAGCGAACTCCCTGCACTTCTCCGCAACGATGCTGCTCTTCGCCATGTTCTCTGTTCCAAGCCGTCCGCCCGGCAGCACTATGAGGTCTGCCGAATCAAAATCGACGTCCGAGGCCATCGCGTCGGCTATCACCTTTATGTTCCTCGAGGACTCCACCTGGCGCCTGTCCATGACCGATGCCATCACAGTCTCGACGCCTGCCCTCCTCAATATATCTACGGTTATCAGAGCTTCGCATTCCTCGAAGCCGTCGGCCAGAAATACTACCGCTTTCATCCTGTTACTCCTTCATCTCAGTCCTTACTGCTTGATTTGCGGCAATGCCGCTGGGATCATTGAGATCATTCCTATTGTACCATAACTGTATGACGCAGCGGATTCTGCTTTACCACAGGCCGCAATTGACGTATAGTAAAAGTGGGTTGACAATATCTTGGATGAAGGGAGACATAACATGCTGGTTTTCTGGGGAGACGGATCACAGGCCGCCATGGATCTTGTAAGGAGCATCCAGGTGCGCAGCACTGATAATTTCAATTGGACTTTCATTTTTATACTCGCAGTCGTTTTCTATGTTTACTGGTCAGAGATAAATAAGAAGAACTACGATGCCATATTCGCCGGGCTGGCTCTGTACGGAGTCCACTGGCTGTATGAGATAGGCAACGCTGTGATCGGGCACGTGACAGGCTACCCGCTCTGGTCCGTGAGCAACGAATCTACAACATACATATTGCTTATAGGTGTGTGCTGGGAACTGTCGATGATGTTCTCGCTTGCCGGGATAATATCTTTCAAGATGCTCCCTGCGGACAGGAACACCCGCTACTTCGCGAAGAACGGCAGGAAAGGCATAAGCTGCAAGCTTGCAGGAGCTCTCAGCATGGCGCTGCTGTTTGCGCTGGTCGAATCCTTCCTCGCGGGCACATCGAACCACTCGTTCATCTGGGTCTATAAATGGTGGGGTGTCATTCCGGTATTCATCACCACGTACATACCGTTCTTCCTTGCCAGCAACTATGTTCCTGACATGGCACCGGCTAAAAGGAAGAGATTCCTGATATGTGTGTGGGGTCTCGTCGCACTGCTGCTGGCAGTGCTGATACCGCTGGGGATCATATAGATGATATAATGCGCCAACTTTGTGGCGCCAGGATGCCCTATTCCGAGGATAGACGCCACATTATTGACGCAAATTAGCGAAATCAGACGGATTTGCGTCAACTCATCGGTCGCAAAAAGCGCTCTGAAGCATAAAATTGAGAAAAAGATGACGCAAATCTGCAGATAATTGCAGAAATGCGTCATCTTTTTGCTTATGTAATCTTTACCTGTAAACAGTATCAACGGATACGTTGACGCAAAACAGACCATTTTCCGAAAAATGCGTCAACTTTGTGGCGTTCGGATGCCCGTATCCGGGAAATAGACGTCACATTACTTGCCGGACAGCTGCTTATCTATTGAAGCCGCGGCGAGTTTGCCGGCGCCCATAGCACTTATAACAGTAGCCGCACCAGTGACCGCGTCGCCGCCGGCATACACAGCCTCACGGGACGTGAGGCCGGCCTCGTCTACGACGATGCCGCCGCGGCGGTTCACCTCGAGCCCTTCCGTCGTATCCTTGATGAGCGGATTCGGGCTCGTTCCTATGGCAATGATAACAGTGTCGACATCGAGTTCAAACTCGCTGCCCTCGATCGGTACAGGACGGCGACGCCCGCTCGCGTCCGGCTCACCCAATTCCATCCTGATAGCCCTTATGCCGGTGACCGAGCCGTTCCTCGGGTCGCGGGCGTCATCAGGGTTATTGTAGCCGAGCACTTCCACAGGATTGCACAGCAGATGGAACTCGATTCCTTCTTCCTGTGCGTGCTCGACTTCCTCTTTACGGGCCGGCAGCTCATCCATCGAGCGCCTGTACACGATGTATACCTTCTCGGCGCCGAGTCTGAGCGCCGTCCTGGCGGCGTCCATAGCAACGTTGCCGCCGCCGACTACCGCGACCTTGCCGCCCTTCATGATAGGCGTGGTCGGATCGTCGCGGTATGCCTTCATCAGGTTGCTTCTCGTCAGATACTCGTTAGCCGAATAAACTCCGCGGAGCGACTCGCCCGGGATGTTCATGAAGCTCGGAAGTCCGGCTCCCGAACCGATGAACACAGCCTCGTAGCCCATCTCAAAGAGCTCGTCGATGGTCAGAGTCTTTCCGATGATTACATTAGTTTCAATATCAACGCCGAGGTCCTTGAGTCCCTGGACCTCGCGCGCAACGATCGCCTTCGGCAGACGGAACTCAGGGATACCGTAAACCAGCACGCCGCCCGCCGTGTGGAGAGCTTCGTAGATGGTCACCTTGTAGCCCTTGCGTGCAAGGTCGCCCGCGCAGGTAAGTCCCGACGGGCCCGATCCCACGATCGCTACCTTGTGTCCGTTGGAAACAGGCGGCTCAGCCTTTACGGCCTCCTGCCTGTTGTGCCAGTCAGCGACGTATCTCTCAAGACGGCCGATCCCGACCGGCTCAAACTTCACGCCGAGAGTGCACTTCTGCTCGCACTGGGTCTCCTGCGGGCAAACGCGTCCGCAGACCGCCGGCAGAGTCGAGGTCTCGCTGATTATCTGATAAGCGCCCTCGAAGTCTCCCTCTTTTACCTTTGCGATGAATTCAGGGATGTGCACGTTCACCGGGCATCCCGAAACGCACGGCTGATTCTTGCAGTTGAGGCAGCGCGCAGCCTCGGCCAGCGCCGTCTCCTCGGAGTAGCCCAGAGCTACCTCGTCAAAATTATGTGCCCGCACCAGAGGATCCTGTGACGGCATTTCGTGTTTCTTAGGGTCTATTGCCATTTCCGTTCCTCCTCCCTGCTAAGCATTCGCGGCGCCGCCGTTCGCGGTGAACTCGTCCGCTGCCTTGTAAAGATTGCAGGTCTCCTCGTGAGCGTGACGCTCGAATTCGAAGTAGGTCCTGCCCCTTGCTATCGCCTCATCAAAGTCGACCTCGTAGCCGTTGAAGTCCGGACCGTCAACGCACGCGAACTTCATGACGCGGCCCTCGTCGGTGTTGAGCGTGAGTCTGCAGCAGCCGCACATTCCCGTGCCGTCCACCATGATAGGGCTCATCGATACAGTTACCGGCGCGCCGAACTCCTTCGCGGTCAGAGTGACGAACTTCATCATGATCAGCGGTCCGATGGTGATGATCATGTCAAACTTCTCGCCACCTTCAAGCATCTCGCGGAGCGGAACAGTGACGTTGCCCTCGCGCGCGTACGACCCGTCGTCCGTCATCACGAAGAGTCTGTCCGAGCACTCATTGAACTCGTCCTCGAGTATCACGAGGTCCTTGCTGCGGAAGCCGATGATGCTCGTTACCTCAGCTCCGATGCGGTGGAACTCCTGAGCGACAGGCATTGCGATGGCGCAGCCGACTCCTCCGCCGACGATGCAGACCTTCTTTATGCCCTCGGTCTCTGTCGCCCGTCCGAGCGGACCGACAAAGTCCTGCAGATATCCGCCCTCCGGTACGTGGTTCAGTTTTTCAGTAGTCGCGCCGACGATCTGGAATATGATCTTGACGGTCCCCTCTTCAGGGTTTGTGCCCGCGACAGTCAGCGGGATCCTCTCGCCGTCCTCGTCGACTCTCAGGATAATGAACTGTCCCGGCTTAGCCTTGCGCGCCACAAGAGGCGCCTCGATCTCGAGCTGCGTAACAGTCGGCCTTAGCGATCTCCTTCTTACGATCTTATACATATTGTCTCCTTGTTTGCCGGATGCCATGCGCATCTGCTGACCGGATCCCTTTATTCCGGCCGTCACGCAAACGCGCGGCACGGTTCTCTAAAAACAACGAGGGCCGCAAAGCCCTCGTATTTACGCGCATGAGCGCAGTCTCTTACTATTCAGCGTCGAAGCTGTCCTTGCCTACTCCGCAAAGAGGGCATACCCAATCTTCAGGAACATCTTCCCAAGCTGTGCCGGGAGCTACTCCGTTATCCGGATCGCCTGCTTCAGGGTCATAAACATAACCGCAAACGCTGCATACATACTTATCCATTTCATTCCTCCTGTTTTGTTGATCTGAGGTGCCGCGCGGCAGTTTTGCGCACGGTTCTGACAATTCAGATTTTACAGTTAATCGGCGGATAAATCAACAAACGCGTGGCGGGGCGCCTTCACCATCCGATCAGTCGTGCATTGCGGCGCAAGGTGCAGCGCTGGGGCTGCGAGTTTGTGATAAGTAAAACTGTTCATATCAATTATAATCTGTAGTTTTACTTTTGTTAATGGCGGGCCTATAATACAGACAAGAAGAGAAGAGAAACGCCGGACGGCGAAACGAAGACTCGGATCTTCAGGATAAGGCCGATGGGCGTGTTTACATAAAGGAGGTAAGCCATGACAACTTTAATCTTCGTAGCAGCCGCAATGATCGTATACGTATTTGCAGATGTCGAGTTTGAGGACACATTTTAATAACTGAACATGTGAATCATGACATAGAAAACCTTATAAATGAAAAAGAAGAGGATCCGGAGAAATCTTCGGATCCTCTTCTTTGTTATTGTGATCTGTTTCAGATCCGCGCCGGTCTTTATTCCTTTTCTTTCAGATAGCGCAGCGCATAGTCGTAAAACTTCTTTGCCGCCTTGGTCATGTGCTCGTGCGATGTGTAGGCGATGCCGAACTCGACCTTCTGAGGCGGGTCGAGCGGGAGCTTCACGAGGTGGTCGTTCCAGTACTGCGCCGAAAGCTCATTTACAAACGCGACACCGAGTCCCATCCTCACCATCGCGAGAGTCGCCGGCGTGTCGTAGGTGGTGAACTTTATCTCGGGAGCCACCTTGTACTTTTTGAATATGTTGAGTACCTCCATGTCATTGCCCCACGAGGTCATGATGAAACTGTCCTTCTCGCAGTCCTTTATCGGGTAGGACTTCGCTCCGGCCAGCCTGTGATTCTCCGGGACGACCGCGATTATCTGCTCCTCGGCGAGAGGCGTCCACTCGTAATCCATCGGCTCGGCGTATGCCATGAAACCCATGTCGGCGCTGTGGTCGTTCAGGTGTCCGAAGATCTCCTCCCTTATGCCCTCCATAAGGCTGAACTGCACATCGGGGTAATCATTCTGGAAGGTTCGCACCACCTCCGGGAGCCATGTGATGGCGACGCTCGGGTACGCAGCGATCGTGAGGTTGCCGACTGAGATGCCCTGCATCTCGGACGCGAGCTCGTACATCTCCTTTTCGCGGGCGAGGTAGGAGCGGACGATCGGCAGTAGCTTTTCTCCCTCCGAAGTTACCGTCACGCCCTTCTTGGAGCGGACCAGCAGATTGAGGCCGAGCTCTTTTTCGAGCGCGGCAACAAGCTGGCTCACGGCCGATGGTGTGTAGCCGAGAGCTTCGGCGGCCGCTCTGAAGCTGCCGCGCTCAACTGATTCAATAAATGCCTTGCAGCGTGCGCTTTCCATTTGCAGTATCTGGCAGAAGTTGGGCTTTCTGCGACCCTCCCGGAAAAATGCTTTTCGGTTATTTCACTAAGTCTGAAAGGATGCCGTTTGCAGTGTCGATTATGCCGGAGGCGCGCTGGCGCATCTCCGATGCGAGGGCCGGGTCGGCCCGCTCTATGGCCGGCAGATTGACATTGACATTGTATGCGGCTGAGGTGATGCCGGCATAGAGGCAGCGCGCCGCTACAAATATGTCGCTCTCCAGATTCTTGTTGGAGCGGCCCTTCAGGGTTGCAGCCAGGCGGAGGGCCGCAAGCGAATCTTCCATCACCATCATCGGAGCTTCCGCCGCAAGAACAGACGCGGAAGCGATCGCAGCCTTTCTTTCTTCACCAAGAGCAAACTCTATCTGGTCTATGATCTCGGCGGTCATTCCGTCGTCGCCGATCTCGTCCACAGAAAAGCCGTTGCCCTTGAGTCTTTCTATCTCAGCAGAGACTCTGTCTATCTGGATATCCGAGAATGACTTAGCCATCCCATAAGCGCGGGATACCTCGCCGAAAGCCTCGGCGTCATTATCTATGCCGTCGGTCAGACTCTTCATGAGGACTTCTGCCTCGGAGAGTATGTCCTTGTTGAGTTCTTCAAACTCGGCATACTTAGGCTTGCCGATCGTATGGTTGGCGACCATCATTACAAGCGCGGCTCCCTGCGCTGAGCACAGCGCAGCGGCGGCGCCGCCGCCGGGGGTCGGGGCACCCGACCCGAGCCTCTCCAGATATTCATCAATACCAAGTCTTTTCAATTCCTTACTCATTCTTATTCCTCAAATTCCACTACCAGCGGATCCTCTTCCGCCTTTGCTCCTGCAGATGCTTTCTGCTCCGCATCCGCCGCTGCACTTACCGGTGCTTTCTTCTCTGCAGCTGCATCTGCAGCCGGCATATCTTCAGCAGCCGTCACTGTCTCGATGTCCAGATCCGTCTCGTCCGCTGCTGCCATCTTCACGGTCTTTCCTGCCGGCTCAGCAGGAGCCAGGCCTCTGCTCTCTCTGCTCTCGAGCAGCTCTCCGAGCCTTCCGTCTTTCTTTGCCTTATACAGGATGACTGCGGCCAGTAAAAGGTCGATGAATATGGCCGGCACGGCGCCCTCGACGCCGAATTCATAGCTGTATACCCAGTTGCTCACCGCGTTCGCGGCATCCAGATGGTATATCGATGCCTCGGATACCAGGCCGCTGTTTGGCAGGCCGAAGATGAAGTTCTGCGTGAAGTTCCACATCGTGTGTATGCCGAAGCAGGTCCAGATGCTGCCCGAGTACCAGCGCAGCAGCGAGTACGCAAGTCCGCATACGATGAGGTCGGCCATCGCCAGAGCAGTGATGCCCGGATTGAAGCTGTGCAGCAGTCCGAAGACGACTCCGTTCACGACTATCGCCACCCAGAGCGGGTAGTGCACGTTGATCCTGTCATACATAAAGACGCGGCACCAGATCTCTTCCGATGAACTCTGGATGAATACGCAGATGAACGCGAATATCATGACCGGGATCTGCGACGAGGAGAAGTCCAGATAGAGCTTGATGTCCCCGTGCAGCAGAGCGCAGAGTATGCAGAAGAAGTTGGTCAGGAATCCCAGCAGGATACCGACGCCCAGCTTGCTCATGCTGCGGCGCTTCACTGTCGGCTTCACCACATCCAGCAGGAAACGGTTCTTCTTTGTGAGCCAGCATACGAGGAAGAACACCACGACCGATGACAGAGTCAGCGCATAGTACTCAAGCACGAACTTCATTGCCGGAGACGGATGCGGGAAGAGGTGGTTCTGCAGAGATTCCTGATAAAGCGTCAGAAAACTGCTTACCACCATATACCAGACGAAGAAGACTGCCAGTATCCATATTATTCTGTTTTTGTAATTCGTTTTTCCGAGCATTTTTACTCCTGTTATTTTTAGAATAAAAGTGCGGCTGCGGTTATGCAATAGCTGATCCACTGGTTTTCGAGCCCGGCACTCCGCAGCCGCTCATTTTATTACTTAAAATACTTTATTCCGTTCTCGAACATATGCATGAAGTACTCGCCCGGCACGTTCCTGTACAGTCCGTTTCCGACTCTCTCGGCATGACCCATCTTTCCGAAGACCCTGCCGTCAGGCGATGTGATGCCCTCGATAGCCATCATGGATCCGTTCGGGTTGAAGAGTATGTCGGAGGACGCGTTGCCCTCGAGGTCTACGTACTGAGTCGCGATCTGACCCATGCCCGCCAGTTTGCTTATCACGTCGTCAGGAGCGATGAAACGTCCCTCGCCGTGGGATACAGGCACGGAGTAGATATCGCCCACCTTGCTGTATCTGAGCCAAGGCGACTTGTTGGACGCTACTCTCACGCGGACTATCTTCGACTGGTGGCTGCCGAGCGTGTTGAATGTCAGCGTCGGGCAGTTCTCATCAGTGTCGATGATCTTTCCGTAAGGCACGAGTCCCAGCTTGATGAGAGCCTGGAATCCGTTGCAGATTCCGCACATGAGTCCGTCGTTCTTTTCGAGGAGCTCGGTCACGCCCTCGGTCACCGCCGCATTCCTGAAGAACGCGTTGATGAACTTGGCCGAACCGTCAGGCTCGTCTCCGCCCGAGAAGCCTCCCGGTATGAAGACTATCTGAGCCTCTTTCAGTGCCGAAGCGAACGCCTCGACAGATCTCGCGATCTCGTCGGAGCTTCTGTTCTTTATTACCATTATCTCAGGCACGCCGCCCGCCTCACGGATAGCGCGCGCACTGTCGTATTCGCAGTTCGTTCCCGGGAATACCGGAATGAGGACCTTAGGCTCCGCGCGCTTGTAGAGCGGTGTAGGCCAGGTGCGCGCCTTGTACTCGAGGTTGCTCACAGGACCGGTCATACCTGCTGCGAGCGACGGGAATACTGACTCGAGTCTGCCCTGATACAGAGCCAGGAGATCCATAAGGCTGACGCTCTCAGATCCGAAGCTGATAGCCTTCTCCTCGACTGTGTATCCGACGAGCTCTATGTCCATATGGCGTGCTGCGATCTCAAAGTCGTCAGTGACCTCCATCAGCATGCCGCCGTAGCAGTATCCGAAGATGTCCTCGAGGTCCATTTCCTCAAATCTGAATCCGATGCCGTTTCCGTAGCTCATCTTCATGACGGCCTCGGCCACGCCTCCGATACCCGGAGTGTATGCCGCAACAGCCTCGCCGGACTGCATCATCTCGGCGGCCTTCTCCCAGAGCTTTATGAGGGATGAAGGCTGAGGGAGACCCTTACCCGGACCGTTTCCGTCTTTGTCAACGTAAGGCTTCAGAAGGACGACCCTGTGTCCTGCCTTCTTGAACTCAGGCGAGATTATATTGCCTGTCTTGCCCATGGTCACCGCGAAGGATATGAGTGTAGGCGGAACATCGAGGTCCTCGAAGGTACCGCTCATCGAGTCCTTGCCGCCTATCGAGCCGATGCCAAGTCCCATCTGGGCCTCGAAGGCTCCGAGCAGAGCTGCCAGCGGCTTGCCCCATCTCTTGCCGTCCTGCTTCGGCGATCCGAAGTACTCCTGGAATGAGAGGTATACATCTTTGAACTCTGCGCCTGTTGCGATCAGCTTCGAAACAGATTCGATGACCGCAAGGTATGCGCCGTGGTATGGCGATGCCTCGGAGATGAACGGGTTGTAGCCCCATGCCATCAGCGAGCAGTCGTCGGTCTCGCCCTTGATGAGCGGGATCTTATGTACCATAGCCTGGATAGGCGTGATCTGGTTGACGCCTCCGAAAGGCATCAGCACAGTGCCCGCTCCGATCGTGGAGTCGAACCTCTGCGACAGACCCTGCTTCGAGCAGGTGTTGAGGTCTGCAGCGACCTTTCTCATGCCGGCAGTGAAGCTTCTGTCGCTGCCGTACATACTCGTCGCGTTCCAGTCTCCCGGCGCCGCCGGTTCAATGTCTATATGCTTGTCAGCTCCGTTGGAGTTGAGGAACTCCCTGGAGATATCCACTATCTTCTTGCCGTTCCAGTGCATCACAAGGCGCGGCTCCTCTGTAACTGTCGCGACCTTCACGCACTGCAGGTTCTCGCCCGCGGCGATTATCTTGAAGAGCTTCTCGTTCTCGGCAGAGATGACGCATGCCATTCTCTCCTGGGACTCGCTTATCGCGAGCTCCGTGCCGTCGAGGCCTTCGTACTTCTTAGGAACAGCGTCGAGATCGATGTCGAGGCCGTCAGCCAGTTCGCCGATTGCAACGCTGACTCCGCCTGCTCCGAAGTCGTTGCAGCGCTTTATCATTCTGGTTGCTACGCCGTCGCGGAAGAGCCTCTGGATCTTGCGCTCCTCAGGAGCGTTGCCCTTCTGGACTTCGGCGCCGCATGTCTCGACCGAGTGCGCGTCGTGCGCCTTGGACGATCCCGTTGCTCCGCCGATGCCGTCGCGCCCGGTCGAGCCGCCGAGCATCATAACTATGTCGCCCGGCTCCGGCCGCTCTCTTCTAACATTCACCGCAGGAGCGGCCGCCATGACGGCGCCTACCTCCATGCGCTTCGCGGCATATCCCGGGTGATAGATCTCGTCTACCATGCCCGTGCACAGTCCGACCTGGTTGCCGTAGCTGGAATATCCCTTTGCGGCTGTCGTTGTGATAGTCCTCTGCGGCAGCTTGCCCGGGATGGTCTCGGATACAGGCTGCAGAGGGTCTGCCGCGCCGGTGACTCTCATAGCGGAGTAAGCGTAGGCCCTGCCCGAAAGCGGGTCTCTGATGCATCCGCCGAGGCATGTGGCGGCTCCGCCGAAAGGTTCTATCTCTGTAGGGTGGTTGTGTGTCTCATTCTTGAAGAGGAGCAGCCATGGCTCGTTCTCGCCGTCCACCTCAACGTTGATCATGACAGTGCATGCGTTGATCTCTTCGGACTCGTCAAGCTTGTCAAGCTTGCCCTCCCTCTTGAGGTGCTTCACGGCTATAGTCGCGATGTCCATCAAAGTGACCGGCTTGTTGCGGCCGAGCTCCTTTCTTACCGCGAGGTAGTCCTTGTAAGCCTTCTCGAGAAGAGGATCCTCAAAAGTGACGCTGTCGATAACAGTGCCGAACGTTGTGTGCCTGCAGTGGTCGGACCAGTAGGTGTCTATCATGCGAAGCTCCGTGATGGTCGGATCCCTGTGCTCAGTGTCGCGGAAGTACTCCACGCACATAGCGAGATCTGCCTCGTCCATCGCAAGACCCATCTCGCGGATGCAGCCTCTGATCTGAGCCTGCGTCATCTCGCAGAAGCCATCGAGCACCTTTACATCCGTAGGCACCTCATACTGCATCTCGAGAGTCTCAGGAACTTCGAGCGAAGCCCTTCTTGTCTCGACCGGATTGATCACGTAGTTCACGATAGCCTCGACATCGGCCGGCATGAGCTCGCCGTAGAGCACGTAGACTCTCGCGAATCTCACTGTCGGTCTCTCGCCGCGGCTTATTATCTGAACGCACTGCTCAGCCGAGTCCGCACGCTGGTCGTACTGTCCCGGAAGAGCCTCGACCGCAAATACGTACGCGGCTTTGTGCTCTCTTTCCTCATCGTCGAAAGCGTTGCCGTTGTCATCTATGAAAAGGCCCGTGAGTTCTTCGACGGAAGCAGCCGTGTTGTCGAGCTGCGGCTCGGCAAAGACCTTCCACCTGCAGTCCTCAAACAGCGCCTCGTCGATGTTCTCGGCGTCATATCTGTTGATGACCCTCGCGCCTTCGAGTCTGCTGATCCCGAGGAGCGTCTTGACGTCGCTCATAAGAGATGCCGCCTCGCTTCTGAGGCCTTCCTTCTTTTCTACATATATTCTGTAGACCATTCTCTGCTCCTTTTATCTGAGAGCCTTCAAAGCTCTCTGTCCTATATCTACCCTGTAATATTTGTTTGCGAATTCTATTCTGTCGAGCATATCATAGGATTCCTCGACCGCCTCAGCCAGAGTCGGCGCGACCGCCGTGACTCCGAGAACGCGTCCGCCCGATGTGACCAGTTCGCCGTCTTCAAGCGCCGCGCCGGCAACATATACGTGCGGAAGAACATCATCCGGTATATCTATCTCGTAACCCTTCTGGTAGCTCACCGGATATCCGTCCGAAGCGGCGACTACACAACATGCGCTGCCGTCCTTCCACTTCACTTCGACATCCGCGAGCCTCTCTTCTGTGACCGCCTGCATTATAGTCAGGAGGTCGCTGTCCAGAAGCGGCAGAACGACCTGTGTCTCAGGATCGCCAAACCTGCAGTTGTACTCGATCACCTTCGGGCCGTCGGCAGTGACCATGAGGCCGAAGTAGAGGCAGCCCTTGAAGGTGCGGCCCTCCGCGTTCATCGCGTTCATGGTAGGGATGAATATCTCTTCCATGCAGCGCGCCGCCACCTCGTCTGTATAGTACGGGTTCGGAGCTACCGTTCCCATGCCTCCGGTGTTGAGGCCTGTGTCGCCGTCGCCTGCGCGCTTGTGGTCCATCGAGCTGACCATCGGGACAACAGTCTTGCCGTCGGTGAACGAGAGCACGGATACCTCAGGTCCTTCGAGGAACTCCTCGATGACTATGCGGTCGCCGCTCTCGCCGAATTTGTGGTCGGCCATCATCGACCTTACCGCGTCCATGGCTTCTTCGCGTGTCTCAGCGATGATGACGCCCTTTCCGAGCGCCAGACCATCGGCCTTTATGACCGTCGGCACCGGAGCGCTCTCAAGGTAGTAGAGCGCGTCGCCCATGTCGTCGAAAGTCTGGTAGCGCGCGGTCGGTATCCCGTATTTCTTCATGAGATTCTTGGAGAAGACCTTGCTGCCCTCGATGACAGCCGCCGCGGCATTCGGTCCGAAGCACGGTATGCCGAGGTTTGTGAGCTCGTCGACGCAGCCCATAACGAGCGGATCATCCGGAGCCACGACAGCGTAGTCCGGCTTATGCTCCTTCGCGAAAGCCTTGATGCCCTCGATGTCCGTGGCCTTCACCGGGAAGCACTCCGCGTCGGCAGCGATGCCGCCGTTTCCCGGAAGCGCCCAGATCTTTTCCACCCCGGCGTTCTCCCTGAGTTTTTTGATGATGGCGTGCTCGCGCCCGCCGCCTCCTATTACCAGTATATTCATTTTGTGCTCCCTCCAGTCGCCTTTACTGCTCTCACCGGTTTTTCATCCTTACAGAGGTGCTCTTTTCATGGTACTTGTGTATTATTTCAAAACCAACTCCGTAAAATACACAATTTCGGTTGTTATCAGCGGTTTTTCGCTCCTAAAAAGTCGATTATGTGTAGAATTGCATGATTTAAACTGTAAAATACACAATATTTTTGAGATTCTGTGTATTTTTCGGTAAAAATATCGAAATCTACACAATTTTCTCATTTTTATGCCGCATTTCCGCTTTCAGAGAAGGATTTTGTGTATTTCTCGCTGCTTTTGCTCGATAAATACACAATATCTGTCAGTGATGGAACAAACGCATGCCGGTGAACGCCATTGCGATGCCAAGTTTGTTGCAGCAGTCGATGACAGCGTCGTCTCTGATAGAGCCTCCCGGCTGGGCGATGTAGCTTACGCCCGATGCAGCCGCTCTCTGAACGTTGTCGAAGAACGGGAAGAAGGCGTCCGATCCGCAGGACACACCGCTGATCGAGTCGAGGTAAGCCCTCTGCTCTTCGTCCGTGAAGCGCTCCGGCTGCTCGGTGAAGTACTTCTGCCAGACGCCGTCTGCGCAGCAGTCCTCTTCATTCCTGTTTATGTATGCGTCGATGACATTGTCTCTGTCAGGACGCTTGATCTCATCTTTGAACGGCAGGTTCAGCACTTTGTCGTGCATGCGCAGGAACCATGTGTCTGCCTTGCCGCCCGCGAGCCTCGTGCAGTGCACCCTTGACTGCTGGCCCGCGCCGACGCCTATCGCCTGGCCGTCGTGCGCGTAGCAGACCGAATTCGACTGGGTGTACTTGAGGGTAATGAGCGCGACTATGAGGTCGCGGACCGCCTCCTCAGGGAGGTCCTTCTTCTCCGTTACAACGTTGGAGAGAAGCTCGCGGTCGATCTTAAAGAAGTTGTGGCCCTGCTCGAATGTGACGCCGAATACCTGCTTGGTCTCCTTTTCAGGAGGCATGTAGTCAGGATCGATCTTGACGATGTTGTATCCGCCCTTTTTCTTCTGCTTCAGGAGCTCGAGCGCCTCGTCTGTATATCCCGGCGCGATGACTCCGTCCGAGACCTCGCGCTTGATGATGCGCGCGGTGGTCTCGTCGCATACATCTGACAGAGCGATCCAGTCTCCGAAGGAGCACATACGGTCGGTTCCCCTGGCGCGTGCGTATGCGCATGCGAGAGGGGAAGCGTCGAGGCCTGCGATGTCGTCGACGAAGCAGGCCTTCTTCATCTTATCCGTAAGCGGCAGCCCAACGGCGGCGCCTGCCGGACTGACGTGCTTGAAGGATGCGGCAGCCGGCAGACCGAGAGCTTCCTTAAGCTCTCGGACGAGCTGCCACGAGTTCAGCGCGTCAAGAAAGTTTATGTATCCCGGCCTTCCATTCAGGACCTCGAGTGGCAGCTCGGCGCCGCCCTCCATATAGATCCGTGCCGGTTTCTGATTCGGATTGCATCCGTATTTCAGTTCGAATTCGTTCATCTTCCGTCTATTCCCTTCTCTTTTTCTCTTTAAGGCCGGCCTTTTCTTTATTTCTGCGGCAACGTTGACGCAAGCGCGCCATCTCTTGCTGTTTTTGCGTCAATCCGTCGGCCGCCAGGCCCTCATCAGCTGTTTTTATTGATCAGCCGGCTCTCGCACTCGCCGCTCGCCAGGTCAGTATATCTGACGTACAGCGAGATCTTATTGTCAGCGTCGAGTGCGTTCCAGATCTCATCCGTGAACGCGTCTATGTCATCAGGCACCGCGACGCGCTCCGGCTCTCCCTGGAATGTAGGAAGCGGATTGCCGTCGCACTCATATGTGTGGATGAAGTGTCCCACACCTGCCTTCGGCGCGTAGTCGTAGCCGAATCTGTTGCAGGCGCTTCCCTCGGCGTCCGCGCTCTTGAGTATGCTCATCCTGTATTTGAAAGCCGCAGCCGAACTTGCAGCCGCGCCTGCGTCCGCGCCGTCACATGCGCCGCAGCCTTCTCCGAACACAACCTCGGCGCTTATGCGCGGAGTGAAGTTCGGCGCGTCCGGCTCAAAGCACCTGGACTCGAGCGCCTCGTAGAATGACTTGCCCGCGGCGAGCCCCTCGTAAACAGTGTCGGTCTGGTCGCCGTTCGTGACTATGAGGTGGTTTTCGTATTCCCTTACCGCCGCATAGATGATGAGGCTCGGGTCCTCCACCTTCGAAGCGTCGAACGGCTCAGTGAATACTGCTCCGTCCTTCACGGTGAATACGCGGTTTCTCGAATTTGCCGAACGTCCCATAATAAAATATGCGATGACAGCCTTGGTGCCATCGCTGGACTGGCCGGCTATGATCCCGCGGCCCGGGTACGCATTGCCCCTGACCGCTTCGTCAAATCTGCTGACTTTATATACGTCCATTTCTCTCCTTTACTATCCTGCGGCAGATCTTCGCCACAGCCACCGGCAGAATGAGCCATTCAGCCTGCTCCATGACGCGCCTCTGCAGTATCTCAGGTGTATCCCCTTCTTCTACATTGACCGCCTTCTGGGCTATGATCTCTCCTCCGTCGGCGATCTCATTGACATAATGTACAGTCGCACCGGTCACCTTGACGCCCCTTTCGAGCGCGGCGATGTGCGGCTTGATCCCGTAGAACCCGTCCCCGCAGAATGAAGGGATGAGCGCCGGGTGTATGTTGATTATCCTGTGCTCGTAGTGCGTAACGAAGTCCTTGCTGAGTATGGTAAGGAAGCCCGCGAGCACGATAAGATCGACGTCCCTGGAGTCGATAAGCTCCATGCACACCTTCTCGAAGCCCTCCTGGCCTCCGTTCGCCTTGCGCGTTACCACATGCGTCTCGATGCCTGCCTTGCGGGCACGTTCTGCCGCATACGCCTCCTCCCTGTTGGAGATGACGAGCACTATTTCACCTTTTTCGATGAGGCCCGAATTCTGCGCATCTATGAGTGCCTGCAGGTTGGTGCCTCCGCCGCTTACCATAACGGCTATCCTTGCTTTGTCTGCCATAATTAGACCTCCGCATATCCAGTAAAATTATATAACAAATATGCGGTCAATATCTATTTTTATATGATCTGGATTTTTTCAGTTCCGCGGACGATCTCGCCGATGAGGTATGCGTCCTCGCCGTTCTCCTTAAGAGTCTCGAGCGCCGTCTGAGCGTCGTCGCGCGGCACGATTATTGTCATGCCGACTCCCATGTTGAAGGTGTTGAACATGTCCCTCTCGTCGATGGCTCCGACAGCCGCGATGAGATTGAAGATAGGCAGCACCTTTACGGCCTTGCGGACTATGACCGCGGACAGACCGTCAGGTATAGAGCGAGGGATGTTCTCGTAGAATCCTCCGCCCGTGATATGCGAGATGCCCTTGATCTTCTCGTGCCCCAGCTTGTCTATGAGAGCCAGGACCGGCTTAACGTAGATCTTGGTAGGCTCAAGCAGTGTGTCTGCGAGCGACCTTCCGCCCAGCTCCATATTCTGCGCCTTCATCGCCATGAGGTCAGGCTTGCCGTCAAGTGCGAATACCCTGCGGACCAGCGAGAACCCGTTCGAATGCACGCCGCTCGACGGAAGAGCGATGATCACGTCGCCCGCTTCCATGCGGCTGCTGTCGATCATGCGGTCCTTGTCGACAACGCCCGTGCAGTATCCCGCGAGGTCATACTCGTTCACCGGATAGAAGCCCGGCATCTCGGCAGTCTCGCCTCCGATGAGCGCGGCTCCGGACTGTACGCAGCCTTCGCATACGCCCGAGACGATCTGCTCTATCCTCTCCGGAACGTTCTTTCCGCAAGCGATGTAGTCGAGGAAGAAGAGCGGTTTCGCGCCTACGCAGATGACGTCGTTCACGCACATCGCAACGCAGTCGATACCGATTGTGTCGTGCTTGTCGAGCATGAAGGCGAGCTTAAGCTTTGTGCCTACGCCGTCAGTTCCGCTTACCAGCACCGGCTTGTTTATTCCTTCGAGGTCGAGCTCAAAGAGTCCGCCGAATCCGCCGACCTGGCCCATGACTCCCGGGGTCACTGTCCTCGCGATGTGGCCCTTCATGAGTTCGACAGCCTTATATCCCGCTGTGATGTCTACTCCCGCCGCCTTATAACTGTTTGATGATGAATTGTTTATCATTTTTCACCCGCTTCTGTCTCTATATGCGATAACTGTTCTCTGCGTCCTTGTCCGTTTCTTTGTCTAGTCCTCGCGCCCTGTCCAGCAATACTTGCAGAGCTTGCACGACGGCAGTCCTATCGCCTCGATGACGCCCTCGAGCGTCTGGAATTCCAGCGTCTCGAAGCCCATCTTCTCGGCGATCACCTTGCGCATCTTTTTGCCACGCTCCGTCGAAGCGTCGGCGTATTCGTCGATATGTTCAAGTCCTTCTTCACCCTCGAGTTCTACGATGACCCTCCTCGAAAGAAGGTCCATCTCGCTGTTGTTGCGCGAGAAGTTGAGGTACTTGCACCCGTACATGATAGGCGGGCAGGCCGATCTCATGTGGACCGCCTCGGCGCCGTTGCCGTAGAGGAATTCCACGGTCTCGCGGAGCTGCGTGCCGCGTACGATCGAGTCGTCCACGAAGAGCAGGTTCTTTCCCTTGATGAGCTCGGTCACCGGGATCTGCTTCATCTTCGCCACCTTGTTGCGCTCCTGCTGGGTCGTCGGCATGAAGCTTCTCGACCAGGTCGGAGTGTACTTTATGAACGCCCTCGCGAACGGCCTGTGCGTCTCGTTGGAGTAGCCTATCGCGTGCGGTGTGCCGCTGTCCGGAACTCCGCCCACGTAGTCGACCTTGGAGATGTCGAAGCCGTTCTCGATATCGTTTCTGGCCATGATGCGGCCGTTGTTGTAGCGCATCACTTCGACGTTGACGCCCTCGTAGGTCGTGGTCGGGTAGCCGTAGTAGCTCCAGAGGAAGGCGCAGATCTTCATCTCGTCTCCCGGAGGCATGAGCTGGGTGCAGCCGCCCGGCGTGAGTTCGACTATCTCGCCCGGACCGAGATCCCTGAAGTCCTCGAAGCCCGCCTTGAGAAGCGCAAACGACTCAAAGCTCACGGCTGACGCGTTCTCAGCTGTCGCAACGCTCATAGGCAGTCTGCCCTTGAGGTCACGCGCCGCGACTATGCTCCCGCCCTCCTTGAGGACGAGAATCGCCGCAGTGCCGTCGATCTTCTCCTGAGCGTATCTGATGCCTTCGATGAGGTCGTCCTTCTCGGAGATGAGTGCCGCGACGAGCTCTGTCTGGTTGATGCGTCCGCCCGTCTTCGCCTCGAGGTGGCCGTGCGAGCCCCTGAGGACCATGTCTATGATCTCATCGACGTTGTTGATGATGCCGACGGTGCTGATGGCGTAAGTGCCCGACACCGAGCGGAAGAGCAGCGGCTGCGGATCCATGTCGCTTATGCAGCCGATCGCCGCCGTGCCTTTCATCTTGCCGAGTATGCCTTCGAACTTGGTCCTGAAAGGAGCGTTCTCGATATTGTGTATCTCGCGCTGGAAGCCCGTCTCATTGTCGTATGAAGCCAAACCGCCCCGGCGGGTGCCGAGGTGGGAATGGTAATCGACGCCGAAATAGACGTCCAGTATGCAGTTTTCTTTAGAGGTTATTCCGAAAAATCCGCCCATATAAACCCTTTCCTGTTCTCCTTATTATTCTGCGAAAAACAGTTCATTGAGTGCGAGCGGCTCAACGTATTCTCCGTCCTTGTATACGCGCATGTTGCCGGATGCGATCTCGTCGATCAGCATTACCTTGCCGTCTGCGTCGTAACCGAACTCAAACTTGATGTCGTAGAGGTCGAGTCCCTTTTCCTTCATGTCGTCAGCAACGATCTTTGTGATCTGCTGAGTCATGGCTCTGAGGTCGTCATACTGTTCTTCTGTCATTACGCCGAGAACGACCAGTCCGTCCTTTGTTACCAGCGGGTCGCCGAGAGCGTCGTTCTTGAATGTAGTCTCTACATAATAAGGAAGATCCGTGCCCGGCTCGATGTACTCGCCGTATCTCTTGATGAAGCTTCCTACTGCCTTGAGTCTGCAGATGACCTCGAGTCCGTGTCCGAACACCTTGGCCGGTTTTACTTCCATTGTTGTGTCTTCGAAGTTCGCCTTTACGAAGTGAGTCCTGATGCCCGCCTCGTTGATCTTGCTGAAGAAGTAATCGGTCATGCGGAGGTTGAAATCTCCCACTCCCTCGATGGTAAGTCCTACCTGGTTTTCGCCCGGATCAAACTTTCCGTCCTTGCCTGTTACATCGTCCTTGAACTTCAGCAGATAGTTGCCGTTGTCGAGTTCGAATACGTTCTTTGTTTTGCCTGTATAGACCAGCTTCACCTTTAGTCCTCCTTTATACATACTCTTTATTTTACTTGAGGCTTAAATGTGCCGCTTCCGGAGCACGGCTCCCGCCTCGCTGCGGCTATACGCAGCGGTACTAAGCTCTGTCTTCGCAGCATCATTCAGTAGTGCTGCTCGCCAATCGCTAAGTGCCGGCTGCCGCAGAGTCTCCGGCCGCCGCACATTTAAGCCTCTGAACTAACTAATCAATAAGTGCCTTGCCTGATTACGCTGTATGAATATTACAGTCGGTCACTGATGCCGGCGTCCTTCGCAAGTACAGCTTCCGCTTCCGCCGCGCGGCGGGCGTCGAGCGCTGCAGCCAGATCGTCGTCCGACAGCGCGAGCATTTCGGCGGCAAGGAGCGCCGCGTTCTTTCCGCCGTCGATGGCGACCGTGGCGACCGGGATGCCGCTCGGCATCATCACGGTCGACAGAAGGGCGTCCATACCGTCAAGCGCGGCGCCGCGGCATGGCACTCCGATGACCGGGAGCGTGGTGTTTGCGGCTATCGCTCCCGCCAGGTGGGCAGCCATGCCGGCGAAGGCGATTATAACGCCGAAGCCTTCGCTCCTTGCCGCCAGCGACCAGTCTCTCGCCTCGGCAGGTGTGCGGTGCGCCGAATAAACATGCGCCTCGTACGGGATACCAAGCTCCTTCAGTACCGCGGCAGCCTTCTGCACTACAGGCAGGTCGCTGTCGCTTCCCATGATAAGTCCTACTTTTTTCATCAGTCCCTCCGTGTCCTTCTGCTTATTTATAAAATTCGTCTTTCGAGTATACCTTCGTTTTTCTGTTGTCCCTTGTTACCATCGAACGGATGGCATGGTAGAGCCCCCGCAGCAGCGCGAAGACCAGAAACATCACCAGGAATCCGCATATCCCGTACGCGATATCGCTGCTTTCCATGCGGCCCGTTCCCGTATACCACTGGCCTATCTCGACCGCAAAGGCAAGCACCATGATCACCGTGAATACATATAGCCAGGTGATCACCATAGTGTGGCCCCTGTTGGCCAGAAACTTGAAGATCGGATACAGCACAAAGATGAGAAGCATGCCTATCGCTCCGAAAACCAGGAAGTGAAGCTGCTTGTCGTCAAAGTACCATCCGCCGGCATCGTTGATGCCTAGTATGCTGTCATGCAGCCTTGAGGCCCATGTCGTGAATTTGTAAATAATATCCCACATTGTCATACCAGGTATTTTAACGCATTGAGCGCCCTATTTTGTGTTAAGTACGAAAAAAAAATACGAATAAATTGTGCATTATCAGGTGCATTAATGCTTACAGAATATAAAGGTTTTTGTTTGTAAAGGTTTATTGATGGCACTTTCCCGCACTTCATATAATCAGCATGAATAGTTGTCTGTGTCTGCCCGGCGCAGACGCAGTTTGCCGGCGCGGCCGGCAGAAGGAAAAAGGCAAAAATATGAGAACTGAAAAGACACACTTAAGAAGAAGGATAACGGCCATCTTCATCATCGCGCTTATGTTCACGACGATGATCCCGGTGCTCGGGGGAGACATCTGGCCGGCAGCATCCGCGGCTTCGGTCACGGCGTCCGGCAAGATAAGCGACAACGACGTAAACATGAGAAGCGAACCGGACACCAAGTCGCAGATCGTCGGAAACTTCAATAAAGGCACCGTGCTGACCATCCATAAAGAGGTCTTCACAAGCAGAGTGAGCACCTCGGCGGCCAAGCGCTGGTACTACGTAACTGCCGGTACCAAGACAGGCTATGTAAGATCAGACCTGGTCGACAGCATAAGCTACGGAAGCACAGCCGCGACGACTACCGATGACCTCAACTACAGAAAGGGTCCGGCCGTCACATTCGGCAAGCTCGGCACCGCTCTGGCAGGCAATCCTGTCACTGTTCTGCTGCCTGCATTGCGCGACGGAAGCAGCGAAAACTGGTACAAAGTATCCGTAGCCGGAGAGATCGCATACGTCATCGCTGACTATGTAGGCATCGGCACCGCTTCGCCTCTTACTCAGCCGCAGCAGGCCGACCTCAGCGGAAAGTCCGACCTCGCGAAATCCCTCCTCTCGACTCCTACGATCGGCGGCAGTGCGAGAGTCGTGTACACCTTCAACACAGGCAACTGCAGCAGGCTCTTCTCGATCAAAGGCCACAAGAATGCAAAGGTCCCTCAGGGCATGGCATTCACCGGCAGCGAGTACTACATCCTCTACGGAATGGCCGCAGGTCAGGCCGTAGTGACATACTCGGCTAACGGCAAGCGCCTCAGAGCAAGCAAGTTCTCGTTCAGTATAGGTCACCCTAACGGCATCACCTGGGATCCGCAGACACATATCTGCTATGTCTTCAAGGGCAACACCAAGAAGATCTACACCTATAACCCTGCAACGAACAAGTTCGGAAAGTCCAAGGTGGCATACTCATCTTCAGGTGTTGCGTATGACAACGCGACCGGCATGATCTACGCTACATCGAAGACAGGCATCAGAGCTTACAGCGCGGACGGAGGCTTCAGACACCAGAAGCTCTTCGCGAGATGCAGCCACGGCATCTTCCACTACACGCAGGACTGCGGAGCCGGCGAAGGATTCATCTTCCACTGCATCAGCGGCGCCAACAAGAAGACGACCAACTTCGTCGACATCTACAGAGCGTCCGACAACGCTTACCTCGGCTCCATCAGAGTCAATCTGGGCGAGGTCGAGAGCGCTGTAGTCGGCAACGACGGATATCTGCAGCTCCTCGTCAACACGATGGGCAACAACACCGACTACGTGTGGAAGACACCTCTCAACGTAAGAGAGCTCAAGCTGTAATGAAAAGGAACGGTGACATGATAAAGACAGTAGGCATTCTGGGTGCGGGCTCTGTGGGCAGCGCCCTTATGTATGAAATGTATAAAAGAGACCCGGAGAATGTGTATCTCCTGGCGACGGGAGAGCGCGCGGAGCGCCTCACAACGAAGGGCATCTCGGTCAACAACGAAGTATTCTTCCCAAAGGTCTATTCCGACCCTTCGCAGGGCATACACATAGACCTTCTCATCCTTGCGGCGAAGACCTACAGCATGGCGTCGGTAGTCGAAGACATGCGCCCGCTCATCGATGCGGACACCATCATACTGCCGATCGAGAACGGCATCACCACGACCACGATGCTGCAGGGGGAGTTCCCCGAGAACCGCGTCTTCCACGGAGTAGTCCTCAGGACCGACGCTCACCGCATGAGCCGCAGGGTCTACTACCATACGCTCGGCGAGATGCAGATCGGCTATGCGGACAACCGCGTCGTGAAGCCTGAGGTGCAGGAAGCGTACGAAAGACTCAAGGAGCTCGGCATCAACGTGAAGATCTACGAGGACATGCGCAAGGCAAAGTGGCGCAAGTGGATGCTCAACACCGGAGCCAGCCAGACGGCTGTCGAAGTGCAGGCAGAATGCGGATTCTTCGGCCAGGTCGAAGAAGTCCGTTCGCTGATGAAAATGCTGATGGATGAGATCCTGGCAGTCGGCAAGGCAGAGGGCGTCAATATAGACGAGAAGGACAGAGACGAGATAATCGAGATGCTGATAAACTTCCCGCCTGACAAGAAGATGTCCATGCTGCAGGACTACGAAGCCGGCAGACCGATAGAGATAGATGAGTACGCAGGCGAAGTAGTGAAGCTGGGAAGAAAGCACGGCATACCGACGCCGGCCAACGAGATCCTCTATCTCGCGATAACAGCGCGCCAGAAGATCGCCGAGCTGAGAAAAGGCTAAATCTAAAGCGCCATATATGCTTTATCGCACATATGGCGCTGTTTTGTTGCCTCTATTTAAAGCCCTTCACCCAGCGTATCTATATTCAGATTCGTCTTCCAGATGTAATCTGTGCCGCTGGAATTGTTGGCGAGTATCTCGAGGAATCCGTCCTTGTCGACGATGCAGCTCTCTACCTCCGAGAGGTCGCATGAGAGCGTTCCGAGATATCTGCCGTTCTTCATATCATACATATCGATGTAGTTGGTGCCGTGCTTGCTGCTGCCAGACAGGCATCTGAACATTATGCCCGCGTGGCCGCCGCAGTCCTGCGTATATGTATGGCCGCTGTGCTTTACCACACCGCAGGTGTACTTCACCTTGTAACCGTCGCTTATGTCGTAAGCGACCATCGCCGTCCTCGAGCAGGTGTAGAGCAGCTTCTCTTTTCTGTCATAGCCTATTCCCGAGCATCCGTACTTAAGGCTGACCGAACCGTACTTGTTTGTCGACGGTTCATAGGTATAGACCTTTGAAGTCCAGCCCTTTGCGCAGTAGCAAATGCCGTTCTCGTCCGCATAGGTGAAGCCATTCGGATGTCCCATCGACACTCTCGGGACACTTACGTCCTTTCCGTCACCGTCCACATCAAAGCTTATTACCCTGTTAGGGCTTCCCATACCGTACGAGATGATGTACTTGTCTCCGGTATATGCAAGGCCCTGCGGAATAACTGCTCCGCCGGCTCCGGTCACCATCTTCACCACCTCGCAGTTGTCCGAATCCAGATGGTAAATAACGCGTGCGGACGCTCCGCCCGCAGACACCGCTTTGGACCCGATGACCTTCAGGCTAACGACATCATCTGCCGCATCGTATTCGAGCGTGGACTTTGCCCTCACCTTTATCTCGCAGTCACCTGCCCCGGTTATCTGTATCTGGTTTGTCGCAGGATCCACGACGGCGACCTCAGGGTCGGTGGACTCGTACTTTATGTCTGTCGCCGCGCTGGCATCAAGGCTGAATGGCTCACTGAAGCTGAATTTGGTCACCGTCTTTATGACATCGATCGACTGAGGCTTCTTTGTCCTGAAGTTTCTGATGCCCGTGGCGATACCTTCCTTATTCGCATTGTCTGCCCTTACCACGAAGGAGTAGGACGTATCTTCCTTGAGGTCTTCAACGGTGATCTCAGGCACGCTTGTCTCATATGCTGCCCAGCTGTCATCGATGGTGATCTCCTTGGCGTAATCTTCGTAGGCCTCGCCTTTTGCTTCGGCATCGGCCTTCACCTGGTCGCGCTCCTTCACCCAGACTTTGTACACATCGGTGTTCTGCACACCGTCCCAGCTTAAGACGATGTAGTCAGAGCCCCTGCCAGGTGAGCTCAGGGAGTCCCTCTCCACGCGCCCGGGGTAAAGCCTGTAGTGCCTGAAGGCCATAATGACTGTAAGAGTAAATACGGCCATCAAAATAACGGAAGCATAGGAAAAGAGCCTGATCCACTTGTGCAGGTCAAATTGAAGGTTCCCGAGCCTGAGCTGCCTTTTGTAGGTGCCCTTTCGCTCCTTGCCCTTCTTTGCGCTCTTTACTTTTCTTCCGCGTATATAATGCGGCATCAGCCACCTCTTATACTATTAGACAGTGAGAGCCGGTCCTTGCGGGCCGGCTCCCTAGTCCTAGTTTACTGATCTGCGTCGAACGGCAGGATCGCGACTACTCTTGCTCTCTTGATTGCCTTCGCAACTGCTCTCTGGTGCATTGCGCAAGTACCTGTGACTCTTCTAGGGAGGATCTTTCCTCTCTCTGTGATGTACTTCTTCAGAGTCTCAGCATCCTTATAGTCGATCTTCTTATCCTGGTCTGCGCAGAACTGGCATACCTTGCGTCTTCTGACGCCTGTATTCATGCGCTTAGGTCTGCTGTTTCTTTCCATGATTCGTGCTTTCCCCTTTCTTTAGAATGGAATGTCATCTTCAGCTGCCTGGAACGTGTCAGGCATGTCGTCAAAACCCGAGAACTGGTCCTGCGGTGCGCTGAAGCCGGTGTCCTGCATTGCCGGAGCAAAATCCGGTTCTCTGCCGGTAAATGTGTTGCGGCTGACACCCTGTCCTCCGCCATTACCGCTGCCAAGGAACTCCACTCTCTCAGCAACAACGTCTGTTGTGTAGACAGTGACACCTTCTCTGTTTTTGTAGCTTCCGGTCTGGATCCTTCCCAGCACTGCTACCTGTCTGCCCTTCGAGAGGTAACGGTCGCAGGTCTCTGCCTGTCTTCCCCATACCGTGATACGGATGAAGTCAGCGCCCGCGTCTTCGTTGCTGTCTCTTCTTCTCGGTCTGTCTACTGCGATGGTGAATCTGCAGACAGCCGACTGTGTGTTAGGCGTGTAGCTGAGCTCTGGATCTCTTGCAAGTCTTCCGATCAATATAACTTGATTCATCTCAGACCTCCTGTCCTTTCACTACTCTTCGTCCTGGCTAACGATGATATGTCTCATGACATTCTCGTTGATCCTGAGTCTTCTGTCGAGCTCCTTAGGCAGGTCTGCCTCGGCCTTGAACGGAATTACTACATAGTAACCAGTGTTCTTCTTGTTGATGCTGTAAGCAAGTCTTCTCTCGCCCCAAACATCAGCTTCGCCGGCCTCGCCGCCCGCGTTGATTACAGACTTAACTGTCTCAACGAGGTTTGCCTTTGTCTCTTCATCCAGGCTCGGATCAAGCACGAATAGAAGTTCATAATCTCTCATGTTGACACCTCCTGTGGTCTGGTTGGCACCGCTTCACACGGTGCAGAAAGTAATAATTAAACAGGCACGCCGCATATGACGTGCCCATACATTGTATTCAATACGACCCGCAAATGCAAGACTTTTTTATGCTGTCTCTGCAGGATCTTCTATAACATTTCCGATGTCGTCAACATCTTTGATCACGTACTTTACGCCTCTGCCGTTACCGGTGTATCTCATGACGAATGAGTAGTTGGTGCCGCCGAGCTTCTGTATCCTGATGCTTCCGGCATCCCAGCCTCCGCCTGCGGCATGTACTATCTGACCGTCGCCTATATACATGCACACGTGGTTGGAACGGACGAGAACGTCGCCCTTACGGAGATTGCCTTTGGATACTTTTCCGACGCTCTTCCAGTGTCCGTAGCGGGTAAAGCTCTTTTTGGTCATCGCTATGCCCTTACCGGCCTGACATGCCGCCAGCATGTTTGCATCGCCTGCGCCATGTGCGTAGCACGCATGGACGAAAGGATTGCAGCAATATGTCTTCTCATATGAGTGTCCGTTAACCTTTGACTTTCCCTTGATGTTCTTTCTCGGTCCTACATTGGTCTGGCAGAAATAGCAACCATATCTGTGCGATCTTTTGCCTGTTCCGTAGGTGAATGAGTTATCGTTTGCGATATCTATGCCCCACTGGACTGCCGCGTTGATAGCATCTTCGTTAGTCATTTCCTCTTCGAAGACCTTGAACTGTTTGTTTACATCCGGGCTCTGCTCAGAGCCATCAGATGTAAATGCTACAAGCTTCAGCTTGTATATAGTATCAAGATCAAAGCCTGTGATCCTGAACTTGCTCTCGTTGGTCTCGCCTATGATCTCATCACCGCTGTAGATCCTGTAGGTGCTGTAGTGATCATTACCGTTCCAGCTTACCATGAGATCCTGGTCTGTAGTCGCTACATTGAATCCCGTGATCGCGTACATCTCAGCGCCAACCTTATTGCTGGCCGCACTGTACACAGGATCCTTCTTGTATCTGTAAGCCTTGACTTCGTAGTTGAACTCTCCGCCCTGGGCTTCTGCCTGCTCGTCCTTGAACTCAGTGCCTTCGGTCTGGCCGATGGACTCGCCGTCACGGAATATCTCGTAACCAATAGCTCCCTCTACCGGCGTGTAGCTTAGCTTCATCTCGCCCTGAGTCGTATCGACGTCAAGCTTTGGTGCTTCAAGGCTCGGCACTACCTCAACAGCTTCGGTCTCGTCGATATCGCTCGTCCTCAGTCCGTTGCGGGCAACTATCTTATAATAGTAGGTAGTTCCTGTGCGGAGCTTTTTATCCGTGAATGTAGTATCTGCTGTTGAGTCGAGATACTCATAATCCTTGCCGTCTTCCGATCTGTAGACGCGGTACGCAGCCGTGTTTCCCGCCTTGTCCCACGAAAGCTGGGCGGTCGAATATGTGCTGTCAGATACCTGAAGTCCCTCTACCTCGACCGGAGTCGAGATGAACGCCAAAAGAGCGCACACCACCACTATCATGGCAGCGTCCGCTATGATGATGATCTTCTTGTTCTTTCTTAGCCAGGATCTTATCTTCTTCATAATATAAATGTCTTAAAGATGAATGCCGTTTAGAATAAAGCACTTATTGATTATAGGATAATTGCTGTCAAAATTCAGCAAAAAAGATTAAAAACACTATGTGATTTCTGTGTGCTTACTTCTTTCTTCCGGTCAGCTTTGATGCAAGCTTCATAAGGTCTGCGCACGGGTGTTCAAACAGCTTAAGGCTGAAGAAGGCTGTCATCAGGACGGCTATAAATATGTACACGGCGTACGAGCCTATCATCGGAAGGCCGCCGGTCCTGAATGCGTGGCCCGGGATCATTCCGGCCACTGAAGCCTTGTACTTGCCTCCGAAGAGCATATAGATATTCGGCAGCACCGCCCAGTTGCGGAAGAGGTAGCATACAGGTCTGTGCCAGAAGTATACGTTGAGCGTTCTGGCCCCCGTCACGGTGATGAAACCGAGGTCTTTGTCCGGGATCACGGCGATTATCGCGAGTGTGATGGTGATCGCTATCAGCCAGATCCCCAGCCTTATTGCCCAGCCGTATGTTATCGCGGCTCCTCCGAAGAAGTCCGCAAGGAATTCATATGACCGCCTGCCGGTGAACCATTTTCTGAGGCTGTACGCTCCCCACGGCAGCATGCGGCAAGCGATGAGGGAAAGAACTATCACAACGGCTCCGGCATACTTCCATTTCTTCTGCTCTATGAAGGCGAGGAAGGTCCTCATATCCATATAATAGCCGAGCATATATATAGGTAAAAAGTTGATCATTCTCGACAGGCAGAAAGTATCACCGACCGCCGGGAAGTATCCGATCACGGCACTGAGAGCAAAAGCACCGGTGAGCATCACCCATGGCTTTGTCTTGCCGTCTATCAGTCTCATAATGTAAAAGAGAAGTTCAAACTCAGCTATTACAAACAGGTACCAAGGGATGCCCGGTTCTTCTATCCAGTGCCACAGAGGGTTTTGACCCATGAGCGTACGCGTAAACTGGAGGAACACCTTCAGAGCGTAGCCGCAGAGGAAGAATCCAAGTACCTTGTCCCAGCGGAGGCGTGTTTCGCCCTTGATGCCGAGCGATGCTCTCTCCTCCGTTATGTACTGCTTATGTACCAGACCCGATATGAAAATGAATGCCGGCATATGGAATGAATAGATCCACAGCGTTGTCCACCTGACGAGTTCTGAGTCTGAGACATAGTCTGTCGTCATATGACCCAGTACTACCAGGAAAATGAGCAGAGCCTTTACGTTGTCGTACTTATATATCCTCTGTTTCAAGTCTTTTCTCCCGTTCTTTACAGGTTTTCTGAGTCCTATAGGAGATTATACCCCATTGGGCCGCAAATCTTAACACTTGTTTAGGTAAGGCTTAAGTCTTGTACAGAATCATTGTCCGCTTTATTGCTCTGGGTTAACATTTAATTGAAATAATGGGTAATAGTCTGCCCCTACGGCAGGCGGGACTTTTAATGTTATTATCGGGGGAAAAAAGTCATGGATGTTGCAAGAAAATATAAAACTATGCTGAACATCGCGCTCGTTCTGATCCTCATAGGTCTTGGTGTGATGGCTGCATCCTTCACTTCAGACGCTATGAGCGGTCTCGAAGCGTCCGGCTATATCAGCAGTTCGGGCGGCGCAATGCTGAGGGCAGGTGCCGGCACTAAATACGGGAGCATCGCGGTCCTTCCTAATGGTTCCACGGTGCAGGTCCTGAGAGAGGATTTCACGCACAAGAAAAAGAGAAGTGCCAAATACAGATGGTATCTGGTCAACTCCGGAGCCGGTCAGGGATTTGTGCGTTCCGACCTCGTTGTCGTCACAAATTACGGTCATGCTACCGGCACGACCACCAAGAAGGTCGCCTACAGGCGCGGAGCCGGTTCAAGGATGTCCAAGAAGGGCAACATAAAGAAGAAAAAGACATTTGATATCATTCTTGAGGCGAAGGCCAAGGGATCGAGCGCCGTATGGTACAAGATCTACAGAAACGGCGGATTCTACTATGTAAAGAGATCCGGCACAAAAATCGCAAACATTACGACAGGACTTCCTCAGGTTGCGGTCTCAGTTGAGCCTGCAGACACAGTGGTACAGTCCGCTGAGGCTCTCAAAGTTGTAAACGGCGCATGTGCATGGGCGCAGCAGATAGCTTCAGATAACCGTTTCCATTACGGCCTTAAGCCGTACGCCCAGCATAACGGATGCTACTTCTGCGGGACACAGATGCTTGTAGGCGGAAGATCCAAGTTGGGTGTAAACGATTATGAGTTTACTTATTGCTGCAACCCGTTTGTTCACGCGGCATTCGCGCATGGCGGCGATGAAAAGACCATGCTGCAGATCTGCAGAAACGGCAGTTCTTATGACTACCATCAGGGCAGAGGCTATGATGCTTCACCTCTCTTCGCTAAGCTGGGCAAGCCTGCCATGTCAAAGCTGAAGAAAGGCGATGTCATCTGTTCCAGCAATCATGTAATGCTGTACATGGGCGGAGGCAAGGTCGCCGAAGCTGCCGGCGGAGACGACAATGTGCCTTACAGCAGCAAGTGGAACAACTCGATCAGAGTCACGGAGCTGAGTGAATCCAGATACGCCAAGTATTACGGAGTATTCAGATATATAGGCAACGTTAACTAAACCGCATAATTATCCGAAACCGAAAGGACCTCCCAGTGGGAGGTCCTTCTTTTGATCATTTATTCTGAGATCCCGGATCAGTTTATCCGGTCGAGCGTCTCGCGCATCTTTGCCGCGCTGGCTCTCAGCTTGTCGAGTTCTTCCGGCGCGAGTTTTTCTTCGAGCCTGCGTTCCACTCCGTTCACGCCTACGATCGAAGGCACGCTTATGGCCACATCCTTTATTCCGTACTCGCCCTCAAGCGTCGAGGATACCGGGGCTATCGTAAGTCTCTGGTTAAGGACGGCATCTGCCAGCGAGCAGACGCATGTCGCTATACCGTAATGCGTCTTTCCTTTAGCCTCAATGATGCCGGCACCCATGCCGCGCACTTCGTTATACAGAGCCGTCTTCTGTTCATCGCCCCATGTGAGCCCTACGTTTTCGCAGTACTCCTCCATAGGGATCCCCGCTATCGAAAGCCTGCTCCAGAGTGGGAACTGCGTGTCACCATGTTCTCCGACTATGTTGCACTTGATGGCTTCAATGTTTATGTCGGTATAGTCTGCGATAGCTCTCACCAGCCTGGATGTATCCAGTATGCAGCCCGTTCCGAAGACTCTTCCGTTAGGAAGACCCATCCACTCTGCGACTTTGTACGTGAGTATGTCTACAGGGTTTGATACCACCATGATGACGCCATGGGTGTAGTGCTCTTTGATATTATCCGTGACCTGCTTCAATATGCCGAGGTTGTCGGATATCATGTCGAGTCTCGACTCACCCGGGCGTCTGTTGCGGCCTGCCGTTATGATGATGAGGTCGCATCCGGCGCAGTCCGGATAGTCTCCGGCGCATACAGAGGATGTCCCCATATACGGGATGCCGTGCTGTATGTCCTTCGCCTCTCCTTCGGCTTTCTTCCTGTCGATGTCGATCAGGATTATTTTGCTCGCGAGGTTACGTATGGTAAGAGCGTAGGCGATCGATGCTCCTACAAAGCCCGCGCCTATTATCGCTACCTTTCGGTTATCGATGGCAGCGTAAAGATGCCTGTTCTGTTCAATCATAAAGTCCTTCTGTGTTTACGGCCTAGCCTTCCTCTGCAGGATCAGCGTCTTTGCCATTCTCCACTCTGTCTTTCGCATTCTTTATGATGCTGTCGATGAAGCCCTGTCTCTGGTTCTTCTCTGCCTCTTCAAGTTCTGAGGATGTCGGATGCATCACATCATATATTTTGTCGAGGCATTTCTGGACGGACTCCGGATCGGTCCTGTAAACAGAGTATTTGTTCTTGTGCGAGAGGGATGCGACATAGTCCATGTCGTACTCTCCCTCAACCTTCTGTGACTCTATGTCCCATGATGCCAGATCTGTCATCTGCATCTTGACGAGATCCTGTATCTCGTCATAACTCATGTTGGTGCTGAGGTTGCTGCCTGCTACCTCCATGATCTCGCCGTACTTGAGAAGTATTGCCGGCGATCCCGTCATCTTGTCGATAACAGCCCTGACTACCCTTTGCTGATTCTCTACACGTGCGGAGTCCTGCCCCTCAAAGGCATGACGCTCACGCGCAAAGTACAGTGCCTGTTTACCGTTTAAGTGGTTCCATCCCTTTACATAAGAATACTCAGAGATGTCGCTGTCAAAGGCAACAGGTGAATAAACATCGATCCCGCCGATAGCGTTGATGATGCCTCTCATGGATGAGAAGTTGAGCTTAAGATAATAATTTAAGTCTATATTGAGCCAGTCTTCTACAGTATTTACCGTCTCGTCGACTCCGTATACTCCTGTATGAGTCAGCTTATCCATCTGCTGGGCTGTATGGAGCTTAACGTAGGAGTCACGCGGTATCGACGTGAGCAGTATCTTCTTGGTCTTAGGATGGATCGTCATTATCATGTTGACGTCGCTCCTGTCGAGATCCTGCTCTCCCGCCCATCTGTCGATACCTGTTATGTACAGGTTGAATGGTTCCTGAGTCGGATCAATGCTTGCCCCGCTGCCGGTCTCGGCAGTGGAGTCGTTGCTTATGGCACTTATCTTGTTCATCGTGGCATATGCGGTTCCGAGATAATATGATACTGCTCCGATAACAACTATAAAGAGCGCCCCGATGATTATACCGAGTATCCTCTTCCACCTTCTGCGGCGGGCAAGCAGCACTGTTGTCACCACTAGCAGTGCCGTTACTATACCTATGATGATAAGGTTGAGGTCAGGCGGAAAGATGCTGACGAGTATCATCATAGAAAAAAAGGCGGCAGCTGTTATTCCCATCAGCAAAACGAGGATCGCATATGGGATCCTCTTAGGGAATATTCCTCCGCCCTTTTCCTTCTTCTTTTTTGGTTTTACGTATTCTGTCCCGTTATTCTTTGTTCTCATCTGCCGTTTTGTGCTTTCCTGATTCTTCTGCTTCTGCTTCTGCCTCCGCAGCGGCCTTTGCTGCCTCGCGGAGTTCTTTGCGCCTTTCACGCTCGTAATTGAGGTACTCTGTAAAGTACTCTTTCTCGAGTTCGCTCGTGTCCTGGGTTATTATTCTCTTGATACCCTTCTTCGGCTTTTTCGGCACGATTATTATGCACAAATACAGCAGCGCAATCAAGAAGAGAAAGAATGCATCTTTATATAATTCGCGGCTGATAAGAACAGCGACTATGCCCATTATGCCGACAATGCCGTACATTATGAGTACGGAGCGCCTCTGGCCGAATCCGGCAGCCATCAGATGATGGTGCAGGTGGCCTTTGTCAGCATGCATGATCGATTCATGCTTCAGTGTCCTTCGCAGCATAGCGAAGAGCGTATCGAAGATAGGCACCGCAAGCGTAAGGATCGGTATGAGTGCTCCGACTATAGTTGCCTGTTTGAGAGGAGATATGACTGAAAGAACGGCTATCATATAACCGAGGTATAGTGCTCCTCCGTCTCCCATAAAGGTCTTCGCCGGCGAGAAGTTGTACGGAAGGAATCCGAGGCAGCCTCCTGCCACAGCCACAAGAGCTATGCACACCGGCATGGATCCCAGCCTTGCTCCATGGATGTACGCAACATACGCAAGGGAAAGTGCCATTATCGCTGTCGATCCGGCTGCCAGCCCATCCAGTCCATCCATAAGGTTTACTGCGTTGGTTATGCCAACTATCCAAATCACTGTTACCAGATAGCCTACTCCGGCACTCAGCATCAGATTTGTATTGGAATATGCAAGCTTCAGACCAAAGAAGTTGCTGATGAATGTGATGCGCACCCCAAGCGCATAAACGATGCTGGCAATGGCGACCTGTCCGCCAAACTTTACCAGCGGCTTGATATCCAGTATGTCATCGATTATCCCCAGCAGGTACATCAGTGCGCCGCCGAGCATGGCGATCTGTATCTTGTTATTCATTCCTGCAGGAATAATAAGCGCTGCCATCGAGCCTAAAAAGATGCCCATTCCCCCGAAGCGCGGGATCGGTTTCTTGTGGACACGCCTTTCATCCTTAGGCTTATCTATGATACCGAATTTATTTGCAATACGAATGCTAAGCGGCGTAGCCGCATACGCGACTACGACGCTTATGATCATTGCCTGTATTATCTTACTCAGGTAGTAACTGACTCCGGGCATTATCCCCTTTCCTTGGGTTGATTAGAATGATCCGAGGTCGTAGACATAATTGTCTCTGGCCCAGTAATCCCTTTCGGCAACCCAGTCCTTCTTCTTCTTTGTTTTGTATTTCCAGACTTTTATTTTTTTATATTTCCACTTCCACTTGCCTTTTCTCTTGACTCTCTTCCACTTTACTCTCTTCTTTACTTTCTTCCATTTTACTTTGTACTTTACAGTTTTGTATACATATGTGTAATGATTTCTGCCAAAATACTCAGACAGGTAGAAGTGAGAAGTTCCGTTGCTGTTTGTTGTATGGAAGAGACCTTCAGACTCGTGTCCAACCGGAATATTGATGACAGCGTCAGGTCTGCCGCTGCTGTCGTTATTGCACGACCACATATGATCGACAAATTTGGCTTCACCGTTCAGCACCGGCTGCAGGTTTTCGCTGTTCCAGTCGAGGGCGAGAATTATATTTCTGCTCTGTCCGCTTCCCGGGCTCAGAAGGAAGTATACATACTTCTCATCAGCATCCATTGCCTGGTAGGTCTCCGGGTAAGCGCTTGTTACCTTTGTATAGATATGACCTATCGCTTCAAGGTTTTCAGCGTTGAATACCCAGATATTATTGTTTGCGCTTCCGGTAGTTTGCGGATAGCCGCTGACTTTGCCTCTCGACCTTGCGACGTATACATCATACTTAGGGATGTATGAGATAGCCGCGATACCGTTGTTCTGAGCTCCCGAAGGCATCCCGGATATCTTCGACGCGTAAGAGTACTTTAGCGTCCTGTTTGGCTGTATTTCATCAAGTTTGAGTGTATCAGGATCTATATATGAGAGGTTCTGCCTGTTGGCTCCGTATCCTACCGCAACCAGCTTGTGTCTCTTGCTGTCGTAAGTCATTCCATTTGCGTGGTGGATCCCGATGACCGGGCCTCTGCCCACGACAGCCCCGTCGCTCAGCCTTATCTTGAGCACACGGCCCATCTGAGTAGTTGACGATGCCAGCATGTAATATGCGTAAGTTCCGTCCGTAGCAGCTCCTTGCGCAACAGCATATCCATCGTTAGGCTCACCCAGCAGTTCCCTCAGGCTATGTCCTGTATAGACGGCCTGAGTCGAGCCGCTTGCGATCTTAGGGCGTTTGATCTCATCGAGCTCTGCAGCAGTACCTTCCGCAAATTTCTCATATTCAGGTGCAGCAGCTGCTGTTTCTCCATCTGCTGTCTCTGCGGTATTTTCCTCTTTGGCTTTAACACGGTAAGCTTCTACTTTTACAGTTCCACCCTTGTCGCTTTTGAATACCCATTTGCATTCCTTGCCGGCTTCTACCTTCTGCTCCTGGGCTTCCAGTATGCCGTTTTTATCTTCGGCAAGAGATACCATATAGTAGGCTGCGCCGTCGACCTTCTGCCAGAATACAGAAACGAAGTTCTCATCCTTCGAGGCCTTTACGGTGATCTCCGCAAGCTGTACTTCTGCCTCAGCTGCAGGTGCCACGGGTTCCGTAACTGTCTCAGGAACAGCTTCAGGTTTCACGTCAGGTTCTGCGGCAGCGTCTTCCGGAGTCACTGAATTATCAGTGCTTCCGCCTGTTTCGCCTCCGCCATTCTCAGTCTCATCAAGGGTGCCTTCATTTTCTTCGACCGTGGTGACTTCTCCGTCCTCTGCAAAGGCTTCCACGAAATCGTAGCCTGTCATCGACAGAGTCATCATGAAGGTCAGCACCAGTGCAAATAATCTTTTCGCAAGTTCTTTCTTAGTCATTTAAACCAGCTCCGTTTTCCCCCATTATCGCATTCTCCGCGAATATAACATTCCATGTTCATTCTATCAAAAAGCGGGGAGCGGCTTTTCTTTCATATACAAACATTAAGGTCACAATTGACTGCCCTTTAGTATATCACAAATCAGTAACCTTTTTTACGCAGGTATTCATAAGTGCGCTTGCTGTTATCCGAGTCGATATATTTGAAGTATCTGCTCCGCATCTCTTTTGCGCGCTCGCTCTCCTCGAATCCGTTCTCTATATTACTGCGTATGCCTTCGATAACGTCATCGAGTTCTGTATACCTGTCACCGAAGAGATCATGCTCCATGTCGAGGTAGCTGCCGTGTGCTTCCATGTACATATCGTAGTCAAACTGGTAGAAGATGACCGGTTTGCCCATGTAATACACATCCCAGCATACGCTCGAGTAATCTGTGACCAGCATCTGGCACTTCATCATTATCTCGTTGAGCGGTCTGCTTCCGAACTGCACCAGCTCTATGTTCTCTGACGGAGAACTGAAGCGGCCGAGATAGTCCTTGAACTTCGGATGGATGAAGAAAATCAGCTTCACTCCGTTTTCCCTGAGGCACGCATTCAGCTTTTCGCTGCCCAGCATCTCCATGTAGTTCCTGAAATAGTCGCTCGCGATGAAGTCTTCATCAGGTTTTTCCTCGAGCCATGCCCTCCATGTTGGCATCACCAGGACGATCTTTTCATCCGGCGTCGACTTGTCTTCAAGCACATCCCAGCGCGTGAAGCCGAGAACCGGCGCGTTCGACGGCGAATAGCCCCAGAACTCATCCATTATGTGCTGCTCAAAGTCCGAAGTCGTCGTGATGTGAGTCATAGGGCTGCTGCCCTTTGCTCCGAAGAGCCCGTCCGTCCTCTTGAGCGCAGTCACGCCGTGCTGAAGGAAGTGGATCGGTCTCGACGCCATGCGGATCGAGATCAGATTCGGCTTAGGTCTCCATGCGTAAAGGTGTTTTCTAGAGTCAGATCCAACGTATACGCGCGCGTTTATCGCGTACAGCAGATGTCTGAAGCTCATAAACTGCAGTACCTGCCCGCCGTATGGTTTAAGCTTTTCGTAATCTGCGGCTTTCTTATCTATTACATAATAAATGTCTTTCTTCTTATCTTCAGGCAGGTTCTCCATGCACCATTTGAAGAAGTAATAACCGTTGTCCTGCGCCGCCGAGCAGAATTTCTCGAAGACCAGCCATATGCGGCGCTTTCTGTTGAGCCTGCTCCAGAGTATGGACCAGACCGGTACCGCGACTTCTTTGAACCTGGTGGTCCTGTTGTCGTAGACAGTCTTCTCTCTCAGAGTGAACGCCAGTGACCTCGAAAGCGAGATATGTGGGAATGCGATGTAGTCGCCAAGCTCGCACTGGTAAAAGCTTCTTCTGAGCTTCTTTCTCATCTTGCGGCTAAGCATTATGGAGTAGTCATAAGACTCTCCGTCCTTCTCGGCCGTCACGTAGATATCCCAGTAGAGGCAGCCGTGCCTGAGCACCGACATATCCATGGATGCTTCGATGATGATGTCTCCGTCACCGGATGCTTTGAAGTCCATGTCATGTACGATGGATTCCATCTCACTCCTGTACTCGAGCACCACCCTCTTCACAGAACCGATCGCTCTTGCCTTTATGCTGAGCTGAAGCATGCTGCCGCTTGTCTTTATATTCAGGAGCTCGGTACCCGGCATCTTATAATTGATGGCCTTGCTGACCGTGATGTCTCCGACCTGTCTCCTGAGGTTTCTTTCCTTTACCTCTGCCTTGACGGCCTTGCTCCTGCTTCTGGATTCCGCCATCGTCTGCGGAACGGCTTCGGTCGTGAAGACATATGGGAACTTTCCGTCGTAAAGCTCTTTCAGCCTGTCGCCCGCCTTTATGCCAAAGCCCGCCTGGTGGAAGACAGCCACATCGTCAGGTCCGAGGTCCTTCGCCGCTATGTCCATATCGAGGCGGCCTGCTATCTCGCGGAAGTTAACGACCCTGCGCGGCTTATCTTTGTTGAAAGAATAGTCTTCCGTCTTCATGCTGCCGGCATCGCCCGTGAGCATATATGTCATGAGGTCTGCCGCGGCTGTCTTTGTATCATACTGGATAAATCTCTCTCTATACGATCTGTCGTCAGCGTAGCTCAGCTTCTCATAAGACCTGGTGCGGAACATCTCCGCGAGTTCTTCGAGCGTATCCACCCTCGCGAAAGGCAGCTCTTCTATTCCGAAGTACATTCCGCGCTCCGATGCGTAGTTGTCGTAGTCATAAGTGAAGAGTATGACCGGCTTTCCTGTTATTGAGTAGTCGAAGAAAACGCTCGAATAGTCAGTGATGAGCGCATCCATGCTGTTGATGAACTCGTACTTCTCAACGTCCTTCGGGAACGGGAATATATGTGTGAAGCCGCTTAGATCTATCGCCGTCTGGACGATAGGATGCAGGTTCACGTAAAGCTTCTGGTCGTCTGCCAGAGCCTCATCCATCGCTTTGAGCTGCAGCAGTGTATCATCGACAAAGCTTCCAGTCTCTATGTTGCGGTTGTCCTGTCCGCGCCATGTAGGCATATAAGCGAGCGTGCTGTACTTCTCATCTCCGCAGAGCTTCTTTATCTCTGCTGCCTTTTCCTTATCACAGAAAACGGAGTTTCTCGGATAACCGTGAGTGATCACTGTACCCGTGAAGAGATCATCGAGCACGTAGTCGTGCATCATGACTTCTCTGGTGAAGTCATTCGGGAAGAGCAGATGGCTCGCCTGTATGAAGTTGTGCTGCGAGTTGTGTATGGATGCAAGCTCGCCCTTCATGCTGCGGCCGAGGGTCTTCCACGGAGTTCCGTGCCAGGTCTGCAGATACTTCTGTCCCTCGCGCCTTACTATATATGAAGGGAATGAGCTGTTGTTTATGAGCAGCCCGGCCGTCGCCAGCAGTTTTGTGTACTCGTCTGAGTGTATGTGGACGAGGTTTATGCACTCTTCGTATCCGAGATCTTCGATCGCCTTTTTGTCTCTGCCGAGATCGTTGGTCGAAAAGTACAGCTTCAGATCTGAAACTTTGAGTCCGTTCGGAAGCTGAGTGTCTGCAGGCATAGCAAGAAGAGCCCTTGCCATCGCAAGCGGCGTGTCGGAGATCTCCTTGCCGTGGAAGGATTCAAAGAGTATCACCTTCTCATCGACAGGTTCTCCTGCCCGGTGCTTCGCATACATGAAGCGGAGCCGGTTCTTCTTATCCATATACTTTCTGATATCAGGAATTCCCATGTCTCTTCTTTCTGTCAATTATCCCGAGAGCGATCATAAGTAGCAAGCCCACGCCGCTGACTGCAAGAGCGATGTTGCGGTTATGATGATCGTATCTGAGCTCCACAGTGTGCGTGCCCTTTGTGACAGGTGTCGCGAAGAACGCGATATTCGCATTGTGGATCTCTGCCACCTGTCCGCCGTCTATGAATACGTTCCAGTTTGTGTTGACCGGGATCGAGAGGAAGAGCCAGCCGTCGTCCTTGGCATCGAGCGTTCCCGATACAATGTCTGACTTCCTGTCAGTCACCTCGTAGACCGACTCACATCTCTCGGCAGCATATTTATCGAAGTTGTCAGTGCTCATCGCTGACACATAGAGTTTATCGAATACGTATCTGCCCGGTTTGCTGAACTTTATCTTAAGACTTCCCGAGAAGTTCTCATAATAACCCATGTTGAGGTCATAGTCGACTATGCCCGAGATGGTCTGATTGTTCTTCTTGTTGTTGGCCTCGACCTGCTTGCCGTCCTTCTTGCATTTCACCTTGAAGTCGCCTATGTCTTCACCGGCGTCATTCACTCTTCTGAGGTTGTCAAACGATACTACCAGCTGGCAGTTCTGCGCCTCTCCGGCAAAGATCTCCATGTTGCCGTCTTCTTCGGTGACGATATATGAGTCTCCGTCCTTCTGTATGCCATTCAGAGAGATAATTTCAAACGGAACATCCTTTATATCTGTCTCGATGTCTGCGGCCGTTATCTGTTTGGTCTCATCCATCTCATCCGCCTCTTCATCAGGCACCACGAGAGCCTGCATCAGAGCCTGCTCGCGCTCAAGCCTGGAGAGTTTGCCGAATTCCGTCTCGGTCATGAACTTATCGTAGAGGAATCCGAGGCTCGAATCGTAACGGCTCTTAAAGACGTTGACTCCGTCGAGCTCGCCCATCGGATCGAAGGCGTAGCCGGCGAAAGCATCGGCGCCGAGCCTGTCGTTTTTCACATCATCGCCCAGGAAGTACTTAACTCCGTAGAGGAAGTCGAGCCCCATGCGGTTGCCGTTCGACTGCATGTATACCCTCTTTGAGTATCCGAAGTTGTTGCCCACAAGTCTGTTGAATTCCGACAGCCTTGACGGCAGCTTGGAGTCATAGACGTATATCGTGTCATTGCCCCACCAGAGGTTCTCGTTTACCGGCTGGTCGGCCTTGAGATGTGTGTTGATCCAGTCGGCCTGGTCGATGCGGTAGAAACCGTCGTCCTCTATGAGAGCGCCCGCGCGCTGCGTCGAAGCCTCGAGTTGGGCGTTTATCTCGCCGTATTTGAAGAATTTCTCTTCGATGTGCCCGTAGAAAGTCGCGTTCCACACCAGGACCAGAGTTCCCATTACAGCGAGCGTAATGAGCGACTGCCTCAGTCTTAGCGAAGCTTTTAGCTTCGGAGCCAGCCATATGAAAAGTATCATCACGAGGCCCGCCGCCAGATTGCCTCCGACGAATGCGAGGTGCCTCTTCGACATATCGCCTGTTATATCAAGGTAAGCGAAGCCGAGCGTAGTGAAGGTTATGGCTGCCCACCATGCCAGCATGATGAATACGTTTCTGCCTTTGGCGAGCTCGTCAAGATCCATGTGCTCTGCCGCTGTCCATACGAGGAAGAAGATGAGCATGAAGTACCATCTCTTGGTCTCGTAGCTGAAGGCGTTGAACATCGAATTGCAGGCCGGGCTGAGTGCCATGGCGCCCATGATTGCCGCCATGATGACGTGCGTGGCTTTTATGGTAGGTCTGCTCCTGAAAGCAGGTATAACTATGAGAGCCAGCACCGGGATGCCGATGTATTTATAGCCGAAGGTATAGCCCTCGGACAGCAGGTTCGTCATCGACTTCAGGTAGTGCGCTGTGTCATAGAGAAGATGCAGCGCAGGTCTTGTGCCTGTCGAAGCGCCCGACAGCGTCACTATGGTCACGTAGACGAAGACGGCCGACAGCATTATGCCGGTCACGCCGTAGAGTATGAACCTGCCAATATATGCGAAGTATTCCTTCGCCTTGAATTCATGGTAATAGAAGTATCTGAGTATTATGTAGATGATGATACCGATGGCCGCCATGTACGCGAGGTAGTAGTTGATGCCCGTCGTGATACCGACTATGAGCATAAACAGCACCGGCGACTTGCCTTTATATATGCGGTCGACCGACATCACCAGCAGCGGGAAGAGTATGAAAAGATCGATAAACTGACCCTGCACCAGAGCAACGTTTATGGTGAAGCTGCTCGCGATGTAGCAGATGGCTCCGAAGAGAGCCTTGAAGTTATCGAGTTCTATCTCCCTGCAGAAGAGTATGAAAGCAAGACCCGCAAAGTAGAGCCTCAGAACGATGGCTATGGTATAGCCGAGCTCTATCTGTCCTGCCGGGAAGAAAGACGCCAGTATCATGAACGGATCGATCGGCAGCTTGGTATCGAGGCCCATGCCTCTGTCCCACGACCACAGAGGGTAACCGTCGCCTCCAAGAAGACTTCTGAGGTTGTTTCCCATCTCGGCCGTCCAGAAGTAGCCCTGGTCGTACGCGTCCGAGCTGTTCACGAAAGACCTGCCCTGTAAAATGAACAAAGCAAAAATCCCCGCCATAAGTACACAGAATATGACGGTGTAGGTCAGTATTGTACCGGCGGTGGATCTTAGCGGTCTTATCTTTTTCATTCTTTATCAGCGCTCTGCGTAGAACTGTTTGATCTTGTCGCAGATGAATTCCACATTGTCGTATCCGAGTCCGTAGAACATCGGAAGACGCAGCAGCCTTTCAAAGGTGTTTGTTGTATATCTGTCTTCGCCGTGGAAGCGCCCGAACTTTGAGCCGGCAGGTGCGCTGTGGAGCGGCACGTAATGGAATACCGCGAGTATTCCCTTGCGCTTCAGGAAGGCTGCGAGCTCTGTCCTCTCTTCGATGTCCTTTACCTTGATGTAGAACATGTGAGCATTGTGCTCGCACTCCTCAGGGATCACCGGGAGCTCGATCCGGCCTGTATCGGCAAGCGGAGTCAGCATCTCATAATACTCATTCCAGCTGGCCTTTCTGTCTTCATTTATCCTGTCGGCCTCCTCAAGCTGAGCGTACAGGTAAGCGGCGTTCATCTCACTCGGCAGATAGGACGATCCCATATCCACCCAGGTGTACTTATCTACCTGGCCGCGGAGGAACTTGCTCCTGTCTGTTCCCTTTTCCCTGATGATCTCGGCTCTGTCTACCTTGGACTGGTCCTTGATGAGGAGAGCTCCGCCCTCGCCCATGCTGTAGTTTTTGGTCTCATGGAAGCTGTAGCAGCCGTAATCGCCTATGGCACCGAGAGCTCTGCCCTTATATGTGGACATAACACCCTGAGCAGCATCTTCTATTACGAGAAGATCATGACGTTTCGCGATGTCCATGATGGTATCCATCTCGCAGCCAACGCCTGCGTAGTGCACCGGAGCTATCACCTTTGTCTTGTCCGTGATGGCATCCTCGATCAGCTTCTCATCTATGTTCTGGGTATCAGGCCTTATGTCTACGAAGACCAGCTTTGCTCCGCGGAGCACAAAAGCGTTCGCGGTCGAGACGAAGGTGAAGGACGGGAGGATGACCTCATCCCCCGGACCTACCTCACTCAGCATGGCCGCCATATCGAGCGCAGTAGAACAAGCGGTCGTCAGAAGCGCCTTGCTTACGCCGGTCTTGTCTTCGATCCACTTGTTGCACTTCCTCGTGAACTCTCCGTCCCCGCAGATCTTGTGCGCGCGGATCGCTTCCATTATATAGTCCTGCTCTTTGCCGATATACGGCGGCACATTGAAGCTGATCATCTCTTTACACCTTTCCTTTTGTCCCTATTCCTTTTTCGCGACGGTCTAGCGGTTTCCGTACATCTTTTCGTAGTACTTCTGGTATTCTCCACTCACGATATTCTGCCACCAGTCCTCGTTGTCGAGATACCACTGGATGGTCTTCTTGATGCCGTCCTCAAACTTTGTCTCAGGCAGCCAGCCCAGTTCATCATGGATCTTTGTAGGATCGATAGCATAGCGCTGGTCGTGTCCCTTTCTGTCCGTAACGTATGTGATGAGGCTCTCAGGCTTGCCGAGCTGCTTCAGGATTATCTTTACTACCTCGATGTTCGCCTTCTCGTTGTGGCCGCCGATGTTGTACACTTCGCCGACTCTGCCGTTCTCGAGGATGAGGTCGATAGCTCTGCAGTGGTCCTCAACATAGAGCCAGTCTCTTACGTTCAGTCCCTCGCCATATACAGGCAGCGGCTTGTCTGCCTGAGCGTTCGCGATCATCAGCGGGATCAGCTTTTCAGGGAACTGGTAAGGGCCGTAGTTGTTGCTGCAGCGGCTTATAGTTACAGGAAGACCGAATGTGCGGTGGTATGCCATCGCCAGAAGGTCTGCCGAAGCCTTCGATGCCGAGTAAGGGCTCGATGCCGTAAGAGGCATGGTCTCAACGAAGAAGAGGTCAGGCCTGTCAAGCGGCAGGTCTCCGTATACCTCGTCCGTTCCTACCTGATGGAATCTCTTTACTCCGTATTTGAGCGATGCATCCATCAGCACCTGTGTGCCGAGGATGTTTGTGCGCAGGAAGAGACCCGGATCCTCAATGGATCTGTCTACGTGCGACTCAGCAGCGAAGTTGACTACTACGTCAAACTTCTCCTCTGCGAAGAGCTTGTCGATGGCCTGGGCATCAGTGATGTCTGCCTTCACGAACTTGAAGTGAGGGTCATCGATGACTCCGGCCAGAGTCTCAAGGTTGCCTGCGTATGTGAGCGCGTCGAGTCCTACGATGTCGTAGTCGGGATGCGCTTCGAGCATGTGAAATACGAAGTTGCTGCCTATGAAGCCGGCAGCTCCGGTTACTAAGATCTTCAAATCTGTGTCCTCCGTTTTTTTGTTTAGATTATTCGTACTGAAGCTTCTGGATAAGCTCGTAAAGAGCCTTTGCTGAATTGAAGTTTTCAGGAAGCAGGTCGTTGACATTGATCTCAACATCGAACTCATCATTTACGTCGGTAACGATGGCTACGATATCGAGGGAGTCGAGCATCTCGTTGTCGATCAGCTTGTCTTCTGTCTCGAAGTCGATGTCAGGCCTTACTTCACTCATGATCCTCAGCAGTTCTTCCATTTTGGTTCCTCCTGTTTCTTATCTTTTCTTTATCTCTTCTTTAAGTGCTGCCCTGTCGATCTTTCCATTCTTGTTTGCAGGCAGCTTTTCATATCTCTTGTATATGTTCGGCCACATGAATTTCGGCAGCTTGTCGCTAAGGAATTTTACTATGGCCTTTGTGTCTTCTGTCTCCGACTGATAGCAGCATACTATCTTGCCGCGGGCTTCATCATACAGGCAGACTGCTATGTCGATGAACGGGATGGCATTGAGTGCGACCTCGATCTCACCAAGCTCTATCCTGTGGCCCATGTGCTTTATCTGGAAGTCGCGCCTTGACGCAAACATCAGATCGCCGTTCTCAGCGTAATATGCTACATCGCCCGTGCCGTACAGTATGCTGTTGTACGCTGTGATGGTAGGATCTCTGAAGAAGGCTTCTTTCGTCTTCTCCGGATTGTTCCAGTAGCCGAGCGCCAAACATGTGCCCGAAACACAGAGCTCGCCCTTCACTCCCGGCTCGGTGATGACCTTCTCTCTCTTGTCGTCAAGGATGACGACTCTGCAGTTTCTGAAAGGCTTTCCGATAGGCAGCGGCTTGAGTTCGTCCTGCTTGCCCTCCGGTACTATATAGTATGTGCAGTTGCAGGTCGTCTCTGTCGGTCCGTACAGGTTGACATACATCGCCTGCGGGATGTTCTCTATCCAGTAGTTGAGAGCCTTTATTGGCATTACCTCTCCGGAGAACATTACATATCTGAGATCAGGCAGCTTATCGATGGCTCCGAATGCCTTGAAGTCGGCAACTATCCTCATCGCCGAGACTGCCCATACGAGCATGTTCACGTTGTGCTCTACAAGGAACTCGAAGAGCAGCTTAGGCATAGAGAACAGTTTTCTCGGGATTATCACCACAGTCGCGCCGTTTCTCATCGCGTTGTAGATGTCCTTAACGAAGGCATCAAAGTCGAAAGGCGCCTGGCTGCCGTGTACCATGTTCTCATCGAAGCCGAACGCGTCTGCCATCGCCTCTACCCAGTCGACTATGGAGCGGTGGCAAGGAACGATGCCCTTTGGCACGCCCGTCGAACCCGATGTGAATACTCCGTATAGAGGATCCGTATCGATGGAGTTCATGCGTACTTTCTTAAGCATCTCCTCATCGGCAGGCTCACCCAGCATGTCCTTGACAGGGATCGCGCCTTCGATCACATCGCCGTCCTTGAGTCTTCCGTCGATCACCGCCACAGGTTCGAGTGTGTCATAGATGAGCTTCACTCTTTCCGCAGGCATGGTGTTGTCGATAGGTACATAGAAGTTGCCGCTGTAGACGACTCCCATGAAGGCCGCCACGGACCACACATTTCTGTCGATGACTACTGCCACAGGTTTATTATAGCTGTCCTTTGTGACGTTCTTCAGAAGGTATGTTCCTATCCTCTGTGCCGCATCCATGTATTCTCTGTAAGTGAGGGACTCATGCTCGTCCTTGAGCGCCGTTTTGTCAGGCACTCTTGCAGCACTGTGCTCAAGCATTTCAAGTACGTTTCTGATCATGTTTACTCCTAGAACTCTCTGTAGATGAATACGGTCGGATCATATCCCGGTCCGTAGATTCCGAAGAGAAGCACCGCCACAAACAGCAGTATGTACGCAGCCCATCTGATCCAGAGCTTTCTGCTGTCGAGGTACTCTCTCATCTCTGCGTCAGTACCGGATCCTTCGTCGTCTCCGGCCATCTCTATGATCGAAGATCCGCCGCCCAAAGCAGCCATCTTCGCGTTATACAGTTTCTCCTGCTTTACGCTTACCAGGAAAACTACCCCGATAGCTACCATGAGCAGAAGATAGTCATATTTTGTAAGTCCGAATTCCTTGTATGCCGTGAGGAATCCTCCGGTATACGGAACAAAGAGCGACTTTATCATGTGGATGGACGCCTTGAACGACTTACCGTTCGAGAAGATACGTCCGAAAGCCACTATGCAGTATGTCCTTATCATGCCGAAAGCACGCCAGCCGAGGCTTTCCTGCTTTACGTGCAGAGCTCCGCGCCATTTCTCAAAGCTCGGCTTGAGGATATCCGCAAGGCAGATGATAGTCGCGTTGTACAGACCGTAGCAGACGTTCTGCAATTCACCGCCCTGCCACATACCGATACACAGGAATACGAGGTAGTTGCCTATGAAGACCGGCACCATCTTTCCTATCCTGTCTCCGAAGACCTTGCGGGCCTTCTTTCCGAGGTTGCCTATAGGTTTGGACATAGCGACCGAGAAGAAGATGTAGTCTCTCGTCCAGAAGGACAGGGATATATGCCATCTGTGCCAAAAGTCCTGCAGGTTTTCGCCGAAGTACGGGCGTCTGAAGTTCCGGGCCATGTCGATGCCCATCATCTGGGCAACGCCGCGGGCGATGTCCACGCCTCCGCTGAAGTCCATGTACAGCTGTATGGAATAGCAGAGAGCCGCAAGGATGACAGGCCATCCTGTGTACTGATCCCAGTCGGTATATACCTCACCTACCAGCAGCCCGATGCGGTCCGCTATTACAAGCTTCTTGAAGAAGCCCCAGAGTATCAGCTGCGCGCCGTGTGTAAGGTTGGCGTATCTGAACGGGTGCCCTTCATACAGCTGATTTGCAAGCTGGTCGTGTCTCGCGATCGGGCCCTGGATTATCTGAGGGAAGAAAGAGACGAAGAGGGCGAACTTGGCGAGATGCCTGTCTGCCTCATACTTGCCTCTGTATACGTCTATCAGATAAGCGGCTGACTGGAATGTGTAGAACGAGATGCCCAGCGGAATAAGGATGTCTCCCTTGAAGATGTCGATCCCGAGGACCTCGAAGTAATATCTGAAGTATTTGAGCAGGATGAGGATGCCGAAGTCGATGCCGAGCACCGCTGCGAGAGCACGCTTCTTCGTCTTTCCGGCGAGTTCCTTGTATGCTTTCCTCTCCTCACGCGTCATCTCCGATCTGTGATCGGCGAGGTACTGCTTCTGCTTTTTGTCTTCATTATCGATGTATATAGCGCCGAAGAACGTCACTACAGTTGTGGTGATGATAAAGATAAATGACTTGGCGCTCGCGTCAAGGTAATAGTAATAGCTGGCAAGCAGCAGCACTACCCATCTGTACCTGACCGGAGCTATATAATAAGCGATAACGACCAGCGCGACAAATATTAAAAATGCTAACGATGTAAATGCCATTATTGTCCTCCGGTCTTAACTTCATTTACGCGCGCCATCATGGTAATGAATTTTTCGTAGTATGTAGTCTCCATGTTCTGCATGAGTCTCTCATACTCTTCTTCCCATCCGGAGTACTTGTCATCGCCGCGTCTGTCAGGGATATCGTAATTAGCTTTGATGTATTTCGAGATATAGTCTGTGTACAGCGTGGAGCCGTAGTAATTCAGATGCTCTCTGTTATAGTAGCAGCATTTGTCATTTAGCCCAAGGCTTGCCTTCGCCTCAAGCGGCAGGAAGTTGAGTACAGTGTAGCCTCTCTCTTCGCAGATCGCCTTTGAATAATTGAGCCTCTGCATACCGTACTCCGTGCACTCATACGGAGAGATCACGAACAGGACCTTGGTGTCTATGGTATCGCAGTAGTCGAGCAGATCTCTCAGTACCGCTTCCGTCTCAGGAGCGATCTTCGCCTGTGAATCGTTAGTCTGTATCGAGCTTATCTCGGTAGTCTTGAAGCAGACGCCATGGTCCAGCGTATAGCCTTTGTAGTAATCGATGTTGCCCCACTTCTTAGGCTGCTTGCTAGGATTCCATCTGCCGTGGTACTTGAGCAGCGGGAAGTAATATGACAGACCGCTTGTATCGATCGTGTTCTCGCCGCCTTCCGCATAGTCGATGACCGCCTGTATGGTGTCTATCTTGTTCTGCGACATCTTCATGTTGTCGACCATCCTGCGCACAGCGACATCCCAAAGTTTGTCTTTGTCCTGGCACGTGCCTCTGAGCTCGACTATGAAAAGCTCCGGCTTCTGCGTCTTAAGCGTCTCTTTCATAAGATACTTCGTAAGAACAAAAGGCTGCGTGCCGCATGCCATCGTATACGCTGCGATGCCGTCATCGTGGTAAGCTTTCGGCACCACATAAGCTCTCTGGCTCGCGCTCGTACCAAAATATACGACGTCTACGCTGTTTTCCTTCTGCTCGTAGAACTCGTCCATTATGTGCTCGGATTCTTCAGCGTCCGCGAATCCCAGAAACTGATTGAAGCCGAGAGTTATCAATAAAATCAGACACAAAAATACGACAGTTCGCACTGCGTTCCACGGATGTCTGATCTTCTTTCCTTTAGCTGCCAAATATATCCTCCTGAAAGCAAAAAATATAACCGATAAATTATAGTATAAAAAAAGCTGTCATTCAAGTAACGGCAGCCTTTCCGGCCTAAACAGTTTTACAGTGTATCAAAGCCTTCAGCGGCTTAATTGTATCATATATGCCCCGCAATTATGATAGTATTAGCATTAAGAAATACACAGGAGACCGGAGTGGACGCAAAAAGAAGAAGGAAAATACGAAATACAGCCATTATCGCCGCGGTGGCGCTTCTTATCGCTGCCGCTGTCGTTTGCCTTAACATGATCGCAGACGTCAGGGAAAACGGCAGAAGGTACCAGAACCCACCTGAGTATGTGCAGATATCCGATGAGATATCGACTCACGGATACGATTACTACACATCACCGGTTCTGGTAAACAAGTACAGCAGCAGGCGCGCGCACATCAGAGCGATGATCAGGACCGCATATAAATATAAAGGGGACCCTTTCGTAAACAGAGAGTCCGGCGAGCCGGGCAAGGGTGTTGACTGCTCGGGCCTTGTGATGCAGGCCTGCTACGGAGCGGGAGTCGACCTCTGGCCGAGCAATCCCTACCGCCATAAATACGGTGAGGATAAATACGAGTGGGAATCCCGGGAAATAGCTGCCATGGATGGCCTGAAAACGGTGCCGTATGAAGAACGGAAACGCGGTGATCTTATATTCTACGCTAACAAGGAAGATGTCGTTACCCATGTCGCGATCTATCTTGGAGGCGGAAAGATCATACACTCGTCGGGCAGCCTCGGCGGTGTTGTGATCACTGACGTGGACTATACGGAAAAGGCACATGTGTGCATGGTTAGACGCATCTTTAATTAATTGTTGCTATCAGAAGCGCTTTGCCCTATAATATAAGGACTAAGGGTATGTAAATCTCTTTGCCATAAGCGCAATAAGAGTTAAAAGTTATTACTACTATAGTGAAGAGAGGAAAATGTAATTATGAAGAGATTAAAAAGCAGACTCGCGATCATTCTGACACTGATGATGATTTTTACATCGTTCGAATTTGTCGGAGTATTCGCGGAAACTGAAGAGGCTGCAGCAACAGAAGTCACACAGCAGGAAGCTGCTCTTGACACTGCAACAGCTGATACAACTGAGCCTGAAGAGCCTGCAGTTGAAAAAGTTGATCCCGTAACCGGGCTTGAGATTTTTTCCAGCAGCAATTCAGTCGTCCTTCTTTGGGACAAGGTCGCTGACAACGATGTTTATTATCTTGTGAACGGCCAAAGAGTTAACCCAACAGAATATAATGGAAAGAATCGCTACGACCTCGGTGGACTTGCAGAAGGGCAAACCGCTAGTGCTACAGTTGTTGCTTGTAAAGAAGGTATGGAAAACTCTGATTCTGTAGCTACAAGAGCCTGCCAGGCTGTCAGAACTATCCGCTATAGAGTTAGAATTAAAAAAGGCGGGACTCTGAAATCTCACGGCGGTCCTAGCCGTACTATCAGGGTATACAAAAACGAGTATATCGACTGCTACGGATTCGGTGGTGGAAAATATATATTTGAGCGCGATGGAAGTATTTTCTATTGCAACAAGTCTCGTACAAATAAGAGATCCTGCATCTATACAAGCGCATGGAGTTATAGCCCACAGGAAGCTGAATTCTTTGTAAATGCAAGAGGTCTCGCAAGCGGAACAGGCAGTCTTGTATGGATCAACACATATACACAGACGATGTATATGTTCAATGGTTCTGCAGGCAACTGGCATTGCGTACTGGCCCGCAAGTGCTCAACAGGAAAGGCAGCTTCGCCTACACCTACCGGTGTTTCGGGACAGAAGACAATCTGGAAGAAGATCACGAAGAGACACGGCATCAAGTGGTGGTCACCGTTCTCACAGATCAATTCCATACACTCCAAGAAGGCTAAATGGAGAATGGGCGCTCCTAAATCAAACGGCTGCGTAAGAAACTATGTTGATGCTGCATACGCCGTTTACGTAGGTGCTCCAATCGGAACTAAGGTGCTTGTGTACTAATTATTCAAGATTGAGTTTGGAAACAAAGAAAAATGAGAGAATCAGATTAATCTGATTCTCTCATTTGTTTTCGCCAACAGTTTCATATTATATAGATATAGAGACATCTGCTAGTTCCCACCTTTTCCTGTTCCCGGTTTCAGCACTACAGGGTCATCTTCATTTTCCATATCCTGACACATCAGTGTGCCATCCTGCGCAAAGAACAGCTTCCAGTTGATCAGGGTATCATTACTCTTGATTATTATTCCAGAGCCATCATACTTCCATCTTCCTTTGAAAGATTCTTCCGTAATATTCCCAGTCCAGGTACCATCTTCTTTGATTCTGAGGTTTATATTACCCCATAGATATTTTGCGCGTTCCGACGGAGCCTGCCAGGCACCAATGAAGTCCTTTTCATCATGCGGCATAGTTGTTACTTCGGCACCATCCTCTTCATTTGCATATGCCGGATCTTCGAAGTCATTTTCTTCTATATTCATCTGCCTCTTCAGCATTTCGGATTCAACAGTGCTTTCTTCTTCATCCTTTTTGCACGCTGTCATGAAACCTACCGAAGCTGTCATGATAAATGCCATAAAAGCTGCAGTTATTCTTTTGTTCATTCAGAGCACCTCCTTGTTGTCAGATAATACAACGGTTGAATAAAATACGCAACTACGCTAAAATTTTGTTATGTATTCAGTAATTATTCCATGTTATAAATCATCGCACACTATTCGCGAGGTGGTAGAGCTGACAGCTGCCAAACTTGAGGAGCTGGGCCGCACCCCGTTTGAATTTGTGCTCGTTGATGACTATTCGCCTGATGACGGCGAAACGATCAGCACGCTCAGAGCTCTTGCTGACGATTACAGCTATGTGAAGGTCATAGAGCTGGCACGCAATTCCGGTCAGCACAACGCAGTTATGGCTGGACTCAACTACGCTGAAGGCGATGTCCTCATCGCTATGGACGATGACATGCAGACCCACCCTTCCCAGCTGCCTAAGCTGTTTGAAGCGTTTGATGAGGGTTATGACATCGTATACGGCTACTATCCGCAGAAGCACCACAATGCTTTCCGCAATTTCGGAAGCTGGGTAAATTACACCTCAGTGCGCATCCTGATCGGTAAACCTAAAGATCTCAAGACATCAAGTTTCTGGATCATTAAGCGCTTTGTCAGGGACTACGTGGTGCAGTACAAGAGCCATTACACTCATCTGCAGGGCCTCTTCCTCAGAACCACACGCAATATCGCAAGCGTTCCTGTAGAGCACTTCGACAGAGAGTACGGCCAGTCCGGCTACACATTCAAAAAGCTGATCAGCCTGTGGTCCAACATCATGGGATATTCGATTGTCCCTCTGAGGATAGCGACCCGGGCAGGAGTCTTCTTTGCGATGCTCGGCATCCTCGGAGCCATCTTCATTGTCCTGAAGAAGATCATCGCACCGACGAGTGCCGTAGGCTGGTACTCGATCATGGTAGCCATCTGCTTCTTCAGCGGACTGATAATGCTCTTCCTGGGACTTATTGGAGAATATCTGGGGAGAATGTTCCAGAATCTCTCAAATGACCCGCAGTACGTGGTCAGGGCTGTATATACACAATCAAGCAAAGGTAAAAAGAAAGAATGAAGAAATTACTCATACTCGGCGCCGGTATCTACCAGGTGCCTTTAATTAAGACGGCTAAAGCTATGGGTATCCAGACGATAGTTGCCAGCATTCCGGGCAATTATCCGGGCTTTGAGCTTGCAGATAAGGTCTATTACGAAAACACCACCGACTATCAGAAGATCCTTGAGATCGCAAAAGAAGAAGGTATCGACGGTATAGTTACTGCTGGCACTGACGTTGCCGTGATCACTATAGGCAAGGTCTGCGATGAACTCGGTCTTAAGGGATTATCTGCTGAGGCTGCTGAATGCGCGACAGACAAGCTTCTTATGAAGCAGTGCTATGAGAAGTACGGAGTCAGGAGCGCAAAGTTCAGACGCATCAGCTTTGATGACGCAGATTATGCAAAGTCCATCGAAGACCTCACCCTGCCGGTCATGTTCAAGTCAGTAGATTCGTCAGGAAGCCGCGGCATAACAAAGGTGGACGATCCTTCAGGATTCGAAGCCGCACGCCAGAATGTGCTTGAGAATACCCGCTCTGGTTACTTCATCGTTGAAGAATATGTAGAAGGTGAAGAATTCGGCGCTCAGGCCTTTGTGCAGGACGGCAAGCTTGAATTCATACTCCCGCACGGCGACTACGTCTTCAAAGGCGACACGGGCGTACCTGTAGGACACTTTGCTCCGTATGATCTTGACTCTGAGGTCATTGAGGATGCCAGGAAACAGCTGGCGGGCGCGGCAAGAGCCATGCAGCTCGACAACTGCGCGATCAACGCCGACTTTATCCTCAAAGATGGCAAGACTTACGTGCTTGAGCTCGGCGGCCGCTCGGGAGCTACCTGCCTTGCAGAGCTCGTTTCGATCTACTACGGATTCGACTACTACGAGAAGATCATCAGAGTCGCTATCGGCGAGAAGGTAGACTTCAGTGAATGCGATAAAGTGGACAGCACACTGAGCGGCACTCCTAATGCCAGCCATCTGCTGATGTCGGATAAGGACGGCATCATCGTCTCCCAGACTGATGGGAATGCTCCTGACCCGGATATCTGCGAAGTGCAGTTTGACTACAAGCCGGGCGACAGCGTTCATAAATTCAAAGTTGGCCCGCACCGCATTGGTCATGTGATCACAAAAGGAAAGAGCCTGGATGATGCAGTCGCGCTGCTCAACAAGGCTCTTGAAAATATCCATATCGAAGTCGAGTAATTCCCTCTTCAATACTCATAATAAATGCGCATACCGCTGCGAAGTAACAACGGTATGCGCTTTTTTATTGTCGTCTTATCAGTTCAGTTTTTTGCGTTCTTTCCTCAGCCGCATATACATGGCTACGAAAAGCGATGCCGCAAGTATGCTCATAAGGAGCACATACATCCATGCTGCTCCCGTTATGCCTCCGCCGGCGACGAAAGGTTTTGACAGCAGCAGCGCCAGTATCGATACCCCGCCGTAGCAGAAGATGAGACTCTTCTGCGCCCTTATGATAGCAATGACAGTGCTGAAGTATACAGAGTATGCAAGCGGCCCGCCTCCCAGCATCACGATGCACAGTTCCTTTTTATAGTCCGAAAGATCGAGCCCGAATACCAGCGATAGCACCGGGATGCCTATCGTAGCCGCTACTATGAGGCCAAGCACCGCCAGCCCAAGCACTGCGATGCACATCTTTTTTATCCTGTTTATGAACGAGCCGTATGCCTCTTTTGTCTTCTTGTGCCACAGGTGAGCATATGACGCGATCACCGGATTGAAGATGAACTGTGACACCACCTGTACCACGAACACAGGCATGAAGATGCATGAGAATATGGCCTGCACATCGTCATTCAGATGCGCGTCTATCGCGTACCTCGGCGCGTTGCTCACATAGGTATTGAGGAACATGCTTACGAAAAGCGGGAATCCTTCTATGGCGAGTCCGCGGATCGCGGGGCCCCTGAATGCCGGTCTGAGAGTCTTGCAGTAGTGCCTGCCCGCGTTCATCGAAAGCAGCACCATCATTACAGCCGAACAGGATACGCATACCACCGCTGAAAGCAGCATATTGTGCGTAATGACCAGCATGGCGATGAATATGACCAGTTCTGCTGTATACCTTATAGCCGTAGCCTTGGCGGCCACATCGAAACGCCCCTTCTGCTGCATATTGCCGTGATAGACATCCGAATATGCCATTATCATCTTGAGCATGCATACCATGAAGATGACAGCGAATTTGACGTCTGAGTAGCCTTTCATCGCCCGCCCGTAGATACAGTACGCAAGGCTGGCGACCACAAGTGCTATGCATGTGAGCACGCGCATGCCGTGGTATTCCTCAAAGCTGAACTGCTCCTTCACGTCAGAGGCCTGGAAACGGCGTATGCCGTACTGGCCCACATACATCATCAGCGTCGCGACGGAAAAGGCAATAGAAATGATGCCGAGGTCAGTCGCTCCGTTTGTGCGGCTCACCACCGCCTGAAGCACCGGCCCCTGCATCGCCAAAACCGTGGCACTTACAGTGTTCCAGATGTAAGTGCTTCGGTCTATATTATCTGTTTTCTCAAGCCGTTTAAAGATCGCGTCGAGCATTGTCTACACCCTGCAGATGAAGCAGCGCATCTTGCCGTTCTCATCAGGCGGGATCTCATCCATCCACTCAAACACCAGCTTGTATTCAGGCTTGCCGTAGAGTTCTTCGACCTTGCGCTCGTAGAATGCCTCGATCTCTTCCTTGCTGTGGCTGTTGTCGCCCGGGTCCTTTACGAGAAGGATGTGGATCTCGTCGATGGCCGTCTGCACGTATCTGAACTGCGCGATGCCTGTGATTCCGTTAGGGATCTTCATCAGTTCGGTAGCCGAAGTCTGGATTCCTCCCTCATGCTTTACCATATCGTTGGTACGGCCCTTGATGGTCTTGATATATCTAACGCCTTCGATAGTCTCCGATGTCGCCGTGTCGCCTATCTCGTAGTTGATTATAGGGAAGTCGCGCTTGTAGAGCGTTGTTCCGATAACCTTTCCCTCGTCTGCCAGATCACCGTTCTCATCGATGAGGTTGAGGACGTGCGTATCTGCATAGATGTAGTAGAGATCCTTGCCCGGCAGTCTTACGGCGCAGCTTCCTGTCTCATTGCAGCCATAAGCGTCCATCAGCCCCGGTCCGTAAGTCTCGAGGAGCAGCTTGCGCGTCATCTCGTCGACCATCTCGCTGACCGGTGTGTACACCTTAGGCTGATGGATCTTCATTCCGTGATTCTTCGCATAGAGCGCCATCCTGACCAGTACGTTCTTTCTGAAGCAGAGGCAGTCAGGCTTGTAGTCGTTTACAAGCTCGATCAAATCGCGCATACCTTCGCCAACATAAAGGTGCTCAGGCACTATCTTGCGGCGCATGATGCCCAGTTTCTGCACCCAGGAGTCACCCTTCTTAGGGTCAACCTTTGAGTGTGTCGTCAGGAACGAGAGCATCTTGCCTGTGAACGGCTTGTATCCCGCAAACATAAGGACACGGATCCAGTTGGCGTTCATGCATGCTGCCTCGCGGTGCGTAAGAGCAAATCTCAGAGGAACTCCTGACGATCCGCTCGTCTTGAAGACTTCCCAGTCCTCCGCTTCCTTCGGATGCGCCGCAAACTCGCTCTGCATCCACTCACGGAGGTCCTTGCGCGTCATCACCGGGAACTTAACGAGGTCCTCGGTGCTGCGGAAGTCGGCAGGTGTAAGGCCGTTCTCCTCAAACTTTTCACGGTAATAAGGCACATGCTTATATGCCCTCTTCATCGTCTTATGGACAAGCCTGTCCTGACGGGCCTTTATCTTTTTGTGATCTGTCGGCACTTTCTTATCCAGCTTGAGCAGGTAGTAAAGTGTCATGACGTTCTTGAGTTCTTTTTTTACAAATGAAGCCATTCGCTTCTCCTTTATTTGATTATTCTTGCAAGCACACGCTTCGATGAATTGCCGTCTTCATATGGGTTGAAGCGCTTTACGAATTCCCTGTATTTTTCATCGGCCTTCCATCCGTCGGCCTTCTTTATCTCTTCTATGAGAGCACCCTCATCCTTCACGATCGGTCCCGGAAGCTCGTCGAGCGAGAGGTAGAAGCCGCGCATCTCATTGGCATAGTGCTCGAGGTCGTACATATAGAAGATTATCGGTCTTTCAAGTATCGAGTAGTCAAAGAAGACGCTCGAGTAGTCCGTGATGAGAAGGTCTGCCGCTATGTACAGATCGTTGATATCCCCGTACGAACTTACATCGCGGATGAAGTCCCCGTAACGTGCAAAGTCGAAGCTGTTTGCGACAAGGTAGTGCGCACGGAAGAGTATAACGTAGTCATCGCCCAGTTCTCTGTGCAGCCTGTCGAAGTCGACCTCAGTCTTGTATGTATAGCCCTGGCCGCTCGTGTGCTGGTTGTCGCGCCATGTAGGAGCATAGAGGATGACCTTCTTGTCTCCGACTCCCAGTTTCTCTCTGAGCCTCTGCCTGTCGGCTTCGGTCGCCACAGCAAGCTTGTCGTTTCTAGGATATCCCTCTTCTATTATCTTGTCCCTCTGGCCGGTCTCGTTGAGGTTCCACGCTGTAGCAAACTTGTCTGTCGCGAACGGAGACGGCGAGAGCATGTAAGCGAACTTCTCAGCGTCAGTGCGGTATTTTTCCTTTATCTCTGCCAGCGAGTTCATGGCGTTGTCGCTCTCAAGGATGTCATAGCCTAGCCTCTTGAGCGGAGTCCCGTGCCAGCACTGCAGGTAGATCTGGCCCTTGCGCGGATACTGGTGGTTCAGCATGCGGTAGTTGGTGATCCAGTACTTGGCCTTGCGGAGCGCCTTGTTGTCGGCCTTGGTGCGGAACTTCACGATGCTTGTGCGTCCGCTCTTATCGTCTTCTGCGAGGTAAGCGTACTTCTCAGGCTCCTTGAAGCACCATACGAATCTGAAGTCCCTGTACTCAGGTGCCGTCAGCATGTACTCATACATCGCCTTAGGCGAGTCGCTGTATCCGCGACCCGAGAATGTGCGGAAGTAGACCAGCTTGTCATCAAGTTTGCCGAACGGATCGTCAAGCACCATCTTGGCCTGGTAAGCCTTGTCGCGGCTTGTCCTGAAGACGACACGGAAGGTCTTGTTCTTCTTTGCTATGTCGAATACTACTTTCTTGAATGTTTTTACGATGTTCATACCTATAATCTTTCAATATAATCTGCGAGTGCCGCAGTGCAGTTGCCTGTATCTATGTCTATGTAGCGGTCTCTGAAAGCGCTGAGAGCATCCATGTCGTAGTCTCCGTCCGCTGCTGCAGCAATCGCTTTTGCCAGTTTGCCGGCATCTCTGAATACGTATGGCGAAATAGGCTCACTGTCGAAGTCGATGTTTAGGCCTGTATTTTCCTCGTATTCATCCAGGTCGTAAGCATATATGAACAGCGGTTTATCTGCAAGCGTTGCTTCTATGACCAGCGACGAGTAATCGCTGATGATCATGTCTGCTGCCGCCAGCCAGTCGAATGATGTGAAGTCATCATCGTATATGACATTCGCTCCATCGCCCGCAGCCGCAAAGTTTCCCCTATAGAGCGGGTGCAGTTTGACCACGATATTGTATCTATCGGCTCCGAGCGCATACACAAGACTCTGTACATCGACAGTCTTTCCCCTCCTGAAGGTAGGCGCATATACGACCGTCTTTTTGCCGTTCTTAAGCTGCGGATATTTTGCGGTGATCTTCGCGAGCATATCCTCATGCCTTTCGCCGGCAGCGACGCTTTTTATGTAATCGATGCGCGGAAGGCCATATTTGATGATCTTACTGCGGTCGGTCCTGAATGCCTCGCTGAAGTGATCCGCAGTCACATCACTTGCGCAGACCACATAGTCGTATCCGTGGTGCATCCTCATCAGCCTTGCGACCTTCCCGGATGAGCCGCCTTCCTTGCCGACAGTCTGCCAGCCAAATTTCTTAATAGCACCCAGAGCATGCCACATCTGTATGACCTTTGTGCCCTTGCGGTGCGGGATCATACTCGCCGGAATACAATAAGTGTCAAGCACAACAACATCGGCCGCAAGTATCGCTGCCTCCTGCCTGATCACATAGCCGAGATAGCCAAGGGCCTTAATGGACTTTTCTTTCGTCAGCAGTTTGCTGAGCACAGTCACATTCATGCCGCGTCTCAGAAGCTCGGCTTCAAGCATCGCGATATCCAGCGTCCGGGTGTTGCTCTCACGACTTATGATTGCAACTTTTTTCGTCTTTGCTTTCATGGCTTATATTTTAACATATTACAGCGTGTTAACTTGTAATTTTAACGAAAATAAAAAGCGGGCACCGCTTATGAACTGCTACCCGTCAAGAGGACAGTGAAAAATCAAAAGATTTTAGCAACCAGTAACAGTAAATGTTGCTGGTTGCTTTTGTGTTGAGCAGACACTGT
>CACYYD010000005.1 GCA_902778585.1 uncultured Eubacteriales bacterium | reverse complement strand
AGTGTCTGCTCAACACAAAAGCAACCAGCAACATTTACTGTTACTGGTTGCTAAAATCTTTTGATTTTTCACTGTCCTCTTGACGGGTAGCAGTTCAGTTGTTCCGGTCCACCGGTCTCCCACTTTTTGTAATGAAAATGCTACCGCTTTCTATGCCCTTTCCGGCTGCGTAATCAGCCAGTCTGCCGCAAAGAGATCCAGGCAGTATCACCTGCCTCGTTTTTCCCTTAAGCGAAACGCACGCACTTTTGCTGATCAGAGATTCCACTGTTATGAAAGGCAGCTCACTCACCCTTATGCCCGTAGAGCCTAGTGTGAGTATTATCATGCAGAGTCTGTCCTTTCCTTCCCTGGCGGCTGTGTCTACAAGCCGCCTGTATTCATCGAGTGTAAGCTCTCTTTCATCATCTCTGAAACTTTCTCTCTGTATCCTGTACGTTTGCAATTTCAGATCATCCCTGCCGCAATAACCGATCAGATAATTGACGCCAGCGAGCATGGAATTGACACTTCGTTTCTTGTAGTTTTCCGAAAGACGATCCCGGTACTCACTTATGTTTTCCTGACTGAGGCAGACATCTTTGCCCCTAATGCCTGTTTGCATATAATCAAGAAATTTCCGTGCGTCCCTGAGATATTTACTGATGGTAGCGTCAGCTTTGCCTTCGCTCAGCATCTTCTTTTCCATTCCATCCAGAAGGATCTCAGTCAAGTTGCTTTCAACTAAATCTTTGTAACAACACATCTTGTCATACTACCTCCAATCATATCCCCATGGCCGCCTGCCGGGGTTAGCAGCAGTATTGCTATATACATTACAGCAATGCAGTCAAATTTGGGATAAATAGCGTTTTCATCTGATCAGCTTTAGTTTTTGTATTGAGTTTTTTTGTTGCGTTTTTGTTGCACTTTTGGGCGAAAGAACAACCGCAGCCGTCGAAGCGGCTGCGGTATGTCGTCAAGACAATTTCTGTTGCTTATTATTGCATTGTCGGATAGTCCGATTTGCCGGTGATCTTCTTCTTCAGGATCTTTATGCCTCTCTTGAGCGCGTACGGTCCTACCACCTTCATCATATCCTCGGCGAAGTGCATGTCACTTGCGCCCGGAATGTCTCTCTCCAGATGGATAGCGTCGAACTTGCACCTTGTTGTGCAGAGTCCGCAGCCGATGCACTGGTTGAGGTCGACCCAGCTCGCGCCGCATCTGAGGCAGCGGGCAGCTTCGATCTTTACCTGCTCATCTGTAAGAGGCTCTCTGAGGTCGCTGAACGTAGCCTCAGGCTTGCCATCCTTGTGGCCAGGTTTCTGGCGTCCAGCATGGTCATATGATGTCGGGCAGATCGAGATGTCATCTCTGTCGAGCTCGATGAACTCTCTGAGGTCACGGCCGATGGTGAGCGACTGGCCCGGATGTACGTATCTGTTGATGGATACCATCGCCTGACGCCCTGCCGCGATCGCGTCGATGACGAATTTCTGTCCTGTGTAGACGTCTCCACCCACGAAGATATCCGGCTCTGCTGTCTGCAGTGTCACAGGGTCTGCGATCGCAAGTCCTCTCGGGCTGAGTTCTACCTTTGTGCCCTCGAGCAGTTTGCCGAAGTCAGGCTTCTGGCCGATGCAGTACAGAACAGTGGTGCACTCCGCTTCCTGAGTTACGCTGTCATCGAACTTAGGATCGAATCTGCCTTCAGCATTCTTGACGCTGATGCACTTTCTGAACTTAATGCCTGCGCACTTGCCATCCTTCACGACGACCTCGGTCTGTCCCCATCCGGCGTGGATGGTGATGCCCTCAGCCTCGCACTCGGACTGGTCTTCGATGCCCATCGGCATCTCATCATAGGACTCGAGGCAGTAGAGGTCTACGCTCTTCGCGCCGGCTCTTACAACTGTCCTTGCAACATCGGCTCCGATGTTTCCGCCGCCGATGACCACGACCTTGCCCTTGAGCGACTTGTTGTCATTGAGGTTGACGTCTCTCATGAACTCGATACCGGAGATCACGCCCTCTGCGTCCTCGCCCGGGATGCCGAGCTTGCCGCCGCTCTGGAGACCGATACCGATAAAGAAGGCTTTGTAGCCCTGGTCTCTCAGCTGCTGGATGGTGACGTCCTTGCCGACCTCGACTCCGCATCTGAACTCAACGCCCATCCTGCGGATGATCTCGATCTCGCCTTCGAGTACGTCTTTTTCGAGTCTGAAGTTAGGCAGGCCGTTCATCATCATTCCGCCTACCTTCTTTTCCTTCTCAAAGACAGTTACAGGGTAGCCGTCTTTTCTGAGGTAATATGCTGCGGACAGTCCTGCAGGACCCGATCCGATAACGGCGATCGGGAATTCATCCCACTGCTTTCCGTCCATATTGTCACAGATCGGTACGAAAGCGTCGAGATTCTTCTTCTCCCACTGTGTGACGAATTTCTTTACTTCATCGATCGATACAGGATCGTCCAGGGTTCCTCTGGTGCAGCGGTCCTCGCATCTCTTGTTGCAGACTGCGCCGCATACTGCAGGGAACGGGTTGTCCTGGCGGATGAGCTCAACAGCCTCTTCATAGCGGCCTTCCTTCGCCATCTGCAGGTATCCCTGTACTGCTATGTGAGCCGGGCATGCTGTCTTGCATGGCGATGTTCCGCTGTCGTAGCAGTTGATCTTGTTAGTATCTCTGTAATGCCAGTCCCATCTGTCCTCGCCCCAGACATTGTCATCCGGAAGGTCGCGCATAGGGTACATTACCTTGGATCCATCAGCGTGGCAGAGTTTCTGGCCGAGCCTTGCAGCTCCTGCAGGGCAGACCTCTACGCACTTGCCGCATGCGACGCACTTTTCAGGGTCTACATGAGCGCGATAAGCGGATCTCGACATATTAGGTGTATTGAAGAGCTGAGAGGTTCTGAGTCCGTAGCAGCTGCCCGGCGAGCAGTTGCAGATACCGACGATGCGGTCCGGCCCGTCGAGGTTTGTGACCTGATGGACGTATCCCTTGCGCTCAGCGCGCTCGATGATCTCCATCGCCTCTTCGCGTGTGATATAGTGAGCATCCTTTCCGGTCTCTACCAGGAACTCAGCGATGTCGCCGAGACCTATGCACATATAACCTTCGATATCACCGACGCCCTCGCCTCTGACTCTCTGAGCCTTACGGCAGGCGCATACCATGGTGCAGAACTTGTCATACTTCTGGAGCCAGTGCGACAGGTGCTCTACGCTTACCGATGTCGACGCTCCGTCTATGGCCTTCTCGACCGGGATGACGTGCATTCCAATGCCGGCGCCCCCCGGCGGGATGAGCTTGGCAGCGAGTTCGAGAGGTTCCTGCGGTGCAAGGTTGAACATCGTGGCGACTTCAGGGTTGGTCTCGCAGAGCATCGGGTGCTCTACCATGTACTCGCCCGAGCCGACTACCCACTTAGGGATCCAGTACTGGATGTGCTGGTCGGCGTTGTCTCTGTTCTGCTCAAGGATTCCGATCCAGATGAGGTGGTCGATTATCTTCTGAGCCTCTTCATTGCTCATATTGTTCATGACAGCGAGCTCGGATGTGGTGTATCCAACGCGGCGCTTCTTGAAGCTGAGCATGAATTTTACTTCTTCCTTTGTAAGCAGCCTGTCGAGGATCCAGAAATCCATGTGGTTCTCCTTCATGCCTCCCGGCAGCTTGCGCGGAATGTTGTCTGTGATCATGACAGCGAGCTTCTTGACCAGTTTTTTCTTCTCAGGGTCGTCGCACTTGTGCTCGACAACCGGGTAGTCTCTCTCGTTGACATGGATCTTAGGGTTAACTTCCTTTACCATTTCTCCCTCCAATGGTTACAAATATCTCTTGCAGAATGCCGCTTATGACGGCATTCTGCCAAGTAACGTCATTACTAAAATATTAACACAATACTGTTTGCATTTGTAAACGAATTTACTTTTTCCGGTTTCCGCTTCGGCACATCATTTTCTGCACATAGAAAACGGGCTCCGCTTCTCAGCGGGACCCGTTTCATATTTGATTTCTAAATTCTGTTCAGCCTCTACTTTTCATCCACGCTTATAACAAAGCTGAATTCGTATTCGTTCTTTACCGGGAACTTGAATTCGTCTTTTGTCTCCGGGCCGCATATGCCGGTGCCTATGCCCTGTTGGAAGGCGGATATCGTGACATATGTGCCGCTGCGCTTCTCGTCCTCTCTGTGCTTCATGCCGAGGAGCTCTCTGTCGCTGTACGGCTTTACTCCAAGTTCAAATGCCTTGCCTGCAGCAGTGAAGCGGACTTCAGTTTTTCCGTCGCTCACGCTTGCCCATCTTGTATCGAAGCGGCTTCCGCTCTCCTGAGGCCTGATGTTAGGCTCGGTCATGTCGGCGACCTTGCAGCTCACCTCTTCTATAGGGAACTGATCCTTCATATCGGCGTAGGACTCACCGCTTCTTCCGCAGTAGCGAACATCATCGAAGCTGCTGTCGAATCTGAAGGCCTTGCCGAATCTCGGCAGGTTGCCCTTGCCCTTCGTGCAGCGGATGCGGCTTGTCACAAGTACTGCCTTCCCGCTGTCGTCGGCTGCCTCATAGGTATCGGTGCACTCGAATTCGTTCTTCTTGCAGGCTATCTTCGAGACTACTGTCAGCTTTCTCTCTGTCTTCTCGATCGAGACGATCTCTTCCTTTTCGCCGGCGAAATCCTTCATCGCATCATCCACGCCCCAGTAGATGTAGTCGTTGTCGGTCGAAGCCCTGAAGACTATGGTATACGGGTCTGCCGGTCTGATCGATACCCCGCCGATCTCAAAGGTATTTCTGCCGCCCATATCCGAAAGGATGTCTCCGAGCGGCGAGCGCCCTGCGCCTGCAGGTCTTGCCGGGATGTTCTCCTTGATGACGAGCTGTTCTTTTGCAGCTTCGGCGCCTGTCTTCCTGTCGATGGTCGTTATAGTGAGCAGGCAGTCCTTTCCTGCCTCGGCCGCTGCCTTTATATGCTCCGCAGTATCCATCTTTATGCGGATCCTCTCGAGCGGTCCGCACTCAGGCATCAGAGTCTCCTCTGTCCCGTCACTCCAGACGCACTTGAGCTGATATCTGAAGCCCGGCGTGAACGCCTTCGTATTGAACAGTTCGAAGTTATCACCGCCAAGCCAGCTGACGCGGATCGGCCTGTAGACGAACTTTGTGATCTTAGCGCCGGTCGACGGTGTGCGGTCAGGATAGAACATGCCGTCGACACAGAAGTTTTTATCGTGCTCCCACTCGCCGTGGTCGCCGCCGTAGGTGTAGCTTCCATCCTCATGCAGAACGGCGTGGTCGTTCATCTCCCATACGCAGCCGCCCATCAGGCTGTCGTACTTGTAGATCTCCTTCCAGTAGTCCTCCATGCCGCCCGGACCTACGCCCATGGCATGCGCGTATTCACAGAGGAAGTACGGCCTGTCGCAGAGCTGCTTCACCTTGTATTTCTTTTCGCCTATCTCGTGCACCTGCTCTGAAGGCGGGTACATCTCGCTGGCGACATCGTATGCCTTTTTCTTCGTGTGGATGGCGCTCTCATAGTGGACCGGCAGGCTCGAGAACCTCTTGAGGTACTCGTACTCCTTGTCGGTGTTGTGCACGCCGCCGGCCTCGTTCCCGAGGCTCCACATGATTATCGACGGATGCATCTTGTCGCGCTGGTACATCCTGGCCGCGCGGTCAACGTAGTGCGCCTCCCACGCAGGATCGTCGCTGATGCGGTTATAGCTTGGCGGCAGCTTGTGGACGAAGGTGCCGTGCGTCTCGAGATCTGCCTCGTCGATGACGTATATGCCGAGCTCGTCGCAGAGCTCCAGAAGATACGGATCCGGCGGGTAGTGTGAGGTGCGGACCGTATCGATGTTGTATTCCTTGCAGAGCTTCATGTCGCGCTCAAGCTGCTCCGGAGTCATGGTATAGCCGTTCGAAGGATCGGTGTCATGGTGGTTGACGCCGTGCAGTTTGATAAGGCTGCCGTTAAGAGTGAACTTGTCGCCCCTTATCTCGACATCTTTGAAGCCCACGCGCTGCTTCACGCAGCTGCCTTCGATCTCGTAATACATGTTGTAAAGCACCGGTGTCTCGTCGCTCCACTCAACAGGCATGAGGTTCCTGAATGTAAACTCTGCCCTCTTATTGGCTGAGGATACTGTCCTGGTCTCGCGGACTCCCGGACCCTCGAGGGTGAATGTTACGTCGGCATCCTCGAGGAGCTCTGCCCTGACAGTCGCGAAATACGCGCCGCTGGCCTTTCTTGTCGTAAAGTCCACGTCAACAAAATCGTTGCCCTCGGATATGCGGAGGAGCACGTCACGGAAGATGCCGTTGTTTCTGAACACATCCTGGTCCTCGAGGTAGCTGCCGTTGCACCAGCGGCGGACGACCACGACGAGTTCGTTTCTCCAGTCGCGGAGGTATGGGGTGAGATCGAACTCGGCGGTGTTGTGCGAGCCCTCTGTGTATCCAACATACTCACCGTTCAGGTAGACGTCGGCGCAGCTTGCGATGCCGAGGAAGGATATAACGTAGCGGCGGTGCGGAGCATCCGGACCATCGGTCTTGAAGAATGTCCTGTATACGCCGACGAAATTGTACTCTTCGCCCGGATCCTTCCAGCGCGGACCCACGCCGTAGTCGGCGCCGTGCAGGCTGAAGACCTTGCCGACTTTGTCGAGTTCAGGGATCTTCGGCGGATCGTACGGGAACTGGTATCTCAGATTGACGTAGAACGGTTTGTCGTAGCCGCGGAACTGCCAGCACGACGGAACGTCGATCTTATCAAATGTAAGGTTGTCCGTGTCGAATATGTCAGGCAGGTACGAAGGTTTCGGATAGAAAATGAAGTCCCAGTCACCGTTCAGGCAGACGACCTTCGGCGATTTATACCTCTTGTCGCTCCCCTTCACTTCGTCTGCGGACTTCCTGTCCGGATACGGAATAAAATAGCTCCTCGGAGCCAGCTTATTGTCTTCAAATACCTCAAAATTGCTGTAATTCGTCTTGTTGATCCTGTATCTCATCAGTGATACTCCTTGTTTTTATATACTGATTTGTGCTTTCACAGCCTAATCATTTTATCACAAGGTGACATGTTAATACACAAAAAGAGCCGCCTCAGGCAGCTCCGTGTTCATCGTCATACAGCGTCTATGGCCGCAATGATCGCTCCGGTATCATCAGGGCCAGCAGTCTCTTCGCGGAACTTTTCTCCCGGAAGATCGGTCACTATGAGGAAGCGCCCTTCGGGATCCGAAGCCGGCTTATCCGAAATATCTTTGCGTATGACTTCTATTTTCTTTAAGCTGCTGCCCTTGAGACCTTCCACGAATATAAGGTCTGCTTCCGGAAACAGCTCCATCAGGGACTTTGCAGTTTCTTCTGCGTTTTCTGACCTGGCCTTTTTATGCACAAAGATGCGGTCCTTCGAATAGCATGCGGTCCCGTATGCCCCGCTTTCCGTGAAACTGTGGGTATCGGTTCCCGGGATATCGCAGTCAAAATCATGACCGTCGTGCTTGATGACGGCCACCTTCAGCCCGCGCTCTGTATAGGCGCGCACCAGCTTATTGATAAGTGTGGTCTTGCCGGAATTCTTGACTCCGCAGACTGCGATCACTTTGCTCATCTTCTTATTTGTTACAGCAGTATCACCTGCACCTTGTCTCCTGCCTTCAGTTTACCCGAACCTGCCGGAATATCAAGCATGGCGTTCGTGTTGTGGCCCGACAGCACGTCCCCGTTGCCGCCGGTATGACCTTCGATATACGCCATTCCGTCCCTCACAAAGGCGCGCACAAAGCGCCTCGTCGGACTCTTCTTGCCGTAGTCATTGGCAAGCACTGCCTCCATGCGCTGCATCTCAAGGTGATCATTGCCGCAAAGCTCGTCCAGCACAGGCCTTACAGCCATGTGAAGATCCACATAGGCGGCATAAGGATTGCCGGACATCGAAAGGATGTGCTTTCCCTTGTAAGTCCCGCTCATCATTGCCATTCCCGGCTTGATCGCCGCAGTGCGCAGCGCATACTATGTCGGCACCCCAGGCCTTAAGCTGGGTCCCTGCCGTGTACAGATTCGAATCGTATATCTTTCCCGGAGCCAGATCTTCGCCCGGAGCTACTAAGAAGTTCTTCAGCCACTGCTTCGAGGTAAAGGGCCAGAACGGCTTCTGGGAAGAGGTAAAGACGATACTGATGCCTTACTTTCAGCGCAAGTTCCCTTCAGTAGGCGAAGCCGACAGGATGCGCGACTTTTTCCTTGAAACGGATATATACAGGGAGCTCGCCCTGCTTGAAGAGTGGATCAGGAGCGGCATGAAGCTCACTCCCGTACAGTTTGCGGATGCACTCAGGACATCGTATATCGTCTACGCTACCTGGATAACTGAGGTTGCAGCTGGCAATCCGGCATCCCAATTCCCTCCTGAAATGTTCGATACGGTAAAGTTCATAAAATAAAAGAAAACCGCTCATGCGAGCGGTTTTTTGTTATGTCATCTTACTCTTCTTCGCTTCTCCTTTTTCTCAGGATCAGCAGCACCGCAAGAGCTGCGGCGATCAGTACTGAGCAGATCAACACTGCAGGCATACTCCTGAATATCGATGCTTTGCCTTCCCTGTCGCCCTTCTTTCCGGGCTCGATCCATTCGAGTTTTACAGGCTCTCCGTCCTTCAGCGTCTCTTCGACCGGCTTTCCGGACCTGTCAATCATATTGGCAGTCCTGAATTCAGGCAGCATCTCCCCTGCAGGGCCTACGCCTGCCGGCAGAGCTTTCACGCCGCGGGGAGCAGCTTCCTCACCGGATTCTTCGGCCGGTGCCGGCTCTTCCTCTTCCTCGCATATCTCCTCACCGAGCGCTGCATCTGCCGGAGTCGCGATCGCAGCAAACAGAAGCCTCGGGCTGGTCCGTTTGAAAGTCGTATAGACTTTCGTCTCCTCTGCAGGCGGCTCGGCAAGCGGTTCTGTCGTTATATTGAGATCCATGTGCAGTTTTACAGGCCGTCCGTCTTCAGGCACTGCGGCGCTGATGCTTTTGATATCTTCAGAGCTCAGGAATATGGTCCCGCCGCTTTTGCTCCATGCCTCAGGCGTGATCGCCTTATGTGACGACTTGTGGCAATTGGCCTCCTTCATATATATGCCGGCCCGCTGCAGGACTTCAGCATTAAGCTCTTCATCGCTCATTTCCGACACTTCCTCAGGAGTGAGCACCACATAATGAGTCACGAAAAAGCAGTACTGCTTGCTTCCCACTGCAACCTTGTGTACTTCGCGGACGGGTCTTTCCAGGTCATCTTCGTCATCTGCATATGCAGGTGCTCCCAAAAGGCCTCCTGCAGCCATAAAAGCTGCCAGCATAAGACACAGCGTTCTGAATAATAATCTCTTTATATATGTTTTGTGATTCATTCCGATCATTTCGATCACCTCTCAGCATCAGTTTACGTCGGTCCGCGCCAGTATCGCGGCAGGCCGTTTTATGAGCGTACGGAAAACAGGCAGCAGTCCGAAGACCAGGTTGAACACGAATATGATAAGCAGCGAGACCAGTACAGTCTGAGGGTTGCTGACGAACATTCCGGACAAATACTTTACGCCTTGAAGCTTATATACTATGTAGTTCATCAGCACCCATCCAGGAAGCGATGCCAGCACCGTTATCGCGACTATCTCTCCCGCAAACATCTTATAGATGTCGGACTTCTTGACTCCGATGGCGCGAAGGGTGCCCACTTCTTTGATGCGCGACAGGAAAGAAGCTCTCATGATCAGGTACACCTCTATGAGCGATATTATGATTACTATCGCTCCGGCTATCAGGAAGGTGCGCATCATCTCGAGCTGGCTCTTCCTGTACTCCTTCTTCTGATACTCATACAGGTCTCTCACTTTGAGGCCGTATCCCCTGAGTGCCCCGATCGTCTCTGCCTTGCTGACCGCCGGCTTTACAGTCATACTTCCCTGCTCTTTTATGAGTCTGTACTTGATGGTGTTGTTGTTTACGAAAAACTTTCCGCGCACGCTGTCGCTGGTATAGTGCCCCACCACCTTGAGCTTATGGCCGTTTACCTTTGTCTTGAGTTCACTGCCCAGCTTCATGGATTTCGCGTACATGCTGTCCACGATGACCTCGTAATCGTTCTCAGGCCTGCGGCTATCTCCGGTCAGAACCAGTTTGTCTGCACTGAGGCCGTAATCCATGAGATCTGCCGCCTTTGGAGCAGACGCTGACGGGCTGCCTTCTTCATCGAAAGACGCCTCTTCGCCCCCGGCTTCCTCACCTTCGCCGTAATAGTCTTCTTCACTCCCGTTATTGGCAAGCATGTCGATAAACATCGACCGGTCGGCGTAGATACACGGGCTCTTCTTATCCGTAATGCCGACTATGGTGAATTCCGGCAGATCTTTCAGCTTTAAATGCCTTCCGATGAGTTCTTCAGGCACCTTATAGCCTGCCTGAACGATGTCCGGATCATTCTCACGTGCACGGTCAAGCACGAGCGCATCAACTGCCACTTCAAATCTTCCGTCCGGAAGCCTTCCGCAGACGATATCGCTTTCAGAAAGAGAATCAGATGCGCTGAGCGATCCCGAGAACATCGAGCCGGACCAGGAGGTCTGCCAGTACTCATCATACCTCATCTTCATATGCACTTTACCGTCGCCCGGCATGGCGTATTCGACTGATGGATCCTCCTCGTAAGCCAGATAATCCGCCACTTTCATCTTATTCTGTATAACGCTCACGTAGGATTTATCATCCTTCACGAATTTTTCGTCAGGCATATTCATTATCCCGGCAATATTTGATACCGCGTAGGTGATGAACATAGCTGAGATAAGGAATCCGAAAAGAAGGATCTTTTTGAGGACCGGATATCTGCCCACCGTGCGGAAACCCGACCCCAGCATCGTCAGCGGATTCAGTATCGATGAATGCTTCAGGGCGCCGTTTGCCTTGAGCCTCTCCGGATGGAATCTCCCCGCCTCTGCCTCTTCTGCCGTAAGCGCCTTATAATGGCCGTCGACCAGTTCTATGCTCGAATTCTCATCAACGGTCTCCACTCTGGACGAAGCGTCGCGCGAGCGTATAAAGAGATTGCCGCGGCTTATGACTATGTCCAGGTCAAGCTTGCCTCCGCTCTCATTGAAGACCCTGACGATATTATCCCCGTCAGAGTATTCGCGCCTGTCCTTTATGTCCTGCAGGTATATCTTGTTCTCTATCCTGTAGTCGAGCCCTTCGACATTCTTGTTGATCTCGTCAGATACGACGCGGCCGTCCCGAAGGCGGATTATCCTGTCGGCATAGAATTCAGCCAGATTCTCTTCATGCGTAACGAGTATGACCAGCTTCTCGCGCGAGATAGCTTTGATGATGTTCATTACCTCGAGAGTATTGGCACTGTCGAGGTTTCCCGTCGGCTCGTCGGCGATGATTATGGACGGATCCTTGACTATCGCCCTTGCTATGCCTACCCTCTGCCTCTCTCCGCCGGAGAGCATATCGGCATAGCGTTTTCTGTAGCGGTACATACCAACAAGGTCGAGCGCATAGTCTACCTTCTGCCTTATCTCTTCCTTGTCCTTTATTCCCACCATCCTGAGCACCATGGCCACATTGTCGAATACGGTCATGCTGTCAATGAGGTTGTAATTCTGGAAGATATATCCTATGTTGAGGTTTCTGATCTTATCCACGGTGCCGGCAGTGCGCCCCGTGAGTTTCTGCCCGTTTACATATATCTGTCCCCTGTCGGGCTTATCGAGTCCGCCTATTACATTCAGGAGAGTCGTCTTGCCGCAGCCGGACGGTCCCAGAAGAGCCGTCAGTCCGCTCTCGCCGAACTCAAGCGTAGTATCATCTATTACGTGTATCTGGTTCGACTTGCGGCGGTAAAAATATTTATCTACATTCTGTAATTTCAGCATTCCTAAGCCTCCTCCCTGTATGCTCCCATGACCGAGCTTCTGAAGACAGACCTCATGAAGCGGCCCGAGATATGTACAGACATCGCAAGGAGAATGACTCCGAGCAGCACAAAGTCGCGCGGTGTAAGGTACAGAAGATAGTCCTTAAGCCTTGCTGAATTCAGGATGCCTGCTTTGTTAAGATATATGAAGAACAGGAAAAGCGCGTAGGATATCGCGCAGACCAGCACGAGCTCCGTCCGCATGATGCGCTGAGCCGGTCTCTTGGTCATGCCTAGCATCCGCAGTATCGCAAAGTAGACTCCGCGTGACTTCAGTATCAGGCGTATCACGAAATACGCTATGAAGAAAACTGCGATGCATACTATTACCGCGAGCGGCATCTGTATTATGCTCACCAGTTCACCGTCCATAAAGTTATATATGTGGTCTTTCAGCACCATCGTGTGATAGCCGCCCCTTTCAAGCATGTCCTTCATGCCCTCCATGTTGCGGGTATCATCGACAAACACCGAGGCCTGGAAAGATCCTTTCTCATACAATCTGCGGTAATCAGTCGGATTTATATATATCTCGCCGTCATGTTCCGCAAGATTCTTCAGCCCGGTCTTTCTCTCAAAGGTTTTCTCACCGTAGCTGCCCATTACCACAAGCGGAAGTTCAGTCTCATAGTAGAGAGCTTTAACGCTGAGTTTCACTTCCTTGCCGGCAGCGTATCCGTCCTTGTACATTGAGTCATATGACGTAGGTATCAGTATGTAACCCTCAGGCACTTTGTCATTTGTAACGAGTCCGCCCGCTCCCGGCACCAGATTTTCCTTTGCCCCGTTTATCAGAAGAGTCGTCTCGCTGTTTGACGCATACATTCCCTTTCTGAGCTCATTTATCATGTGATCCGTAAAGTAAGCTTCAGAATTTGAGTACATATATGCTTCGCTGTTTTCGTCATCGTCCATAAAGACCAGTCCCGTCACCGTTACCTTATGATCGGTGCCGTCATTTGCCGTCGCGGTAAAGGTCTTACCGATCAGCTCTTCCGGCTTTTCCCCGAAAGTCCAGCCATCATCATAGCCGGACAGCACCACTTCGCCGTCTTTCTGAGGCAGTGTTCCGACATCCGGATCTTTTTCAAGGTCTCTCACACTCATCATGTATCCGCTGAAGGTGAACTTGCTGTTTTCGATGTATATCGACGAGTCGTACATTATGTCTTCGCGGATAAGACGCTCAACGTGGGGAGCGTTCTCTATCGCCTCATAATCAGCACGCGTGAAGGCGCTGCGGTCATTCTTTTCGATCACGATGCGCTTAGGGTCATAGTTTTCGAAGAAATTGTTCCAGCCCTGCTCGGATACAGTATCCTTTTGCTTTTTTACGGACACGTACTGGGATGTAACAGCCGCTGTCACAAAGAGGAATACCAGCAGCAGAAGCAAAAACTTAGCCGGCAGATTGAACGTGTTTCGGACTCCAAGACCGATCTGCGTGCCGAAGCCGAGACCACGCCTTTCGCCTCTCTCTTCGCTGCCGTCACCCATTGCAGCTGCGGCGTGAGCTGACGCTCCCGTGTCTTCGACTATCTTTCCGTCGTGCATCTTTATCACACGTGTGGCATGATCCCTGAACTGGTCATAATTATGCGTGACCACCACAACGAGCTTGTCTGCAGCTATCTCGGTCAGAAGATCCACGATACCGGCTGCCGAAGCGCTGTCTAGGTTGCCTGTAGGCTCATCGGCCACAAGTATCTTCGTGTCCTTTGCAAGTGCTCTGGCTATGGCTACCCTCTGCTTCTGTCCGCCCGACAGCCTCGAGACTTTACGGTTTTTATATTCCGAAAGGCCTACGCGGTCGATGATCTCATCCACTTTCTGCCTGATCTCAGCCTTGTCATATCCGTCTATCTGCATGGCAAGAGCCACGTTCTGACGGACCGTGTAACTCGATACCAGATTGAAGCTCTGGAAAATGAAGGATATGTACTTCTGGCGGTATTCCTCGAAATCCGCCGCTGTGTAGTGGCTCGTCTCCCGGCCTTCGATGTACATCTCTCCCTCTTCATATGTATCAAGTCCCGAAATGACATTCAGGAGAGTCGACTTGCCGCTTCCGGATTCTCCGGTTATGACTACAAACTCTCCTGAATCGAGGTCAAGATTTATCCTCGATATACCGCTGGCGATGATGCCCTTGCTGTAGTAGAATTTCGAGACGTTTTTCAGTCTTATCATGCTCATAAAAAAATGAACCTCCGATGGTTGTCTTTTCGCGCCCGCATTTTTTTCATTCAAGTGCAAAAGGAACAGCAGCCCGTCTCCGGGCTGTCGTACCCCTTTTGTTCGTTTATTGTAACATTATATTACCGGTCTGTCACCACAGCCGTCAATACCCTGCGTCAGATCCCCATATATTCCGCAGCCACTATCATGAGCGGAAGCGTTATTATCGAAAGCAGCGCAGTCATAGTTACCACCTGACACGCGTACGGATAGTCGGCATCATACAGCTGCGAGAACACGATGAGTGTGACCGCAGGTATGACGAGCCCCCTTACATCAATGGCGATATCATCTTGGCCAGCCCGCCTGCGACCTTGTATGAGAGCTTTTCATTTTTGATGCTTGTATCCGTGACTTCCCTGCACTTTGACAGGGTATCCTGAAAGTCCGCTTCGATATCCGAGATACAATCCGTTCTGTACATGTATGTGGCACATTCAAAGTGGTGATACAGGCTCCTGTAGTCGAGATTGATCGTGCCGACCACAGCTTTGATATCATCGCTGACGAACACCTTGGCATGCACGAAGCCCGGCGTGTACTCATATATCTTTACTCCGGCCTCATGCAGCTCCTTATAATGAGTCTTCGCAAGCGAGTATGCGACTTTCTTGTCAGGTATCCCCGGCAGGATCAGCTTTACATCGACCCCGCGCTGAGCCGCAAAACACAGAGCGGTCTCGAGTTCGCCGTCGAGTATAAGATACGGTGACATGATGTGCACGTAATCCGTCGCTCTGTTCAGGATGTCCATGTATACGGCCTCACCGGCTTTGTATTTATCCAGCGGGGAATCACAGTACGGCATCACGTAGCCGTTTGCTTCTTCCTCGCATCCCGGAAGAGACATCCATTTGCTGTAATCATCTTCCGCTGCGGCATCTGAGTCTATGTTCCACATCTGGAGGAACATCAGAGTAAAGCTCTTCGCGGCCGGTCCCTTCAGCATTACAGCCGTATCCTTCCAGTGGCCGAATCTCTTTTTGCGGTTTATGTATTCATCGGCAAGATTGACTCCGCCGTTGAACGCCACCTTGCCGTCTATGACGAGGATCTTCCTGTGGTCGCGGTAGTTGTAATGCGACGAGACGACCGGCTTGATCGGCGAAAAGGCCTTGGCCTTTATCCCTTTTGATCTGAGCAGTTTGAAGTATCCTGCAGGGAGCGTTGACATCTCGCACATGCCGTCGTACATCACGCGGACCTCGACTCCGGCCGCAGCCTTGCGGAGAAGTACATCGAGTATGCGTCCCCACATATACCCTTCTTCTACTATGAAATACTCCATGAAGATGTATTTCTCGGCCTTCTCAAGCTCGCTCAGCATGGCCTCGAACTTCTTTTCACCGAGCGGGAAATATGTGACCTGAGTCTTGTCGTAGACAGGGAAGCATCCTGTTTTGTTCAGATACTTGCTTATGTCATCGGTACCCGATCCGTCGTGCTCTATCTCCCTGACCACATTTTGCGGCTGCTCAAGCATCCCGCGGGTCTTGTCTATCTGTTTGCGCACCATTTCCGTCTCCATGCGGTGGCCAAAGTTGGACTGTGTCCACCACAGCATCACGGCTCCCGGGATAGGTATGATGGCAATCACGAGCATCCATGTAAGTTTTGCGGACGAGTCCATGCTGCTGTTGAACAGATATATGATCATTATGAAGGTGAAGACCCACTGTATATTCAGAAGAGCCGGCAGCTTTTCACTGAATTGCATGTAGGCCATAACGAGCAGCGCCACCTGAAATACCAGCAGGATCGCAAAGATGAAGAACCTGCTGAATATAAGCCTCAGTATTCCCTTCCTGACCGGTTTGGCCAGAGCTACGATATTATCATTGTTATCCATAATGTCCATAGCAGCCTTTCCTGCTTAAATTGATCCTGCCCTCTGATACCTATCTGAATTAAAACTTCCTCTATTATACGGATTTTCCCGTTCCTGTTATAGTCGAATTAGGTCTTTTTTATTATTGGATAAACGCGCAGAGGGGGCGCGATGTATGTTGCGAGGCCGAAATGGTGCTCCCCGCACCCATATATTGGGGTCATGCGTTATGTCGCAAGACCGAAATGGTGCTCCCCGCACCCATATATTGGGGTCATGCGGTACGTCGCAAGACCGAAATGGTGCTCCCCGCACCCACATAATGGGGTCATGCGGTACGTCGCAAGACCGAAATGGTGCTCCCCGCACTCACATAATGGGGTCGTGCGGTATGCTGCAAGGCCGGAATCGCGCTGCAAGGGAGCAGTTAAAAAGGCTGCCGCATTTTATTCAAATTCGGCAGCCCCTTTGTTTATTATAGAAGGATATTATACTAAGCTTTCTGCGCCTTTTTATGAGCGGCTTCTTCTTTTACTTCTTCAGCTACCAGCGGCTCCTTGATGCTTTTGCCGGAAGCCAGTACCGCCCTGTCGGTCTTTGCAACGTGCTGTACCAGATCGATGACCTTGTTGGAATAACCCCACTCGTTGTCGTACCAGGCGATGAGTTTTACAAAGCTGTCATCGAGCATGATACCGGCTTTCTCATCAAAGATGCAGGTGTTGAAATTGCCGCGAAGGTCGGAGGAGACCAGTTCATCGTTGTTATACTCGATGATCCCCTTCATTGAACCTTCTGAAGCCTCCTTGATGACTTTGCAGATCTCCTCGTAAGTCGTCTTGGTCTTGAGTTCAGCTGTCAGGTCTACAACAGAGACGTCATTGCAAGGTACGCGGAAGCTCATACCGGTCATCTTGCCGTTCAGCTCAGGGATAACCTTTCCGACGGCCTTAGCTGCGCCGGTCGTAGACGGGATTATATTATTGAATACAGAACGTCCGGTCCTCCAGTCGCGTCCTCCATTGGAGTCTACCGGCTTCTGCTTTGATGTTGAAGCATGGATGGTAGACATAAGGGCTTTTTCGATCCCGAATGCCTCGTGTATTACCTTTGTCAGAGGTGCCAGGCAGTTGGTTGTGCAGCTCGCATTGGACACGATCGACATGGTCGCCGGGTCATATTCTTCGTTGTTCACGCCCATTACAAATGTCGGGATATCGTCTGATTTTGCCGGCGCAGTCAGGATGACTTTTTTTGCGCCGCCCAGGAAGTGGCGGGAAGCAGCCATTCTGGTAAGGAATTTACCAGTGGACTCGATAACATATTCTGCTCCGTAAGCGGCCCAGTTGATATCCGCAGGATCATCCTCGGAGAATACGTGGATATCCTTGCCGTTGATACGGATACCATCGTCTGTTGCCTCAACATCTCCCATGAAGCGGCCGAATACTGAATCGTATTCTATCTGGTATGCCATTCTTTTATGATCAGCATTGTGCAGATTGACAGCGACTACCTCGATATCGGTATCGCGCAGCTCCAGGCTGCGGATGATGATACGCGCAATACGTCCGAAGCCGTTGATTCCTACCTTGATTGTTTCACTCATTTGAATCTCCTTTCCATCAAACTGGCTTACTATTAGTTTACCCTTTTTGCGCATAAAAGGTTAGCCCTACTTTTATTTTTTCACAACGAAAAAGAGCCGCTCATCGAACGGCTCCTGTTTGGCGGAGAGAGAGGGATTTGAACCCTCGCGCCGGTACTACCGACCTACTGGTATTCGAAGCCAGACCCTTCAGCCACTTGGGTATCTCTCCACAGCGGATGTTATTCTACCATAACATGCGCAGGCTGTTCAAGTTATTATTATTCCTATCTTAAGAGGTTTTTTTCTCAGGACCTTGAATGCTTTCCGGACCTCCTTACAGGTCTTTTCCTTTTGTCCAGGATGTTGCCCAGAAGCAGCACCAATGCGATGGCTATGCCCACCATCAGCGTCATCCTGTCTGAGATGAACAGATACGATGGCAGCCATCCTTCTTTGGCATCCTCACCCGCATAGAGGAAGCCCTGTCCTGCGAGTTCATCATCCGTGTATATGTAGAATCTGCCTACCCTGTCGCCCTTTTTGACCGGTGCGGCAAGTATGTCGATGTCTGTCTTCACTTTGACTGCACGCGCCTTCTGGGTCGACGGATATGCATATCTGAGGCCCGAGACATCGAGTGAAATGGTCGGCTTTTTCGCGTGCCTTACCCAGGCCTTGCATACCCCCTTGTCACTGTCTGTCACGATGAAGCCCGGAGTGAATTCATGCGCGGCATCGATGAGCTTGCGCGGATCCTTCATGCGTCCCTTCGCGGTATCGCCCAGAAGCACCATGACGGAATGCATGCCGTCCTCTGCGAATCCCAGGGTGAGAGTGCACTGAGTGTCAGACCAGCTGCCCGTCTTGCCTCCGGTCATGGCCTTGTCGTTTTCCGTGACCTTCAGGAAGGCATTCTCCATCTTCAGCTTGTCATGCTGCTTTGTAGCCGGCATGGTGTATTCTTTCGTAAGCGAGATATCCCTGAGGACCTCGTTCTCAAGGCAGTGCTTGGTGATGATCGCCATGTCATGCGCGGTGGTGTAGTGATACTTATTGTCCCATCCGTTGGCGTTCACAAAGTGGGTGTTCTCGCAGCCCCACTCCTTTACGGTCTCATTCATGAGTTTGGCAAAGGCTGTCTCGCTTCCGGCAACTGCCTCGCCGAGAGCCGTAGCCCCGTCGTTCGCCGACATCAGCATCGCTGCATAGACGAGATCGAGGGCCTTATGCTTTTCGCCTACCTCGAGTTCGAGCTCCATGCCGTCTTCGAGCTCCTTGCATGCGTTTGCCGATGCCGTTACGACCTGCTCGGGATCGAGATTCTCGAGCGCCAGATAGCATGTAAGTATCTTTGTGATGCTGTACGGAGGCATCTTCGTATCGGCATTTTTCTCATAGACAAACTGATCGAGGTCGAGAGAATATACAGCCGCTGCCGATGCAGTGATCTTCGGAGCATTTGCCCCTACCTTGCCGTACGGCCTTATGAGGTCTCTGTCAAACGATGTGCCCGATCCGAGAAAAGCCGGAATATATGACACGATAAATGTAAGCGCAATAAGAAGCAGCGCCAGTGCACGGGCTGCTTTCTTATAGTTTATGCGGAATTTCTTTTTCTCTTTTTTCCTCTCTGTCACAGTACCATTACCCTTATAGCATTAGGCACGATGTCTATCCTTACGGCGCCGGTCTCAAATATCTCACCGTCGCCTACAAACTTCATAGTAGGACCGAGCATCGGCTCTATGATTATATTTTTTGCCTGCGTGTATGTCGCAAAGTCCTCAACGCCCTTTATCTGGAAGAGCTGTCCCTTCTGGTATTTAGGGAAGAGCGAGACGAATCTGCGCCTTGTCATGTCCTTTATCGCAAGCAGCTCAATGAGGCCGTCTGTAAGATCCGCATTAGGACAGCTCTGCACGCCGCCTCCGCAGAATCCGCCGTTCGCCGCTGTCGCAAGCAGAAGATTTCCGGTATGGAAGTTTTTGCCGTCAGCTGTGATGCGGAGCCTCTGCCCCTTCTTCTTCGCCAGATTTGTCGCAACGGCCAGCATGTACGATCCCGTGCAGGACACTCCCGGAAGCTTCTTGAGATCGTGCGCGAGTATCGCGGTGTTGCCGTCAAAGCCTATGTTGATGCCGTTCGTTATCATGCGGCTGCACTCTTTGCCGTCTTCTATCCACGACAGCCTTATGAGGTCTACCCTCTGGTCGCTGCTGCCCAGGAATCTCACGAGGTCCTTATAGTCTTTGCTGTTTTGGTTCTTCTTTCCGAGTTCCCTTACAAAGTCGTTGCCGCTGCCGGCCGGAACAGTGCCGAGTATGGCATTGTCATGCCCGTAGATGCCGTTCGCGACCTCCTGTATGGTACCGTCTCCGCCGCACGCGAAGATGACCACATCTTCGCCCGCTTCAGCTGCGACTCTGTCAGCTATTACAGTCGCGTCTTTTTCGCCTCTTGTGTAATAGATCTTTATGTCCTTCTCAGGGCTGCTTTTTATAAGAGCTTCTATCTGCGGTATTAAACCGTCGCCGTGCTTGCCCTGCCCTGACGCAGGATTGACTATGAACGCATATTTCATTGTATTAGGTCCCCCGGATTGCGCTTTCACTCAGCGCTTTCGTATATCAGTTTCGGCTTTCCGCCTAAGTAGTCGAATGACGCGAGTATGTACTCAACGCCTCTGTGGCTGCCTTTTATGCCTGTGTTGAATGCCGGCATCCCGTGCAGGTGCCCGTAGACGCACTTCCATACGCCGAATTCCTCGAGGAGCTTTGTGAACTCTGTCGGCTTCCCCGAAGGACCCGCAGGCGGATAGTGCAGACACGCGATGATCCTTGAATCAGGTGCTGCAGCCTTCGCGGCGTCAAGACCCATCTTCATCCTCATCAGTTCTCTTGCATATATCTTTTCGTCATGCTCCGTGTACTCATCCGATCCCGGATAAGGCCAGCCCCGCGATGCCGCTATGACAATGCCTTCACCTTCCACCACATGGCAGTCATTCTGCAAGAAGATTATATCATCATAGAGTGAATTTAGATATTGTATCCTTGACCACCAGAGGTCGTGATTGCCCTTCGAGATTATCTTTGTGCCCGGCAGAGCGTGTATCCACTCAAAGTCAGCCATGGCCTCATCGATCCTGAGGGCCCACGAGATGTCACCCGGGATAAGCACCAGGTCTTCATCGCTGACCACGCTTTCCCAGTTGGCTTTGAGCCTTTCGGTATGGTTCTCCCATCCCGGACCGAACTTGTCCATAGGCTTGTCAATTTTTTCGTCAAACGACAGATGCGGATCACCTATCGCAAAAATCTTCACTGTCTTTTCCTCCTGAGCGGTCTTGTAATGCGCGCTTTTTACTCCTCACGCGGGCAGCCTGTTATCTGCCTTATCACGTATCCCGCAAGGCAGAGCCCCGCCGATCCCGGCACATAGCTGAGCGTTCCGAGGTCGCCCCTTCTCGGTACCGGCTTCTCGTCCGAGAATACCACCGGCAGATGTTCTATGCCGAGGTCTCTGAGCCTTTTGCGCATCACCTTGGCAAGCGGGCATGTAGAAGTCTTTGAGATGTCTGTGACTTTGAATGCAGTCCCGAATTTGCCTGCCGCACCCATAGCTGAGATTATGTTTACGCCCTTCTCCACAGCCGTCTTTATGAGCGCTGTCTTCGCATTGACATCATCTATCGCGTCCACGACCCAGTCAAACTGAGTGAGGTCCAGCTCATCGTCCACTTTATAGAATCTGGCCAGGGCTGTGACTTCAGTGTCCGGATCGATGTCCTTTATCCTCTCAGCCATCACCTCGGCCTTATTTCTGCCGAGCGTTGATGTGAGAGCCACAAGCTGTCTGTTCAGATTGCTCGGCTGCACGCTGTCCCCGTCCATGAGGGTGACGCTGCCGACACCCGAGCGGCCTATGGCCTCGGCGGCATATGAACCGACTCCGCCGTTCCCGATTATGAGGACCTTAGCGGATCTCAGTTTTGCCAGTCCTTCTTCGCCCACAAGATTGATGGTGCGGGAGTATCTTTCGTTTATGTTCTCGTTTCCTGCCATCCCGTTTTCCTCTGATAAGCGGTCACTCCGCGCTGTTCTCACCGCACTCGCGCCTTATGCTGTCGAGCACCCTGAAGATATCCCCTTTTGAGAAGCCCTTGCCTTCGAGTTTCCTTGCGATCTTCGCTGCAAGTCTGTCATCGTATGGCTTCGCGATGACTTTGCCTCCCGAAAGCGGATCTCCGAACATATCCGGCGCGGTAAAGACTTCCTTTCTGGCTATCTCAAGCGCGTCTTCGAATTCGTCCACCTTCTGCTCGTAAAGGAAGTCCTCCCTGGCATTGCGCACTGTTTCCTTGTCTATGCCCTTCTCGAGAAGTTCACGCTCGGCTCTCATGGCTCCGCGCTTTTTCTCCCTGTTGTATTCATAATACCTGAGCGCGTAAAGATAGTCATCAAGATATCTCATCCCGATGAGATCATTCAGCGTTTCAGTGATCTCAGACTCAGGATATTCCTTGCCCTCAAGATACTTTCTCACCTCTTCAGTCGTACGCATCCTGCTTGCGAGATATGCATACGCCGCCTCAGTGGCTGTCTTTTTATTCTCTTTCCCGGTTTCGTCGCTCTTCATCTTATATCTGCTCCCACGCAAGCTGCTCCGGCAGATCATCTGCCTCTTCATCTGCATCTATGCTTTCAATGCATACAGCGGCATAGAGCTTTTTGTCCGGCCTGTCTGTTCCCGCAAATATGATCTCTTCTGCCGGGATATCCGCGATGATCCAGGCTCTCTGCCCGCCTTCGCGGGACTCTCCGGACTCACCGCAGAGGATGATCTGATCCCCCAGGACCGCCGGAAGATCTGACTTTATCGCCGAGTCGCCGAGTGCCTTCGCGAGTGTCTCGCGGCGGGTCCAGATGCGGAAGAAGACGTCCTTAGCCTGCCCGTCCTGCTGAATCGCCTGTCCGAGGATCTCACGGTCTTCTGCAGCATACACTCTGTCAGCTATGGCCTGCATATTGCAGTCTCTCTCAAGCTGTATATCCAGCCCGCATTCCCTCTCGTCAATAAGGACAGCCCAGATGCTGCCCGTGTGTGAGACCGAGAAGAAGCTGAAGCCGTCTATATACGGTTTGCCCTCTTTGCCTGTCTTTATTCTTTTTATAAGATCTCCGGCAAGCGCCGGATCGCCGAGCTGCTTTGCGAAAGCCTTCTCAAGCAGTCTTCGGCTCTCTGGTCGTCCGCCGGAGAACTCTGTGTTGTAGTAGATTATCACTGTGCAAATTCCCTGATAGCCGCTTCAAGCGCGTCTTCTTCTCCCGTATCGATGTCCGGTGTGATACCGACTTCGTTTACGGGATCGCCGTTCGGCCTGAAGTACTCAGTGGTGGTTATCTTGATACCGGATCCGTCCGCAAACTGGTGCATTATCTGGATGACACCCTTTCCGAATGTCTTTGTACCTATTACTTTGCACGCTCCGTTGTCCTGGAGAGCCGCAGTCAGTATCTCAGATGCGCTGGCCGTGTTTTCATTTACCAGCACTATGAGTTCGAGCTCTGCCGAGTCCGCCTTGGAGTTGTAGACCGTCTCATCTCCGCTCTTGGAGTTCTCGGTCATGATCTTGCAGGCTGGCAGCAGATAGTCCGCTATCTCGATGCATACGTTCGTGAGCCCGCCTCCGTTGTCGCGGAGATCGAGAATGAATTTGCTGCAGCCTTCATCCTGAAGGGCCTTTACGGCATCCTTGAATTCCTTGTCCGTTCCCTGTCTGAACATGCTCATCATTATGTAGCCGATCTCAGGATGGTCTTTGAGGCTTCCGTAAGATACCGAATCTGTCTCTATCTTTGCGCGCTTTATGGTAAAGTCCAGAGTCTCGTCACCGCGTCCGATCTTGACGGTGACCTCCGTGCCCGCTTTGCCCGAGATCATGGATACCGCATCGTCGACACTCTCCGGCTTCTTGCCGTCGACCTCAAGAATGACGTCTTCTGGCTGTATGCCCGCCTCTTCCGCAGGAGTGTCTTTGAATATAGTCTTTATGACGACCTTTCCATCCTCTTCGACGACTCCGATGCCGATGCCGACGTAATCGTCTGCGAACCGCTTCATCATGTCCTCATACTCGGCCGCAGTGTAATACTCTGCGTAAGGGTCGCCTACGCTTGCGACGATCTCTTTGAGCTCTGCATCAGTGATATCCTTCGGGTCCTTATCGGCTATAGGGTCCTCGCCTATCATCTGCATTATCTCGTAGAACTTTCCGTAGGATCCGTCAAGACCGCTGTAGTAAAGGTAGTCGCTGTCGCTCAACACGCGTCCGAGCAGACCAAACCTTGCTGCAGCAAAGAGCACGGCAAGACAGCATCCGAAACCGACGATGAAAGAAAGAAGGTTCTTTGCGAATCCGCCTTTTTTCGTTGCCTTCTTTGCCTCAGTCACTTCCGGTACAGGTATAGGTACCGCTGCAGCTGCCGGATGAGGAACTTCGCGTTCCGCAGGAGCTGCGCTGTCCCCGTGATCATCCGCATGATCGTCCGCTCCGCCGTTTTCTCCGGCGTTCACCATGTAATCCTCTATATCCGAAAGCTGAAGGCCGAGCGTATCGCGCCACTCCAGCCTTGTTTCCGGCACTTCAGGACCGGCCGGCATTGAGTCCGGCTCAGCAGCAGGCTCCGCAGGTGCAGAAGTTTCTGAGATTTCTGCAGTTTCTGCAGCATCGGCGGCCGCTTCGTCCGTTTTTTCGGCTTCTGTGATCCCGGCGTCTTTTATTTCATTTTTTTCTTTGATCTCTTCGCTCATCTATACTGTCCCGGCAGGCACGATCTCTCTCGCTATCACCTGCGCCTTTCTGACATCTCTCCATGTATTTATCTCAATATTGCAGAAAATGTCGACTTTTCCCGAAGTCACTGCCTCGTAGGCAGCCGCGGCATTTCTGAAAATGACTGAATCTATTGTACGCCCGTCACTTGTTACAAGTGAGAACCTTGCCATTTTATCATCATCCTTGAGAAATCTCCAGCCGCTTACCTCAGCATTCCGTATCACGAAGACCGGAACTTCATTGTCCTTTCCGCAAGGCTCCAGAAGCTGCAGCTCTTCGGCGAGCTCAAGATCCACCTCTGACGGGTCGATCTCCGCGTCGCTGCTGTGCGTGACCGTGAGAAGCTCAGGGTCTTCATCCTCCATGAGGCTTATGTCCTTGTTGAGGTCTTCTCTCAGGGCGTCCATACTGTCCGAATCTATCGTAAAGCCGCAGGCTGCGCTGTGGCCGCCGAAGCTTATGAATCTGTCCCTGTATTTATCGAGCATGCCGAAAAGATCGACGCCCGGAACGGACCTTCCCGTGCCCTTGTAGGTATCTCCGTTTTTTGAGATGACCACGACAGGCCTGTTTATCTTTTCCCTGAGCTTGCCGGCTACGATGCCCAGCACGCCCTCATGCGAGTCGTTTATCTCGACTATCACAAAGTCTCCCTTTTCGAGCTCGGAGTCGAGCATCCCGCAGCCCCTGTCGTAGGCCTCGTCCTGGAGCCTTCTGCGCTCACGGTTGGCTTCTATGAGATCGCTGCAGCAGTCGCGGATCTCCTGCGGGTCATCCGAGAGGAGCAGTCTCACTCCGAGAGATGCGTCTCCGAGCCTTCCCGAGGCGTTTATCTTAGGCGCGATACCAAAGGAGATATCGCCTGCCTTGAGAGTCTTATAGTCGAGCGCCGACCTGTCGATGAGCTCTCTCAGGCCTTTGTTCCTGCAGCCGAGATGGATACTCCTCAGACCGCATTTTACGATGGTCCTGTTTTCATCTGTCATCGGCATTATATCAGCTATGGTGCCGACTGTCGCGAATTCGAGAAGTTCTGCCATGAGAGGTCCCGGTATATCCCTTTCCCGTGATATGGCTAGAGCCAGCTTGTACGCGACGCCTACTCCGGCAAGGCCCTTGAACGGGTACGTGTCTTCGGCCATGCGCGGATTTATGATCAGCCCATCGGCTCTCTGCCCGCTCATGTTGTGATGGTCGGTGACCAGTGTGCCGATGCCGAGCGAATGCGCGTAGGCGGTCTCGTCTGCCGATGAGGATCCGCAGTCGACGGTAACGATAAACTCTCCGCCGTCTTCCTTTATCCGGTCTATGGCCTCCATGTGCAGGCCGTAGCCCTCATCGAGCCTCGACGGGATGTAGTAAGTCACATTCTCCGTAAGGCTTCCTATCACCTTCATTAAAAGAGCCGTCGACGTGATGCCGTCGACGTCGTAATCGCCGTAAATGACTATCCTTTTGCCGCTGTCTATCGCATTAAGCAAAGAATCCACCCCTTCTCGCATATTGGCGAGCAGGAATGGATCATAGGCGAGACGAGGCCTCGGAGAGAAGAACTCTTCTCTCATCTCCTCTCCGATGCCTCGTGATTCTATTATCTCCAGTATCTTATTATGTATGGTCATTTCATACCTGAATCTGTCAGTAAAGTGAAAGCGGATTGATGGTAGTTCCGTTCTGGAATACCGTAAAGTGCAGGTGCGGTCCGGTCGATGCGCCGGTGCTTCCTATATATCCTATCACACTGCCCTTTGTTACGTACTGTCCGGCCTTGCAATTGTATCCCCGGAGGTGTCCGCAGAGCACGCTGTATCCATTGCCGATAGCGTACTGTATGCAGTTGCCGTATCCGCCGTACCATGAAGCCCTAGTTATATATCCGTCAGCGATGGCATATACAGGCGAGCCGTTCGTGCCGCTGCTCAGGACTATATCGAGTCCGTTGTGGAATTCTTTTCCGTGGAACGGGCATCTTCTCCAGCCGTACTTATCGGAGAGCTGCCAGTTGGACTGTGTAGGCCACGCATATTCGCCCGGCGCCAGGTTTATCTGTCCGCCCGCGTCGACGATCATGCGCTCCGCTTCGAGCTGCTTGGCAAGAGCATCTGCCGCCATCTCGGCAGCTTCGGCCTCCTTCTGTGCCTGCAGAGCATGCATCTTGTCGGCCTCTGCCTGATAAGCCTTTCTCAGCTCTTCAGTCTCGACCTCCTTGCCCTCGAGCGCTATCTGCTGGTCTACGAGAGCAGCTTCCTGTGCGTCGAGTTCGGCCTTGAGTTTTTTGAGTTCCTTATAATCATTCTGAAGTTTTTTCAGAAGGTTCTGATCGCTTTCAAGGATCTTGTGCACCATGCCGACATTGGACAGAAGGTCTTCAACGTCCTCCGAATTAAGGATGACGTCAACGAAGCCTGTGTTGCCGTTTTTGTACATGGCTGTAAGTCTGTTGTTGAGAGCAGTGTTCTGTTCTTCGATCTCAGCTTCCTTGGCAGCGATGTCTGCCTTAGTGTTCTCGATCTCAGCCTGCTTATTGGCTATCTCCACCTTTACGGCTTCGATGTCCGTAGCGATGCGGTCGAGTTCCCTCTCCGCTGCTTCGAAGTTCTCGACAGCAGCGGCAGCCTTCTTCGCGGCTTCCTTGGCTTCTTTGCGCTTGGCTTCAGTCGCCTCCTTGGCCTCCTTGGCCTCCTTCTGGGCTGCATCGTATTCCTCCTGGCTTACCGCGAAGGAATACGCGAAAGTCGCTGAGATCAGTGCTGCCATCAGAGTGAACACTATTAACAGATTTTTTCTTTTTCCCTTTTTCATATTGCCGTCCCGTCTATCTGTCGAGGAATCTTCTTATGGATATGATACTTCCGCATACACCTATGCTGACGCCCAGGCAGAGGAAGATTATAAGCAGGTTGTTGGCAAGATATTCTGCCGGAACGACCGCGACCGAAAGGATCCTTGTCACGTCGCCGCCGATGATGCGCACGATCCTGGTGTAGATCAGGTAAGTGAGTCCCGTGGCGATGAACGATGACACGACTCCAACGATGATGCCGCCCCAGATGAACGGAGCTCTTACGAACCAGTCTGTCGCACCGAGGTACTTCATGATCCCGATCTCTTTTTCCCTGTTGAATACCGTCAGCTTGATGGTATTTGCAACGATAATGATCGAAACGATAACGAGGAACGCCATCGCGATCAGCGAGCCCACCTCGATAAAGTGCGATACCTGCGCGAGTTTCTCGATAGTATCCTGGTAATAGACGACGTCATCGACGCCTTCTATGGACATTGCCGTCTCTGCAAGCCTGTTGGCTGCGTCCTTATCCTTTACGTATACCGAATAAGAATCCGGCAGCGGGTTCTCCGGAAGGTTGTCGAGAAGATATCCGTTGTCACCCCATCTGTCCTTGAGAGTGACCATCGCTTCGTCCTTTGTGACGTAAACGACCTTGTCGACGCCTTCGGTGTTTTCGAGCGTTGTACCTACAGCCGTTGTCACCTCAGGGGTGCTGCCTTCCTTTACGTAGATCTGAACTACGTTGTAGTCCTTCTCGATCGATGCGGCAAACAGATTGACGTTTACGAATGCCACAAAGAAGAGTCCCAGTATCAGCATCATCGCTGTTATGGCGAGGATGGATGTAAAATACATTCCCTTGTTGCGGCCCATCTGGGAGAAGGCCTGTTTGAGGTTGTATCCGAATCTACTCATAGACATCCTCCCCTCCGTCAAGGTAAGCATCGATAAGGCTGTCATCGTAGCCTGCCGGGTCAGGGATGGCTATCGTCCTGCCTCTGGAGCTTTCCTTCACCGCAGATGCCGGTATAGTTGTGGTCTTGAAAGGATTGTCGATGAATGTCGTGAAGCCCGGTACATAGAGGTCGTCCTCTTCCTCGGTCTGCTTTGTGAAGCCGTAGCTGCCCTCTTCATCACGAACGATGCGTCCGTTGTCGATGGCAACTACTCTCTTGTTCATCTGGTCAACGATATCCTTTGCATGAGTGACCATGAGGACGGTGGTTCCCCTTACATTGATCTGCTCGAGGAGCCTCATGATGTCCATGGCGGTTATCGGGTCGAGGTTTCCTGTCGGCTCGTCGCAGATGAGGACTCTCGGCTTGTTCACCAGTGCTCTGGCTATGCCTACTCTCTGCTGTTCTCCGGCTGAAAGCTCGTCCGGATATCTGTTTGCCTTATCGGCTATGTCTACGAGTTTGAGCACATAAGGCACTCTCTCGCGTATCTCCCTTTTGCTTTTGTGGAGGACTTCCATCGCGAATGCGACGTTCTCGTATACTGTCTTCTTTTCAAGCAGTCTGAAGTCCTGGAATACCATTCCGATCTTCTGTCTGATCGCAGGCACTTCGCGCCTTCCGATCTTCGTTATGTCCTTGCCTGCAAGAATGATCCTGCCGCCGTCCGGTTCGATCTCCTTAAGGATCAGCTTGATGAATGTGGTCTTGCCGGCTCCGCTCGGTCCTACCAGAAATACAAAGTCACCGCTGTTGATATGCACGCTGGCATTTTCAAGAGCGGTCTTCTTTCCGTACTTCTTTGTTACGTTGTTGAAAATTATCATCTGCGCCGGGTACCTCCTGACTCCTGTGCGCTGTTTTTGCCTCTTCCGTGCCATAATAAAAACACGGTCTACGCAACAATTATACATACGTAAACCGTGTCAGATTTGAAACTTAATGAACTTTCATACGCTTTGCAGATGCCTGCTTACGGGCCCGGCTATCAGTCCAGGACCCTGCGTATGGCTGCAAGCGCCTTGCATGTTTCTTCAAGGCTTATGGTCAGCGGAGGCAGCAGTCTGAGCCTGTCTCCAGCAGGTATCGTAAGGACTCCCTCCTCGAGCAGTCTGGCTGTAGCCTCAGCTCCTGTCATGCCCTCAAGGTCTATGCCGATCATGAGGCCAAGGCCGTCAAGTCCGGTGACTTTTTTCATCGAAGCGAGTTCTTCCCTTATGAAGCGCGACTTTACCTTGACCGCGGAAAGAAAGGCGTCATCGATAGTGTCCAGCACTACATTGGCTCCCGCGCAAGCGACAGGATTCATGCCGAATGTCGATCCGTGATCTCCCGGGACCAGCACATCGCAGGTCTTTGGACCGCAGATTATTCCGCCGATCGGGAGGCCCGCTCCTATGCCCTTCGCGAACGAAACAATGTCCGGTTTTATACCGTACTGCTCAAAGGCAAAGAGCGTCCCGCTCCTTCCGATGCCGACCTGCACTTCGTCGTCGATGAACAGTATGTCGTTCTTTTCGCACAGCTCTGCCGCCTTGTCAACGAAGGACTGTTCGAGTGCGTGCACTCCGCCCTCGCCCTGCACCAGCTCCATGAGGAATGCGCATGGGTCGTACTGCTTTACGAGCTTTTCGAGTTCTGCCGCATCATCGACTTCAGCATGCACAAAGCCCGGGACCAGCGGTCCGAATGACTCCTGCGCTTCGGCAAGACCGGTAGCCGTTACGGTCGCGAGCGTCCTGCCGTGGAAAGATTTTTTGAGCGAGATTATCGTGTTCTTTTTATGGTCAGCCAGAGTGTTGCCGTACTTTCTGGCGACCTTGATCGCTGCCTCGTTAGCCTCGCCGCCCGAATTCGCGAACCACACCTTGCAGAGGCCGCTTCTCGTTGCAAGCTTCTCGGCAAGCTGGGGACCCGGCGCTGTGTAATACAGATTCGAGGTGTGCTGCACCTGGTCAAGCTGGGCTTTCACGGCATCGAGCCAGGCCTTATGGCCGTAGCCCAGCGAGTTTGCGCCGTAACCGCTGCAGAGGTCGATGAACTCTTTGCCGTTCACATCCGTAATGGTCGCTCTGTATGCGTGATCGGCGACGACATCATAGCGGTTATATGTGTGGACTATATACTCCGCATCGAGCTTCTTGATCTTGCTGCGGTCCATCACTCGCTCCTTTCTCTGCTGTAGTACTTCACTCCGTCTTTCATTATAACGGTACCGACGCCTCTGTCAGTGAAGATCTCAAGGAGCAGGCAGTGAGGGATGCTTCCGTCCAGAATGTGAACCCTGTTGACGCCGCCTTCTATAGATCTGAAGCAGTTGCGCACCTTTGGTATCATGCCTCCGCTTATGATGCCTTCATCGATCAGTTTCTCCGCTTCTTCAACGAAGAGCTCGGATATGAACGATTCAGGATCGTTCGGATCCATGCAGACGCCCGGAGCATCCGTGAGGTATGCGAGCTTGTCAGCCTGCAGAGCTTTCGCGATCTCAGCAGCCGCATGATCTCCGTTTATATTGTAGGACTGGCCGTCCTTGTCCATGCCTATCGGATAGATGATAGGCAGAAAGTCGTCGTTCAGAAGATCGTGGATTATTTTTGTGTCCACCTCTGTGATCTCACCGACAAAGCCTATATCTTTCATTCCGGGCTTTGCTCTTTTTACTGTGAGCAGCCTTCCGTCCTTGCCGCTTATGCCGCAAGCCCTCACCCCGAGCTGCTGTGCCATCGTCACAAGATCGCTGTTGACCTTGCCGAGGACCATCTCTGCCAGTTCCAGAGTATCCGCGTCCGTGACTCTGAGGCCGTTGATGAACTGCGGCTCGATGCCCGTCTTTCTCATCCAGGCGCTTATCTCGTTTCCGCCGCCGTGCACGATAACAGGCTTGAATCCGACGAGCTTCAGAAGCACTGCATCTTCTATCACATGCTTTTTCAGAGTGTCATCTATCATGGCGCTTCCGCCGTACTTGATGACGATGATCTTGCGGTTGAACCGCTGTATGTAAGGGAGAGCCTCGATAAGGACGTTGGCCTTCTCCATGTATTTCTCTTTTACCATCTGACACCCCTTCTTTATGAGCGGTACGAGCCATTTATCTTGACGTAGTCATAAGTGAGGTCGCAGCCCCAGGCGAAGGCTTCCGCGCCGCCGTCGTGGAGGTCTGCCTCTACTGTAACATGCTCTTTGGACAGGACCTCTGTCGCAAAGTCATCGTCGAACGGTATAGCGGCTGATGCCTTGCACACAAGCACCTCGCCTGCCTCTGACTTCACGCTCACATCGATATCCGAAGCATCAAAATCGGCATCTGTATAGCCAATCGCGCAGAGTATGCGTCCCCAGTTGGCATCAGATGCGAATACCGCCGCCTTGAAGAGCGACGAGCAGACTATACTCTTGCTGACCAGCCTTGCGGTCTCCTTGTCCGGAGCTCCGGTCACGTGTGCTTCGAGAAGCTTTGTGCAGCCTTCTCCGTCGCCCGCGATCATCCTCGAAAGCTCGACGCTTACCGCATGAAGAGCCTCGCAGAACACGTTATATTCTTCTCCGGTCTCAATGATCTCTGCATTACCGGCAAGTCCGTTTGCGATCAGTACGACCGTATCGTTTGTAGATGTATCTCCGTCGACGCTGACCTGGTTGTAGCTGTCGGCTATCTCCTCATGGAGAGCCTTACTTACCAGTTCTTTGCTGATGGCGCAGTCCGTCGAGATAAAGCTGAGCATGGTGCCCATGTTGATGTGTATCATGCCGCTTCCTTTGGCAATGCCGCCCAGAGTGCAGACCTTGCCGTCGATCTCAAACTGTACTGCACACTCCTTGATATACGTATCAGTAGTCAGGATCGCGCGCGCTGCATCAGAAGAGCCCGTCCTTGACAGGCTGTCCACAAGAGCAGGCATGGCCTTTTCAAACGGCTCAATAGGAAGAGACACCCCGATGACTCCGGTAGCGGCAGGAAGCACGTCCTCTGCCTTTATGCCGAGGCAGTCAGCGGCGATCTGAGTAGCTTTTTCGGCCACTTCTTCGCCGTCAGGAGTGCAGGTGTTGGCGTTTCCGCTGTTGCAGAGAACAGCCTGAGCCACTCCGTTCTCAAGGTGTCTTTTTGTAACGGCAATGTGTGCCGCTTTTACTTTATTTTTCGTATATACAGCAGCAGCGTTTCCCGGGATCTCACTGACTATGAGAGCCAGGTCTGTCTTTTCGGCATTCTTTTTGATCCCGCTGTGGATGCCGGCTGCCTTGAATCCTGTTGCAGCTGTTACGCCGCCGTCTATCATCTTTATCATACTTACCTCCTGTCCTTCTGAAAGCGCCTGCCGCCTTCAGTTAAACAAGTCCTTCTGTCTCATCCGTTCCGAGAACGATATTGAGATTCTGGACCGCCGCTCCCGACGCTCCCTTTCCGAGATTGTCGTATGAAGCGATAAGCAATACCCTTTCGTCATTTCCGGTCACATACATCTCCATGCCGTTGTTTCCGGCCATCGGATCTGAATAGACCGTTCCGCCCTCCGGTGCCTCATCGTGCACCGTGATGAGCGGCTCACTGTCATAGCTGTCATGCAGTATCTTCTTTATTTCATCAGGCCCTGCCCCGCATTTTAGCTGTGATGTGTGCAGCGGAACTGTCATGACCATCCCGCTGTAAAAATCAGCCACGACCGGGCTGAAGCACGGAGCATTTTCAAGGCCTGTCATCTTCACCATCTCCGGAAGATGCTTATGAGACTGTCCCAGCGCGTACTGGCCGGGCGAGCCGAGGCTCCCGTTTCTTTCAGGATCCTCATAGGATGCGATCATCTTTTTGCCGCCGCCCGAGTAGCCCGTCATGCAGAAGCATGTGAGAAGCGCATCCTTATCCAGAAGTCCAGCGTCTATGAGCGGTCTTACCAGAAGGATGAAGCCGCTTGCGTGGCAGCCCGGATTCGCTATCCTTGTGCTGCTGCGGATCGCGTCCCTCTGGTCTCCTGACAGTTCGGGCATGCCGTATGTCCATCCCGCAGCGGTGCGGTGGGCAGTAGATGTGTCTATGATCACCGAATCCGCAGGAGCAGCCTCCGCGATCTCGGCTGCAGCTGCGTCGGGCAGGCAGAGTATCGTGACATCCGCCTGCTTTATCATGTCTACGCGAGCGCTGAGATCCTTTCTCTTTTCCGGATCGATGCTCAGCACTTCGATATCTCTTCGTCCCGCAAGATATTCATTTATCCTGAGGCCTGTAGTCCCGTGGCCTCCGTCGATAAAAACCTTATGCACAGATCTCCCCTTTTTATTCTATGATGTACGGCACAGCGTCCTCAGGGATCGGGCAGACGTAGCTGCCGCCTCCGAGGCGCGCCTCAAACTCCTCTTTTGCTTTTTCAGCGATAGAATTGTCCTGATAAATATCAGCGGCAGCACATGCAAGCACCTTTGCCGCGTATACCGTTCCCTTGTCCCCTATTGAAGATGCGCCGCAGGATACGTTCTGCCAGGAATGGCCCGGCGAGTGCGCAGTGAAGCACACCGTGTTGAACTGCGCGGCTGGCGTCTGCCAGCTGACGTCTCCGACGTCGGTCGAGCCGGGCATAAAACCGTCTCCGCTGTAGAACGGCATCAGGAAGTCGTTCAGATACTTTGTGCCGTTTTCGGAAAGCACTTTCACCTGCTCTCTTATGGCAGGATCGAACTGCGCTCCGTCTCCCGGTATCTCTCCGGTGACCGGGCAGGTCGCATCGAGCGCCTTCGCGAATTCCAGTTCCTCAGCCGTATACTCCGGCATCGGAACGAAAGCCATATTGTCGTGGAATAGCTTCTCGAGAGTCGTATTCGGCACCGTATTTGCAGTGCCGTCAACGAATACCTTCTCAAACTTCGTCTCTGTCATGTGGGCGGCGCCTTCCGCGCATTTTTCCACCCTTGCCGCCAGGTCGAGCGTGTCCTGAACGGAGATCGCCCTTATCATGTAGAGCACCGATGCGTGCGACTGCACAACATTAGGCGAAAAGCCTCCGCCGTCCACCATCGCATAGTGCACGCTGCACTCGCGCTTCATGTGTTCGCGCAGATAGTTGACGCCTATGTTCATTATCTCCACTGCATCAAGCGCAGAGCGTCCGTTTTCCGGATCTCCCGCGGCATGTGCAGCAATGCCCTTGAATTTGTACAGCACCTGAACGCAGGAATTGCATGTCCCTGTGGATACCTGGTTCTCTCCGCCCGGATGCCATGTGAGCGCACAGTCCAGGCTCTTCCATACCCCCTCGCGGGCCATGAATGCCTTTGAAGCTCCGCCTTCTTCTCCCGGGCAGCCATAGAAAATGACCGTGCCGTCCGCACCTGTCTCCTCGAGATACTTCTTTACAGCAACCGCAGCTCCGAATGAAGCAGCGCCGAGCATATTGTGCCCGCAGCCGTGTCCGCTGCCGCCCGGCACGAGCTCTTCCGGCTTTGTGCTCCCTGCCTTCTGCGAAAGCCCCGAGAGTGCATCGAACTCGCCGAGGATACCTATCACAGGCTTGCCGCTTCCCGACACATACCTGCCGGAAAACGCGGTATCGATCCCGGCGTGTCCGGTCTCCACTTCAAATCCGTGAGCCTTCAGCTTTTCGACATACAGTGCTGCCGACTTCGTCTCCTTGAGTGACAGTTCGGCATATTCCCACACCTTGTGCGAGACCTCAATGATCTCGTCCGCGGCCTCATTATCTATGAATCGGATGATATCTTCTTTGTTCATCAGTGCCCTTTTCCGTTAAAGAATCTTTGAAAGGAAGTCCTGCAGTCTCGGGTCTTTCGGATGATCGAAGACCTCTTCAGGTGTGCCCTCTTCCTTGATATATCCCTCGTCCACGAAGAGTACACGGTTGGATACCTCTCTTGCGAATCCCATCTCGTGAGTTACGACTACCATCGTCATTCCTGTCTCGGCAAGTTCCTTCATGAGGTCGAGTACTTCGCCGATCATCTCAGGGTCGAGAGCCGATGTAGGCTCGTCGAAGAGCATTACGTCAGGATTCATAGCGAGCGACCTTACGATCGCGATACGCTGCTTCTGTCCGCCGGAGAGCTTTGACGGATAAACGTCTGCCTTGTCCTCGAGGCCGATCCTCTTCAGGAAGGTCATCGCCTGCTCGCGGATCTTCTCCTTCTCGGCGTTCAGGTCCTTCACCTTGTTGTACTTTGCAGTCTCGACCGGTGCCAGCATGATGTTGTCAAGCACGGTCAGATTGTTGAAGAGATTGAACTGCTGGAAAACCATGCTCATCTTGCGGCGTCCCAGGTTGGTGTCGATGTGGTTCTCCTTGAAGATCTTATCCATGAGAGCCTTGTACTCAGGGCCTTCCTGCGAATGCTTTTCGAGCAGCAGGTCCTCAGCCTTGATCTTTGTGATCGCAGCCATGTCGTCCATGCCCTGGGCGATGAGCTTCTTGTATGTCTTCGAAGCCCTGATAACGTCAAAGTGCAGATACGGATCTACCGGTGTCATCAGCTTTCCCTCGATCCATACCTCGCCGAATGTAGGCTCCTCGAGGAGGTTCATGCAGCGCAGGAGCGTCGACTTGCCGGAACCCGAAGCTCCGATGATCGAAACCACCTCGCCTTTGTCGACAGTAGTCGAAACGCCCTTGAGTACCTGCAGGCTGCCGAAGTTCTTGTAAATATTCTTGATGTCGAGCATGTTCTGGTCATGCATTATCTTCTTTTCCATGATTATCTTTCAGGCCCCCGCCTAAGCGCTTGCCTTCATCCTCCTTTCAACCATTCCCAGCAGTTTGGACAGCGTGAATGTCAGTACAAAGTAGACCACGCCGATATCCATCAGTGTAGGGATGACGTTAAAGGTGATGCCCTTGATGATCGCGTATGTAGTCATGAGCTCACCGACGAAGAATGTCGATGCCAGCGATGTCTCCTTGATGATGGTGACAAACTCGTTGCCGAGAGCCGGAAGGATGTTCCTGATAGCCTGAGGCATTACGACCTTCAGCATCGTTGTCTTTGAAGTCAGTCCGAGAGCCCTTGCAGCCTCAGTCTGTCCCTTGTCGACTGCGCCGATACCGGAACGGATGATCTCAGTTACATAGGCCGCAGAGTTGAGCGACAGACCTACAGCCACGCAGGCGAAAGGTGTCATCTCCGCGAAAGTGAAGATCATCGGCACGATGAAGTACGCGATGTAGAGCTGCAGCAGTGCCGGGGTGCCTCTCATTATCTCGACAAAAGCCGTGATGATGACGTTGAGCACCTTGAAGCGGCTCATCTTGCCGATCGCCATGAGCGAGCCGAGAATGGCTCCGGCGATCACGGCAATGGCCGAAAGTGCCAGCGTATAGCCGAGTCCTGTCCAGAGCAGGCCCTGGCCGATGTAGTATGTCATGAAAATATCCCACATATCATGGAATATCTTTCCCATTGTCATAATGTTTTCCTCCGTTATCGTCAGTAATTATCGTCTGCGATCATCACCGTTAAACACAGCGGATCGCCGGTCACGCTTCCGGAGAAGCTCCGGCCGTGTGCCAGCGATCGCAGTGGTTTTTATTTCAGAATCTGATCGTATCGTTTAGATTGGTGTCCTGTTATTCAGTGATCTTGTTGCCCGAATCATCGTATCCGAGTTCGTCAGCTGTCTTGATCTCGCCGAGGAGCTGGCATGCTTCATACCATGTATCCCAGACGTTGTCCTTCTCCTGCTGATCGAGGATAGCGTTGACCTGCTCGCCGAGCTCTGCGTTGTCCTTGTTGATCATGATAACGTTGTTCTTGTAGAGCTCATCAACTTCGAACTGGAATCCTGTCATGACCAGATCGTCAGGGTTAGCCGAGATGAATGCCTCGCCGTTTCCTGTAGCTACTGCCAGAGCATCGATCTTGCCTGTCATCAGAGCTGTTACAGCGTCGTTCAGGTTCTCATAGAGTACCATCTCTGCGCCAGGGAGCTGCTGCTCAACCAGCATCTTCTGGAGGGATCCGCCCTGAGCTCCGACCTTGAGGCCGTTGTAGCTGTCAGCTGTTGTCAGCTTTCCGTCGTTAGCCTTTGTTGTGATGATGGTCTGCTCTGTCTCGTTGTCGCCGGCCTTGTACCACCTTGTGAGGAAGTAGTTCTCAGCACGCTCTTCTGTCCAGCTGAATCCGGAGATTCCCATGTCTACGCTGCCTGTCTGAACAGCTGCCTGAACGGCGTCGAATGACATCGGCTTGATAACCAGTTCCTTGCCCAGCTTGTTGGCTATATCCTTTGCAAGAAGAACGTCGAAACCAACGTACTGTTCATCACCCTGTCTCGAGAGATCTACGAATTCCATCGGTGCAAAGTCAGGCGATGTTGCTACTGTGAGCTGTCCGTCTGTCTCGCCGGCTTCGCTCTCGATCTGTGCGAGAATGTTGTTGTAAGCAGCTGCTACGTCTGTTGATGCAGCGCTGTCTTCTGCAGGTGCCTCTTCTGATTTGCTTCCGCATGCGCCGAGCATAAATGTGAATATCATTGTGAATGCCAGCAGCAGTACCAGTGATTTCTTTTTCATCTTTATTTCTCCTCTTCCGTTTTCTTAGTTTGCTCCGTCCGTGTCTGAACAGTGCGTTTTTTCTTTACGTGCAAGACTATAACATCTAATGAATATTTATGCAAGAATATTTATGAATATTTTATAACTTTTTCTGTATCTTTATACATACACAAATACACCCCCTTCCGGCCATCCTTCCGGCCGGTCGAGGGTGTAAGTTTTCGTTGAAATTTCTGTGTATTGCACCGCATCCGCCATTTTCACGTCAGAATCGGTGCAGATATTTCCATCGGGTGCAACTCTGAATGCATTTTAGTATTTTTATGCACCCATTTTGCCAAATCGGGTGTAAGTCCGGAGATTTTTTCCCTGGCAGTTACACCCAAACGGCATTTTTCCGGTCTTCAAAGCCCGGAAAACCGTTTACGGGTGTAATACTGAAGATTTTTCTTCTCCATGTTGCACCCTCATGCGGCAGCAGGCTCTGAAATGCCACTGACTACAGGTCTGCGTTCAGAAGATCGGTGTCGATCGGATATCTTCCGAAGATCCTTGCCGCATCCATCATTGCCTGAAGGTTCTCAGCAGGTGTATCCATCGGTGTCTGGCAGCCTGATGTCAGTGTGAATCCGTTAGGCGAATCCCATGCCTTGCGGATGCACTCCTTGCTGGCTCTCAGTACGTCCTGAGGTGTGCCGAGTCTGATAACATCTACAGGCGGCACGTTGCCCTGGATAGCCATGTGAGGTCCGAGTACTTCCTTGGCCTCTTCGAGATCCTCGATGTTGTCGAGTCCGAAGCATCCGATTCCTGTGTTGTTGAGGTCTTCCCACAGCTTGCGGGATCCTCCGCAGATGTGGAGTCCGCATCCGCCGCCGTTCTTCTTTATGAAATCGACGTTGTGCTGGAAGTACGGAAGCGAGAACTCGCGGTACTGCTTGACTCTCAGAAGCGAAGTGGTGCTTACAGGATCGGCGAATCCTACTCCTACTCCCATCTCTAGCATCCTTGCGATGTATCTCTCGTTGTTCTCGGTGATGACCTCCATAAGCTGCTTTACCTTGTCAGGTTTCTTGATCATCCCGATGAGCAGGTTCTCTGTGCCCACTACCATCGCCGCGATCGTGAACGGACCTGTGACTGTTCCGCTTACCGGAACCTTGTCTCCAAGTTCCTTTTTTACGAGCCTGAGTCCCTCAAGGATTATCGGCAGTCTGCCGTCCTTGTCCACGTCGACAAGCTTAGCCTGATCCACGTCATCGAGGCTTGCGAGCGCAGGCGTCTCGAGCTGGGCGATATTGTGGTCAAAATACCTGATCTTCGATCCCATGGCCTCTGCCATTCCGCGGAGTGTGGTCGAAAGACCTGCCCCGTCCGAATGGAATGTGTCATAGATATACTGTTCCAGTTCGAGCATCTTTTGCGATGAAAAATAATAGTCCTTTACCTTGAGTCCGATCATTGGAGCCAGCGTCTCGCCGGTATCGATGCAGCACATGATGCGGTCGACTTCCTTGCCTTCGCCCAGAAGCCTGTCCCTCTCGATGGCGGTAAGTTCATCTTTCGGTATCTCAAGGCCATGACCGTATTGTTCTATAATGTTCATTGTTCTGTCCCTGTTTCTTTGATTCTGCACTTATAACAATATGCATTCTATACGCAAGCGATGCCGGACGCAATCTGCCCGGCATCACTCATCATTTGTATATGTGGAGGTTTGTTACTCGTTAACCACCTTGTTTTCTTTCCAGTCCCACTTGCCCTTGAGAGTGATCTTCTCATACCAAGGAACGAAGTACGACAGGATAGCGAATGCTGCGAGCAGGAAGAGATACCAGTTGTTAGGGATGATATCGAGCGGGCTTACTCTTCCTTCGCACATGCTTGCAACTACCAGGAACTGTGCTCCGTAAGGGATAAGTCCCTGCATGATGCATGTGAACATGTCGAGGATGGAAGCAGTCTTTCTAGGGTCGATGTCATACTTCTCGCTGATCTCTCTTGCCATAGGGCCGTCAACGATGATGGCAACAGTGTTGTTTGCTGTAGCCATGTCTGTCAGAGCAGCAAGTACGGAGAGTCCGACCTGAGCCGACTTCTTGCCCTTGAAAGTCTTCGACAGATTGTCGATGAGCCAGTTGAGTCCGCCGTAGTGCTTCGCCATTTCTGCGATTCCGCCGCAGAGCATGGACAGCAGGAATACCTCGATCATTCCCTGGAATCCGTCCCAGATATTGGTTGCGAAATCCATGAATGTGATGTCTCCGTATGCCATTCCGATGATGCCTGCTGCGAAGATTCCGATCGTGAGTACCAGGAATACGTTCATGCCGATAAGAGCAAGAACGAGTACCAGGATGTAAGGGATAACCTTCACGATTGAGAACGAATCAACGGTAATAGCCTGGGCTGTCTCCGGTCTACCGAAGATTATGAGCAGAACGATGGTAACGACTGCTGCAGGAAGCGAGATCCAGAAGTTTGTGCGGAACTTGTCCTTGAGTTCGACCTTCTGTGTTCTTGTAGCTGCGATAGTTGTATCCGAGATCATGGACAGGTTATCTCCGAACATAGCGCCGGAAACTACAGCTGCCATAACGAGAGGAAGGCTCAGGCCCGCCTTGTCGACTACGCCCAGCGCGATAGGTACAAGAGCTCCGATGGTTCCCATCGATGTACCTGTTGCTGTTGCGAGGAATGCAGCGATAACGAAGAGACCTGCTGTCAGAAGCGATGCCGGGATAATCGAAACGCCCAGGTTAACTGTTGCGTCAACTCCGCCCATGGCACCTGCTACTGCCGAGAACGCGCCTGCAAGCAGGTAGATCATCAGCATGGCCATTACGTCTTCGTTTGCGGCTCCTCTTGCGAAGATCGAGAAATTCTCGTTGATGCCGGCTTTGTAGTTCATAGCGAACGCTACGAGCACTGCAATAAACATTGCTACTACTGCAGGGAACTGGTAGAATGCCATCTCTACGCCCTTGGACTGCAGAATGATTCCTGCGCCGAGGTAGATCACGATGAACACCAGGAATGGCACGAGCGCCAGTCCGCTGCTCTTCTTCTGTGTTTCCATGATATTAACTCCTTTTCTTTTGATTTTAAAAACTTTGCTGTTTAAGCGACCCGAATATTATAACGCTCTCAATGATGAATGAAAAATAGGAATTGTTAATTAAATATCGTGATTTATCTTCTCTTTTTGATAATTGTTGCATAAGAACAAAATCTACTAAAAAAAGCGGTTGCATAACATAAAGCAGCCGCTTTTCATTATGTCGTTCTTAATGACTGATGTTTGAAATAAAAACAGCCTGAACTACATCTGTTCATAATAGCGTATCATCGCAGCCTGATCTTCATCGGCATAGCCGTTATCCATCATCCATTTCATTATATCGTATACCCTTCCTGTCACCGGAAGTTCCATGTCCATGCCCGCAGCGAATCCCATCGCGTTTACGATATCCTTATAATGAACGGCTATCCTTGCTCCCGGCTCATAATCCCCGGCAATGATCTTAGGCACCTTGTTCTCGTACAGCGGTCCGCCGACAAAGCCGCTTTTTGTAGCTTCAAAAACGGTATTCAGGTCCAGTCCTGCTTTTTTTGCCAGTGCGTAGGCCTCAGCATAAGATGCGAGCATCGCGCCGCCTATCATGTTGTTTATCAGCTTTACGGTATCACCGCTTCCGGATCCGCCTGTATATACCGGAGTGCCCATGCATTCAAGTACCGGCTTCACCTGATCGAAAACCTCTTTTTCACCTCCGGTCATTATGGAAAGAGTGCCTGCTTCAGCCATCGGATTGCCTCCGCTTACAGGAGAGTCAAGCAGATGCATGCCCACTTCACGAACCTCTGCCTCAAGCGCTCTGATCAGGGAAGGATCAGCAGATGAAAGATCGATGATCACGTTCCCCGGCTTGCCGAGTTTGACTGCTTCCCTGACAGATGCCTCTATCGTCTGATGTGTAGGGAGCATCTGAAGTATAATGCCACACTCACGGTAGATCTCTTCCGCGGAAGAAGCAGCTGTTCCGCCCGCGTCTTCGAACATCCTGAGCCTGTTTTTGCTGATATCGAACCCGGTCACAGGCAGCCTTGACTTTCTGCTCAGATTGAGCGCCATGTGATACCCCATTACTCCAAGTCCTATGAATCCGATCTTCTTCATATCATCTCTCTTCCGCTTATAAATCTTCAGGTGACAGCACAGGCACTCCCTTTGACGAATCGAGTACCCGGGTCATGGCGACGCCTTTTATCTCCGCGATCACCAGCTCCACAGTGACCAGCACTTTGTTGCCATCCTTCAGATGCCCTCCGTACTCGTTTCCCTTTTCATCGGCAAAGGCGGCGTGTATATGGGGTACCGGCTCTCCGTCATCACCCCTGCAGATGATCCCGCTGAGTCCGATAAGTTCTATCGGTGAAGGAAGATCTATAGGCGTTACATATCCATAGCAGCCCGGTTTTCCGGGTATCTCCATAGGGTCGAAGAAAGTACAGCCGTCAAGGCTGCCTATTCCCGACACCACTACGCCGTCTGTCAGCTTTTCTTCTTCACAGTATTTCTGGATGCATCCAAGCACGTCCTCCCCTGGCTCGAGCCTGAGCACGTGCATTCTGTCGATATTACCTGCTGCGTGTTTCATTATTCCCTCTAAACATCCATATCAGCCGGGTCCGGGTAAAGTATCATCTTACCGGGAACTCCGGCCCTCACAGCTTCAAAAGCCTTTTTATAGTCAGTAAGTGCGTATTTCCGGCCCATGATCTTCTCTGGTCTGAAATACGGTCCGTTCATCACCTTTGAGAAATCATACCAGGTCTCCCATATTTTGCGGCCCGAAATGCCGGTGAGCTTTATTTCTCTGTAGATCAGGTCATTTGTCAGATCGAGCGACACCTCATTTGTAGGAAGCCCCACGCATACCATGACGCCTGCTGCGCGCACGCACCTCAGGCCGGCACGGATAGCAGCGCCTGAGCCGGTTATGTCTATGGCCGCATCTGCCCCTATCCCGTCCGTAAGCTTAAGGACCTCTTTAAGCAGGTCTTCCTTTCCACTGTTTACAATATGATCCGCGCCCATCTCAAGCGCCGCCGCAAGCCGTTCATCATTGAGATCGCAGGCTATCACCATCCGCGCGCCGAAAGTTTTGCAGGCGCTTACCGCAGTCAGCCCGATCGGGCCGCAGCCGCTGACAAGCACTGTTTTTCCGCAGACCTCCGCTGCTTCGGCGCCATGCACACCTGCGCCAAGAGGCTCAAAGAGACACGCGTTCTCGTATGAGATGCTGTCATCAAGCAGATATGCAGAATCAGCGCGTATTTTGGCGTACTCAGCGAAAGCCCCATTCTCAGTCGCTCCGAACAGCTTTACATTGCTGCATATATGCGGCATGCCGTTTTTGCAGAACCAGCACTCCCCGCAGGGGATATGTGTCTCGCATGCCACCCTGTCCCCGGGCTTTCTTTCCGTGACGTTCTTTCCGACTTTTACTATCACGCCGGCAGTCTCGTGCCCCGGAATAAAAGGCGGTTTTACACGAAGCTGGCTCCAGCGGTCCCATTCCATAATATGCATATCTGTGCCGCATATGGCAGTGCAGTGTACTTTTATAAGCACCTCATCATCACCGGGTTCGGGCACGGGAAGATCGTGTCTGAGCACAAAATCTCCCTTTTCAGGTTTTTCCTTTACAAGACCTGTCATTGTCTTCATCGCTGCCTGTCCCTAGCTGAGCACACTTCTCATAGTTTCAGATACGGCTTTCTGCGAAACTCCATACATATCCTGAAGTCTTCCCAGAGTGCCTGCTTCAAGGTACTGATCAGGCAAAGCTATCCTGTGCAAGTCAGCGATCATCTTTTCTTCCGCAACAGCAGAAGCAACCAGCGTCCCAAGTCCGCCGTACGTGGTGTGATTTTCCGCGGTGAATACCGGACAGCTACGCTCCGCTATGGCCGCAAGCACTGTCTCCCTGTCAAACGGCTTGATCGTAGGAACATGGAGAACGGCAACATGCCTGCCTTCTTTCTCAAGCTCCTCAGCTGCGTCGAGACATCTCATGGTCATTTCTCCGCACGATATAACAAGAGCATCGCTTCCGTCCTTCAGCAGCTTTGCCTTGCCGATCTCAAATACATAATCATATTTATCGAGGACCACAGGTACCCTGTTGCCCCTGAGAAGCCTCATGTATACCGGTCTGTCATACTCCGCTATCGCTGCCGTGGCCTGCATGGTCTCGACCGCGTCACATGGATCGATTATGGTAAGATCAGGCATGGCTCCAAGTATAGCGAGGTCATCGGTCGCCTGGTGGCTCGGTCCGTATCCGGACTGAAGCCCCGGGAGTCCTCCTATGATCTTTACATTGAGTCCGTGCTCACAGATCGCCTGAGAGATAAAGTCGTAGCATCTCCTCGCTATGAATGTGGCGTAAGTCGTTGCGTAAGGGATGAACCCCTCCTTGGCAAGACCGGCAGCGGCACACATCATCAGCTGTTCCGACATTCCTACATTGTAAAACCTGTCAGGAAAAGCATCCCTGAATATATGGATGTCGGTATACTTCGCGAGGTCGGCGCTGAGGCCTACTATTCTGTCGTTTTTCTTTGCAAGCTCTATGAGGGCATTTCCGAACGGCTCCGCCATCACCGGGTGCGAAGTAATGATATTGGAATCACTTATTACGCTCTGTACACCTTTGTTCATTACTCTTTTCCCCTTTCCAGTTCTTCAAACGCCCGCTTCCAGCCCTCTTCATCAAGGCTGATGAAATGGCTCTTAGGATTGCCGATCAGGAAATCCAGCCCTGTGCCCGGCACCGTGTCGCAGATTATCATGTGAGGTTTCTTCTCTTCGGAGTTCTTCGCGTTGTCGAGAGCGCGCACCACCTCTGTCATGCTGTTTCCGTTTATTCTCTGCACCTCAAAGCCGAATGCCCTGAATTTCTCATCGAGCGGCTCAGTATTTACTACTGTGCTCGTAAGGCCGTCAGCCTGTATGCCGTTGGCGTCTACCAGACCGATGATGTTATCGAGCTTATATGAGCAGGCGGATGTCGCTGCCTCCCACGTAGGGCCCTCAGCCATCTCTCCATCGCCCATCATTACATACACTCTGGAATCCGAATTCTTTCTCTTGAGGCCCATGGCCATGCCGACCGCTATAGGCAGTCCGAGTCCTATGGAGCCGCCGGAGATCTCTATGCCAGGTGTGTATTTAGGCATGCTCGACATTGGCAGATGGCTGTCATCGAGCCCGTAGGTGTCGAGCCATTCTTCAGGTATCATTCTGGCTTCGGCCATGGCCGCGTAAACGGCTATCGCGTTGTGCCCTGCTGAGAGCAGGAATCTGTCGCGTCCTTCCCAGTCCGGGTCTTTCGGATCATAGCGCATCGCATGGAAAAACAGTCCGGTGAGAAAGTCCGAGGCTCCAAGGCCCTGGGCTATAAAGCCTCTGCGGTCCACATAGCCCATGCGCAGCACGTTTTTGCGCACATTATAGGCTCTGTCAAGCAGTTCATTGATCTTTGTATCCATTGTTATTCCTTTACTGTTTATCTTTGAGTCCCTCAGGGAGCTGCCCTTTTCTGGCCCCCCTGCTGAGAGTTGTTGCCGCGTTCATGAACATTATCATCTGTTCTTTTGTTGTACCTACCGGCGTTGTGCATCCCGGACATATCGTGTAGCCCTTTGGATTATCACCGGCATCTTCTATGCATTTTCGCATGCAGTCATATATCTGCTCCTGTGTGCCGTTTCTGAGTATGTCTACCGGAGGCACATTACCGGTTATCCCTATACGGTCCCCGTAGCCCTCTTTCAGCTCTTTCAGGCTCTCGCAGTTATCGACCCAGAAGTTGGAGACCCCTGCATCGATTATCTCCTGCCACCTGTCCCTTGTGCTTCCGCACATGTGTATGGATGTAGCGCCCTGATATTCATTCATGCGCCTTACAGCCTGCTCAAGATAAGGCAGAAAGAACTCATTGAACTGTCTTTTGCTGATTAGGTTCTTGGCCCCCATCGGCTCTGAAAGCATGAATTTTATCCCGAGGCGCCTGTTGAGATCACGGCAGAGCTCCACTATGACGTCAGTGCTGTACTGAAGCAGTCTGTGGACTCCATCCTTGTTCTTTACAGTCGAAACAAGGAACTTCTCAGTCCCGATAAGGCTTGCAGCCGTCGTAAACGGCCCTGCCAGTCCACTGCCGAAGTTCCTCACGTTTCCGTACTTGTCCATCAGACGCTCGAAAGCCTCAACGATGAGAGGCAGTCTCCCGTCCTTGTCTATATTTAGCATTCCAAGTTCGGACACCTGGTCGAAAGAATCCAGCCTCGGCTTCACTATGTAAGAGACGCTGTCCTCAGGATAGCAAAGCTCTGTACCGAGAGCCTCGATGACTGTCCTGAGTCCGAGGCCAATGCCCATGTTGTCCGCTTGAAAATCCTCAGCAAGGCCGCTCTCCACAGCTACCATCGCATCAGCCGAAAAGTAGTAATCTCTTATGGTAAAACCATAAAGCGGGGGAGCTGTCTCCCCCGCACTAAGAGATGTAGGAATGCGGTCTGTTTCTTCACCTCTGGAATAAGCCAGAGCCCTTTCCTTTGGTGTCATTTCAGGTACTATAAGTTCCAATTCCTTTGTCTCCTTGTTATTTATGGTATGCAGTCGTTCCGCATAAATAAGGATTTAATGAAGAATTACTTCCAGACTGGCAGCAGAGCTCCACCGGAAACCTCTTCCAGTGCAGCTGCGAGCTCATCGCACTGAGCTGTAGCAGCGATGTCCTTAGCCCATTCAGCTTCAGCGTCAGCAGCGTTTACTACGAAACCTACCGCGTACTCCTGCTCGTCAGAAGACTTGATGAGGTATGCGGATGGATCGCTGCCGGCATTTACCATGTGCTGTCCTGCGAGGCAGATAGCGTCGAGGTCGTCGATCGACTGTGGCAGCATCTGCATCTCAGCTTCCTGGAATGTGAAGTTGTGCGGATTGTCCTTGATGTCATGGACTGTAGCCACTTCTACGCTCTCGTCGAGAGTGATGAGGCCGTTGTCAGCAAGCATCTTGAGACCTCTGTCCTGATTTGTAGCATCGTTGCATACTCCGATAACAGCTCCGTCAGGGAGTTCCTCAACGCTCTTATGCTTTGTTGAATACATAGCAAACAGAGGAGCGTATGTCTTAGGCTGTACCATGACGAAGTCAGTTCCGTTTTCTGCATTGTATGCTGTCAGATATGGCTCATGCTGGAACCAGTTGATGTCGATGCTTCCCTCAGCGAGAGCAACGTTAGGCTGGATGCTGTCATCGAAGGATACCATCTCAGGATTGTATCCCTTTGCCTTGAGCACCGGCTCGATAGCGTTATAGTAATCGATCAGGTCGGAACGGACACCGATCTTAACGTCTGTCTTTTCAACAGCAGCCTCTTCTGCAGGCTCCTCAGCGCTTTCAGAGCTTCCGCAGGCTGTCGCAAGGCAGCATGCCATAACCGCTATCAGCAGCATAGCCATAAACTTCTTTAACTTCATAACTCTTTTTCCTCCTTGAAAATAGTGAGATTATGTCAAACGCCCAAATGCGTTATAACCTGTTTTATTTGAGCTTCTTGTAGATCCAGTCGCCGAAATACTGTATGAGAGCGACCAGGATGATCAGTATGACTACTATCGAGTACATGATCTTGAGATTGAAGCTCTGATATCCGTACTGCAGGGCTACCGCTCCGAGTCCGCCAGCTCCGATCGCTCCGGCCATCGCAGTGCATCCAAGCAGATTGATGATTGCAAGGCACAGGCCCGAGATGATCGAAGGTACCGACTCCTTGAGCATCACCTTGAAAACGATCTGCCATTTAGAAGCTCCGAATGACTGAGCCGCCTCTATCAGAGCCGGGTCAACTTCCTTGAAGCTGTTCTGGAATATCCTTGCCATGAACGGCGTGCACGCTACGGTAAGAGGCACGAGAGCCGCGGTCTCTCCGATCGAGGTGCCGGCGATCAGCCTTGTGAACGGGATTATGGAAATCATCAGAATGATGAACGGGAACGACCTTATCATGTTTACTATGAAGTCCAGTATCCTGTTGATCACAATGTTTTCATACAGGCCGCCCTTCTCTGTCACTACCAGGATCACTCCGAAAAAGAATCCCAGAATAGTCGACATGACTCCGGCGATGGCGAGCATCTTCAGTGTCGCGAAAAAGGCCGGGACGATGAGCATCTTGAATATCTGCGCAAAAGTAAAATTCTTTAGTGTCATGCGTTGCCTCCTTCCCTAGTTCGCATTACTGCTGAGATCTCTCCAGCGCATGCCGTGTTTTGTCAGATAGTCAGCAACTGCCGGATAGTCCTTATCGCTTACATTTATCGTGAATATTCCCATCCGGTCATCTTCATATTCCTGAATGGTTCCGTTGACTATAGGGAATACTATCTTCAGTTCTTCGTACATCCTGCCGAACAGCTCTCCGTCGGAGATCTCATTCAGAAGATGTGATACCTGTATGTTATGCCCCTGCGGAGGAAGACTTGCATCCTCTTCACCGAGAAGGTTGAGCAACGCCTCAGGCTGGTCGAAGAAAATGTCCCTGACAGAACCTTCAGCCTTGATGACTCCGTTTTCGAGTATGCAGGCTTTCTGGCAGATCTTGCGCACGACTTCCATCTGGTGAGTAACTACAATTACTGTGATGCCGAGCTTCTGGTTGATCTCCTTGAGCAGGTCCAGAATGGAGTTTGTTGTCTTAGGATCGAGAGCTGAAGTAGCCTCATCGCAGAGGATGAATTTAGGATCCATCGTGAGGGCTCTCGCTATGGCGACACGCTGCTTCTGTCCGCCGGACAGATTGCGTGGCTTCGCGTCCAGCTTGTCGGACAGTCCTACAAGCTCGAGCAGGCTCTTCACCTTTTTATCGATCTCGTCCTTAGGGTACTTCCAGCAGGTCATCGGCAGAGCTACATTTCTGTATACTGTCTCCCTCTCCAGAAGCGAGAACTGCTGGAATATCATTCCTACATGGCGTCTGAACTCGCGCAGCTCTTTTTCTGAATAGTCTTTGATCTCATGACCGTCTACCTTAAGGCTTCCCTCCTGATAGGAAGTAAGTCCGTTGATACATCTGAGCAGCGTGGACTTTCCCGCTCCGCTCCTGCCTACGAGAGCATATATCTCTCCGTCCTGTATGGTAAGATTGATATCTTCGAGTACCGGTGCCCCGGAATCCTCCCATACCTTTTTAAGGTTCGTTATTTCTATCAATTTTCTGCCCCCGTTACTTCTGAATCTTGATTTTCTCTGTCTTCTCTATGTAAACGATCTTGCCGTCCTGTATATGGGCGGTAACGCTTCCATACTGTATACCCTTTACTGCATCGAGCAGTATGTCATAATTAACAATCAGTTCTTTATTGTCCATTCTCCTGTTTCTCCTTTTCCATGTTAACCAAGAAAAAAGAGACAATGCAGGAATCAAAATCCCGACATTGCCTCCAGGGTCTCTGGTCAGCGTTTATGTCATTAATATATTGATATTAGAGAATGTAACTACAGGTATCAAATAATATTCATCTATTGTAACCCGAGTTATATATTGATAAATTCGATATCTCTAACCTCTCAGCCTCCCTGCTGCCCGCTGCAGACTATTTCTTTTCTCCCAGACGGGTCGGACCGTATTCCCTTACCGCGTCCATAAAGGCCAGTACATTCTCTTTCGGAGCATCTACAGGGACGTCACAGCCCGATTCGAGCATCGCTGCAGTGATCTTGTTTGTGTTGCCGCAGATGAAGATATCCACGCCGCACTTCGCAAATTCCTCGCTGACCGCAATGAGAGCATCAGTCGAAAACCTCAGCAGCGTTTCCCGGGTTTATGCTGTAACGTCTTCGGCCTTGAAATCGAATTCCTCTTCAGTGACCGGTGACCCCGGCTCTTTTACTATCATATCTTCATCCCAGTCCCCTGTCAGAAGCTTTACCATAGGGCTGTTGCCGCCGGGGACGATGCGTCTTGCAAGTCCGAAGCGCTCAGCGCATTCGTCTGCATACTGTATTACCGGTTCCATCTCAAAGCATCCCGTGTCTATCACCGTGACACTGCTGTACGAAGCCAGCATTATCTTCATTAATTTATCCGCTTTTCTCTTTCCGTATTTTGAGAGATAGCTCTCAAACATAGCGAGCAAAGCGCCATCGTCGCGGCTCCAGCCTCCTGTCAGATACATATTGCCGGCATCGAGGTAATTGCGTCTGTCCCTTTTTCCCATGCAGAGCATCATGTTGACACAGTCGTCAAAGCGCGGCATAACGAGCATCGCATTCTCCGTATGCCAGCCCACGGCCCCGTTGCCGCAGAGTCCGTACGCCAACAGAATGAGATCTGCGCCTTCCGCCTCAGCTCTGTCTATCTCTGCCTGGACAACGTCGCGAAGCTTGTCGGGGTCATTGTGATGGCCCCTCTCCTGCCAGCGCACTTCTATGTCCTGTATGTCAAAACGATCGAAGACGGCGTTTATCTCGTCTTCGATCATCGAACACGCTATAAGTACTTTTTTCTTATATTTCTTCAGATCCAAACGGGTCCTCCGCTGCGCCTTCTACTTAAGGATGATCTCCCTGAACTTGCCGTTGGCAAGCTTAACGCCTATGTTCTTTATGCAGACCTGGCCCGCGATCTTCGCCTTGCCTTTCATCTGCAGCATGGCTTCAAGGAAGTCGATGCCGGGCTCAAGATCGTGATCCTTCATCTCCGCGAAACCGGTATCGATGACCGCATATGTGAACTTAGGGCAAAGCAGGAATATGCAGCTGTCGTCCATCAGTTCCGAGACCTTCTTAAGGAACGGATGATAGAAATCCTCGACAGCCTGTGCCGTGAACTTAGGTCCCAGAAGTTCAGGTGCTCCGGCCGAATCCGAGAAGATGATCACATCGACGCCCGCTTTTTTGCCGGCTTCTATATACGCAAGAAGGTCTGCTCCGAGCTTTTCGAGCACGGCAAGCATTCCCTCTCTGTCTTTTCTGTACGCCTTGAAGACCTTGCGCGGCTCCATAAGTGCCTGAAGGATGGTGAACGGACCCGTAACCTCGAGGCATACGGTCTCGCCCTGGTCCTTGAGAGTTTTGCACGCGTCGAGCACTTCTGCCATTCTGCCCTTTGTCACATCGACAGCCGGCAGCGCCAGAACGTCTGCGCATCCCTCGCATATAGGGTCCTTCGCTCTCGGTCCTGTGTTTGCGTCGCCGTAGTTGAGAACGGCTCCCATCGCCTCGGCTTCAACAGTGCGGCAGAAAGGAAGCAGACAGAAGTCAGCATCGTCGTGCGCCTTTATCGCCTTCGCCAGCACCTGCATGGTCTCACTGTGCATGTAAGCGTCAGGAAACTCCAGTCCCAGACCGGCAGTCACCTCAGCACTTATGCCTACAGAGTTTGAATATGTGCACTTGTATTCTCTTATTTCAGCCATTATCTTACCTGTCTTTCAGATGAACGGATCCTCACTCATACCGCCGCCCGCGCCGCCTTTGAGGCTGTCGAGCAGCAGCGCGGTGATCTCGGTCCGACCGCCTTTCACGGATCTTTCAGTGTATTCTCTCAGAGCCTCTTCATCCGCAAGCCCATGCTCAAGCATGTACTTCACGGCCTCGGGGCTCTTCCTGTTTATCGCTAAGTCCAGGAATGACTTCTGCCTCTCCCTGACATAGCTGTCTATTATCTCTGTCCCGCTGCTGCCCGATTCTTCCCTTCCGGCAGACCTGTCTTCCATATAGGTCAGCGCCGCAGTGTATCTTGCCGACGGCGGAAGCAGCATCAGCTGCTCCGGTCTTATGTGTATCTTTCTGAGACTCCGGCATCCGCTGAGCGATGTCCTCGCGGCCTGCTCAAGGCTCGCCGGTATGATTATCTCAGTAAGAGCGTGGCAGTTTTCGAACATGTCGGTACCCAAAGATACTGTTCCCTCCGGAAGCCTCACGCTCCTGAGCTGCCAGCAGTTCTGGAACAGTCCCGCGCCAAGTCTTACGACCATCTCAGGCAGCCGTATCTCGCGCAGCGAATAGCAGTTCATGAAGGCGTAGTTGCCGATCTCTTCCACTGAGTCAGGTATGACCAGCTTCTCAAGGGTATCGGCACCCGAAAAGGCAAGCTCGCCTATGCGGACGGTCCCTTCCGGTACGCAGAACTCACTGCCCTGTTCTTCATATTTTTCGAATACCGGACCGCTATTCATCCGCTCCGAATGTCTTTACTGTCTTAAGGACCTGCTGAACGTTGGACAGCGGTGATCCCATGCCGAGTCCGCAGGCCGGCGAGATTATGTCCGAACCGTTGGCATAGCAGGCATGAGTCAGCTTATCTACTGTCTTCTCGTCCTTCATCTCGATGGCGAATGTACTGACGTTGCCCATGATGACCTTCTCAGGCAGGTTCTTTCTGGCCTCTCTCAGCGATACTACAGCATCAAAGCTGAAGGCATCGCTCTTGATCTTGGCGACCTTCTCATAAACGGACTTCATCTGTCCGCAGATGTGGACTATTATCTTGGCACCCTTAGCCTGTACGGCCTCGACCACCTGGTTGATATATGTGACCGCATACTCGTCAAAGAACTTAGGTCCCAGGATCTCGCCCGTGCCGCTAGGATCGGACAGCGCGATGACATCCGCGCCCGCGTCGATCATGGCCTCAGCGAACCTGATGAGATCATTGGTCACAAACTGCATGTATTCGTGTGTGAGTTCTCTCTTCTGCCTCATCTGCTTGTAATACCTTGTAGGCTCGCAGACAGAGCTGGCCACGCTTACAGGACCCACGATGTTTCCGATAATAGGGACATCCTTTGTCTCAGCCCTGAGTATCCTGATGGCATCGAGAGTGACCTTTGCTCTTCCGGCATTGAGGTCCATCGGAGTAAGTTTGCCGTAGTCCTCAACGGTATCGATCGCATAGCCTGTGACATGCGGCTCAAAATACTGAGTACCCATTGTGCATGTTGCACCGAGAGCCTCAGCCTCGACTGTCATGCAGAACGGAACACCGTAGTTCTCAAAGCAGTCGTTGTCGTATATAGCCTTCGCGAGGTCTGCCATCATCCTGGCATCGGTATGAGCCTCAGGCAGATATACTCCGCAGACGTCCTGCAGGGCCTTCGTGACCATGTTCATCATGCCGCCCGGGCAGATGCAGGCCGGTCTATCGGCTTTCATGCCTGACAGTATCTTTATCAGTCTTTCATTTGCTGTAATCATTTTCTGTTCCTCTGTTTAACACTATTTGAATGACGGGAAAATCAGGCACTCTGACAGCAGACGCTCGTAATTGTCTGTTGCTCCGAGCTCCAGATAATCCATGTCATGCGCCAGAGCCTCCATCTGTCTCTTTACGGACGAAGACATAAGTGCCATGTAGGCTCCTGTCTTGGAAGTGTTTCCGACGTACTCGATCCTGTCTTCGACTTCGAAAGGCAGTATGCCTGTGCCCGTGATGCTCTCAGCAGGCAGGTGCGCACCGAACTGGCCGGCGATGAGGACCTTATCGAGGTCTTCCATGCCGATGCCGGCTTTTCTGAGAAGCGCCATGAAGCCCGAAAGGATCGCGCCCTTGGCAAGCTGCACCTGACGTATATCTCCCTGCGTTATGTAAAGAGCATCCGTGCCGTTGCCGCCCTCAGTCATCCTGAAGGAACGCTTGCCTTCCTCATCGACAGCAAGATACTTCGCCCTGTAGTCGTCTTCGCTGAACTTATCAGCCTTAACGAATGCTCCGGTCTTTTTGACGAATCCCGTCCTCAGAAGCTCCTTTGTGACAGTGAGGATGCCGCTGCCGCAGATACCCGCCGGCTCGCTGTCTCCTATCACCTTGAGATCAACTCCGTCTTCGCTTATGTGGATGTCTTCGATGGCACCCTCGGCAGCTCTCATTCCCGAGCTTATATTCATTCCCTCAAGAGCCGGACCTGCAGCGCATGAGCACGACATCAGATGGCCGTTCGCGGCGAGGACTATCTCGCCGTTCGTACCTATGTCGATGAACATGACATTGCCCTTGCGGTTCCTGAGATCGCACACGTAGGCTCCCGCCACGATGTCCGCTCCGATGTATGCCGATACCGAAGGCAGACAGTACAGCCTTGCTCCCGGAGCGGCCTTAAGACCTATGTCCGAAGCCTTGACGTCTTTAGCGCGCGCAAATACAGGCGCGAAAGGCGCCTTGCCTATAGGTCTCGCATCAACACCCATGAGCATATGCATCATAGTGCAGTTTGCGCCGACCGATATCTCATATATGCGGTCCTGTGCCACGCCCTTTTCATCGCATACGGACTTTACCATCTTGTTGATGGATCCGACTATCGCCTTCTGCAGCTTGTCCGCTCCGTCCTCAGGATTCTCGATCTCGTAGGTTATCCTCGTGAGAACGTCGAGTCCGAAGAACTTCTGGGCATTTATCTCTGAAGCGTGTCCGAGTTCTTCACCCGTCAGCATATCGATCAGCGAACAGACTACAGTCGTTGTTCCGATATCTATGGCGACTCCGTATACCGAGTCTGTTGTGTCACCCGGCTCGAGAGCGATGATCTTTTCGTTGTGGAGCACAGCCGTGTAGTCGCCCGGCAGCATCGAATGCTCACTGAGCGCAGTGTAGTCCACGCCAAGGTATCCGGTCGCGCCGTCATGTCCGACTGATGCGTCCACACCGAGCTGTTCGATGATCTGGTTCTCAAACGGTGTCTGGTCAGCAAGAGTCGGCTTGTGTATGGTTACCGGCTTCTTTACGATGTCGGGCTCGAATTCGAAGTCCGGCATGTATCCCGACGCGAGAACATCGTGCTTCTTTTCCTTCTGGAGCGGCTCGATGGTTATATCCGACTCAGGATAAACAAGGCAGGCCAGCCTTACGCCCTGCGCAAGATCGGCTTCGCTTATCATGCCGCGCTCGGTCTCGCCCGGCTCACCGGCGTCTCCGCTCACTATCCTGACCCTGCACTTTCCGCACAGGCCCTTTCCTCCGCAGGCGTTGTCGATAAACAGTCCCGCGTCGAGCATTATCTGCATCAAATTTTTGCCGGAGGCAAAATCAAATCGCTTTTCCTCCGGCATTACTTTCAATAAAGGCATATCTTACTAATTCTCCTGTATGGATCAGTCAGCCATGCCGCAAAGTTTCTTTGCGACTTCAACTGCTTCTACGGCGTTTCTGGAATATCCGTCAGCCCCGATGTCCTCAGCGTACTTCATGGAGATAGGGCTTCCGCCTACCATTACCTTGACGCTGTCTCTCATACCCTGCTCTTTGAGCTTGTTGATGACCTCTCTCATTCCAGGCATCGTTGTTGTCATGAGTGTCGACATCATGATGAGGTCGGCATCGACTTCCTTTGCCTTCTCTACGAAGCTGTCAAGCGGAACGTCTCTTCCGAGGTCATACATCTCGAAGCCTGCAGTCTCCATCATGATCTTTACGAGGTTCTTTCCGATATCGTGAGTATCGCCCTCGACTACGCCGATAACAGCCTTCTTTGTCTCGCCTGTCGATGCGTCTTCAGGGAGATGCGGACGCAGAACGTCGAGTCCTGCATACATTGCGTCAGAGCAGAGCAGCAGGTCTGTTACGAAGTACTCTTCCTGGTCGTACATGTCGCTTGCGCGGTTCATGCCGTCAACGAGTCCGTGCAGGATTCCGTCCAGAGCGTCATAGCCCTCTTCGATGTACTCTTCACATACTTCAGCGATATCTTCGTCCTCCATCTCGAAAACCATGTCGGACATCTTCTGCAGCAGTTCTTCTTTTGTTGCCATCAATATATTCTCCTTTATAATTGTCATCTTTTTAAGCAGCGCTTTCGAACGGACCTGTATTTATTCAGGACCCGCGCCGGTATCATTCTTTATTCATTATCACTTCGTGAGCCGCTTCTTCGACGATGCCCAGAGGGAGCATACCCTTGCGGGCTCCTCTGCCGTACTTGCGTGCGGCGTAGATGAAGGCATCAAAGTTCTCTCTCGGTGTTCCGATAGGTACCTGGCAGCCCGTGCCGAGTGTGTATCCGTTCTCAGCTTCGGAGCCGTTGATGATGCACTGCTTGCATGTCTCGATGACGTCATCGATAGTGCCGTTGAGCATAACATCTACAGGAGCTACGTTGCCGACCAGTCCGAATACAGGGCCCATCTTGTCTCTTGCATCGACGAGATTCTCCATGTTGTCTACGCTGAAGCTTGCCACCTTGAGTTTGAGCATGTCATCCCACAGCGGCGAAGTCTTTCCGCAGATGTGGATGCCAGGCTTTTTGCCGAGAGTCTGTGTAAGACCTTCGATCAGATACTCAAGCCAAGGATGCGAGAACTTTTTGTAGTTTCTCTTGCCGAGAATGTCGGCACAGCTGATAGGATCGCAGATGGTGCATCCGCCGCCGCCGAACTCGTCAGCGAACATCTCAGCATATGCGACTGTATAGTCTACCGTCCACTTGAGAAGATCGTTCAGCTTTTCAGGGTTTCTGACTGTATCTCTGAGGATCATCTCTACAGGTCTGATAAGAGACGCGTTGGTAAAAGGTCCCGCTACCGGCATAGCGATGCCCATGTCAGGGAACGCCATCTTAAGATCGATTCCTCTCTGAAGGACCGCAAGGAACACAGGGTTCTTCTTAGGATCGTCCTTCATGAGTTCCGGGAGCATCGACCAGTCTGTGAGCACAGGCTTGATAACGCGGTCAATGCCGACTTCAGGGAAGTAGATCTCGGAGCCGACAGCCTGCGCCATAGTCCTCAGTCTGAGGCCCGCAGCGAGTCCGCCGATGTTGAACTCTTCCAGTCTTCTCTTTATGACATCGATGTGTACGTTTACGTCATTTCTCCACTGAGCAGTAGTATAGCCGAATATGTTGGCCATGGCCTCTTCATTGCTCTGGATGGAAAACGGTATATGGTCTACCGTTTCACCGGCTGCATACTTCTGCATTCTTTCACCCGCAGACATAGTCTCGGGGTACTTTTCCATTTCTTTCTTAAGTTCTTCGTAAGTCATAATGCTCTCCCGGCTCTTAGCAGATATTACATACACAGAAATAATATACCAACAAGCCGCCGCTCTATTATAAGTTAAATCTATCGACTCTGCATCAGCATATCAGATTTAATGATACTTACTGCCGGACAGCTGCATTTTCCTTGATGGGCGGCACAAAAAACCGGGGCATCTGCCCCGGCCAGTATGTATGTTTACAGATCGAGCTGAGCTATCTGCCTTTCGATCTCGACCGATCTTTCATCAAAGAGCAGACTCTTGTTGTGCTGATAATATCCGTCGCAGCCGTACATGCTTATGAACGACACGCACTCCGGATCTGCCGTGACCTCAGTCACGATCATCAGCATCTCCTTGTCATCTCCCCAGCATGCGTCTGCGAAAGCGAAGAGATTGTCCATTCTTCCGCGTACGGCTTCAGCCTTCTCATTATGCGCTCTGACAAGCTTTCCGTACTCTTCCCTGATGATGCCGAGTGCGGATTCATAGTCATCCGTTCCCGCGATCTTTTCAGACAAGTCATAAAGGCATGAAAGCGTCCTCAGCATGCGGTCGGATTCCTCGCGGGTAAGAGAGCGTGCCTTAAGACCCGACTCGCGGCCCCTGCTTATACGCTCAGTGAGCCTCGCCATATTGGCCGACGGGCTTATACCCTCCTCCGAAGCGGTTTTGAACTCATTCACGCAGAGCTTTACCGACTCGAGCACGCGGTGTTCTTCGATGCATTCGCGGACGTCCTCTTTAAGCGCCGACAGCAGCAGGCCGATGAGTGTGTAGACCTCGTCGAAGCCCGCCTCCGATACGCGGTCCTTTATATCCTCCGCGATCTCTCCGTCAAGTATGGCATCGACCGGATACTCTTCCCTGTACTTGTTGTACAGATCGTAATAGACCATGAATTCCTTGGCCGTCCTGCCGTTCTGCAGGTACTGGATCATGAGATCCTCGTCTGCAGATATGCCGTTCTGCTCATAAAGCTGGAGCATCTTGCTGAGGTCTTCCCAGCCTCTCGGCGTAACGATGGATTTGCCGCTCACAGTGGTCTCCACCTGGTAGAAGCAGTCCCTTCTGTTCTGCAGGAAAGAGAGGACCGCCGGATGAACATGTGCAGCAGTCGCGTATTCCTTCCATGTCTCGAAGTCAGGCGACACGTCGATCTTCTTTACACGGTCGAGAGTTACGATGTCGAACTCCCTCGCGGAATCGTTGTATTCGGACGGGTTGCCCGCAGTCACAACGACCCATCCCTCAGGCAGCTTATGTCCACCGAAGACCTTGTACTGCAGGAACTGCATCATCAGAGGCGACAGTGTCTCGGACACGCAGTTGATCTCGTCAAGGAAGAGGAGGCCCTGCTTTACGCCGGTCTGCTCCATCAGGTCGTATACCGAAGCGATGATCTCGCTCATCGTGTACTCGGTCACGTCACACTCCACACCGCCGTAGCTTTTGCGGCTGATGAAAGGAAGACCGATCGCGCTCTGGCGCGTATGATGCGTCATGGAATACGAGATGAGGCCTATGCCGAGCTCGGAAGCCAGCTGCTCCATTATGGCCGTCTTGCCTATTCCCGGCGGGCCAATGAGGAGCACAGGTCTCTGCTTCTCGACAGGTATGACGTAGTTGCCGAACTCATCCTTAGTGAGGTATGCGCGGACGGCATTGCGTATTTGCTCTTTCGCTTTCGAAATATTCATGACTTTTACCCTTATTTTGTTTGACTCATAAAAGAGGCTTAAAAATGCCTGAACCGGAGGCTCTGTTTTATAGTGAAATAATACTACAATTCCTCCGGACGCAGCACCAGCTTCATCGCCCAGACGGGAACGTCAGGTATATTGTAGCCGCTTTCAACAAATACGAAGGCGGTCCTGTAGGCCGGCTTAGATGTCGGGTATGTCCCGAGTCCGTCGGTAAAGTATATAAGGCCCTTGAGGTCGCTGAACTCCCCTTCTTTCAGGAGCCTGTCGACATAGTCGAATACCGGTCTGAAGTCCGTGCCGCCGAGCCCTCTTATCTCCATGGTCTCCAGATATCTGTCGAAGTCCTCAGTAGATGTGATCACTTCATCCGACTGTATCTGCGCGTCGCACTGGATAATATGCACATTTACCTTGCTGTGGAAGGACTCACGGCTTTTAAGGATATTGTATGTCTTCTGCAGGAAAGACTGCACTTCTTCGCCGGCGACTGAGCCCGATGTGTCTATCGCTATGACAAAGTCCCTTATCCTGCTGTCTTCCCTGTATTCAAGCGGTTCGATCAGCGGCATCCTGTGATAATGCTGCAGCCCGTAATTGTAATAAATATAGTCGAACTCGTCGTCCGAGACCCTCACCGTCTCGTTGACCGCCGAGAACTTTCTCAGGAATTCCGAGTAGTCATATCTTTCGCGGTTGACGGCGCGGAGATTCTGTACAAGTGAAGATGCTATCTTTCCGCGGACCTTTGCAAAGGCCTCTATCTCCATCTCCATCTGCCTCGCGATGTCGCGCCACTCGCTTTCGGCTTCAGCTGCGTCCATACCTGTCTGCGGTTCGCCCGAAAGCACCGTCTGCACTGCCGGAGGCTGCGCATCCTGCGAATACCACGCGGAATGCTCGTCCGCTTTGAACAGATTCTCAAGTTCGCTGATGCTTCCGCCTGTATCCGTGGTCCCTATCTCGCCCTTTCTGAGAGCGCTGTATATCTTCTCTGCTGTGAGAAAACCGGTCACCCGGCGGATCTTTCTGAGTCTGTCGCGCATGTGACCATCTTCATCAGACCTTGCACAAGGAAGATCCAGTTCACATATGACAGACTCCGCCGCGATATCGCAGGCAAGATCCCAGAACTGCCTGTCAGTATCCTGTCCCACAAACGGATGGCAGAACACCGAGTGAAGCACCAGATGAAGATAGGTCCTTGTGAGTTTCTCCTTCGATTCGCGGTACGACCTCAGGACAAACTCCGGGTCGCAATAAAGCGTCCTTCCGTCTGTTGTAAGGCTTCCGCGGTAAGTCTTTCTGTCATGGAAGGTCAGCGCCGTATCCATGTACCTGAGGTTCACCAGCAGTCTGGCCCTGACCATCTCCAGAACTTCTTCGGAAAGAGCCTCTATTCTGTTGCCCGTCTGCGAGTTATCCGTCATCTGTTGTCCTTGAGAATTTTTTTGAAGTAAGCCGTAGCCTCTGCTGCCATCTTATGATCTTCACCGGATGCCGTCACGCCCACAACAAGCGGATCTTTCCTGGCTATGCCCGGGAAGTAAAAATCACAGAGCGACTTATCGCTTGCTGCATTCACAGTGATCCCGCGGCGCCTGCACATTCCGGCTATCCTTACGTCTGTTCCGGCATGTCCCGTTGCTATGACCACTATGTCCGCGCCTTCGAGGTCCTGCTCGTCGAACCTCCTGCGGTGGAAGTCGATAAGCCCCGCTTCGCTCATGGCGGTCACCCTCTCGTCTGCCTCAGGCGCAACGACCATGATGTGCCCCGCAAAATCAAGCATGGCTGCGATCCTGCCTGCGTTTACTCTGCCGGCACCAATAAACAGGACCGTCCTTTCCGACAGGTCTACAAACATCGGGAAATACAGACTCATTCGTAGAATCTCCTTTTTACAAAATGGTTGAGTATGCCGCCCAGGACAATAATGGCAAGGGCTATATATATAACCTGAAGCGCGGCGTCCTGCGTATCGACAATGGTGCCGCCCTCAGCGTTCATTTCTATTTTTACACTGCCCTCCGGCAGGCTGTCTGCCAGAAAGACTATGTTTCTGTCATACCACTTCTGCTTCTTTTTGCTGTATGCCGCGCATGGGATCTCCTTGTTGAGCGCCTCGACCGACACAGTGAAGCTTCCGTATCCGTCCTTTTCATCCGCCGCTATCCATTCACTTTTATCCGCCGCGGCTGCCTGTTCTGCTGTGCCCTGGAACACATAGGCATAGCTGGTGCTGGATATAGTGATGACTGCCTCCATCCTTCCGTCCCTGTTTGTCAGGTCCGAGTGAACGATCTTGAAGAAGCGCGAGTCAGATATAACTTCAGGCTCGTACTCTCCCTCTTCGGCATCCTCAGGATACACCGGAGTCATGCTGTAGACCAGAGTCCCGTCCTGGAGGCTCCTGTCGCGCTCAGGCGCGGTGCTGTCTTCGACTCCTATTCCCCTGCTCTCATCCTTGATGACCAAAGGTCCGGCAAAAACCGTCTCCGCCGGTGCGGCAAAGACGATGAATGCAGCGATTATTAAAGATATGACAGTTGCTGCTCTTCTCATTTCCAAACTACAGATTCTTTTTGCGGTAAATGAATATAACGGATATGGTGCCGAGCACTGCCAGCCATGCAGCGAGCACTGCAAAGCCTATGTACCCCGGTGCCTCTCCGTTCGCTATGCTTCGTATCATGCCGCTCGCCTGCGAGAGCGGTATAAGTTCTATGACCTGCCTGAAGCCGTCCGGCATCTCCTCGGTAGAGAAGAAGGTGTTGCACAGAAAGCTCATCGGCATGATTATGTATGTGTTGAATCTCGGCGCGTCCGAGTATGTCTTCGCGAGGAATGACAGAACGAGCGCAAGGGTCGCAAAGACCATGCCGTTCAGCAGCATTATAAGAAATGACAGTCCGTTGAAGACCAGCCCGCGCCTTACGGGTATTGTCAGGACCAGAATAACGCACGCTGCGTAAAGCCCCCTCAGGCTCCCGCCTATGACCTGCCCGAGTATGAACTGCCAGAGAGGCGTAGGCGAGACCATTACCTGGTCGAGTGCCTTCTCATACAGCCTCTGCACGCTCATGTTCTGAGCGATGGCGCTGAAGCTTCCCGTCATGGTGCACATGGCGACAAGGCCCGGCACCAGGAACTGTATGTATGGCTGGCCGTGCGAGGTGACTCTGATGCCGAGTCCGAAGATTATCAGGTACATCAAAGGAGAGATCATCGCCGCAACGGTGATCTTATAGAAGTCACGTCTGAATTCGACCCATTTTTCCCAGAGTACTGTCAGTATGCCCATGTCCTTTGATCGCGAAGCGCTTACTGAAGTTTGCGCCCTGCTACATCTATAAATACGTCTTCAAGTGTCGTCTGTCTTAGTACCGATCCTTCTGCCGTGCCCTCGAGGTAGCGTATCGCATCCTCTCTGCTTGCAAAGTGAGCGCTCTTCAGATCGGTCTCTCCTGTCTCATCGACGGTGAACTCTCCGAGCTCTTTTATGAGAGCCTTCGGTGCGTCCAGCTTCTGAAGCTTTCCGCGGTTTATCATCGCCACCCTGTCGCAAAGGGCCTCCGCCTCTTCTATGTAGTGGGTGGTCAGAAGTATCATCATGTCCCTGTCGTTGACCTGCTTCAGAAGATTCCACATCTGGCGGCGCGACAGAGCATCCATGCCTGCGGTCGGCTCATCGAGGAGGAGTATCTCAGGCTCGATCAGCAGCGCGCGGCAGATCATGAGCTTGCGCTTCATGCCGCCCGAAAGATGCCTCACAGTCCGCCTGTGATAGTCCTGAAGCCCGGCAAACTCCAGGAGCTCGTCCGAGCGCTCCTTTATTTTTTTACGCGGCATGTAATACAGCCGACCCTGATATTCCATGACCTCGTCCATCGTCATGTCCTGACGCATGGAGTATTCCTGTGTTATAACGGCGAGCTTGCGCTTCTGTTCGGAGGCTGCCCTCGTGAGCTTTGTACCGTCAATGAATATCTCGCCCGAACTCGGAAGAAGCACGGTCGACAGCATGCTGATCGTTGTGGTCTTGCCGGCACCGTTAGGTCCGAGCAAGCCAAAGAACTCTCCCGTTTTTATTTCGAAGGAGAGTCCGTCGACAGCTGTGAATGATCCGAATCTCTTTGTCAGTCCCCGCAGTTCTATCATCTATCTGTTGTCTTCCTTTTTGTCCTTTGCGATTATGAGGGTGAAGTAACCCGCATCATCAGGTATCTCTTCGACCGATCTGTAAAGTTTCTCGGTCTCCATGCTGCAGTTCTCGGCAGCCATGACTTCATAGCCCGATGAGGCAAGCATCTTCTTTACCTCAGGCATCTTGCTGGCTGACTTCATAAGAACGTAGTTGCCCGGCCATTCCAGTGCGCCATCATGCGTGTTGTGAAGAGCCGGCATCACATGGAGCGATTCCTTCCACTCCGTGAGTGATACTCCGAGCCTTGCGGCCGCGGCGCAGAACGAAGGGATGCCGCTCACCAGCTCAACATCGTATCCGTCCGCCTCAAGTATATGCTGTATGTAGCTGAAGGTACAATAGATGGTGGAATCACCGAGAGTCAGATAGACCACGTTCTTTCCCTCATCAAGGTAGCTTTCTATAAGCTTTGCAGCTTCTGCGTGGCTCTTCCTTATGAGTTCTCCGTCTTTCACCATCGGCATGTCGATAGCCACAAGCTCTTTTTCAGCAAGTTCCGGAACAGCCTGAACAGCTATCTTGTACGCGACGGCATCCTGCGGCACCTTGCCCGGCACTGCCATGACATCGTTTTCGCGTATCAGCCTGCATGCCTTGAGCGTCATGTATTCAGGGTCTCCAGGGCCCACTCCTACGCCGTACGCTATCCCCTTTTGTCTTTTCTCTTCCATCGATTTATCTCCGATTCTCACTTGTCTGTGCTTTTTACTTATTTATGCCTGTCAGGCCGAGCTCATCCGCTGCCTGTTTCAGTCTGTCTGCCAGAGCAGCCAGTGTAGCTTCTTCTGAGATCCAGACCTTCATTCCGCGCTTCTCCGCTTCTGCAGCAGTCATGTTGCCGATGCAGACCGCCTTCACCTTTGAAAAGTCCAGATCAGGATATGCATCAGCGAAGCCTCTTACGCCGGAAGCGCTTGTGAACATCGCGAAGGTATCATCTTCGCAGACTTCCTTTTCGGCATTGAACCACGACGGTCCCCGGCATACCGTGTCATATGTCGGGATATCGTCGATGATCACATCGTTCACCTTCGACAGTTCCCTGTTGAGTGCCTTGTTGCCGATGGCCGCCCTCGGTATCAGCACACGGTCGCCCGGCACAAGGAGTTTCGCGAGCTCTGCTCCGAGAGTCCTGCCGTCATACATCGTAGGCAGCATGTCGGCGTGTATGCCGCGCTTTGCGAGTTCGGCCTCAGTGCCCTTTCCGAGAGCAGCTATCCTGCTGCCCGCAAGAGCTCTTAAATCGGAAGTTTTCATGAGTTCGTCCATAAAGACTCTTACGCCGCTCGGGCTGGTGAGCACTACCCACTGATATCCGCCGTCAGCCAGCAGCTCTATTGCATCCTTCAGAGCTTCATTGCCGCGGACAGGCTCTATGTCTATGACCGGGACCTCAATGACCTCTGCCCCGTCTCTGCGGAGCATCGAGGCCAGACCCGATGAAAGTTCTTTAGGCCTTGTGACTATTGCCCTGACTCCGTTCAGAGGAAGGCTGCCGCGCCAGCAGTATACGTCTGCAAGTCCCGCAACGCCTCCTATGACCGTGACAGCCGGTGCTTTCGCACCATTCTCTTCGGCTGTTTCGCAAAGGTGTGCAAGATCAGTTGTCAGCACCCTCTGCGATGCCGTAGTCCCGCTCTCAACGATCGCGGCCGGAGTATCTCCCGGCATGCCCGCGCCGAGCAGTCCGTCTCTGATCAGATCAAGCGTGGACATTCCCATGAGAAATACCAGCGTATTTCCTGAAGCAGCGAGAGCTCCGAAGTCTATGTCCAGGCTGCCGTTGCTTCTTCTGTGGCCGGTCATTACGGATACTCCCCTGCAGAAGTCTCTGTGTGTGACCGGTATCCCCGCATATGCCGGCGCCGCGAAAGCGCTCGTCACTCCGGGAACTATCTCAAACTCGATACCATTCTCTACAAGAAGCTCAAGTTCTTCCCCGCCGCGTCCGAAAAGGAACGGATCTCCGCCCTTCAGCCTTACGACTCTTTTGCCCTCAAGCGCCTTTTCCAGAAGCAGGCTGTTGATCGCATCCTGCTTCATCGTGTGGTTGCCCGATCTCTTGCCGGCATAGATAAGTTCTGCGTCATCCGGTACGAGCGACATCATGCCGCCTCTTACGAGTGCGTCGTAAACGACCACCTCGGCCTGTGCCAGAACGTCCCTGCCCCTCAGTGTTATGAGGGAAACATCTCCGGGTCCTGCACCTACGAGCCAGACCTTGCCTTTTTTCTCTGTATTTACAGTTTCGTTATTGCTCATTTTTCCATCATCCTGCATGCAAGTTCTTTTGCGAGCGCCTCTGCATCCGCTGCTGGGCCGCTTATGCGGTCCCTAATGATCAGATCCTTATCCGCATCGTATCTTAATCCCATGATCTCGACCAGACTGCCGTTTACCGTTGCGAATGCCGTGTCAGGCGATCCGCAGTCCGCGCCTATGACCTTTACAAAGGCTCTTTCCGCAAGTCCGCAGATCATGGAATCCTTGTCATTTATCCTTTCGGCGATACTTCTGTCCATGCCCGGGCCCGTCTGTATTCCCAGAATGCCCTGGCAGCCCGCAGGTATCATCTCATCGGGGCTGAAGTATCTGCTTATACGGTCCTCAAGCCCGAGCCTTCTGAGTCCGGCCGCAGCGAGCACCAGTGCCGAATACTGTCCCTCGTCCAGCTTGCGGAGTCTTGTCTCGACATTCCCTCTGATCGGAGCTGTCGTCACACCCGGGATCAGTTCCTTTATCTGAAGAGAGCGCCTGAGACTCGATGTTCCGACCGGGAGCGACATGTCGATCTCAGCAGCTCCCTTCGGGAGCACAAGAACGTCCCTCGGGTCCTCGCGCTTTGAGAACGCGGCCAGCGGAAGGTCTTCGGGAATAACACCCGGGAGATCCTTGAGGCTGTGCACTGTAAGATCTACCTCGCCGGCACGGAGCGCTTCATCAAGTTCCTTCACGAAGAGCCCTTTGCCGCCTATCTGGTCGAGAGTCTTATCGAGTATCTTGTCGCCTGTGGTCTTCATGGTGACGAGTTCCGTGCAGACATCAGGGCACGCCTCTTCGATCTGCCTCATCACGATCTCAGACTGGAGCACCGCGAGCCTGCTGGCCCTGCTCCCTACTCTAATGATCCTTTTCTTCTGAACCTTATCTTCAAGCATTTTGCTGTTATCCTATCCTGCCTTCCCTCATGAATCCGGCAAGTTCTTCTGCGTAATATGTTTCATAGATCTGCGCTCCGGCGCGGTAAGCTCCGACAGCCATCTCGCAGATGATCGATGCCTCGTCTATCCATCCGTTAGCCGCAGCAGCCTTTACCATCGCGTATTCACCGCTCACGCTGTATGCTGCCACAGGGACGTTCACCGCATCGCTGACCTCACGTATCATATCGAGGTATGACATCGCAGGCTTCACCATGATTATGTCCGCTCCCTCCTTTACATCGAGTAGAGCTTCCTTCAGACCTTCTTTTCTGTTGTGGTAATCCATCTGATAGCTCTTTCTGTCACCGAATGAAGGTGCAGAGCCTGCGGCTTCACGGAAAGGTCCGTAGAAAGACGAAGCGTATTTGACGGCATAGGACATGATCGGAGTATTGGAAAAACCTTCAGCGTCAAGGGCCTGTCTTATAGCCATGACCCTTCCGTCCATCATGTCTGAAGGCGCTACCATGTCGGATCCCGCCGCGACCTGCGAGACCGCAACTTTCTGCAGCAGCCCGAGAGTGCTGTCGTTGTCCACATCGTAGTGGCCGCAGTGCTCGTGTAGCATTCCGCAGTGACCGTGCGAGGTATACTCGCAAAGGCAAACATCCGTGATGACATACATCTCAGGATAATGCTCCTTTATATGAGATACCGCACTCTGTATGATGCCGTCCTCCGCGTAAGCCTGTGTCCCGAGTTCATCCTTGTGCTCAGGAATGCCGAATAGCATGATGCTGCCGACTCCGGCTTTGAGAAGAGACTCTATCTTGGCGTCTGTCATGTCGACGGTATATCTGAACTGGCCCGGAAGTGCGCTGATCTCCTCCTTGCGCCCGCTTCCGTCAGTCACGAACATCGGATAGATGAGCGATGACGCATCCATCCTGGTCTCCCTTACCATTTTTCTAAGCCCCGGTGTTGTGCGCAGCCTGCGCGGTCTTTCTGTCATTTGCATTGATATATTTCCTCTCTATCTGCAGATGTCTTCTTTTATCAGCTGCAGTACTTTTTCATAATTCTCCGCTCTGTGCGGGAAAGTGCATGATGTGCATACTTTTATTCTTCTGCCGTCCTTCTCCTTGTACGAAGGCGAGCCCGGGCAGTTTTCGAGCCTGTAAAGAGGGCAGTAACAGAAGAGGCAGTTGATCTCCTCTATGCCCTCATGGCACGGATAATATTCGCAGTCCTTATTTGCGAAAAATCTATGAGAATTATCCATTATTCTGCCCCTCCTTATCTCCCCTGCTTTCCCTGAAAGCTGTCATGCGGTCTTTCAGCCGGACGATAAGTTCAGGGCACGACGGGTACCACAGATGCGGATAGCCCCATATATAATCACTGCCGGCGCGGATGCACTCCCACGACTTTCCGCTTCCGGGCTTTACGGCTCCAGCATCCGAACCGTTATTGCTGCTGTCATAGTAGTGGAACTCATGAGCTTTGACTCTGAGACCGCTGAGCAGCGTGCCCTCTTTAGTGCCGCTGACCTCTGCGTATCCGAATCTTGAAAGCCTCCCTGTCCAGTGCGACTCACCGCTCAGAACGCCGGCCATCGGGAAGCTGTTTCCGTCCTTATCAGTAAGCTCATCGAGCAGATACATGAAGCCGCCGCATTCTGCGAGGCTCGGCATGCCGGTTCTTATTGCATCTCTTATCGAGCGCAGCATCTCTTCATTGGCGCTGAGCTCTTTCGCGTAAAGCTCCGGATAGCCGCCGCCCAGCAGCAGACCGTCTGCGTCTTTTGGCACGCAGCTGTCATGGAGCGGAGAGAATTCCTTTATCCTGATGCCCGCTTTTCTCAGCAGGGCCAGGTTCTCTTCGTAGTAGAAGCAGAACGCCTCATCACGGGCCACGGCCAGTACCGGAGCATCAGCAGCGCAGCCCGCAGGCTCTGTTTCATTCACGTCCGGAAGCTCTGCAGCCGAGCCCATTATTCCGAGGAGAGCGTCCATGTCGATGTGCTCTTCTATAAGGTCTGCCGCAAGGCCGAGCTGCTCCTTCAAGCCTTCGATGTCTCCCGGCATCAGAAGTCCCAGGTGCCTGCTCTCAAGATGTATGTCCTTGGCTGAAGGTATGCCTCCGAGCAGTTTTATCCCGGTGCCTCTCTCCGCGGAAAGCTTCGCAAGCATCTCTTCCATCAGAGGCGCGATCTGTTCATAGTATGAGACGGATATCCTGTTGAGGATGATGCCCCTTATGAGGGAGTTCCTGTCGTCAAGCAGGATGCCCTTTATGACCGACAGCATGGTCTGACCCATGCCCTTCACGTCAGCGATCAGCACGACAGGCGTATACGAAGCGGAGGCGGCATCATAGCATGATCCCCTTCCGTTCATACCGGTCACGCCGTCATATATGCCCATTACGCCCTCGATCACCGCGGCTTCAGATCCACATCCGGCCAGAGTCTCACGTATCTCATCTTCCGAAGAGAAGAATGTATCGAGGTTTCCGCCCGGTATGCCGATGACGCTCCTGTGGAACATCGGATCTATGTAGTCCGGTCCGCACTTGTACGATCGTACATCTAGACCGCGCCTTTTCAGGGCCTCGAGCAGTCCGCATGTTATGAGTGTCTTGCCGCTGCCGCTTTTCGGCGCGGCTATCATCAGACGCGGAAGTCTCATCTTATGCCTCCAAGCGTGAACGCGGCTATCATCACAGGGTTCTCGGCGGTCATAAGGTGGTAGCTGCCGAGTTCTCTCGCCCTGCTGACTGATATCTGCTCGATCGACAGATCGCTGATATCGAATTCCTTCGGCAGGCCCTGTATCTCCGCCATGGTCTCAAGGCTCACGGCGTTGATGACGACTCTCACAGGATGATCTGCCTCTGCGAGTTTCTTCAGGATGTCTTTCAGATCACCGGAGCTTCCTCCTATGAACGCGTGGGTCGGCGCTTCGAGTCCGTCAAAGGCTTCAGGCGCTCTGCCGTTTATTACTTCTATATTTGAAAGGCCGAATTTTGCGGCGTTCTTTTCAATGAGGCCGCAGCCTTCCTCTTTCATCTCTATCGCATAGACTTTAAGGCTGCTGCTCTGCATCGCGATCTCGCAGGCGACCGAGCCGGTGCCGCTTCCGATGTCATATACCGTGGCTCCTTCCGTGAGCCCCAGCTTTGCAACACTGAGATGCCTTATGTTTTCCTTGGTCATAGGGACGCCGCCTCTGATGAAATCATCATCTGAGATGGTCCGCGAAAGCAGCGCCGCCTCAGGCTTTTCGTTTACTATCAGAGCAGCATAGAGTCCCTTTCTGTTTACCAGACCGCAGTCCTCAGGACGTATAACTCCGATCAGCTCATCAGGGTAAGAGAGCTGATAGCCGAGTATGATATCCGTATTGCCAAGCCCGCTCTCAGTGAGCAGCTTTCCCATCAGCCCGACATCTTTGGCTCCGGACAGGAGCACAAAGGTCTTTTCATTGCACCTCACCGAGTTTACGAGTTCTGCAGCAGCACGCCCCTCATCTGAGCATCCGTGGATGCTCACAAGCTTCGCGTCCTGATAGCTCATCCCCGCCTTTGCCGCAAGATAAGCAAATGACGAGATGCCCGGGTGGTTGCTTATCTCGCATTTTATCTCTGACGCGCGTGCCCATTCTTTGAGCGCCGGCTCAAGTTTTGCGGCTCCGCTGTAGAATCCTGTATCTCCCGAGAAAAGCACCGCGGCTCTTGCAGGCTTTTCAGACTCGAGTACCGGGATTATGTCTTCTGCCCTGTAGAAAGGATACGTCCTGCGGCCCGCGTAGTTTTCTACCATGCGCGGTGCTCCGAAGAGCATGTCTGCACGGCGTATCGCTTCGGCAGCATCGGCTGTGAGAAGGCTCCTGCCTCCCGGACCTATGCCGACAAGATCGATATGCATACGGCTTCTGATACCGAAGCACTTTGAAAGCGCCTCGCCTACGGAGAGTCCCGTCTCTTCAGACGGACGGCCTATCATGTACACAGGTATGCCTGCCTCCGCAGCGGCTTTTACCTTATCCGGCGCACCGCCTGCTCTGCCGCTGGACTTTGTGACCAGCGTCTTTATGTCAAACTGCCTTATGAGCGCGAGATCGGTCTCCGCGCTGAAAGGCCCCTGCATCGCTATTATCTGCTTTCCGCTGAGACCTGCCTGTTCGCACAGACTTATGCTCTCAAGCGATGGAAGCACTCTCGCAAACAGCCTGCTTCTTACGCTTTCATCAGCAGCGTATACGGCAAGTTCCTTGCTGCCGGTAGTCAGCAGGATGTTTCCTTCCGTTTCCGCCAAAGCCGCCGCGCATTCCGCAGTATTCGCAAACTCGTGTATCTCGGCGTTCTCAGGGAAGAGCCCGCTGTCGGTCTTTCTGATTATCCTTACGTACTCCTTGGCCGCTGCCCTGCACGCTGTAAGGATATTGCGGGACACGTCCGCGGCATACGGGTGCGTCGCGTCAAAGACTATTCCCGCCTCTTCCTTCATGAGATCATACATCTCAAGAGCAGTCTTGCGGCCCTTGCGGACATCGGCAAAACGGCTCGGCTCCATGACGAGTCCGCCGTATTCAGTCGCCACACAAACGATATGAGCTATGCCGGCAGCTGAGAGCTTCTCGGAGAGCGTTCTTCCTTCTGTTGTTCCTGAAAATATCAGCGGTCTGTTCATAATTTGTATCCTCTCGGCGTCACAAGGCGCCCGTCAATGATGCGGCTCTGCGAGTTGCCCACAAATACCGTCGTGAACATGTCGACTTCGGCATCCCTGAGTTCTCTTAAAGTGCAGGTATGGTATTCCTCTCCGTCCCTGCCGATGCTTCTTACATATCCGCAGGCTCTTTCAGGCTCCGCAGTCTCAAGTAGTATGTCGCACGCCTTCTGAAGATAGTCATGCCTTTTTTTGCTGGACGGATTGTATATCGCTATCGCGAAGTCTCCTGCCGCAGCTGCCCTGAGCCTCTTCTCGATCAGTTCCCACGGCGTCAGAAGATCCGACAGGCTTATCACGCAGAAGTCGTGATTGAGTGGCGCTCCGAGGGCCGCCGCTCCGCTTGATGCCGCCGTTATGCCCGGAATGACACGTATCCCGGTGCCGTCCGCTCCGAGTTCTTCCTTCATCTCGAACATCAGAGATGCCATGCCGTATATGCCTGCGTCCCCGCTGCAGACCATGGCGACGCTTTTGCCCTTTGCTGCCTCTTCAAAGGCGAGCCTGCAGCGCTCCGTCTCCTGCTTCATCGGTGTGGACAGAAATTCCTTGCCCGCGAACCTTTCACCCAGAAGATCAAGGTATACCGTGTAGCCCACTATGACATCTGCCGAGTCGAGGGCCTGCAGGGCCTCATCTGTCATCATCGACTCCCTGCCCGGACCCATTCCGACGACTGCTATGTTTCCTGTTTTATTTTCCATATCCATCATCTCTTTTCGGTGACCGCTATGGTCATGCCGTTTTCTGCTGTCTTTCTAATAACGAGTTTCGCGCCCGGTCCCGCTGCCAGAACAGCCGCGCGCTCGCATACATTGTCCACTCCCACCTTCTCAAGTACGATGTCCGAGTGGCTGAATTCTCCTTCCGCCTTCTGAAGCACCTCTGCCTCAAATGTGATAAGAGGAATACGCCACGCCTGTGAGAGTTTTCTGAGTCCCTCTTCATCCTTTTTTACATCGATGGTCGCGATGCACCCGGCGTTCCTTATATCTATGCCGTATTCCTTGAGCACCCGCTCCGCGAAGTCCCGGAGATCCTCAAAGCTCTTTCCCCTGCGGCAGCCAATGCCCACCGCGTATCTCTTAGGGCAGAGCACTATGGACGCCGCATCCTTAAGACCCGCAGCTGCGTGTCCGTCTGCTATCAGCACATCCGTGTGCCCCTCCGGAGGAAAATCCTTTATGCATATGGTGACCGGCTTTCCTTCGAGTGCAGATGACGAGACCTTCGCGATGCCGTCCCTGTTCATTATGCGAAGACCGTTCTCCTTGGCGAAGAGGTCGACCGAAAACGCTTCGTTTATGTCAGTCGCTGTCGTTATGACAGGCTGTGCTCCTGTAGCTGCGGCGATCTCAAGCGCCAGCTCGTTTGCCCCGCCTACATGTCCCGAAAGAACCGGGATAACGAAGCTGCCGTGCTCATCGATCACTATGACCGGAGGGTCGCTGAGTTTGTCACGCACAAACGGAGCGACAGTCCTCACGGCTATCCCCGCCGCGCCAACAAATACGAGCGCTTCGCCGTCCCTGAACGCGCTGCTGCATACATCTGCGAGGACGGATCCCTTCGGGACTATGCAGACATCGTGTCCCGCGAGTCTGTCCCTGACAGCCTCCGCCGTTTTCAGCCCTTTATTCGTAAAGTACAGTATCTTTATCGTCATTATTTCTTTGCCTTGCGGAACTCAGTCGTAAATGTCTCATCGTACAGCTTCGATTTCTCGTAGCCGCTCTTTCCTATCGCGTCTCCGACCAGTATGAGTGCCGTCTTTGTGATGCCGTGCTCGGCAGCAACCGCTGCAAGATCGCTTACCCTGCAGAAGTGGAACTCTTCGTCAGGCCATGTAGCCTTGTAGATTATTGCAGCTGGTGTGTCTTCTCTGTATCCGCCGGCTATCAGCCTTCTGCTGAGTTCTTCGAGCATGCCCGTACTCAGATATATGGCCATGGTGGCGTCATGCGCGGCCCAGCTTTCTATGCTCTCCTTTTCAGGAACTGCCGTGCGTCCTGCCATCCTCGTGATGACCAGCGACTGTGAGATCCCGGGCAGTGTGTACTCGAGGTCCATCGAAGCCGCCGCTCCGAATGCTGCCGAGACTCCCGGGCATGACTCATAGCTTATGCCCAGCTCATCCAGCGCATCCATCTGCTCGCGGACAGCTCCGTACAGGCTCGGATCGCCTGTATGCAGCCTTACCACAGTCCTGTTTTCAGAAGCGGCGCTCTTCATAACTTCGAGCACCTCCTCAAGTGTCATATATGCGCTGTTGTGTATCTCAGCGCCTTCCTTCGCGTAGCTCAGAAGCTCCGGGTTGACCAGCGAGCCGGCGTAGATGACCACATCGGCATCAGCGATGAGCTTTGCACCGCGTACCGTTATGAGGTCTGCAGCACCCGGTCCCGCTCCGACGAAGTATACCTGTTTCTTATCCATTCCACTGCTCCCTGTTTGCTTCCAGCATCTCTTCGGCACCGTCCGATGCCGCGATGAGGCCGTTCTTCTGCGTGTACATTATGCATTCTATGTCGAGGCTTTCTCCGGACCTGCGTCTGAGTGATGAGATAATACCAGACATCATCCTTGCAGCCGTGCGCCTTTCGAGTTCGTTGCCTTCCTTCTCGAGTCTGTCAAAGGCCTCCTCTGTGTTGAGACACTCGAGGATATCCATGATCACTTCGATGCCGGCGCCTGCCCTTGCAGCGGCCGACGCGATTATCTCCATGCGGCAGTCAGCCTCTTTCGAGTGCGTGTTCATTATGCCGCCGGCTACCTTCACGAGTTTTCCCGCGTGACCGGTGAGAAGCATGCCCTCAAAGCCGAGCTCCTTTACCATGTCTACTGTAAGGCCTATGAAGTTGCTGCATTTTACGCTGCGGTCAATGTCTATCCCATACGTGCTCTTCATAAAGTCCTGGCCGTAATTTCCCGGAGATACGAAAGCGACACTGCAGCCTTCGGCCTTCTGCTGCCTGAGCTCCACTCTTATGGTGTCGAGTATCGCCTGCTCGCTCATCGGCTCCACCACTCCGGATGTTCCTATTATGGAAATCCCGCCTTCGATCCCGAGGCGCGGATTGAAGGTGTGCGCTGCGACCTCCTCGCCTCCCGGCACGGATATGATCACGTCCAGACCTCCGTCATATCCGAATAATTCAGCGATCCCGGAGACTTCCTGAGTGATCATTGTGCGCGGCACCGAGTTGATCGCCGCTTCGCCCACAGGCTGGTCGAGACCCGGGCGGGTCACCCTGCCAACGCCTTCTCCTCCGTCAAGGTGTATGCCGCCTTTGTCCGAAAAGCTGACTTCCGCGTATATCAGCGAGCCTGTAGTGACATCAGGGTCATCGCCTCCGTCCTTTCTTACAGCGCACTTCACGCTTATATCAGAGCGCTGTATGTCGAGTATCTCCGCATCAAAGGTCTCACCCTTAGGTGTAATGATGCTGATCTCAGTTTTTTCAGTGCCGTCCAGCAGCATCCATGCTGCCGCCTTTGCAGCTGCAGCTGCGCAGCTTCCCGTTGTGAATCCGTTTCTGAGCTTGTTTTCCATACTGTCTGTTTTCCCGTCTGTTACATCGTATAGAGCAGTGCGTTCACAATGGCTGCCGCGACATTGCTGCCGCCCTTGCGTCCGCGGTTTACTATATGCGGTATCTCAGTCCCGAGAATGAGTTCTTTGGCTTCGACTACATTGACGAAGCCGACCGGTACTCCTATCACGAAGTCCGGAGTGTATATGCCCTCATCGTACATTTCCCTTAATGTTATGAGGGCAGTCGGAGCGTTTCCTACGGTAAAGATGGTCTTTCTGCCGGACTCCTTTGCGTCCCGCGCGGCATGCTCCATGCTCACCGACGCTCTTGTAACTCCGCGCTCCTTCGCCTCGGCTGCAACATCCTCATCTGCCATATAGCAGCGGACGCTTCCGCCGTAAAGCGCGAGTTTCTTTTTGTTTATCCCTGTAAGCGCCATGTTCGTATCGGTCACGATATCCGCTCCGCCTCTTATGAGGTCCCTCGCGGCAGCTGCGGCTCCCTCCGAGAAGCAGAGAGTTTTCGCATACTCGAAGTCTGCCGAGGTGTGGATGGCGCGCCTTATGATGAGGTCGTTCTCCTCATCGAGCTTTATCCCCATGTCCGCAAGTTCTGACGCTATTATTTCAAAGCTTCTTGCTTCTATGTCCTGTGGTTTTACGTGTTCTATCATTTCTGTTGTACCTGCGGCGCAACTCGTCGCAATTTCCCTCTGCTCGCTGCCACGCTCGCTTCGGGATAATTGCTGCGTGCGCCGATGTCTAAAAAATGGATCCAAGTGTCATGACAAGTTCTTCGTTGTCCGTGTGCCGCCTGACCGCGATCCTGAAGTATGTGTCATCGAGACCGCTGAAGTTGGCGCAGCGCCTTATCATTATGCCTTTTGCCAGAAGCCTGCTGTAGAGATCAGGCACACTCCTTATGAGCAGGTAATTCGTGTCTCCCGGATACACCTTTATCCCGAGTCCGCTGAGCTGCTCTGTAAGATACGACCTCTCCTGCGAGATCATCCCGACGGACTTTTCGAGATAGTCCGTTTCTGCCAGGACTTTTGCGGCAGCTTCGCCCGTGCGCTCGGCTATCCTCGAAACATTCCATTCAGGCAGGTGCTTTCTTATCTTTTCAAGAAGCGCGGTATCGCGTGAAAGCAGATAGCCTGTCCTTATGCCCGGTATGGCAAAGGTCTTGGTGAATGCCCTCAGATGAAGAGCTTTGTCCGCGATCACACTGCCTCCCTGCCTTGCGGCAAGTCCTGCATCAGTCAGCGGGTAGAAGCATTCATCTATCACGAGAACTACCCCGCATTCTTCGCACTTCGCGGCGATAGCTTTTTTCAGATCCGGCCTGATGAGCTTCCCGTTCGGATTGTTCGGGTCAGTTATGAAGACCATGCCGGTGTCTTCTGTTATATAGCCAAGGAATTCCTCATCGAGGGCAAAGCCGAGGCTCTCCTTCAGAGGATATTCCGTGATCTCAGTATCAGCAGCCTTCAGAGCCACGGCATAGCCCGCGTAGCACGGCGCCGTGATAAGCGCCTTTTTCGGCATCACGGCATGTACCGCAGCCATGATGAGTTCAGACGCACCGTTTCCGCAGACCACATTTTCAGTTCCGGCTCCGCCCTCTCCGAAGGACGGGGCTTCAAGAGCAGCTATGCCTTCGCGAAGCTTCTGCTGCTTCGGGTCCGGATACTGATGTATCTCGGCAAGACCTGTCTGTATGGCATCAAGCACGGCCTGAGGCATGTCAAAAGGATTGAGGTTTACCGAAAAATCGAGTCTTACCTCATTTCTGTACACGTCTCCCCCGTGCAGGGCTTCACTTATATTTGTACTAAATTCCGAATTCATCCGGCTCTCCTGTTTGACCAGTCTTTCCCGAATTCTGCCTAAAGGCCCCAAAGTATGGCTATTAGTCCATTCCTTCTCTGTTTTGACCTACTATTTGCTTTTATGAGTCATGCATACAGATCACGAAGTAGGTCATTTCGCCATTTCTCTATTCGTTTTGACCTACTTTACGGGTTCCGGTAAGTAAACCTGTATCAATTCCGGGTACTGTGGTTATTTATGGCAAGTCATATTGAATTGATACCGGCAGCAAGTCATACTCAGGCGGCGATTACAGCAATTCCGATTGATGCCAGGCATAACGCGAATCCGAGAAAAGATGCGGCCTGCATGAGGCGGTTGACTCTTACGATATCGTACGCCTCGATCTCTCTTACCTTGTCGCCGATGTATGGTTTTTTCACTGCCTTGCCGAAGTACTGTGCATCTCCTGCAAGCTGTACGCCCAGTGCTCCTGCCGCTGCGCTTTCAGTCTGTGCAGCGTTCGGGCTCTTGTGATTGCGCCTGTCGCGCTTCCAGATGCGCGCTGCCCTGCCCGCATCATAGTCCTTTCCCGCAATGGCGCTCGCCGCTATGAGAAGCAGCGCGCTCAGTCTTGCCGGGATGTAGTTTGCCGCATCGTCAAGTTTTGCCGCGGCTTTCCCGAACCACATATATCTGTCGTTCTTATATCCGACCATGGAGTCCATGGTGTTGATAGCCTTGTATGTCATGCCGAGGACCGGTCCTCCGATGGCTGCATACAGCATCGGCGCTATGACCCCGTCCGAGAAGTTCTCGGCAACTGTCTCGACAGCAGCTTTCGTGACTCCCGTCTCATCAAGGACCTCAGTATCGCGGCCGACTATCATGGAGACCGCCTTCCTTGCGCTTTTGAGCGTTCCTTCCCTGAGTTCGCGGTACACCTTCATGCTCTCGCGCCTTAAGCTGGTCTGAGCCAGAAGATAACAGGTAAGTACCGCCTCCGCGGCAAGTCCAATGTACGGAGAAATGCGGTACGCCGCATACATCACAGCCGCAGTCACGACGGCAGCTGTCAGCACCACAGTAATGACAAGGATCACACCTTTACGTCCTTCCGATGCTGCGTCTCTGGTATTGGGGTCGCTTTTCTCCGGAGGGATCTCCCCGAGCAGGCTTTTGTCGAGCCTCGCGATAAGCTTACCTAACAGGACTACCGGATGGGGTATATTGTGGGGGTCTCCAACCATCAGATCCAGCAGAAAGCCCGCCGCAAAAGCGATCATATGAAGTTGCAGCAAGGACATTCCCTGCATCATCTACCTCCAGCTCTGTACAGTAACCTGCGCCGTTCGGCGCGTTGAATTCATAATAACTTTCACCAGTCAGCATGTTCATGACAGCCATCAGCGTTCCGCCATGAGCGACTATGTACATGGTATCAGCGCCTTTTTCGCTCGCCATCTTCACCGCAAGGCGGAATGCTCCGACGACCCTGTACTGGAATTCCGCTATGCTCTCGCCGCCCGGGACCTTTGATGCCCCGCCGCTGTCCAGCCACTCCTGATATCCCGGATCTCCGTCAAGCGTCTTATGGTTTTTGCCTTCGAAGTATCCGAAGTCCATCTCACGGAGGTCCTCTATGACCGTCGGTTCATGGCCCGGCAGCATTATCGATGCCGTCTCTATTGCCCTCTTCATCGGGCTTGCAAACAGCACGGCATCTTCCGCTGCATCATCTATTTTCTTCAGAGCCGCCCTGCCTTCTTCAGTCAGCGGCTCGTCAGTCCTGCAGCCGTTGAAGTTGAGCAGAACGTTACCCATCGTCTGTCCGTGTCTTATGAGATAACACTTCATTCGTTCAATATCCTCCCGGATCGATTTTTTTATTATCCCGCGCCTCAGGCTCACTGCTGCATGATGATCGCTGCCAGAGCCGCAGCAGCCGCGACAGCAGTCTCACATACGACCACAAAGTATCCTGCAGTATCGCCTGTGATGCCGCCGAATTCCTTATAGCTCATGTACTTATACCAGCAGAAGCTGAAAACTGCGGCCGACATCATGATACCTCCTGCAGGCCATGCGAAGTACACCATCACAAACACCGAGGCTGCAGCCAGCAGACATACCGCGATGATGTTCGCTGTCCGTCCGCCGGCAGCTGAGGTCGACTCGTAATAGAGCATGCCCTCCTTTTTTGCCGACCTGAATGTCAGCACGGCGAGACCGCTGAGGCTCCTCGACAGAGCGAAGCCCGCCGCGATGCCTGTCACAAGGATGCCCGCGTTCTCCGATGCGAGAACTATGATCAGCGACGCGATGTATATGAGTCCGCAGACCGCGAATCTTATGACCGCGAAAGCTCCTATGTGAGGGTCCTTCAGGATCTCAAGTTTTTCTTCTCTTGTGCGGAACGAACTCAGCGCATCGGCAACATCCATGAAGCCATCCGCGTGGAAACCGCCCGTGATGATCAGCGGGACCGCGGCGAGCAAAAGCGCCGCAGCCGCATCAGGTATCGCGAAACGTGATGCGCATACGGACACGCCAAAGAACACGAGACCGATCACCGCTCCCACAATCGGGAATGCGGCAATGCTGTACCTCATGTCTTCTTCCTTCCATTCGAAGTGAGGCATCGGTATTCTCGAGTATAGCGCGAATGTTACCGCTAAAGTCCTGAGAAGTCTCATGTTTACAGTCTTATGGTGTTGTCAGCTATCTTGCTGAGTCTTTCGTTAAGTATATCAAGTGTCTCCGCGTACATGCGGGTCTCCCCGTCAAAGGAGTCTTCCACCTGGAAGTGATTGCTTACTATCACCAGATTGTCTGCCATATCTGCCAGGCGGCTGATATCTCTGCTCAGCCTGTCCAGCATCCCGTCTTTGTCAGCATGCTTTTCGAAGAGTTCATTCGCCACAAGGTTCGAAACGCATTCCAGCAGCACTGTCATATCGCCGAGTTCAAAGCCGTTTTCTTTGCTGCATTTTTCAACAGCATCGCAGATGTCATACGGCGCCTCGACCGTGATGAAGCCTTTGCCTGCTCTCATGCGGCGGTGCTTTTCAACTCTGTCCCTGCCCTCCTGTCCGTACGGTATCATTGTCGCTACATAGAGCCTGCAATCCGGATCTGACATCTCTGTCACCATCTTCTCTGCTATCGCAGACTTTCCGCTGTCAGGGTATCCGATGATAAGCACGGTCTGGCTACCTTCAGGTCCTGCCTCAAAGTCTGTGTACTGTTCGACAGTTGTGTCCGCGAAGGCCAGTCCATCAGAATAAAGAGCCAGCGCTGTGTCCAGAAGAGGCATCAGCATCACTGCGCCTGTTCCTTCGCCGAGCGCGAGCATGCCGTTGATAACAGGTTCAAGACCAAGAATGTCCAGTATGTACTTCATTCCCGGCTCCTTGCCCTGATGCGATGCGATCATATAGTCTTTTGTGCCCGGCACGAGTCTTTCGGCCACAAGAGCCGCGACTGCGCTTATGAATCCGTCGATTATGACCGGAATGCGGTTCATCGCGCCGCCTAAGAAAACTCCGGTAAGTCCGGCTATGTCGAGTCCTCCGACACATGAGAGCATGTGCATCGCAAACTCCGAGCTGTCACGCCCGCCCTCATCCTCAGTGCAGTATCTGTCCAGGGCATCCTGAATGACCTGTATCTTGCGCCTGAGTCCGGCAGTGCTCAGTCCAGCGCCTCTTCCGGTGACCGCTCCTGCATCAAGACCGAGGAGAGCCGCCGCAAGAGCCGAGCTCGTCGTCGTGTTGCCGATACCCATCTCGCCCGTAGCGAGAAGCTTATATCCTTTTGCGCTGCAGTCGCAGACTATATCGATGCCCGCTTCTATCGCCTGCATGCACTCATCTTCAGTCATTGCGGGCTCGTACGCAAAGTTTCTTGTGCCTTTCATGACTTTGCGGTCTACGACACCCTTCGGACTGCCTTCCATGTTGATGCCTACGTCGACCGGGATTGTATCTGCCTTGGCAGTCTTTGCCATCTTGCAGACCGAGCTCTCGCCGCGTCCCATCCACTCCGCAACTGCGGCAGTGACGTCCTGTCCGGACTGGGTAACGCCCTCGGCGACTATGCCGTTGTCGGCTATCATCATGATGACAGCGCGCTTTTTTATATCTATAACGGTCGAGTCATGTATGGCACCGATGCGCGCCGTGATGTCCTCAAACCTGCCAAGGCTGCCCAGCGGCTTTGCTACTCTGTCCCACGCAGCTCTGACCTCATCATATCTGTCTTTATTGAAAGGATCTATGCTTATCAAAATGCAGCCTCCCTGAGCATGCCGTAGATGCGGTCCATATCGAGGTTCTCCCTCAGTATCGCCGCGAGCCTGTCATATTCTTTCTCTTTGAAGTCTCTGTGCGATGAGGCGTCTCCGCCGCTCAGCACAACGCCCTTTCTGTCTGCCAGAGCCTTGACCACAGCAGCGGCTATCCCTTCTCCGTCAAATATACCGTGGATATATGATCCGTAGACTCCGCCGCTTGCTGTCCCTGTACCGCCCGAAGTAAAGTCAGCGCCCTCCATGCAGCGTCCGCTGCGTGAAGTCCTGCCCATGTGGATCTCGTATCCTTCTATCTCCAGTCCGCTGAGACCCGCAAAAATACCCTCGGTACTGCAGAAGCGTCCGGAGAACTGTTCAGTCTTTTTGTCGCCGGCGAGGACCGTCGAAACAGGCAGCAGACCCAGACCGTCGATCTCACCGCCGCCCTCTACACCTTCAGGGTCAGATACGTCAAGTCCGAGCATCTGGTAACCTCCGCAGATACCGAAGACCGGAACACCGCTTCTGTGCATCTCGAGGATCGCATCTTCGAAGCCTCTTTCGCGCAGCCATGCAAGGTCTGCGATCGTGCTCTTGGATCCCGGAAGGACGACCATGTCGGCCCCTCTCAGTTCTGAAGGCTCCGTGACATATCTCACGGATACATCCGGGAACTGCTCAAACACGTCAAAGTCCGTGAAGTTGGATATCTTCGGCAGCCTTACTACTGCAATGTCCACAAGACCTCTGCGGTCGGCCGTGAGCCTCTCCGACAGGGAATCCTCGTCCTCCACTTTTATATCCATGTACGGCACTGTGCCCACTACCGGGACTCCGCCCTTTTCTTCGAGCATCTCGATTCCGCTGTCAAGGAGCGACGCGTCGCCCCTGAATTTATTGATTATGAGTCCGCCGACTCTTGCCTTTTCGCTGTCCTCGAGGAGCATCAGCGTTCCGAGGAGCTGGGCAAAGACGCCTCCTCTGTCGATATCTCCGACCAGAAGCACCGGCGCATCCACCATCTCCGCAAGGCCCATGTTGACTATGTCGTTTTCCCTCAGATTGATCTCTGCCGGCGATCCTGCACCTTCTATTACGATTATGTCGAACTGATCCTCAAGTTTGCGGAATGCTTCCTTTATGACAGGGATCAGTTCTGTCTTGTACCTGAAATAGTCGCGGGCCTTCATGTTGCCGATCGACTTTCCGTTGATGATGACCTGTGACCCCTGGTCATCAGTCGGTTTCAGGAGGATAGGATTCATGCACACCAACGGCTCGATCCCGGCTGCTTCGGCCTGGACCACCTGCGCACGGCTCATCTCAAGTCCCTCCTTCGTCGCGAAGGAGTTGAGCGCCATGTTCTGTGACTTGAAAGGCGCCACCCTGTATCCGTCCTGTCTGAATATGCGGCACAGCCCGGCGGCAAGAAGGCTCTTGCCGGCATTGGACATGGTGCCCTGTACCATTATTACCTTAGACATCTTTCTCTATGCTCTTTTCAAATCCCGAATATACTTCCCTGAGCCTTCCGTCTCCGAGACCGTACAGCCTGCTTATGAGTTCGTCGGTAAAGACCTCTTCTGGGCTTCCGACCTTCTCTACCATGCCGTCTGCGGAGATGCAGATGACCTTGTCTGCTATGAGATGCGCGAGTTCGAGTTCGTGCATCGACATTATAACGCCTATCTTCTTATCCCTTGTGAGACTCCTCACAAGGTCCAGGAACTCCAGCTTGTGCCTTATGTCGAGGTATGACGTAGGCTCGTCCAGGATCATTATCTCAGGCTCCTGGCAGATCGCCCTCGCAAGGAGCACCCTCTGCCTCTGCCCGTCGCTTATCCGGTCGTAGCTCCTGTCAGCCAGCTCCGTCACGTGTACCAGTTCCATGGTATCGCGGACTATCTTTTTATCGCTGTCCGAGAGTATCCCGAGCCTTCCCGTGTAAGGGTAACGCCCCAGTGATACCACTTCTTCGCAGCTCATCTTCTCGGCCGGCATCCTCTCGGTGAGCATCACGGCCTGCTTCTTTGCTATATCCGTGAGACTGTATGACGAACGCTCAGTCTCTCCTATGTATATCGTTCCCGCGACAGGCTCGAGCTGCCCGGCTATCGTCTTCAGTATGGTGGATTTACCCGCGCCGTTCGGGCCAATAAGTGTCACTATCTCTCCCGCCCGCACTTCTATCTCAGCGCCGGCGACTATCACCTTGTGCCCGTATCCCGAGTCGAGGTTCTCCGTCCTGATGACCGTTCTCATTCCTGCGTCACTCATGGGATCACCTCTTCTTTCTTCCTATCAGCATCGCGATCACGACAGGCGCTCCGAAGACTGCAGTCATCGAACTTATACTCATCTCAGTCGGCGCGAAAAGGCTCCTCGCCAGCAGGTCGCAGAACAGGCAGAACACGGATCCGCCGAGGAAGCACTGCGGTATCATGACGACCGGCTTTGAGCTGTCGGTGACCGACCTTATGATATGCGGGACAGCTATGCCGACGAATGAGATCGGTCCAGCGAAAGCTGTGACCGTCGCCGACAGTATGCTCGAAAGCGTTATGAGGCCTATCCTGAATGAGCGGATGTTTACTCCGACGCTGACCGCGTACTGCTCGCCCATCTGGAATGCGTTCATCGGCTTTGAAAGCAGGAAAGAGATGATCACCGATACCAGTACAACAACAGTGATCACCCTGATGTTGTCCCAGCCCACCGCCGAGAAGCTTCCCATCGACCAGTTGTGCAGATTGACTATGTTGGAGTCATCGGCGAATGTAACGAGAAATTCCGTGACCGCCGAGCAGATATATCCGACCATAACGCCGCAGACTATGAGTACTGCCATGCTCTTCACCTTGCCGGATATCAGAAGGATCACGCCCGTCACTATGAGCGAGCCCGCAAAAGCCGCGATTATCATCACCAGCGAATGGACCATCATGCCGCGGGCGAGCGCGAATACCATGACGCAGGCTACGACCAGCTTGGCTCCTGACGAGATACCAAGTATATACGGACCCGCGATAGGATTCGCGAAGAAGTTCTGCAGCAGAAATCCGGAAACCGCAAGAGCTCCTCCGAGAAGAGCCGCTGCCAGTATCCTCGGCATGCGGATATCCCAAACGATCTTGCCGTATTTGGATACGGTATCATGCGAAAAGAGTATGCGAAGAGACTCGGCCGCCGATACGGACGAGCTGCCGAGCAGAATATTGAGCAGCACCAGAATGATCAGCAGCGCTGCCAGTATTGCATATGTCGCTATTACTCTTTTTCTCATAATAATTATGGAGCCTCCGGCTCCGAGCAGTTTGAACTGCTACCCGTCAAGAGGACAGTGAAAAATCAAAAGATTTTAGCAACCAGTAACAGTAAATGTTGCTGGTTGCTTTTGTGTTGAGCAGACACTG